>NZ_JBEPPB010000004.1:0-321278 GCF_040547105.1 Arthrobacter sp. UYCu511
CCGTCCCGGTGAGTGCCCAGACCGCCCCGCGGGTGCCGTCTATATACAACTGCGCCCGGGCTAATAAAAACCCCCCCCCCCCGCGGGGGGGGGCGGTATCCCCGCCCCCCGCCACCCTAACCTTCCAAGGATTGGCCCTTGATTTCCTACATCTTCCGGCGCATCGGGTCGGGCATTGCATTGGTGGCAGCTGCCTCCTTCATTGTGTTTGCCTTGATGCTTGCCAACAGCGAGCACGTGGCGCGCAATATTCTCGGTGACCAGGCCTCAGTAGAACAGCTGGCAGCCAAGCAGGCTGAACTGGGCCTGAATGATCCCATGATTCTCCAATATCTGCACTGGCTCCTTGGTGCGGTTCGAGGCGATCTGGGTCAGTCCTGGTTCAATGCCGAATCGGTCAGCTACCTGCTGGCAACCCGCGTCCCTGTGACACTTTCCATTGCCGTGGGCACTGTCATCATCTCCACCGTCATCTCCGTTGTGGTGGGCATAGTTGCGGCACTGTACAGGGGCTGGCTGGACAAACTGCTGCAAGTGGTTTCAGTGGCGGGCCTGGTCTTTCCAGGCTTCTGGCTGGCGCTTGTTCTGGTGGTCAAGGTGTCCATTGACTGGGGCCTGGTACCCGCCACCGGGTACACACCCTTCGGCGAATCGCTCAGTGGCTGGCTACTAAGCCTGACGCTTCCTGTCTTCTCACTGGCCATCGGCGCTGTTGCGGGCCTGTCCCAACAAGTGCGCAGTGCCACCATCGCGGTACTGGAGATGGACTACGTGCGCACTTTGCGTAGCCGTGGCCTGTCCGAGGCAAGCGTGCTGTTCCGTCACGTCCTGCGCAATGCCGCACCCCCCACACTGACGGTCATGTCCTTGAACTTCATTGCCCTGATGTCAGGGGCTGTCATGATTGAGCGCGTCTTTGCCCTTCCCGGACTCGGTAGCATCGCCGTGGACGCCACGGGTGTTGGAGACATTCCGATCGTTGTAGGCGCCGTGGTGATCTCCGTTGTCATTGTTGTCATTGTCAACCTGCTCATTGACCTGATCAATGGGTGGCTGAATCCGAAAGTGCGGTTGTCATGACCCAAGCCCTAGAACCCGCAACCGCGGCACCCAAGAGCGCATCCGCTCAGCGGCAGGGCCTTGGCTCCCGCATTGCCTCCTCTCCCATGGCGGCAATTTCCCTGGGCGTGCTGGCCTTCATAGTCCTGGCCGTCATCCTGGCACCGCTGCTGACACGTTTTGACCCCTCCGTCTCGGATATTGGCCAGGCCCTGCTGGGCCCCAGCCCCGAGCATTGGCTTGGCACGGATAGTGCCGGCCGTGACGTCTTTTCCCGCATTGTTTACGGCGGCCGTATTACCTTAGGCGGCGCCGCCTTGGCGCTGATTGTGGCCATGGCCATTGGCGTGACCACGGGCTTGTTTGCCGGCTACTTTGGCGGCGCACTGGATTCCAGCGTTGACTGGGTCTCCAACTTGCTCATTGCCCTTCCCAACATCATGATCCTGCTGGCCGTCCGTGCCGCCTGGGGCTCCAACGTGTGGCTGAGCATGACCGTGTTTGGCGTACTGATGGCCCCCGGCTTCCACCGGCTGGTCCGCGCCATTGTCAGCGGCGTGCGCAACGAACTTTATGTTGATGCTGCCCGGGTATCCGGGCTGTCGCTGACCCGCATCCTGGGCCGTCACGTTCTAGTGGCTATCCGAGCACCCATCATCATTTACGCGGCCCTGGCCGGCGTGGTAGTCATTGGCGTGCAATCCGGTCTGGACTTCCTGGGCTTGGGAGACGTCACTGTTCCCAGTTGGGGAACCATGCTCAACGAAGCCCTCGTCAACCTTTACATTGCCCCCGGCCTGATGCTGTGGCCCGGCATCGCCTTGGGCGTTGTCAACGCCGCACTGATCATCTTCGGCAACAGCCTTCGGGACGCCTTGGAAGACCGGCCGCGGGTACGCCGTCGCAGTACCTCTTCAGCCAAGCAGTCCGCCAAGAAGAACGACGCCGTCACGCCCGCAGCGCCGGAACCCGCGGCTTTCGCTGGGGGGCAGAGCCCTGTTCCCGGCTTTGATGAGGTCCCGGACGGCAGCGTTCTGGCTGTGCGTGGGCTCCGGGTTGGATACCCTAGCGCGGATGGGATCAAGGACGTTGTCAACGGCGTATCCCTGGGTGTGCGGCGGGGTGAAATCCTTGGTCTAGTGGGTGAATCCGGCTCCGGAAAAACTCAGACCGCGTGGGCAATTTTGGGCCTGCTTCCTTCCGGGGGACGGGTCACCGGCGGCACAATTGAGATCGCCGGTCAATCGCTGCCCGGATTGTCCAAGGGCGCCATGCGCTCCATGTTGGGCAAAAAAGTGGCCTATATTCCGCAGGAGCCCATGTCCAATCTGGACCCTTCGTTCAAGATTGGCTTCCAGCTGGTGGAGCCATTGCGCAAGCAGTTGGGCCTGTCCGCCAAGGACGCCAAGGCCAAGGCGCTGGCCATGTTGGATCGGGTGGGCATTGCCGATCCGCAGCGTACTTTTGACTCCTACCCGCACCAGATCTCCGGCGGCATGGCACAACGTGTGCTCATTGCCGGCGCTGTGGCGTGTGATCCGGATGTTCTGATCGCCGATGAGCCCACTACTGCGCTGGATGTGACTGTTCAAGCCGAAGTTCTTGATCTGCTGCGCGAACTGCAGAAGGAAAAAGACATGGCAGTGGTCATGGTGACTCACAACTTTGGTGTGGTGGCCGATCTTTGTGACCGCGTTGCCGTCATGAAACTGGGCCAGATCGTGGAACAGAACACCGTTGAGGTGCTCTTTGCCAACCCGCAACACCCGTATACGCGCATGCTCCTTGAGGCCGGGCTGGAAGACAAGACGCCCCGCACCCGGCTGCTGCGGCCCGTAGATGAACCACTTCAGGAGGCTGCACTGTGAGTGCTACATTGCTCCAGGTAAGTAACCTGGTCACCGAATACCCCGTCAAAGGTTGGCGCAAGCCCCCCGTGCGTGTCCTGAAGGGCATCAACCTGGACGTCAAAGCCGGCGAGACCGTGGGCCTGGTGGGGGAGTCGGGTTCCGGTAAAACCACCATTGGCCGTGCTGTCCTGGGCTTGGCGCCTGTGAGCGAAGGCAGTATCACCTTCAACGGGCAGGACATCTCTCACCTCAGTGGGGCGGCACGCCGTCAGGTCAGCCGCGATATTCAGGTGGTTTTTCAGGATCCATACACCTCTCTTAACCCGGCCATGACCATTGCGGACATCCTCTCCGAGCCGCTCATTGTCCAGGGCAAAGGAAAAGCAGAAGCCCGGGCCAAAGTTGCCGGACTGCTGGAACGGGTGCATCTGCCCGCAGATGCAGGGACGCGCCTGCCACGGGAATTTTCCGGCGGCCAGCGCCAACGCGTGGCCATTGCCCGGGCCCTGGCCATGGAACCTAAGCTGATTGTCTGCGACGAACCTGTCTCTGCGTTGGATCTGAGCACCCAGGCACGGGTCCTTGACTTGTTTTTGGAAATCCAGGAACAGACCGGCGTGGCCTACCTGTTCATCTCGCATGATCTGGCCGTGGTTCGGCACTTGAGTCACAGGGTTTGTGTGCTCTACCGTGGAGAAGTCATGGAAATGGGGGACGCCGCCGAGGTGACGGAAAACCCGAAGAACGATTACACCCGGCGCCTGCTGATGGCATCTCCCATTGCCGATCCCGTCCGCCAGCGCCAGCGCCGGCAGGAGCGGCTGGCAATGGCGGCAACGGCCAGCACCGCCTAAGCACTGCCGGCAGAGGAACTCCTTCTGCCACCGCCGGTCCCTTAAACTGGGGCCGGCGCACCTTATTTAAGCCACGGAATTTAGCCCACAGAGTCTAATCCACAGTTTTTAACCCCCAGACGGAAACGGATGCACCCATGAATGAGACAGCAGCCCCGAGCACACACGGGCCCGTGGTGGTCCCCGCCCTTCAGCGCTGGAGCGCCGGTGATGGCACCGTGACTGTGGCCGATGGCTGCCAGGTGCACTGGAACCATGATTCCCTGGCCGAGCTGGCACATCAGCTGGTGGAGGAGTTTGCTGAAGTGGCTGGCATTAGCGCCACAGTTTCAGGGCAGAACACTGCCGGGCAGGCCGGGCCTGGGGCGCTCGGTGAACTGGGCGCCGGGGTGAACATTGTGCTGTCCTTGAATCCGGCGGTTGACTTTGGCACAGACCACGCCACAGCGGATCAGGAAGGTTATGTGCTCAGGGTGGGCAACGGCGTCGTGCTTGAAGCACGGACGCTGACAGGTATCTTTTGGGGCACCCGCTCACTGCTGCAGATGCTGCTTGCCTCCCGCGAACTGCCGTGCGGCACGGCCGTGGACTGGCCCAACTACCCGGTACGCGGATTCATGCTGGATGTTGGGCGGCGGTTCTCGCAGACAGCGTTCCTTTCGGACATGGTGCGGTACATGGGCTGGTTCAAGCTCAACACGTTCATGGTGCACCTCAACGATAATGAGATTGCCAAGGACACCAAGCGCAGCTGGGATGTGGCCCAGGCGGCGTTCCGGCTCGAGTCCGAGAACCCGCAGTTTGCCGGGCTGGCGGCCACGGATGGCAGCTACACCCGGGCGCAGTGGGATGCACTGGAGGACCTTGCGGCAGCTCACCACGTGAACCTGATCCCCGAGATCGATGTCCCCGCCCACGCCCGCTCGCTCATCAAGTGGAAGCCGGAGCTGGGGCTCAACGGTGGGGATTCGGACATGCTGGATTTGTCCCGCCCGGAAGCCACAGAGCTGGTCAAGGAATTGTTCAGTGAATTTGTGCCGTGGTTTAGAAGCCCCGTGGTGCACTTTGGCGCCGATGAATACGCCAAGGACCACGAACCCGAGTACCGCCAGTTCTTCAATGGCATCAGCGCCCACCTCCGGTCCTTGGGCAAGGCACCCATGGCCTGGGGGAGCCTGAGCACCATGGCCAACGGCGCCGGCCACCCCGAGAGCGGGTATAGCCGCGACGTGACAATCTGTTCCTGGAACAATGACTGGTACAGCGGCCAAGCCGCCGTGGCTGACGGCTACAACATCATCAACACCAATGATGATCTGTTGTACATTGTTCCGTTTGCCGATTACTACCACGGTGGTGCGCTGGACGGGCAGCTGCTCTTCGATACGTGGGAGCCGCACGTTTTTGGTGAAGGCAAGAACCTCTACCCGCAGCACCCCCAGTTGCTCGGGGCAGCCAGCGCACTGTGGAATGATCTTGTTCTCAAGGACTATGACGAGCACGTCATGCACGCCATGATGGAGCCTGCCTTCGGGTTGCTGGCCCAGAAGATGTGGCGCGGTGTGGTGCCCGGAATGGACTATGACACGTTCATGACGCGCTCTTCTGCGGTGTCCCGCTGGCCCGGGCGCGAATTCCTGAAGTAAGTAGCTCCTGAGTTGTTGCGGAGAGTAGCGCGGGCGTAGCGCCGTGCGCCGTCGAATCTGGCTGTGCTGGACGGGAATAACCCGGGCAGCACAGCCGTTGACTCCGGTAGATGCAAACGCATGAAACAAGGAGTAGATGTGCAGCGTACCGTAGTTGTTATTTCAGCCGGTCTGGGCGTTCCGTCAAGTACACGGATGCTTGCAGATCAACTAGCTGCCGAGGTGCGTTCGCGCGTTTCTGCTGCAGGAGCCGAGCCGGTCATTGATGTTATTGATCTTCGCGACTACGCCACTGACATTGCCAACAACATGGTCACCGGTTACGCCGGGCCTACTTTGGCAGAGGTCATTGCGCGTGTGGAAGCGGCCGATGCCATGATCGCTGTAACGCCCACGTTCAGTGCCTCATACTCGGGGCTGTTCAAGTCCTTCTTTGACATTCTGGATCCGAAAATTCTTGACGGCATGCCTGTTCTCTTCGGTGCAACTGGTGGATCCTCCCGCCACTCCCTGGTTCTTGACATGGCTATTCGTCCGCTGTTTAGTTACTTGCGTGCCAACACCATGCCCACCGCCATTTATGCCTCCCCAGAGGACTGGGGCGGATCCGGCACTGACCCACTCGAGCAGCGAATCGCGCAGGGGGCTGCCGAGCTGGTTGCCGTTCTGCTCGGTGAGGAGCACCGTGCCGGGAATCCCGATCACAAGACCAAAAGGGCGCAGCGGCAGATGAGCCAGGCTTCGTCCCTGCCGTTTGAGGAACTGCTTGCCCAGACACAGCGCCGCTAAGTGCTGATGTGCAAGGCAGCTAAGTGCTAACTTGCGGGCACGCTCACAGCTAGAAAATGGGTTGCTCGGGTTTTACCGTCAGTGGTGGCGGATCCAGCGTGTCAAGGACCACCATGAGTGCAGTGCGGTAAATCTCGGGATGGATTTCAGGGCTGGCATGGCCCGTGTGCGGGACGTTATAGACAAAGTGCGGGTTGCTCGGCAGCAGTGATTCCCAGCCGCGGATTGCTTGGGCGGCGTTGACAATGAAATCCTCGGGATCGTAAATCAGACCGATCCCCGTGCTGGTGGGCACACCGCCGTCGTACTGGCGGGGAAAGGCCTGCAGAAACGTGGCCTGGGTGGTGCTGAGAATGAGCGAATTGTTGTTTGGGTCAAAGGATCGGGCCACACCGCTGCGGGCTGCTTCATACATGCCCTGACCGTTGGGATTAGCGAGGCCGCCCAAAAGCCCGGCGGCCAGGCGGCCCATTATGCCCAGATAGGGCACTACCTTGCCTGCTACCGAGATGTATTCCTTGCCAGGGTCCAAGGTATCGGCCACATCACTGGGGCTGGAGCCCATCACAATAACCCGCACCTTGACCCCAATCTGGGTCAACAAAGAGGCCAGCACCACGGCGGCCATCCCGCCAAAGCTGTCTCCGTAGAAATACACGGTGTCTATTTTGCGTGCAAAAACATCGCGCTGGATGGCGATGAAGAGCGAGGCTATGTCAATGCCCTCGTTGGAATAGCCAATAAAGGATGCTGAGGCTCGCTGGTTCATGGCCGGTTGCAGTGCTTGAAGTTTGCGCCCGGCATCGCGGTAGCTGACCCGGAATCCACCGAGCAAGTACCAGGTCTTTCCTGGGAAACGGGCGGCTGCTAGCTTGTTCTCGTCATTGTCCGGGGTGGTGATGCGGTACTGGCTGCGCTCAGTGAACCGGGCATCCAATGCAATGTTGGCTTGAAAAGCCGTGGTGAGGGCGCTTGCGCCCATGGTGAGTAAGAACAGCCGGCGCGGTACATCGGGTATCTGGTGCGCAGGCTTAGCAGGACGCTCGGGCCGTTCCGGCTCGTGGTCCCGGTGCTGTTCGCTGTTAGGGGCTGTGCTTGCTGTCATATTAAGTCACAGCCATTGTGTCACGCTTCGCCGGTCACAGATCACGGCCTGTCTGCGGGCTCGTTGACCACGCCCGGTAGAATCAGCCTCGTGAATGAGCACTCATTTGTTCCCAGCGCTGACCTCCCGCAGACACCCTGTGCCGGGGGCGCAAGTGGGCGCCGGTATTCGGGTTTGGAGCCATCCGAGCGGACCCAAGAGCGGTACCAGAAGTTCATTGAATCGGGGACGGGAGTCTTTGGCACTGTGGGCTACTCCGCTGCCAAGGTTAAGACGTTGTGCCAGGGCGCGGGTCTGAGTGAACGCTATTTTTATGAGTCCTTTGAATCTCGTGAGCATCTACTCACTGTTGTTTACGCCCAGTTGTCGATTAAGTTGATGAAACACGTAAAGTCCGCTCTGCAGGATCCTGAGGCGACGCTGCACGAAGCCATCCGGGCCAGTCTGGGCGCAGTTGTTAGATTTATGTTAACGGATCCTCGCCATGCCCGGATCATGTTGGTGGAAGTGGTTGGCGTTTCTGCTGAGCTTGAAGTGAAGCGTCACGAGATTTTGAAAGAATTTGCTGGCCAATCGATGGCCATGCTCTTGCTGTTGGCTGGGGTTTCCCCGGAAGGGACTGTAGAACGGCCGGCGGTCACTGATGCGGGCGCTGATGCGGGCGCTGGAACCGCCCCAGAACTTCGCAGTGAAAAAGCCTCGCCAGCCACTGTGCTGGACTTTGCCAGGCTCACTGCCGTCTCCATGGTGGGCGGAGTTAACAACATGCTCCTTGACGCGGTGCTCGAGGGCGCTGCTGTTAACGTGGAACGGATCGTTGAGGTCTCCTACCAACTGGTCTTCAATGCCTCGGCCGGTATTCGCAAGCTGGCCGCCGCGCCGTTTTAGCGTTTGTCAGGCCTGTGAGCACATGTTGCCACACATAACCTTAGGTAGCTTGTGATCAAGGTGACAGGATGGTGCTATGTCATTTCCACAACTATTTGCCGCGTACTGGTGGTTACTTTTCCCTCTCGGGGGCATGGGGGTAGGTGCCTTCAAAGCGCTACTTTCCTCCCGTGATCGTGCCCATGAGCGCAAGATCGAAATGTACAAGCTTAAACATCCCGAAGTTGCCGGGCTTGACGTTTCCATCCATCACAACACGGAGGAAAAGGTCCCGCCTGCTCATCCGGATGTCACCACCGCGGACGTGGAGAAGGTCATGGCTGATCACGATGAAGTCAACCGGCGCTGGCTGCGCTACGAGCTTGATATTGCCAAACTTATTGACTTTCCCATGATGAGTGACGTCCGCGAACCCCTGACCGTTGCCTTTCTTCGGGCCAAGCGCGACGCCGATGGCTTGCGTCCGCTCAATGTCGCTGAGATTCCGTCCAAGAGCAGGTGGGACGATTACCGCAACGCCGTCAACGCCTTCGCTGTGGCGTTTGACGTGGCTGAAATGGAAGCCCGCCGCATCAAGGACTCGGGCTTCAGCACTGATGAACGCCAACGGCTGGGGACGGCCCGCAAACTCATCAACATCGCTGAAAACGATGCTGCCACTGCGGCAGAACGCCAAACGGCCATCAAACGGGTCCGGCGTGAGCTCGATGGCGTGATTGTGCTTCCCGACGTCACCTTAGCTTCCCTCGAGCAGCAGGTGGCACGGATGATCGAGGGCCCGGAAAGTGGTACGGACACGCACCCCTGAGCCGGCCTTCTGCTGGTTCCGCCTAGAATGCCACGAGCCTGGATGCCACGTTCGGTATGCGCATGGCCTGGTCCGAAGCTGGCGCGGGGTTACTTTGGACTGCCTGGAGCAGACCCATTGGATGTCCGGCTTGCTCAATATCAGGCGAAGCGGACGTGTTTCAGCCAAGCCGCGCAATCGAGGTTGTGGGTTCTGGAAAAGCCGATCCGCCCCCATGTGGCATCAGCTCATGGGCGTCCCATTCCAGGGTGAGTGGTTCATAGAGTCAGCGGCCAACGGCGCCGCCCATCATGACAACCCCCACGGGGTAAGCTGATGATTTGGTCCGGAACAACCTGATGATGATTGAGGGCTTGCCGTGTCTGCGTATTTCCTTCGCAATGCTTTTTCAGCGCCTTGAACTCATGCTCAGCTGGGTTAGCCAGGGACTTGAGAGGATAAGCACCAGCTCTGGCGTCCAGCAAGGCGCATAGAGAAAGTCCAAGGTGAGCACCGGCGGAATTACCGCTGGGTACGTTGTCAGCTGGTCCCAATTTAGGGGATGTATGCTGAAATCCGTTCTAAGGATGCGCAATGCAACGTACAACAGTTATTACAGGTGCCAGTGACGGTATTGGCGCCGCCGCCGCCGCAAAAATGTTGGCCAACCCGGGGGACACTCTGGTGCTGGTGGGCCGCTCACCAGAGAAAACCAAGGCTATTGCCCACGAGCTGGAATGCGATTATTTCGTTGCCGACTTCACGGAACTAGACCAGGTGCGGACGCTGGCCGCTGAATTGTCCACGAAGTATCCGCGCATCGATGTGCTGGCCAACAACGCCGGCGGCGTCATGGGGCATCGCGAAGTCACAGTTGACGGGCATGAGAAAACTTTTCAGGTCAACCACCTGGCACCGTTCCTGCTGACCACCTTGCTGATTGAGAAGCTCGTAGCTGACCGGGCAACTGTCATCAACACCTCCAGCGCCGCGCACAAGGTGATGGCTAAGTTCGACATTGATGACCTCGACGCCGTGAAGCACTACAGCACCAACGCCGCCTACGGAAACGCGAAGCTGGCGAACATCTTCTTTACCAAGGAACTGCAGCGCCGCTACGGCGACCACGGAGTTAATGCTGTTGCCTTTCACCCGGGCATAGTGGGAAGCAACTTTTCAGCGGATTCGGCGGGCCCCATCAAACTTATGTACAGTTCGGTGGCCAAGAAGTTCCTCCTTACCTCAGCTGAGGGCGCGGATACTCTCGTGTGGCTTGCCACCACGCAACCGGGTACTGATTGGACTCCGGGGGAGTACTACGTGCGCCGGAAACTGACCAAGACCAGCCGCCAAGCACAAGATCCCGCACTAGCGCTCCAGCTCTGGGAACACAGCGCAGCCATGGTCCAGTGACGAAGCAACAGTGAGCAAGAAACAGTGACCGGAAGAGCAGAATCCACAAAGCAGTGCTTAGGAGAGCAGGCGCCCGCCTGTGTAGACACCTTCGGCTAGTTGCTCCACCAGCCAAGGGCTGAAGGCGAACGGCGTGGCCGTGACTGCTTCCTCAACGTCCACCACGTCGCTCCAGGCCCAGTCACACACTTCCTCGGTGTTGGGTGTGAGGGGGGCATCGCTGTCATAAACAGCGGTAAAAACGGGACAGATTTCATTCTCCACAATCCCTGACGCGTCCGTAGCCTGGTACCTGAAGTCCGGAAGTGCCGGCTGAATGTTGGTCACGGTGATGTTCAATTCCACGGCGGCGCGGCGAATGATCGCTTCTTCGAAAGATTCGCCCGGGGCTGGGTGGCCGCAGAAGGAATTTGTCCATACGCCCGGCCACGTCAGCTTCGTGAGCGCGCGGCGGGTCAGCAAAGTGCGGCCCTGGGAATCGAAAAGGTGGCAGGAGAAGGCCAGATGCAGGGGCGTTTGTGCCGTGTGGACCAGCGACTTGTCCGCGCTGCCCATCTCAGCGCCGTTGTCATCTAATAACCTGACCAGCTCAATTTTTTGACCCATGATGGGACCAGTTCCTTCCGTTCGCAGCAGTTCTAGCACGGCCTGTACGTCTTTCCTCCGGGCGCATAGCACCGGGGTCCAGTGTATCCGGGGTAACCGCCGCCGGAGTCTTGCGCCGTGGGCTGGTAGGCAGGCGGAACGTAAGGTGCCGGAGCTGGCGGAACGTAGACGGGTGGAAGGTTGCGGATCCGTTCAGCGTCGGCAGCCTGGGCGGCCACTGTGATCACAGCGGCCGTTGCTGCTGTTGTGGAGCCCGCTGTGGCCGGGCTGCAGTATCCAAGGATTGTGTGGCTGCAGAAATTTGCGCATCGTGGACAGGTGGGAGGAACGTTGAGTTCTTGCCCACGGTTACGGCTGAGCCAAGTCCCACCCTGGCGATCTCAGCGCTGACAAATGCGTCACTTGAGGTGAAAACGGCAGCCAGTATGCGGGCGTCCTTGTCCGTCCGTTCAACGTCATACATCAACTTGATCTTGGCATCCACGGAAAGCAACTCGCGCAGGAAGTCTGTGGTGTCCCCGCTGCAGGCGGTGGTGCCGAAAACCATCGCGGCGGTCAGCCCCATTGCGGCCAGAAAACGACTGCTGGAAAATCTCATGCTGCGCGTCATGCAAATATTTGTACCTAAAGAATGCCAGGAGTCATTGAGGACTCGATGACTGTCCAGTTTACGGGCGTCACCGGCTACGGTTTCACCACGTCATGCGGTACTACGGCATGGAGTTCATAGCCGCCCGTCTGCAGCTTCCAGTAGTGCAGCCGCAGCGCCCCCGCCGTTCCCTGCTCCACATAGAGGCGCCAACACACGTCCTCGCCTCGACGGGTGGGGGCGGCATGGGCACCGTCGTTGAGCCGCAGAACATGAGGTTCGCGTTTGCGCAGCGGTCCCGCCCGGTCAGCCACCAGATCCACCACGGCACGCAAAGTCTTGTTGCGTTGTTGCTCCGTCAGCGCCGCCCACGACTCCAGGAACTGTGGGCTGCTGCTGAATTTTCCCAGCGGATGGAGACGCTTTTCGGCCGCAGGAACCATCCGAGCCCAGAGCGCAAGCAGATCAAAATTGAACTGCTCCTGCGGATCCAGAAACAGTTTTTCAGGCGTACTTTCAGTCCTGGACGTGGCGGAACGGCGCTGTCTGCGGACCTGCACCAGTGCCTCGCGCGTTTTGGCCAGATCCGTTTTGAGGACCTCCACTTGATGCTCGGCCAAATGCAGTTCTCGGGCAAGCTCACCGGAGCCGCGGCGCTCCTCCTTGAGCTGATCCTGCAGCGCCCGGGCCACCTGATCCGTAGCGCCCTGCCGCTTCGCCGCCGCCAGCAACTCGGCAATGGTGTGGCGGGCGGACTCCAGCTGCATCTGTGTGCTTTGTAACGCCGAGCGTCGTTGAGCTGGGCTGAGTAGGGATTCCTGGTGGGAAAGGTCGACGCCGGTCAGACCCGCAGCGCCGCTATCGAGGGGGGCCTGGGAGGAAGGGGAGGCAACGGCCGTGCCGGTGGTGAAGATGGAAGCGTAGGGCCGGTTCGCCTCCAGCCAGGGCGGGCCCCCGCGCAGGAGAGCAGGGGCGCGGACGGCTGGTTCGTCGTCGTCCACGTCCAGCATGGAGAGCCGGACCGCACCGTTCTCATACAAAACACGGACCCGGACCACCTCGCCCTCGGTCAGTAGATCTTCGGCTGAATCCAGGTCATTGGAGGAGATCCGCTCCACGCCAATGCGGAAATCACTGCCAGGCCAAAGTTGCACGCAGGCGTGGCGGGGACTGACGGACTTGACACGGCCCAGTGCCACATCACCTTGTTGGTAGACGGTGACGGGGGAGGGGTGGGGCAGTAGGAGAGCCTTGATGTCCAGAACATTGGTGGCCGGATTGAGTACTCCCGTGAGCTCTTGGCCCTTTGCCACCAGCCAATCCAGCGGAATACCGGGTAGTAAATCCTCGCTACAGATGAGGGCCGTTTCGCCGCCAGGAAGTAGCTCCACCAGAGCCCTATCCTCGCCCGGGAAACCCTTGACCACCGCTGGCGAAATCACGGGCAGGGAAGCCGTGTGGGGCCGTGATGGGTTGAAGCGTTGGGCAGCTAAAACCTCATGCTCAAGGGTGTCGTACAGCTGTGGCAATGCGGTGCTCCGGTGCAAAAGATGAGGACGGGAAACTCTCTCCAGCCATCGCTCGCCGTGCGGATAGACCCGGGCTCCTGTGCCGTAAATGTGGAGGCGCGAGGGCAGACCCTTTTCCAGCTGGTGGGTTTCATCCCCATTGACCACCATGAAGGTCCGGGCTTCTTGACCCAGCCGGGCGGCCAGCACATGCGGATCAATACGAAATTGTTGTTCCGGGATGTGGGAGATGACTAGCACCGTGATGTTGCGCTGTGGATCCATCAGGAGCGCAGCCAGCGCTTTGCCACTGAGTTGTTCCACGGCAGGGTGTTCCGCCGCGGGCTGTGCTGGGGCGGGGTGGCTGAGGGACTCTGGTGCCGGGAGCCGCTTCCTGTTTTTCTGTGCAGGCATGGGGCTCCTTCCATCGTTTGCGCCGGATCGTACCGGATCGTAGTAGTGACTTACCTTACAGCGCGCCCATGCTGCCAATGGCTCAGGGGTGGCAGGTTACGCCCTTTTGGATCATCTCATTTGAGTCTGCGAGTAACGTTTGAGCCACATTATTCCTATTCGTTTGGATGAATGCTACTAAAAGGGTTTTGCTGAAAGCTGATGGCTTAGGGGTGCCATCGGATCGAATTGATCCGATCGGACAGTCCTGCCGGGGCTGGGCAATTTGCTTGGCCGTAGTGAAAGTTCACTGGGGTATGTTTGCATCAATGAGTGTGAGCCGGGTTACATTCCTGTCTTTCACCCAAGGAAATATAGGCTCACGCAAGCCTCTGCCACCATCCATGGCGGGGCCGGTGGATCAGGTCAAGGACGGTTACATGCTCTTACTTTCGGCATCATGGCGGGCCCCGGTCAGCCCCGGTGCAATCCCCCTCAAGGCTGAAGTAAGGCCCCCGCAATGATCGGGTTCATTGCCAAGCGCTTCATTAATTACGCGATCCTTTCAGCCATCGCCACGCTCAGCGCCTATGTCCTGGCCAGCATCATCTTGAACCCGGCTGCGCGCTACCTTGGCCGTAATCCGCGCCCCAGTGATTCCACCATCAACTCCATCCTGGATGGCTTGGGCGTCAACCCGAACACCCCCTGGGTGGAGCGGCTGTGGGCTTGGATTGTGCGGCTCGTAACCGAAGGGTCCCTGGGCGACACCATTCATAACACGTCCGTGATCAGTGAGATCGCGGCCCGCGCCGGAACCAGTCTGCGGCTGCTGATTTTTGGCACCGTCATTGCAGCTCTTGTGGGCGTTGCCCTGGGTGTCTGGGGCGCTGTGCGTCAATACAAATTCAGTGATCAAGCCATTTCCGTAGCCTCCTTTACCATTCTTGCCACACCATCTTTTGTGCTGGGCATCTTGTTGATGATTGTTGCCACGTTGCTCAATAACTTCCTAGGTGTTCAGCTGATCAGCTTCACGGGCGAATACACCCCAGGGCTCGACGGCGGCTGGTGGGTCCAATTCTGGGACCGAGCAGGGCACCTGCTGCTGCCAACCATCTCGCTGGCCCTCATGGGCGCTGCCGGATATTCCAGATACCAGCGCAGCGCCATGCTGGATGTACTGGCCGCTGACTACATCCGCACCGCCCGCTCCAAGGGGCGAACCCGCGGTTCGGCTCTTGTCCGTCACGGCGTCCGGGTAGCCCTGATCCCCATGTCCACCTACTTTGCCTACTCCTTCGCCACGGTCTTGGCCGGTGCCGCCGTCACCGAACTTGTGTTCAGCTGGCACGGTATGGGCGAATTGCTGGTTCAAGCGATTTCTCAAAGCGATATTAATGCCTTTACGGGGGCCATCTTGTTCAACGCCATCCTGATCCTGATAGCCGGAACATTGGCCGATGTTGTGTATGCAGCCCTTGACCCGAGAGTGCGGGTGTAGCCATGTCCATGCTTGATGAAATGCCGGCACCAGATGCTGCTGCGCTAACTCCTGACGTGGTGCTTTCGGCAAAGCCTGTCTCCCGTCTGCGTCTGGTCATGGCCCGGCTGCGCAGCACACCACGGTTCTGGGTGGGCATCATCGGCCTGGGAGCCATCATCCTGTGGGCCATCTTTGGCCTGGTTCCCAACGCCTGGAACTACACGGATCTGGATGTTTACAACATGGGATCAAGTCCCAGCCGTCTGCATTGGTTTGGCACCAGTGACATTGGCGAAGACATTTATGCACAAACCATTGTGGGCCTGCGCAAGTCACTGATCATTGGCCTTTTGGTGGGTCCCTTGGCCGCCATTGTTGCCGGTGTGGTGGGCGCCGTGGCAGGCTACCTTGGCGGCTGGTGGGACAGGGCAATAGTCTGGGTCATCGATCTACTATTGGTGCTGCCTAGCTTGTTCCTGTTCATTTTGCTCAGCCCCATTTTCAAGCAACTGTCCTGGGTGGCGCTGATCTTCCTTCTGGCAGGCTTTGGTTGGATGATCATGGCCAGGGTGATCCGAGCCCAAACCCGCTCGCTGCGCGAACGCGACTTCATCAAGGCCGCCCGCTTCATGGGTGTGGATACCTGGACCATCATCCGCAGGCATGTGCTGCCCAACGTCTCCTCGCTGCTGATCATCGACGCGACGCTTGGCGTAGGTGCTGCAATCCTCAGTGAGACCACCCTGAGCTTCTTCGGCTTCGGAATCCAAGCCCCTGACGTTTCCTTGGGCACCCTCTTGGCGGCAGGCCAGAGTGCAGCCGCCACCCGCCCCTGGCTGTTCATCTTCCCCGCAGCCATCCTCGTCTTCACAGTCCTCTCAGCCAGCCTTGTTGGCGATGCGCTCCGAGATGCCGTAGACCCGACCTCGGGAGTCAACCGTGACTGAAAACCTGATCGACACCGCAGCAAGCAATGAAATGAGCTCCACCAACGCATCGAGCCACCTGCTGGAGGTCCGCGACCTCCATGTCACCTTCCCTCAGCCGGGCGGGGCAGTCACAGCCGTGCGGGGAGTTAGCTACCATGTGGACCAGGGTGAGTTTCTGGGGATTGTGGGTGAATCTGGATCCGGAAAGTCTGTCTCCTCGCTGGCCGTCATGGGCCTGCTGCCCTCGAACGCAAAAATCAGTGGAGATATCCTCTTTGAAGGCAAATCACTGCTGGGTCGCAGCGATAAGGAAATGTCCAAGCTGCGCGGCGAAGGAATCTCGATCATTTTCCAGGACCCGCTTTCGGCGCTGACCCCCGTTTACACCATTGGGGTGCAAATTTCTGAGGCTCTGCGATTGCATGACCGCAAGCTCTCCAAAGCTGCCGCCAACGCACGCGCCGTGGAACTGCTCAAGGTGGTGGGCATCCCCAATCCGGAGCGCCGCGCCCAAGCTTTCCCGCACGAATTTTCCGGCGGTATGCGCCAACGCGCCATGATTGCCATTGCCATAGCAAACAATCCGCGGCTCATCATCGCCGATGAACCAACCACGGCCCTTGATGTGACCATCCAGGCGCAGATCCTGGAAGTGCTGCAGAAGGCGAAGGACATGACAGGTGCAGCCGTGGTGCTGATCACCCATGATCTGGGTGTGGTGGCAGGGAATGCGGACAGGCTCGCCGTCATGTACGCGGGGCGGATTGTGGAGACCGGGACCGTGGATCAAGTGTTCCACGCACCGTCCATGCCGTACACCGTGGGGTTGTTGCGTTCCATGCCGAACCTGGCCACGGCCGGGCATACCCGGCTGGTGCCGCTGGAGGGCCGTCCGCCCCAATTGAGCAACCTGGCGCCAGGGTGCCCCTTTGCGCCCCGGTGCCCGATAGTCATTGAGGCCTGCCGTTCCACCGAGCCGCCCTTGACAGTCATCGGTGAGGACCCGTTGAACTCTGCCGCCTGCCTGCGCGTGGCTGAGATTGCCTCCGGCGAGCTGGACCGGACCCAGTTGTACCCTGTACCCGAACCCGTAGCCGCTGCGCAACGGGCTCAAGTGGCCCCTAAAACAGTGCTGGATGTGGCGGGGTTGGAGCGCCATTTCCCCTTGTCTAGGGGCTCGGTGTTCAAACGCACTATAGGTACCGTGCGGGCCGTGGACGGTGTCAGCTTTGACCTGCGGACAGGGCAAACTTTGGGACTGGTGGGTGAATCCGGCTGTGGGAAGTCCACCACTGTCATGGAGATCTTGGAACTCACCAAGCCTCAAGCCGGGCAGGTCAGTATCAACGGGCGGGATGTGGCCACGCTCACTGCCAGGGAACGGAAGGCTCTGCGCAAGGAAATACAGGTGGTTTTCCAAGACCCAATGGCCTCCCTTGACCCGCGGCTACCCGTGCAGGATCTCGTGGCGGAACCACTCACCGTTCACGGTGTCCCTGCCAAGGACCGGCTGGAAAAGGTCCGGGCCGTTCTGGATCTGGTGGGGCTGGACCCGTCAATGGCCTCACGGTATCCGCACGAGTTCTCTGGAGGGCAGCGCCAACGCATCGGCATTGCCCGGGCCTTGGTGACTGACCCGAAGATTGTGGTGTTGGATGAGCCCGTTTCCGCACTAGATGTCTCCATCCAGGCCGGGGTGATCAATCTGTTGCAGGACCTGCAGGAGAAATTGGGGCTCTCCTACTTGTTCGTGGCCCATGACTTGGCGGTAGTGCGGCAAATTTCTGACAACGTTGCCGTCATGTATCTGGGCAGGATCGTGGAAAGCGGGCCCGCGGAAGCGATCTTCGAGAACCCGCAACACCCCTATACCAAGGCTCTGCTCTCGGCCGTGCCCGTCCCAGACCCTACCGTGGAGCGCAGCCGCACCCGGATCCTCCTCGAGGGGGACCTACCGAGCCCCACCGAGGACATCACGGGCTGTAACTTCCGCACCCGCTGCCCTCTGTACAAACTCATGGACGCTCCAGGCCAGGAACAGTGCCGGACCCAGGATCCACAACCCCGAGCCGTGCAAAACAGCGTGGTGGCCTGCCACCACGCTGAGCGAATCGGCTTGCTGGCGGCCGGGATGCCATGATCCCTGCGCGCCTTCGTGAACACCCCCAAGAACTTACCGTAGCCACCGAACCCCGCGGGAGAAGAACAATGACCCACCGGGGACCATTCAATGGGAGGAAGAAATGAAAAATATTAACAAGATGGTGGGAGCCGGCGTTTTGGCGGTTGCCCTGGCCATGACAGGTTGTAGCGCTGGCGGCGGAGGCGATAACAAGCCCACCGTGGACAGCAGCAAGGGCGCTGCTGAGACCGCCACCCTGCCCACCACCGCATGGGTAAGCGCTGATTATGCTTCCGTTAAGGACGGTGGCACCTTGACTCTGGCTGTTGACCAGCTGCCGGATAACTGGAACACACTCCAAGTTGACGGCAACGTCAAGGCCGGTGCCGAAATCCTGGACCCCACCTTAGGCGGCCCAGTTCGCACCACGGTTGACGGCGGTTGGGAAGTTGACCCTGACTACGCAACCGAGGTCAAGCTGCTCAGCGAAGACCCACAAGTTGTAGAGGTGAAATTGAACCCCAAAGCTGTGTGGGAAGACGGCACACCTATCACCTACAAGGATTACGCCGCCACCATCAAGGCCAATAATGGCACCAACAAGGACTACCAAATTGTGGGTGACAACGTCTTCAAAGACATTGATACTGTCACCAAGGAGGACACCGACTTTAACTTCAAGATCACCTTCAAGAACAAGAACGCTGACTGGGCCTCCATTTTAGGCAGCAGCACGGCAGGGTCCGCTACCGCAGCAGTCCTACCCGCAGCCGTTGCCTCCGATGTGAAGGCTTTCAACGAGGGCTACAAGTCCAAGCCGTTGCCTTCCACGGGCCCGTTCAAGGTGGGTACGGTGGACACCACCGGCCAAGTTGTCACCCTGGTCCCCAATGACAAGTGGTGGGGCCAAAAACCCAAGTTGGAGAAGATCATCATGAAGGTCATCTCCCGCGATGCCCTTGCCCAGGCTTACGCCAACAAGGAACTTGATGCTGTCAGCATTGGCACCAACAAGGACAACTATGACACCGCCAAGAAGCGCGCAGACGGCGCCATTCAGCAGTCCGGTGGTTTGACCTGGAACCATGTGACAATGAACGGTTCCAAGGGTCCGCTGGCAGATGTTAAGGTCCGCCAGGCCGTGGCACGCGCCATTGACAGGGACACTATTTCCGCCAGCCGCCTAGCTCCTATCGGCGCCCCCGTGGCCAATCAAAACAGCTACATCTTCATGCCTGGTCAGAAGGGCTACGAGGATGATGCAACAGCCGTCATTGGCTATGACACCGCCAAATCGGAGGCACTGCTCAAGGAAGCCGGCTACACCAAGGGCTCCGACGGGGTGATGGAAAAAGATGGTGCCAAGCTGGAACTTATTTACACCTTGGACGCCAACAACCCTGTTTCTGAACAGATCTTCAAACAGATCCAGGCCAACCTGCAAGTTGTTGGTATCTCGCTCAAAAATGACACGGTACCTGCCGATAAGTTCTTTGCCGACTACGTGCTCAAGTCCAACTTCCAGCTGACCGGCTTCGCCTGGTCCGGGACCGCTTTCCCGGTGGCCGCCGCCGAATCGATCTTCTACCCTGCCGATGCCGGGCAGAACTTCACCGGAATTACCGATGACAAACTCGGTGAGATGTGGGCCGCTGCCAATGCGGAACTGGATCCCGCCAAGCGCATTGAACTGGCCAACGAGATTGACAAGACAATCTTCGCCTACACCCCCGTCATCCCGCTGACACCCACCCCGAACACCTTGGGCGTCAAGACAGGACTGGTCAACTACGGTGCCGCCCAGTTCGAATCCATGGACTGGACCAGCATCGGATTCAAGAGCTAACCCAACCCGCTTCAAGCTCAACAAAGGCCCGGCCTCACCCTTCATGGGTGGGCCGGGCTTTTGGCTTAGCTCAGCACACTGGCAAGAACCAGCCCTACGCTCAAGAGACCTACGACGACGGGGACCACGTTCCAGCGCCGGGTCACCGCTGTTGGTGGGTGGGGCGCGGAGGCGGCCGCGCCGTCGTCCATCTCTGGTTGCCGAAGTTCCCAGGCGTCCCACGCAGCCTGAATGACAACCTTGGTGTGCGGGACGGTGAGGGCGCGGGGGCCCAGTTTTCCGATGCTGGGGGCTCCCCAACTAGGGATCCTTCCCGCGGTGGTGTCAAAGCTGGTGGTTTGCAGGACGCGGACGGCGGTGAGCTCGCTGAAGGGGATGGTGTGCTCGCGCAGAATATTGCGGACCAGAATGCTGTCGGAGGTGATTTGCAGGCACGGGCGCCACAACAGAATGTAGATGGTCCAGCCAACCAGCAGCAGCCATGGCAAAAATCCCCAGATGGCTTGCACCGTTCCGGTCAGGATCAGATTCACTGACAAAAAGATGCACAATGTCCACGTCACCGCACCTAGAACCCGGGTTGGTGTGGAGTAGATGAGTGTTTGTGGGGTGCGCGGAGTAGCTGCCATGGTACTTCAAGAATGCCAGAGGTGGTGGGCAAGGTGTGGGAAGCAAGTACTCAAAGGCGCAATACGGTAGGACGTTTTCTGCGGCAACGAATTTCTTAGTCTCGGCAGCAGTTTCTTACCGCCCAGTTTCTGGGTGCCCGGTGGTAGCGCCGGGAAGCTCACGCAGCGTGCCGCCCCGATGAGGAAGTCTCTAAAGCCGTTCCGGCTCTGTCTTGGCTTCTTCTTCCAGGGTGGCTGCGTGATCATTTATCTCGGCGATGTCAGGGGTCACCATCTCGGTATAAACCTGGGCCAGACGGTCCGGCTTTGCCGGCTCGTGAATTAAATCGCTGTCATCAAAATCTGGATGCTTGCTCATAGCTTCACACTAACGCCCACCACGTTGCCGGGGCTAGGGTTAGGCCTTCTCGGGGAACGCAGCAACCACATCAATCTCCACCAAAATATCGAACAGTGTGGAGCCCACAGTGGTGCGCACGGGGAAGGGGGCGCAAAAAAACTCCTGATAGGCGGCGTTGAACTCGTCGAAGTCTTCCTTTAGGTTCTGCAAATGTGCCGTGACTTTCACGGAATCGTTCAGAGTCAGTCCGCGTTCAGCCAGTACAGCTGAGATATTGCGCAGTACCTGGCGGGTTTGCTCACCCACCGTAGCGGCCATGTCACCGGTGCGGGGATCTTGGGGGCCAAAACCGGCGCTGTAGAAGAACCCGTTGGCAGTGATGCCCTGGTTGTAGGGCCCAGCCGGCTGGGGTGCGTTGTTGGTGTGGACGGCTTCTTTGGACATGGTGTTCCTCTCAATAGGGCCGGACATAGCTGCCCGGTATTTAGCCGAGCTCGCGTGAGATGAGCTCGGCGGTCTTTTGCATCAGCGGCAGCTGGAGCTTGAGCTGTTCTAGATCCGCCACCATGCGGATGGCTGTCAGTGACATGGCTCCCACCACCCCGGCGGAGCTTTGAATGGGCACGGCTACGCAATTGACAAAGTCCTCGAACTCGCCGTCGTCCGCTGCCCAACCCTGTTGGCGAATGGTAGCCAACTCCACGTCGAGCGCCGGGCGGGTCAAAATGGTTTTTTCGGTGAACTTTTCCCATTGGGTGTCACCGAGAATGGCATCACGTTCGGAGGTATTCAAGTGAGAGAGGATCGCCTTGCCCACGCCGCTGCAGTGTGGGCGTACTGAGGCGCCGATCCGTGAGTACATGCGCACACCGCTGGCATCTTCAACCTTGTCCACGTACACAATGCTATTTTCCATGAGCGCGGCTAAATGGATGGTGTTGCCCACCTTGCGGTGCAGCTTGCGGATGTGCTCGTGGGCCGCCTCGCGTAGATCCAAATTATCGAAGGCGTTGCGCGAGAGTGCTATGAGGTGTAAACCCAGAGAGTAGCTGCCGTTCTTGCGCCGGCGCACATATCCCACTTCTTCTAGAGATTGCAGTTCCCTGAACATGGTTGAGCGGTGCAGGGAGAATGCCTCCGCCAGCTCCATGACCGTTTTAGGGTCCTCGGCAATCGAGTCGATGATCTTGGCTGCGCGCCGGACGCTTTGTGACATTGGATGCCTCACACGAGAAGGAATATAGATTGATGCAGATACTGCAACATTGAAATTTATTGTACAGCCGCGCTTCTCTGTACGGCCTTGCCGGGGAGGGCGCCCGTTAACGTACCGTTCGTCAGCACATGCACTCCACTCACAAACACGTCATCGATTCCTACAGCCAACTGCGCAGGATTTTGGTAGTTAGCGGTATCGCAGACCTTCTCCGGATCAACTAGAATCACGTCCGCAACCCAGCCAGGCGCAATCCGGCCCCGCTGCCCCAACCCGAAGCGCTCGCAGGCACCGGTGGATAGATGTTGTACTGCTTGATCCCATGTCCATATCTGTAGCTCGCGGACCAAGGTGCGCAGATACTTGGTGAAGCTCCCGGCCGCGCGCGGGTGCGGGTGGGCGCCTATGAAGATACCGTCGGAGCCGCCCAGATGCAGCGGGCTGGACATAATGGTTCCCAGCTCTGCCATGTCGCGCTGGTAGCGCACAGCCATGATGACGTTGACTTCCAGACGCGAGTGCAGCAGAACATCCAGAGTAAAGTCGGCCACCCCCTGACCGGCATTCTCTGCCGCACCAGCAAGTGTCAGCCCATGCGCCCACTGGAATTCGGGCGCCGCAATGTGCCCCAAAGTCATCATGGTGGGCCATTCCGATCCCAGACTTGCGTTGCGGGAAACCGCCGGAAACCAGTCTGCGATGATGGCAGCGCGCTGCTCCGGAGAAGACAAAGCAGCCATGATCTCCTCCACCGGTTTCACCGACAGCTCTGGTGGCAGCATGGGCATGGACAGCAGAGAGCAGCCGCGTGTGTAGGGATAGGAATCAAACGTGGCATCAACTCCCTTCCCCGCAAGTTCGCCCAGCATGGCGGAGATGATGGGCGCCGTGGCGTGGAAATGCGAGATATGCGCCTTCACACCGGAAGCGACGCTGATGGCGAGAATCTCTTCCACTCCCACGCTGGAATTTGCCTCGTAGCCACCGCGCATGTGGGTGACGTAGATGGCGCCCGCCTTGGCAACAAGAACACAGAGTTGGGAAATTTCCGCTGCGTCGGCAAACATGCCAGGTACATAGTCCAAACCGCTGGACAGCCCTACGGCACCCTCGGCAAGACCCTGCTCCACCAGTTGGCACATCTGGTCTAACTGCTCTGCCGTGGGCGCGGCTGTGCTGCGCCCCATGACTTCCCAGCGCACGGTTCCCGCGGGAATCAGGTACGCAAAGTTCAGGGGTGTGGCCCGCTCATAACAGGCCAGTAGCTCCGCCACCCCACCGCCGCTGAAACTCGGATGGGTGCCGTTGATAGCGGCAAAATAGGAGCTGGCGTACCTGCCATCACCGGGTGCAAAGGAGACTCCGTCCTGCCCTCCAATCACCGTGGTGATTCCCTGACGCAGCAGCGCAAGCTGCACCGCCGGATCAAAAATAACGGCATCCGCATGGGAATGCGCATCCACAAAACCGGGTAGCACCAGCCTCCCGGCACATTCCACCACCACGTCCCCGGGCAGCTGTACGGCCTGTCCAATGCTCTCAATGCGCCCATTGACCAGCACGACGTCGGCCACGCGCGGACCGCTGTGACCGCCGTCGAACGCTGTGCCTCCTGAGTCAGCGCCGCCCAGAAGTGTGCCTCCGCGCAGGATGGTGCGATGGGGTGGGGGAGTGGGGGCTGTGTGGGTCATGGTTTAGCGCTCAATCCGTTCGCCCGTTTCGGGGTGGAACAGGTGAATGTCGGAGTCCTTGAACCGCACCTGGCAGTTGGCACCGATCTCATAGTGCTGTTCCCCGGGGATTCGGGCGTAGTGCAACTGGTGAGAGGCGGCCGCACCCACATCTACACGTTCGGGTGTCTGCCCAGCCTTGAAGCCCACCACGGTTTCAGCTCCGAGGTGTTCTAGCAGCATGGTGTGGGCGGCAAAGCTGAGCGCGTCCGGATCGGTGAAAACGGGGGAGGTCAGTACGGAGAATTTCTCGGCCCGGATACCCACGGAGACGCCCTGAAGGTCCCGTGAGCGCAGCACGTGGGCAATGTGGTGCGAGTTTGTGACCGGCACACCATCTACGCTCAAACCGTCATCGGTGAGCGTGGCGGCAAAGATGTTCATGGGCGGTGAACCGATGAAGCGGGCCACGAACACGTTGGCGGGTGTCTCATAAATATCCCTCGGTGTGCCCAACTGCTGGATCACCCCGCCGTTCATCACAGCAATGCGTGTACCCATGGTCATGGCCTCAACCTGGTCATGCGTGACGTACACAAAGGTCTTCTTCACCCGGGCGTGCAACGCGGAGATTTCCGCACGCATCTGCATGCGCAACTTGGCGTCCAAGTTGGAGAGGGGCTCATCAAAGAGATAAATGGACGGTTCGCGGACAATGGACCGGGCCACAGCCACGCGCTGACGCTGCCCGCCAGAGAGTGCCTTGGGCCGCCGGTCCAGGTAGTCGGTGAGTTCGAGCATCTCCGCCGTGCGCTCCACCTTGTCCTTAATGTCGCTGCGCTTCATGAGCTGACGGCGAACAGCACCTCCCACAAACGGAATGTGATGCCACCAACGGAAGTTGTCCATAAGCAGCGGGAAGGCAATGTTGGAGCGCACGCTCATATGCGGGTAGAGGGCGTAGGACTGGAACACAAAAGCAATTCCACGCTGTTTGGGGGTGAGGTCATTGACCACCTCGTCACCGAATTTCAGCTCGCCTGAGCTGATTTCCGTCAGGCCAGCAACCATGCGCAGCATGGTGGATTTGCCGCAGCCGGAGGGGCCCAGCAGGACCAGAAACTCGTTCTCATCAATCTCAGCGGAGAAATCGTTGATCACGGTGAATTTGCCAAAGCTCTTGGTCACATTGTCGAAGGTAAGGGAAGGCACGGTTTAACCTTTCACGGATCCGGCGGTCAGGCCGGAAACAATCTTGCGTTGCATCAGAAGGAAGAAGACTGCGGCGGGGATGGTGAACACAATTGCTGCGCTGAAGACGCTGTCCAGCGGTGTACTGAACTCGCCAATAAAGGAGGCCAGACCGGTGGAAGCCACCCAGCTCGAGGAGTCTTGGATGAAGGTGGTGGCAAAGAGGTATTCGTTCCAGCCGTCAAAGAAGGTGATGACAGCGGCCGCAGCTAGGGAGGGGCCAATCAGCGGAATAAACATCACTTGCAGGATGGTCAGAGGGTTGCATCCATCCACGCGGGCCGATTCCTCAATTTCAAAAGGCACAGTGTCCATGGCTGATTTGAGCAAAAACACTGCCACGGGCATGGCAAAGGCCGTGTTGACCAAGACCAGCCCGTAGAGCTCATTCAGCAGTCCCAAGGACATGAACATGGAATACAACGGAACCACCAGCAGCGCTTCGGGGAGCATCTGTGTGGCGAAGAATCCGAAGGCAAAAATGCCCTTACCAGCAAACTTGTAGCGCGAGAGCGCATAAGCGGCCAACGCGGCCATGACAAGACTCAAAAGCGTGGTGCCGCCAGCAACAATGGCGGAGTTACCCAGCCACCCCAGGAACGGAGAATCACCCACCAGCACCTGGAAGGTGCTCAAGGTTCGGCTGAACTCAGGGATGAGGTTCTGGTTTCCTGAATACAGCTGGCTGGCCGGGGTCATTGCAGTGTTGATCATCCAGTAGACGGGGAAACCCGCCAGAACTACCAGGATCAGTGCCAGCAGAGCGCGGACGCCCAAAGAGAGGTTTCGTCGAGCAAGCATTAGGAGGCCCCGTTCGCTTTGTTGGAGCGCTGTTCAATGAAGAAGTACACCACGGTGACCACCAGGGACAGCAGCAGGCCGAGCACGCCGGCGGCGGCCGCAAGGCCCAAGGCGCCGTTGTTGAAGGCCTGGCGGTAGACATTGATGACAATGGTTGTGGTCACATCTACGGGTCCACCGCCGGTGATCAACCAGATGATTTCAAAGCGCCGGAAGGACCAGATGGTCATGAGCAATGCCACCACGCGAATGGTGGGGGCAATCTGCGGCAGCACAATCTGTCTGAAGGTTGTCAGGGCGTCAGCGCCGTCGATCTTGGTAGCTTCATAAAGCTCCTCAGGCACGGATTGCAGCGCGGCCAGGACCACCAGCATGACAAAGGGTGAGAGTTTCCAGACGGTAGGGATGACCACGGCGGCCATCCCGTACTGGGGGTCGGTGAGCCAGCCGATCTGCCCCATGCCCAGTGCTTGGGTGAATTGGCCCGAAACCCCAGTGGTGTCGTTGTAGATCCAACGGAACACCAGTGCCACTGCGACTGTGGGCACGGCCCACGGCAGCACCATGATGGTGCGGGCTAAGGCGCGGCCCGGGATGGCGCTGTTGATGACCAGTGCGGAAACAATGCCGAGAAAAAGACAGCCAGCCACCGAAGCTACCGTGTAGATGAGTGTGGTCCATACGGATTTCATGAAGCTTCCGCTGCTCAGAAGCGAAGAGTAGTTCTCAAAGCCAACGAATTGTCCGCCGGTGGGGTTGAGCAATTTGGTGTTCTTGAAGCTGAGCTGGATGCCGGTGAATAGCGGGAAGGCCGTGAAGAATAGTAGATAGGCTACGGCGAGCCCAATGAAAAGGTAGGGGCCGTAGCTCCAGCGCCGGCGTTTTGCCCCGGCTCGGTGTGTTACGGACTTGGCCAACCTGGTTGACGTGGTCATGGGATTCCTTAGGGTGCGCAAGGTGCTGTGGTCCTGAAGGTGCTGTGGGTGGCAGCCATGAGGCGGCCACCCACAGAGCCCTACTTGACGAGTGCTTCAGCCTGCTTCTGCGCTTCATCGAAAGCAGCCTGCGGGGAAACGTCCTGCGTGAGAGCACGCTCTACCTGCGTCAGAACCAGGGTGCGGATCTCTGCGGTTTTGACGTCGAAGCCCTTGATGTTCACGCTGCTGGCGTTATTGACCTGCTCGGAGAAGGCACTGACCCAGGGGTTGGCAGAGGTCAAATCTGCTGAGGCCTGAACGTTGGTGGCTGTAGCAGATGGGAACAAGGTGTTGGCCATGGTCTGCTGGGCGTCGCTGCTCAATAGCCACTTGATGTATTCCTTGGCGGCGTCCTTGTTCTTGGAGTTGGCGTTGACACCGATGGAGAAGCCGGCAAATGCGGAGCCGCCGGCTGGGAACGGCAGCACTGCCGAACCGATTCCGGTGGCCGGGACCTTATCGCTAATAAGAGTCATGACGGCAGAGGAGTTATCGATTGCCATGCCCAGCTCACCAGCAGAGAATGCGGAGCGGTAGGTGGAGGCGTCCTGTCCCTTACCGAATCCGGGGGCCCCGTAGACGGACTTGAAAGCCGTCAGAGCTTCCACGTTCTCGGGGGAGTTAATGGTCAATTTGGTGCCATCGGACCAGGCTCCACCGTAGCCGAACACCCAGTTGGAGAAGTCGGTCCACCACGGTGTTTCCTCATTCATCTGGTGGCGGACGGTGAAGCCGGTCTTGCCGGTGGCGGATTTGATCTTATCTGCAGCGGAAATCAAGCTCTTGACGTCGGTGGGCGGTTGGACGCCGGCTTTCTCTAAAATGTCCTTGTTCCAGAACGTTGCATACGGCACTACCTCCCAGACCACACCGTATTGCTTACCGTCCACCTTGTAGTTGTTGTTGATGTCGCGGAAGCCCTGCGCATTGGCGGCACTAACCACATCATCGAGCGGTTCCAGAATTCCGGCGTCAGTGAGCTGAGGGAAGAAGGCGTCCGGGATGACAAAAATATCCGGACCTGCTCCGGCACCGAACTGGGTACTCAAGGTCTTTTCATAGTCTGCGCGGGCTACTTCCACCTTCTTGATGGTGACGTCCTTATTGACGGTGGTGAAGCCGTTGATGGCTTCAAAGATCTTCTCGCCGCGATTTGGTTCCAAGAACTGCCAAGTAGCGAAGGACAACTCTCCCGAAGGTGCGCCTCCTTTGCCGGCAGATCCGGTCTCGGCATTATTGCCGCCACATCCGGTTAGGGCAAAAGATGCTGCAACTGCAATAGCAAGTGAAGCTTTAAGGCGTGACATCAAATTTCCTCCTTGTGCATAATATGCAACAGTCGTTGCAGGTGGTATGAAAATAGTATTGCGCATCACATCGACGAGTGGGCCGCATAAATGTTTCTTTTGTATAACGAATGCATCAGCGTGTGCGCATAATGCAACACCTAAACTATTTCTGGGTACCGCCTAGGGCTGGCTGGGTGGCGTGCTCGTTGCTATAAATCGCTCGGGACTTGCCGCAAATGCCAGTGACTGGCGTTTGCGTGACGATTAAAGTGTGCAACAAATGCAACACTGTTGCAATCCGCGCACAACTGCCTGATAGTTGGGTCATGCGAAACTACGCAATCCCAGAACTTGTTGCCATCGGAGAATCGATGGTTCTCGTCACGCCCACCCATGCCGTACCGCTGGAAAATGCCGTGGATTTCCACCTAGGTGCCGGCGGTGCGGAGTCTAACGTGGCCCTGCACTTGGCGTCATTAGGGCACCGTACAGCCTGGGTCAGCCAGCTAGGTGACGATGCCTTGGGCCGCCGCCTCAGCCGGCAGGTCAGCAATGGTGGGGTGGATCTGCAATGGATGAGCATTCACCCTACAGCGCCCACTGGTGTGTATTTCAAAGATCCGGGGAAGGGGGTCCAGTACTTCCGCACTGGGTCCGCAGCCTCACACATGGGACCGGAAATGCTGGTGGGTCTTCCGCTGGAGGAGGCCGCCTACGTCCATGTCTCCGGCATCACCCCTGCGCTTTCTGCAAGCTGTGCGGCCCTCATTGACGGTGTTGTGGAGCGGGTGCGGCAGCTTCCGGGGAAGTTGAGCTTTGATGTCAACCACCGGCAGGCACTATGGGGGGAAAGGGATGCGGCTGCGCAACTGCTTCAGATAGCAGCCAAAGCGGACATTGTCTTTGTAGGCCTAGATGAGGCATTTGAGTTGTGGGGGACACGGACACCGCAAGAGGTACGTGAACTTTTGCCAGGCCCGGAAACACTTGTGATCAAGGATGGCGATGTGGGAGCCACCGCATTTTGTGATGGTGAGAGGTACTTTGTAGCAGCCATTCCCACTGAAGTGGTGGAAGTTATTGGCGCCGGAGATGCCTTCGCCGCTGGTTATCTCTCCGCCTGTCTGCGGGGATTGAGCCCAGCGGAACAGTTGCGTTGCGGCCATGAGCAAGCGGTCCTGGTGCTGCGCTCCACTAGTGACGTCCCGACAGACCTCTAAGCATGCCAAGTATTTGCCATCCCGAGCGGTAGCCATCCTCAGCGTTATGAATGGTCCCAGCACTAAACCTTGAATCAACGAAAGGCGCACAAATGCTACGCAATGATGAATTTACGGCACTCTTCCAAGGCCAGCCCTTCATGGCGATCCTGCGGGGAATGGGTGTAGAGAGAAGCTTGGCATTGGCCGCGCAGGCCTGGGACCTGGGGATCAATCTTGTAGAGATTCCCATCCAGACCGAGGAAGATCTGCGGGCGCTGACTGCCGTGGTGGCCGCGGGCAAGGAACGCGGAAAGCAGGTTGGTGCCGGAACCGTAGTAAGCCTTGAGCATGTTGCCCAGGCTGCCAGTGCCGGGGCTGCATTCACGGTGAGTCCGGGGCTGGACCTTGCTGTGGTGCAAGCGTCCACTGATGCCGGTATGCCCTCGTTGCCGGGTGTTGCCACGGCCTCGGAAGTCCAGCAGGCGTTCGGTGCCGGATTGACATGGATGAAGGCCTTCCCCGCCTCCGTTTTGGGTGTGGAGTGGTTCAAAGCCATGAGCGGGCCGTTCCCACAGGCCAAGATTGTTGCCACGGGAGGGATGGGGACCGCGAATGCAGAGCAGTTCCTGAACGCAGGTGCCAGTGTTATTGCCGTTGGTGCTGCCCTCGCGGACTCCGCACAGCTGCCAGAACTCGCCCGGATCCTGAAGCGATGAATCCGGAAGAGCTTGCCATGGTTTTGGCAGCGAAGCTGGCGTATGAAATCGATGTCACCGCGGCCGCCGCGCTGGTGGTCTCCGAGGAGATGGTGCTCATAGACACTCGCAGGGAGGCCTCGTGGGGGCACGGCCATATTGCCGGGGCCATCCACCTGCCCGTGGAGAAGCTCCTCTGCGGAGAGGATTTGGAACTGCCGGAGGGCAAGCGCTTAGCCGTTTATGGGTGGGGACCGGGGTGCAATGGCGCCACACAGGCCGCACTCATTTTGGCTCAACGCGGCGTGGCCGTGCAGGAAATGATCGGCGGCTTCGAATACTGGTGCCGGAACGGCTATCCAGTTGTGGATGCACGCGGAGAATGGACACCGCCAGCGGATCCGCAGGTTACGGCAAGCAATGCCGGGCCCGTCCGCGGATAGCCTTGAGACGCTACTTGCCGTCAGCAATTCCCGGCACGAAGAACGTGCTGGAGGAGAGCCGTGCGCCGTCGAGCATCACAACCCATTCATAGGCGGAGCCGGTGGGCAGAGGCAATCCGCCGGGGAAGTTCAGCACCACGTTAGAGCAGCCCGGGAAGCCCATGGGTGGCGGCTGCATGTTAGGAGCCATGGTGTGCCTGAAATCGACTTGCTGTTTGAAGTGCAACACGTTGGGTCCCTCGCTTGCCGGCACGCTGACGGGACGGCCGTCGGTGTCTACGAGCGCCACCTCCACCACGGCTTGGGTTGAATCGAAGGCGGGAATGCTGACGGTGACGCTCACAAAGAGTGAGAACGGTGCGCTCATTCCGGTGTCTGGGTCGAAGCCTAGGAATTGGATGCCACCACCAATGATGTTGACCTTTCCGGCCGCGTCGATGTTGACGAAGTCGGCAATGATGATGCTGGCGCCGGCGCTTGAATGATCGCTCATGTGGAAATCTCCATAAAGCCCATCCAACCACGTCCTGTGAGCGCTTCCGTTGCTGGTGCTAATTTTTCCCAAGCTCTCCGGCCTGTGATCCGAACACCAGAGACGGGGACTCTAGACGGAGTACCCCGGTGCAGTGCTCGCCGTGAACCGCAGATAAGAGCTATTTCTTCTCATACTTGCGATAAATCCAGAACGCGGTGCCGATCGCGATGAGGAAAGTTACGCCAAAAGGAATGAAAAATATTGGATCCATAATTTCAGTGTACTGAGCCCTCTTGGCCCGAGGCTTATCCGCGGTCCCGCACTGATTTGCTACACCGGAGAGGTCTACCCAATGGGTAAGCCGTTCTCTTGTAAAACAGATGGTGAGCAATTCTCGTCAAGAGTGGAAGCGGCCATGGTGACGCGGACATCGACGCCCGTCGCACAGGAACAGCGGATTGAAGCGGCTACTTCAAGAACAGCTCTTCGATCAGTCCGCGCACATCGCGTTTGCACCAGTGCTGCCCAGACGCAGGGGTAGCACTTTGTGAGCCTCCTTATTTGCGTGAAATCACATCTGAGCTATTCAAAATGACAAACTCGTGTTCATCAGTCAAAACGTTGAGATATCCCGAATCCACGCTGAGGACATAGCCACTGACGGGGCCGTGGGTTGTCATGATGGCTTCATGCGGGACCCACGGGGTCTGGATGAAAGCGGCAACTATCAGCACTGCAACTGCGGTGACCCCACCAACGCCAGCCATGGCCACCCCAAACCCGCGCCGTAGCCAGTGCTTGACCGGGAGGGCGCGGGTGAGCGCAAAGACTCCAAAAACAGCTGCGGTTGCCAGCGGCAACCACCAAATTTTGAAGCTGACTGTCAAAGCGATCAGAGTGACACTGCTCAGTGTGGTGGCTAATAAGACCGTAGCTCGGTGTCCGCTCGAGGACCATAAAAATGTGGCAATAAGCAACGGCAGAACAATGATCAGCAAGATTTGCACCAGGACATGCCCTGCCATGAGTGAGCCAAAAACCAAGGCCAGCCCATCGCTCAAGCTCAAGGTGGTGCTGACGGCAAACGCCGTGTTCCAGTCATACCCGGAGACAGCAAAAATCCGCAGAATCAAGAACACAAACCCCACGGCTGCCACCGGCGCGAATTCTCCAGTTGACGTGCGTTTCCCCTCACCAGGAGCCAGTGGTGTGGGGGCGGACGTTGGGTTAGTGTCCGGGGCTTTGTCAGCAGTCATGAAAAGAGGCTACTTGCCAAGAGTGCCTGCATCCCAATTTCCTCATGATGAGGGAAACCGCTAGCGGATACAGGCCTTGCCGGCCAGGAACGTTTCGGAGATAGCAATGCTCTCAATAGAGGCGGGGTTCACTTCCAAAGGGTTCTCCTCCAACATCAGCAGATCGGCATACTTGCCTCTCTCCAAGGAACCGGTGATGGTGTCAGCGCCGCACTGCCAGGCGGCGTCAAGGGTGACAGCCCGCAGCGCGGCCTCCACACTAATGCGTTCACTGGCATTCAGGACCTCGCCGCCTTCAGTCATGATCCTGGTGGCAGCGTCTTGGACATAGCGCAACGGTTCCAGCGGGGTCACGTTCCAATCACTGTGCAAGGAGATGCGCAGCCCGGCGCTGAGCGCCGAAGCACACGGATCGTAAAAAGCCGTCCGTTCCGGGCCTAGAAGCCGGTCCTGGAAGGCTTTGCCCCACCAGCGGACATGGCCAATCAGAAACGATGGCGAGAGCCCCAGCTCAACCATCCTTTGAATGTGTTCCGGACGCATCACGCTGCAGTGTTCAATCCGGTGGCGGTGATTGGCACGGGGATGGGCTTTCAAGGCTTGTTCAAAAGCGTCGATGGTGACGTCAATAGCGGCGTCGCCGTTGGCGTGTACCCCAAGCTGCCACCCATCGGTGTGGGCGCGCAGAACCACCCCTGCCAGTTCCTCCGGTGAATAGTTCAAGGAACCGCGGCTTTTTTGGCCCAGGTAGGGTTCGCGTTGGAATCCGGTGCCTGCTTGATTTGAGCCGTCGGACCAGGCCTTGATGCCATCCACCCTGAACAGGTCAGTGCCGAATCCTGGCCGCAGCCCCATTCCCATCCACGCATCGTAGGCCGTAGAGACGAGCATGCCCCGGTAACGTACGGGCGAATCGGCGTCGAGCACCTGCTCAAGCCCAGCCAGATCCGCGGTGCCGTCAATGGATCCGATCCCACAATCGTGCAGGAGCGTGACACCTTTGCTAGCGGCATGCCACAGCAGGTCACGGATGCGTGCTGTGGCAGCATCCCCCGTGACAAACGGCAGGCCTTGGGAAAAGGCAGCCAAGGCTGAAGACTCTTCGAGGCGGCCTGTGAGCTCGCCGCGGTCATCACGGGTGTAGCGGCCAGCCGGCGGGTCAACAGAATTCTTATCCACCCCTGCCCGGGCCAAAGCTGCCGAGTTCACATAGGCAATGTGTCCATTGCTTTCCAACACCAAAAGCGGCCGGTCTGGAACCAGCCTGTCAAGGACCTCCAAGGTCAAGACGGGGTGGCCTTCGGTGATGCTCGGATCAAACTGTTGAGCCAAAACCCACCCTGTTGATGTAGCAGGGGCGTTGCGAAGCGCGGTAAAGACCTCATCAACTGTGGGCGTGTTCATGGGACTGATATTGACCCAGTCATTGAGCTGGACCATGGAGGAATGCATGTGCGGATCGATGAGCCCGGGCAGCAGCGTGCGCCCATCAAGGTTCACCCGTTCTGTCCCGGGGCCGGCGAGCCCACGCAGCTCTTCCATAGTGCCCACCGCAAGTATCCGGCCTTCACGGATGGCAACGGCCTCGGCGTCGGGACGGTTCGGGTCCATGGTAATGATGGGACCACCGCTGATGAGCATCTCGGCATCGCCGTGTTCATCCTGCCAGTAGGCGGGGTTCAACGCAGCTGTGGTTGGCATTGCAGCGCCAGGTACTTCACCGCTTGGCGCTGAAGATAGTGCCGGCGGGGCCGTGGACTTGAGCTGAGGGGGTTTCGGCGTTGAATCACAGGCTGCGCACATGCCCCCTATGCTAGCCCCGGATGGCCTTGATGCGCGTAATAATAGTGACGGCTAGTACCGCTACCACCCCGACGGCGGCTGTCACCGCAGCTGGCGTGGACACGAGGTCCCCGTTGGTCCGTGCTATGGCTACCCAGGCCAAGCCCCAGCATAGAGAAACGGAGGGGGAGAGCCGGCCGCGGCCGTACAGGGCCAGGGCAATACCGACTGCTGCAGCAACGGCAAGGACCAGAACGGCCCAGGCGTTGGCCGCTAGCCCCCAGCCAGCAAATCCGGCTGCTACTAGGACGGCGGAAATATTGGCGGCTGTGGCCACGCACACCCAACCCAAGTACAAGCCCATGGTGCCGTCAGTGAGCACTGCATCGAGGGTGTTGCGTGGTTTGTTGTGTAACAGGAGGACAAAAATTCGTGAGAGCACGGCAAGCAAAAAGATGATGATGGGGACACTGAGCCAGAGCTGATCAAATTGGATACTGAGGATCCAAGCCGCGTTCAGGATGAGGGAGGCCGCGGCCCAGTAGCCCAGAAGGCGGTGGCGTTCTGAGGTTTTTTGGGCGGGCAGGAACTGCCACACCGCGTAGGCCATTAATCCAAGGTAGATCACGCTCCAGATGGAGAAGGCGGAGCCGCCTGGGGCGATGAGTGTGGCATCGGCAGCCAAGGCCCCGTTGGAGGCATTCTGAATGGGGGTGCCACCTGCTGCGCCGGATCCAATGAAGGAACCTACAACAGCAATGACGGCGCTGGTGGCCACCACAAGTTGCCGCGTTAGATCACTTGATCTTCGGATTGTTGGTGCGCTCATGGTGCCATCCCCTTCAGATTTTTGCTGTGCATATGCCTTTAGCTATGGCGTTGATCCTACAGTTACGCGCCAACCCAGAAAATTCGGGAGCCTTGAAGCCGGTGCCTGGGTTGTGGGCGGAGATCAGCCGCCGAATGATGCAATGAATTGATCGGCAGCGGCCAGGTTACGAATCATCTTTTCGCGCTGGTGGGTGGCTCGGTTGCGAAAGAATTCCAAGCGTTCTGTTGTTGCGGCACAGTCATTGCCTAGGTTGTCGGTGAGGGCGGGAAGAAGAGAGAGCATCTCCGCCATTTCCTCCAAAGAGAACCCCAGGGGTTTCATAGCCATAATCGTTAAGAGCCGTTCGTGGTCGGCCTCGGTATACAGGCGGAAGCCGCCCTCGGTCCGCGCGGTCGCTGGGAGGAGGCCTACGTCGTCGTAGTGCCTTATGGTTCGCAGGGACAAGCCGGTGCGCTCCGCCAGTTCTCCGATGTGCATGGTGATGGCCTCACGTTCAGTCATGGGTGGGTCACTCCTCATTCTGCGACAAACCCTACCATTACGTTAAGGTAGGGTTTAACGGGCGCAGCGCTGACTGGGCTTTTTCTCATCATGAATGGAACCAGTAGTGGCAACCGTAAAAGTAGAGCCCGCCTCAACCCTCACTCCGGAGCAACGTCAGTCCGTGTGGGGAACCTTGCGCTCACCCCGCCGGCTGAAGACTGAAGTGCTGGCCGGGCTGGTGGTGGGTTTGGCGTTGATCCCGGAAGCCATTGCCTTCTCAGTCATTGCCGGGGTTGATCCTCGAGTGGGGCTTTTTGCGGCCTTCACCATGGCTGTCACCATTGCGTTTGTGGGCGGGCGTCCTGCCATGATTTCTGCGGCCACGGGCGCCGTTGCACTGGTGATTGCCCCGTTGGTGAAGTCACACGGAGTTGATTATTTGATTGCCGCAGTGATTTTGGCTGGCGTCATCCAAGTCCTATTGGGTATCTCCGGAGTGGCGAAGTTGATGCGGTTCATTCCGCGCTCTGTCATGGTGGGGTTTGTGAACTCCTTGGCCATTTTGGTGTTCATGGCCCAGCTGCCGGAACTCCTTGGTGTCCCGTGGCTGGTATATCCGCTGGTGGCGCTGGCGCTGATCATCATGTTTGTGTTGCCGCGATTCACGCAGGCCGTGCCTGCCCCGTTGGTGGCCATTGTGGTTGTGACGGTGATCGCGGTGGTTGCCACCCTTGTGGTTCCTACAGTGGGAGATAAGGGCGAGCTGCCTGATTCCGTCCCGTTCTTGCACCTGCCGCAGGTGCCTTTCACGTGGGAGACCTTGCAGGTTATTTTCCCGTTCGCACTGGCCATGGCCTTTGTGGGTCTGTTGGAATCCTTACTGACCGCAAAGCTGGTGGATGACATCACAGATACTCGTTCCAGTAAGACCCGTGAGGCGTGGGGGCAGGGCGTGGCCAACATTGTTACCGGATGTTTTGGTGGGATGGGTGGTTGCGCGATGATCGGCCAGACCATGATCAACGTCAAAGCCTCCGGCGCCCGCACCCGCATCTCCACCTTCTTCGCAGGAGTGTTCTTGCTATTGCTGGTGGTGGTTCTGGGCGATGTTGTGTCAATTATTCCCATGGCAGCACTGGTGGCTGTCATGATTTTTGTTTGTTGGGCCACCTTTGATTGGCACAGCATCCGGCTGAGTACCTTGCGGACCATGCCCAAGAGCGAAACGTTCGTCATGGTGGTGACCGTGGTGGCCACTGTTGCCACGGAAAACCTGGCCATTGGGGTGGGTGTAGGCACTGTCACGGCAATGGTGATGTTCGCCCGGCGCGTGGCCCACTTTGTCACCGTGCAACGGATCATGGCCACAGGGGAGGAAAGCGTCACGTATGTAGTCAATGGGGAACTGTTCTTTGCCTCCTCCAATGACCTGTACACCCAGTTCAGCTACGTACTGGATCCAGCTCATGTGGTTATTGACATGCACGCGTCCCATCTGTGGGATGCCTCCACCATTGCGGCGTTGGACGCTATTACGGATAAGTACCAGCGGCTGGGTAAAGACGTGGAAATTGTGGGTCTGAATGAGGCCAGTGCCAAGATGCGCCAACGCCTGGGCGGCAAGCTGAGCTAAGGCTGCCAGGCACTGGTGTAGTCACCTCTCAGTGTGCTGTCATCAACGGTTCTCCTGGACGCAAGGGTGGTGCTGACAAGATTGGTGAGTCACGATTCGATGTGTTCAGAAATTGCCTTACTCAGACCAGCAGTGGCTGAGGCCGGCAAGAATAATGGGCTGATAGGGCGCCAGCTGCTTCTAATGAATCGCTCTACGTGCTCGTATGCACAGAGACGTTTGTGCTCGGCTGGAGCGACCCGATGAGGACAAAATTTCTGCGAGTTGTCTACCGCATTGATTCTTGTGTTTGAGCGCCAATATAGAGCCGATGCGGAGGTCCACAACGTCCGCTCCGAGGGACCGCACAACAACCCAGATGCAGCGTCCCCGATGCACCGCTGATGTCCCGCTGACACTACTTGAGTGGTTGATGTGGATATCGAGTGGGAGCCTAAAAGTAAACACCGGCATTGTTAAGTGGATGGTGGATGGTGGCCCTGTTGCCGTAACAATCGTGCGATGTTGAACCCCCGTGGTTCATTGAGACCATGAAGCTACCTATGATCCTTGATGCCGCCCATATTGACCAGGCTGCCGAACTGGTCGAGGAGTACTACACCAAGACCTACAAGCGTGGCGAAATACAGACTGGCGCTCGTTTTGAATCATGGGCGGGTGGTGGAGATGCCCCTGAGGTGGTCAATACGATTACAGCGGATGACTTGATTCCCGTGGGTTTCCTCTCCGTCGAAGTCCCCGCACCTGCTGCCATCGGGATTTTGGAAACTCACAAGGCCAAAATTTCTGAGCTGCTAATAGAGATCCCGGCTGACCTTGACCTTGCTAGCGTTTCTACTGAGAAGTTCGCCTCTACCCTGGGTTAAGGCAGCGCCGCCATTCAGCTCTGGCGGATTCTTCGCCAATCTGATGCGGAGCGTTGGGATGTTGGCCCCACTAAGGCGAGCAAAATTATGGCCCGCAAGCGCCCTAGGTTGATTCCTATTTGCGATTCCGTGATCAGTTCAGTGATGGAAATGAAGAATTCAGACAAGCAGTGGATCACCTGGCACGAACTGCTGACAGATGGATCGGGACTGCCTGAGCGGCTGAAGGAGATTCAGGAGAAAGCGGGTGTTGCTCCTGATGCATCCGCACTTCGCATCATGGATGTTGTTCTGTGGAAGCATGGCAAAGACCTCTTGCAGACGAAGACGAGCTAAACAGGGCGGCCTGCAGTCGGTTTCGGTAAGAGGCCGATACCCAGATACCGAGGCAGTGCCCCGCAACACGTCCATGAATGCTCCATTCGGGTGTGCGTTGGACAGCGCCCGGCTGATCCGTTCCAACGATTCCAATTCCGACCCGCCCGAAACCATTGCGCCATACAGAGCTGCCACTGTGGGCGTCCTGCTCTCAGCTTGTACACAGTGCAGGTACACCGTGTGCCCCTCGGCACGGAATCGGGCCACGGCTTCTGCCGCATCTCGCAGCACAAAGTCCAGATGTGCATTCTCAGCCGGATCAGCACTGTCAATCAGCCAGAACGTCGCATGATTCTCGGCTGCTATGAGAGGAGCCGCATCCTGACCAACCCTGCACAAACTAACGACGGCGGACACCTCACCCAGTGCTGCCGGCAGGCCGCGGGTGGCTACGTCATCCGAACCGAGGAACGGCAACTGTGCCGAGCCGCCAATCCAGAGACCGGCGTCATCAGGATGCTGCACCACCGTGCCGATTCCACGCCAGCCGCTGTAATCCACGGCTGAAATCCGCGGCCACGAACCCGGCTGGCTCCCACCCGCTACAAGTTACATCGCCAGCGCAACGAGCTCGTGCTCAGCCCTGCCATGCCGCACCTGAACTGAATGCGCCAGCACCACGTCGTCCGGCAAGTCCGCCATCAACTGGTTCCAAACTGCCTGCTCAGCTAGCTGACCAACGCTAAAGTCAGGCTCGGGTGGAATGCAACGCGCAGTGGGGCCCTACTGCGAATGCAATGAAATCTCCAAGCTACCTGCTCTCAGGAGTTGCTGCGGGATTGCAGAGAGTATGACGGTTCGTTTTTGTCGCACCCATCAAATACCCTGGCGAAGTGAACACTTTTGATGGGGGAGAGTCAGCTAATTTGCTGGCCGAGGGACTGTACGAGCTGCTGCACACGGACAATTTGGGGCAGCGGCTGCAATTGGTCCCTGATTTTCAGCCAGAGCTGGTTCAAGTCCAGACAGAACTGTCTCCGGAAGTCCTCGCCCGCCACGTTGGTGATGCCGTCCGCGAATTGCTCAACGGAACCAAAGCTGAGGACCGTGTTGCCAAAACTAACCAGATCCTGAGCGTCATTGACCCTGGAAACCGTGTCAGTACGGGGCCGCGACAGCTTCAGTCTCTTCATCGCACTGACGCCTTGAAGCGTCGCCAGCTGCGCCGCCCGTCAACGCAACTCAGCGACAGTGCGCTCCTGACCAATGGCAAGGACGATCCGAACCTTGCCGCCGAAATCAGAGCTGAAATTGAGTCGGCAGATTCAGTGGATCTACTGTGTGCCTTCATCCGATGGACTGGCATCCGGCTTCTGGATAGTGCCCTTCTTGAATTAAAGGAACGGGGCGGAAAACTACGCGTCATCACCACCACCTACATGGGTGCAACGGAACGCCGGGCAATTGACCACTTGGTCAATGAGTACGGTGCAGAAGTCAAGATCAGTTACGAAACCCACTCCACCAGGCTCCATGCCAAGGCGTGGATGTTCCGCCGCAATACCGGATTTGACACCGCCTATGTTGGAAGTTCAAACCTGAGCCAGGCGGCCATGGTGGACGGACTTGAATGGAACGTCAAGCTCTCAAACGTCGGAACTCCGGCTCTGCTGCAGAAGTTTGCCATCACTTTTGACAGCTATTGGGAGCAACGTGCCTTCCAAAGCTATGACCCTGATAACGACGCCGACAAACTCGATGCCGCGCTGGCCCGCAACGGTGGAAAGTTCACGGCGGCGCCCAGCGGACTGACAGGTCTTGAAGTTCAGCCGTATCTTCACCAAGAGGAGATGCTCGAAGACCTCGAAGCGGAACGTGCCAAGGGTTTCCACCGCAATTTACTCGTCGCAGCTACGGGAACAGGCAAAACTGTCATTGCCGCCCTTGACTACCAGCGTCTTTGCGAAGCCGCTGGGCGAAGGCTCTCGCTATTGTTCATAGCTCACCGCAGGGAAATTCTGCAGCAGTCCCTGACCACATACCGCGACGTCGTGCAAGATGGCGCGTTCGGTGAGCTCTACGTTGGAGAGCACAAACCGAGACAGTGGAAGCAGGTATTTGCCAGCGTCCAGTCGCTCTCAGCCATGGGAGTTACGCAATTAGATGCGGACCGTTTCGACGTGGTCGTCATTGATGAGTTCCATCATTCAGCGGCACCCACCTACAGGGAAGTGATTGGGCACCTCAAGCCGCAGGAACTGCTGGGGCTGACAGCGACGCCTGAACGCGGTGACGGTATCCACGTTGCAGATGAGTTCTTTGAGGGGCGCACGGCCAGCGAACTGCGGCTGTGGGATGCTCTCGATGCTGACCTGTTGGTGCCGTTCCACTATTTCGGCGTCTCGGATGACGTGGATCTGAGCCATCTGGAATGGAAACGCGGTTCCTATGATGTGCAACAGCTGAGCACGCTCTACACAGGCAATGATGCGCGTGCGGCGAAGGTCATTCGCGAGCTGCGGGACAAGGTCACCAGCACTGCGGACATGCGCGCCATCGGCTTTTGCGTCTCCGTGCAGCATGCAATTTTCATGGCGGAGGTCTTCAACCGGGCCGGGATCACCTCTGTTGCGGTGTCGGGGCAAACGGACGACGGCGAACGCGCCCTTGCGCTGCGGCGCCTGCGTGAACGCGAAATCAATTGCATATTCGCCGTTGACCTATTCAATGAGGGTTTGGACCTGCCACAAGTAGATACAATTCTGCTGCTGCGACCGACTCAAAGTTCCACAATATTTATTCAGCAGCTGGGGCGCGGACTCAGACGGGCCCCAGACAAGGCAGTGCTCACTGTTCTGGATTTCATCGGCCAGCAACACCGCGAATTCCGGTTTGATGTGCGCTTCCGGGCATTGACGGGATATGGCCGGAAGCAGCTGAGCAAAGCCGTGGAAGAGGACTTCCCCTTCCTGCCGTCGGGATCACAGATAGTGCTGGACAGAGTTGCCAAGGACGTTGTGCTCGGCAGCATCAAGGCACAGCTGAACCTGAGCCGGCCGAATCTGGTCAAGGACATCAGATCGTATGCAGAACTATTTCTGGCAGAATATTTGGACAAGTCCGGCCACGACCTGAAAACCATTTACCGCAGCACCAAAGACTCCTGGACCGGCTACCTGAGAAAAGCCAATCTCATTCAAGGATTCTCACCGGCTGAAGCCGCGATTCAGGGAAAACTTGAAGAACTTTCTCATGCGGCGGAGGGCAAACTGTTATCCAGAATGGCCGCCCTCATTCACATCGATGACAGGGAACGTGCCGAAGCCTACTCGATGCTCGTTTCCGAAAATGCACCTCCTTACGCGGATTTAACCACACGTGAGCAGGTCTTCGCCCGAATGCTCTTTTACACCTTGTGGGACGATGCCGGGGGATTTGCCTCCTATGATGCAGGATTCCAATATCTGCGAAGTTACCCCTATGTGTGTCAGGAAATTCACCAACTCGTAGCTTTGGGAGCAGGGGCTTCCAAGCGAGCCGGCAAAAGTTTAGGTATGGAGCTCGCTGGCGTGCCGTTGCTTTCGCATGCCACGTACAGGCGTGAAGAAATCCTTGCGGCCTTGGAGTTTGGTTCACTCGCCAAGGGCAAAAATGTTAGCCATAGGGAGGGTGTGGCCTGGTGCCCTGAAACAAAGACGGACGCCTTCTTCGTGACACTCAATAAAGATGAAGCAAACCACTCAGCTACCACCATGTACAAGGACTACGCCATCAGTCCAGAGCTCTTCCATTGGGAATCGCAGAATGCAACCTTGCCCACAAGCCCCACAGGAAAGCGATATCTGGATCGTAAGTCCCACGGCTCCAAGATTGTGCTGTTCACCCGGGAAGCTGCGGAGGATGAGACTGGATTGACCGTGCCTTACACATGCCTTGGCCAAGTTGACTATGTCCAGCACAAGGGTGAGAAGCCCATCGCCATCACCTGGAAGCTGCAGCGTGCCATGCCGGCGGATGTATTTGCAGATGCTGCTGCAGTGGCGCAATGAACCCATAGCCCGGGCGTGATGGGCTGGATCGCGTTGAATCCGGAAACAATCGTCACCTACTGCGCAGTATCTATTGTTCGTGCAACAGTGGAACGATACCCATTGCTATAGGAGGACCACCATGAGCATTCGAGACAACACCAACCGCAGGCTCAAAGAAGTCCTTGACATCATGGCCGCCGGATCGTGGCAGGATGACAAGCCCAACGGCGGTGAAGTCCTGGCCGAAGCAGTGGCACGGATTCCCTTCACCAAGGAAGAGTCCGAACTCCTCAGCGGCGGCATCCCGCGCGGTCACAAGAACCTCACCAAGGCCACGGCAGATCTGGTCAAGGCCGGATGGATGACCAAGGGCCGTGGTGGCTGGGCCATCACGGACAACGGCCTACGCGCCACGGTGGCCTTCAGCACTGTTGAGAAGCTCAGCGATGCACTCAGCAACGGCACACTCATTCCTGCCGGTACTGAACTGCCAGAAAAACCTGCCGGCACACCAGCAGCAAAGACCGCACCAGCCAAGCAGCCGTCCGTCAAGGCTGCCACAGCCCCCATGGCCGCGAAAGAGCAGGCGGGGGACTCCGGCGTCGTACTTGGGGAGCAGCCAGCTTCAGTGGCTTTGGTGGGAGATTTCGGCACCACCTTGGGTGCGGAGAAGAACTGGGATCCCAGCCATGCCGCCGTGCAGATGACGCTAGATAGCATTGGTGGGCTCTGGCAGTTGACAGCCGACCTCCCCGCCGGACAGTACAACTACAAGGCTGTGGTCAACGGAAGCTGGGATGAAAACTACGGCGCATTCGGTCTGCTAGATGGCGCCAACCACGAGTTCTCCCATGCTGGCGGGCATGTCACTTTCCACTACAACCACGCCACCAAAGACGTGCTGCGCGGCTAAGGCGCTGTTGCCTGTGAGCTCTCCCAACTATCGTCTGGCCAACGCGGCCGCCAAATAAGGTGCGGTGCGGCTTTCCTCAGCAGTGGCTACGTCCTCGGGTAACCCGGTTGCCATGATGCGGCCGCCGGCGGACCCTCCCGAGGGCCCTAAGTCAATGACCCAATCGGCGGCGGCCACCACGTCCATCTCGTGCTCCACAACCACCACAGTGTTGTTGGCGTCCACCAACCGGTTGAGCTGATGCATCAACAACTGAACATCGGCAGGGTGCAGACCCGTGGTGGGCTCATCCAAGAGGTACAGCGTGTGACCGCGCCGCGGGCGCTGCAATTCGGTGGCAAGTTTGATCCGCTGTGCTTCACCACCCGAGAGTTCCGTGGCAGGCTGCCCCAGCCGGAGATAGCCCAGCCCCACTTCACGTAGGGTTGCCAAGCTTCTTGCCGCAGCGGGAATGTCCGCGAGCACCTGCGCTGCCGCATCCACCGTCAGCGCCAGAACATCGGCAATGGACTTTCCCTTGTACAACACTGCCAAGGTCTCATCATTGAAGCGGGAACCGTGGCAGACGGGGCAGGGGCCGTAACTACCCGGAAGGAACAGTAGTTCCACCGCCACGGCGCCTTCACCCAAGCATGTTTCACAGCGCCCACCCGCAACGTTGAAAGAAAACCTGGCCGCGGTAAATCCCTTCGCCCGTGCCTCGGGTGTGGCAGCGAACTCACGCCGGACGGCGTCGAACATTCCTGTGTACGTAGCCAGGTTGGAGCGCGGTGTCCGGCCAATGGGGCGCTGGTCCACGGGAACCACACGGTCTACGCCGCCGAACCCGCTTGTTCCCGCGATGTCCTCCGGGGCGGAGTCATCGCCTTCGCTCTGGCCTCCAGCAGTGCTGTTCAGCACCTGCAATAACGTGGACTTCCCAGAACCGGATACCCCAGTAATGGCTGTCAGAACGTTCTTAGGGATCTGTGCATCAACGTTCTCAAGATTGTGGGAGCTGATACCTACCAATTCCAACCAGCCTTGGGGATCTCTGCGCACTGCGGAGGTGCCGGTAGCCCTTTCAGCATCCTGCGCTATGGGCGCAGACGGGGAAGCCCCTTCCAATAGGAAGGGCCGCGTGACTGACTCTTGAACATGGGCAATCCCCGGAACTGGGCCGCTGTAAACAATCCGGCCACCGGCTTCACCTGCCTGGGGGCCTACATCAACCAGCCAGTCGGCCCGCCGGACCATGTCCATGTTGTGTTCAACAATGAAGACGCTATTTCCGGAACGTTTGAGCTGTTGTAATACCTCCAGCAGCGGCTCGGCGTCGGCCGGATGCAGCCCCGCTGACGGTTCATCCAGAACGTAGATGACACCGAAAAGTCCAGAACGGAGCTGGGTGGCAATGCGTAAGCGCTGCATCTCTCCGGGGGAGAGGGTGGGCGTGCTGCGGCCCAGGCTCAGATACCCTAGTCCCAGATCCAGCAGCACTGTTATGCGCTGGTGCAAATCATGGGCAATGGCGCTTGCAACGGCCTCACGGCTCCCATCATCGCCAGTAGGGCCGGTCATGATCCTCTGCAGTACCTCAGCGAGTTGCGTCAGCGGCAGGGCATTCATGGCGGAAATGTCTTTGCCCTCCACCGTCACCGCCATGGCCGCCACTTTCAGCCCGCTCCCACCACATTCGGGGCAGGGTCCTGAATGCATGAATCTCAGGGCGTTCTCACGCATAGGTGCACTCTTGGTGTTGGCTAGAGTGTGTAAAACATGGCTGCGGGCGCTCCAGAATTTTCCCTTATAGGGTTTGGCCACCCGGTCCCTTTGCGGCGTTACCTCAACAACAGGTTGCTCTTCGGTAAAGAGGATCCAATCACGTTCTTTTTTAGGCAGCTTCTTCCACGGAACGTCAACGTTGTAGCCCAGATGGCTGAGAATGTCGCGGAGGTTTTTACCTTGCCAAGCGCTGGGCCACGCCGCAACCGCACCTTCGCGAATGCTGAGGTGTGGGTCCGGCACCAGCAATTCTTCGGTAACAGTGTGGGCAGTCCCTAGGCCGTGGCACACCGGGCAGGCGCCAGCCACCGTGTTGGGCGAGAAGGAATCTGAGTACAAAATCTCAGCGCCCTTAGGGTAGTCACCTGCCCGAGAAAATAACATCCGTACTGAGTTTGAAAGAGTTGTTACTGTCCCCACTGAAGAGCGGGTGCTGGGGGTTCCGCGGCGCTGTTGCATGGCCACTGCCGGTGGAAGTCCCGAAATGGACTCCACCCGGGGTGTGTTTCCTTGTTGAATGAGACGGCGCGCGTAGGGAGCCACGGATTCAAAATAGCGGCGTTGGGCTTCAGCGAAAATAGTGCCAAAGGCCAGCGAGGACTTACCGCTCCCTGAGATGCCGGTGAAGGCGACAATGGAGTCGCGGGGGACATCCACGTCCACGTTTTTCAGGTTGTTCTCGCGGGCACCGCGGACTTGGACAAATCCTGAGTGCTCAGGGCTGGTGGTGGTCAGAGCTGTACTTAGAGACGATCCCATTTATCGACCCTAACGTGAATTTTGCTTGGGCGCTGTCCTAGTGCCCAATGCCTGTACCTACTCCCTGCATTTCGCGGCCTCCCACCGCCCGGCTAGCCTTGAAGCATGACAATCGACGCGAGTGATTCCACCCTGAGTGCTACCCCGGCTAAAAAGCCGGCAGCAGCTTGGCATTCGGAGAGTGGGAACCTCGTCGCAGAAGGGGACAACCTCAGCTTTTTAGGCACACTGCCGGATGAAAGTTTCCGCCTGATCTACATTGACCCGCCCTTTAACACCGGCAAGGTTCAAGCGCGCCAAAACATGACCAACGTCCGCAGCGAAACAGGCTCCCGCGTAGGTTTTCAAGGCCGCAGCTATGAAACCATCAAGGGCTTGACGCTGAGCTACAACGATTCCTTCGGCGACTACTGGGAATTTTTGGAGCCCCGGCTAGAAGAAGCATGGCGTCTCTTGAAGGACGATGGCACTCTCTACTTGCACCTGGACTACCGCGAGGTCCACTATGCCAAGGTGCTGCTGGACGCCCTCTTTGGCCGCGAGTGCTTCCTCAATGAAATCATCTGGGCCTATGACTACGGGGCGCGCTCCAAAAAGCGTTGGCCCGCCAAGCACGACAACATCCTTGTCTACGTCAAAAACCCTAAAACCTATTACTTCAACAGCACCGAAGTAGACCGCGAGCCCTACATGGCGCCCGGGCTGGTCACACCCGAAAAGCGGGAACTGGGCAAGCTGCCCACCGATACTTGGTGGCACACCATTGTTTCCCCGATGGGCCGCGAAAAAACTGGGTACCCCACCCAGAAGCCCCTCGGGATCCTTCGCCGCATTATCCAAGCCAGCACCGAGCCGGGGGACTGGGTACTGGATTTCTTCGGTGGCAGTGGCACCACCGGGGCCGCCGCCCTGGAACTGGACAGGCGCTTTGTCATGGTGGATCAAAACCCCGAAGCCATTGAAGTTATGCGCACACGCCTGGACCCGGAGCAGGTCACCTTCATTAAGCACAAGAGCGCCAAGTAACCCTCAGCCGAAGGGGACCAGCCACTCCACCGCAACGTAAATGCAGGCGGCAATGGTAATCACTCCGGTGAAGCACGCCGCAATCCAGAGTGAGCGGCGTGGTGCTTTCACCGCAAGGCCCAGCAGCAGCGGAAAAGCCAGCATGGCCAAGGTGGCCAGAAATCCCAAAACGCCCAAGGCAATACCGGGGCCCGTGACCGCTGTGTCCAGAGTTCCCGTCATGACGATGATAGAGAGCAGTGCCAGCAACAACGCGGGGTAACCCAGCAACGCCCAGCCGGCAACGGTGATGACAATGGCCAGCCAGAGTCCGCGCTGGGGCCTAGCTGCAGTAGCTGGCTCAGCGCGTGATGTGGCTAGGCGCTGGGACGGGATCTCGCGGTGAGGACGGGGCATGGGCTTATTTTGGCATGCCGTGCTGAGTGCGGACTGTATGCACTTAGAGTCATCCAGTAGCTACGTGAATGAGGCCAAGAATGGCAGGGATGGTGGCTAAGGCGCCAAAAATCAACAAGCCCGTGCTGCGCCGGTAAAGTGCCATCCCGAGTAGTAAAGGGGAAGCTACTGCAGAAGCGCCGACGAAAAAAGACTGCACATAGAAATTGGAATTATTAGAATCCCCGTTGCCGGAGCTCATCAATGCAGCCATGAGGGAAAAACCAGCAAAGACCAGGAAAGCCGGAGAAAATACTAGCCACCCGATGACCGTGATGGCGACGGCCCCACCCACGTTACCCCTCGCTTTGAGCGCCGGGATCTCCTTAGTACAGCTTGGCTCAGGGGCGTGGTTGGAGTTGCTGAGATAGGCCATCAGCCCAGATTGCTCAGCCAGCGGAACACGAAGTACAAAATGACGCACACGGTGGGAATTCCGGTGATCAGTGCTGCCCGCCACATGGCCCGCTCCTTAAACCGCACCGCCTGGCCCAGCAGGTGAGGAGCGGCAATCATGCAGAACAGTAGGACTGCGCCACCAAAAATCAGGGCCAAGCGGGCTGGCGATGCCATGCTCTGCGAAGGCTCCAAGACGGCGGCAAGGATGAAGACCGCCATCAAAATGATCGGCACCACCACCACAGCCCAGCCGATGAGCGCCACGAGGGTGCCGGTGAGCTGGGAGCGTTCTTGTTTTACGCGCTCGGTTGGCGTGGGTTCAAGGTGGGAGTTCTCAGTCATGTTCTAGTTCTACCAGTATTGGCGACGGAACTTGCGTTCGCTTCGTGTCCGTGAAGTACCAACAAGGCTTTCCTCTCCGTGAAGCTGAGACTGTGCTGAGACTCCCCGTTCACAATTGACAGGCCAGCGTTAAGTGCCACCCGCAGCCTGCGCCCAACGAGCGCCGTGGTACATCAATTCTATGAAATCTGTGGACGCACCGCCCGGCTGGGTGTATTCTGCATCACCGTCTATAGTGGTCTGGGTGACATTGGACGGATGTCCCGCAAAAAATCTTGAAAGAGGGCCACTGTGCACGATCGTATTCGCCATGCCGGATTGTTGGAAAAGCGTATGTCGGCCGAGGCGGCAGCTGCGCTGATCAAGCCCGGAATGACCGTCGCCATGAGTGGCTTTACCGGTGCGGGCTACCCTAAAGCAGTGCCGCAGGCGCTCGCTGCACAGATGGAAACCGCGCACGCCGCCGGAACTGATTTCAAGATCAAGGTCCTCACCGGCGCTTCCACCGCCCCTGAACTGGACGGTGTCTTGGCCAAGGTTGGCGGCATGGAACTGCGTCTGCCGTACATGTCAGATCCAGCTCTGCGCAAGCGTATTAACGACGGTGACCTCGACTACATGGACATCCATCTCAGCCACGTTGCCCAGCACACCTGGTTCGGTTTCTACGGCGGCATCAACATTGCGATCGTTGAAGTGGTGGGCATTCGCGAGGACGGATCGCTGATTCCCTCCACCTCGGTGGGCAACAACAAGACTTGGCTGGACATGGCCGACGCCGTGATTCTTGAGGTCAACGCGCAGCAATCCGCGCAGCTGGAAGGCATGCACGACATCTACTACGGCACTGCGCTGCCGCCGCATCGTAAGCCCATCGCGCTCGTGGCACCGGAAGACCGAATTGGCCAGGCCTACCTGGACGTTGACATGAACAAGGTCATTGCCGTGGTGGAGACCGACGCGCCGGACCGGCTCTCTGCCTTCGCCGCCCCGGATGAGGCCTCCACCCAGATTGCCTCACACCTGCTGGACTTCCTGGACGGGGAGATCAAGACCGGACGCCTGACGGATAAGCTGCTGCCGCTGCAGTCTGGCGTGGGTAACATTGCCAACGCTGTGCTGGCAGGACTGTCCCGTGGTGGATACCGCGGTTTGAAGGCGTACACCGAAGTGATCCAGGACGGAATGCTTGAGCTGATCAAGGACGGCACCCTGGCGTTCGCCTCGGCCACCTCCTTCTCCCTCTCCGAGGCTGGCATTGAGGAGTTCAACCGCAACGTCGACTTCTACCGTGAGCGCATTGTTTTCCGCACCCAGGAGATTTCCAACCACCCCGAATTGATCCGCCGCCTGGGCTGTATTGCCCTGAACGGCATGATCGAAGCGGACATTTACGGCAACGTAAACTCCACCCACGTTGTTGGCTCACACGTCATGAACGGCATTGGCGGCTCCGGCGATTTCGCCCGCAACGGCTACTTGGGTGCGTTCATGTCCCCTTCCACTGCCAAGGGCGGAAAGATCTCCGGCATTGTTCCCATGGCCAGCCACGTGGACCACACTGAGCATGACACCATGCTTATCATCACCGAACAGGGCCTGGCTGACCTGCGTGGTTTGGCGCCGAAGCAGCGCGCCCGCGTCATCACCGAAAAGTGTGCGCACCCGGACTACAAGCCCATGCTCGAGGACTACTTTGCCCGCGCCTCAAGGGATTCGTACGGCAAGCACACCCCGCACCTGATGGGCGAGGCCCTGTCCTGGCACCAGCGCTACATTGAAACCGGTGATATGCGCCTGTAGTTAAGCCCACGTTGGCTGATTTTTTGTGGTGCCTGTGGCCCGAGTAGCTTGGCTCGCCACACCGCAAAGCCCCGTTCTTTCTGCCTTTTGGTTGCAAGGACGGGGCTTTTTGCGCCCCGGCGAGTGATTAGTGCGTGGGCAGCGGGTGGATGGTGAGCCGACGGCGGTGGACACGATGCCGGCAGGGATGCAGCTGAGTAAGCGGAAAAGCCAAATGAAGGCCTGGCGTGAGGGCCTGCTGGCCCTGGAGCGTCGCCACAAGCTACTGAATTTCCAGCACCCGAGATCACTGATCCAGTGCCGCGGCGTTGGGCGTGCCCGTCAGCCAGTAAATGCATGTGGCCACGGTAGCTGATACGAATGAAACTCAGATCCTGAGCGTGTGTAAACGCCTGCACCAGCGTTGAAGATGTCTTGGGACTTTGCCCTAGATAGGCTCGCGTTTGAGGATGCGGAGGGCAATCACTCCCCAGGGATGCCTTTAACATCGATCAGCCCGGTTCCGGGAGGTCTAAGACCTGCCCGGAACCGGGCATGAGGGATAAACGTACTTCTTTCAAAACTTTCCACACGCTAAGGCTTAACAGCCGTACTGCCGACCGTAATCAACTGTTGCGCCGCATGAGGAGATATGCCCTAGTTGCAGGCTCCTGTGGCTTCCCAAGGTCCCCACTGTGAAGCGCCGGGCTTCTCATTTAGGGTCCACCATTTGGCCTTGTAACTGATGCCGCCATGGGACACCTTGGAACCGCCGAGATAGGTCGCTGTTGCGCTCCAAGGAGCGGCACAGCCTGACCCGGTGGGCGGAGTTGTGGGCGGTGTTGTGGGAGTGACTGTCGGAGTGGTGGTCGGGGTAGGAGTGGGAGTCGGAGCAGTGGTCGGTGTAGGTGTAGGAGTAGGAGTGGGGTTCGTCGTGGACGGGGGTGCTGCTTCAGTGACAGGACCCGGCGCTGCAGCGCGGAACTTATCAGACATTGCGCCTACCAGCTCACCGTTGCGGTCGCCAGAGAGCTCCCACCACATGCCGCCGCCAAGTCCCTTGCTGACAATGTAGTCAGTTTTTTGCTTAGTGGTGGCAATGTTGTCATAACTCCACCACTGGGTGCCGTCATAGCGCCACGCAGATCCGGTTGCGGCGTCGTAGTGGTCCGTGCCAAGCGTCTTTAGCTTGTCGTAGTCCTCATTGGCCTTTTCGTAAGTGCCGGGAGCGCCATCAGTGGCAGGGCCCCAAGGGGAAACGTTCTTTGCACCTGTCCAGCCGCGGCCGTAGGCTGCTAGCCCTAGTCCCAGCTGCTTCGGGTCAATGCCAGCTGCAAGGTACTTTTTCACGGCCTTATCGGCACTGAATTTCTTGCTCGGCTCGCGAGGATCCGCGGGGTCGTCATACAGATTGGCCTGGTGACCGGTGAGCGTGGGGTTCCACGCACCGTGCAAGTCATAGCCCTGGATACTGCCAAAGTCCAAGGACTTGAAGTTGGCAGGGTCATCCCAGCCACCTGCATCGATGTCCGCAGGATTAGCAGGCAGGAAGGCGCTCAGGACGTACTTCTTATTATTCGTTGAGCCGTAAGCGTCAAGCTGCTTACGGAACTCCGCCAGTAGAGCCTTGAAATTTGCACGATCATTGACGGTGTCTACACCGTTGCCTTCTAGACCGGAGTTTGTGCCCGGCCATTCCCAGTCAATGTCAATGCCGTCAAAAATCCCGGCCGCCGCACCAGCGCCGCCGCGACCTTCGAAGTTTGGCAGGTTGCCCTTGATGTATAGGTCAATGCAGCTGGAAACCAGCTTCTGGCGGGACTGCTCAGTGGCTGCGGCCTTGGAGAAGTTCTTGGACCAGGTCCAGCCGCCCAAAGAGATCATGACTTTGAGTTTGGGGTTTTTAGCCTTCAACTGCTTGAGCTGGTTGAATGAACCAGCCAAAGGCTGATCCCAAGTATCAGCCTTGCCTGAGACGGACTTGTCGGCCGCATAACCCATGCCGAAGTCTGCCCAAGCATCGCCGGCTCCATCGGAGCCGTTGGGACCGGTTCCCTGCGCCTTATTGGCCATAAAACAGGTCAATGTCTGGTTGTTGATGTTACCGAAAGAGTAGTTGATGTGAGTGAGGTTTTTGGCTGTACCGGAGACGTCTAGCTGCTTTGCCTGGAATGCGCGTCCATACACTCCCCATTGTGCAAAGTAGCCAACGTTGCGGTAGCCGTTGACCGTTGAAGTGAGGGGGGCATCGGCCGCGGTGTTGGGCGGTGCAGCATTGGCACCGAGGGCACCCACGCCCCCTGCCAATCCGGCAACCATGGTGCCCGCCGCTACAGCAGCCCACAGCTTAGTAAGGCGTCTGGGCCGTTTGATTTTTTCTGACATGAGCAGTCCTTTGAACAGTGAGGTGCGCGTATCGCACCGTCGTCCAGGAACAACGCTATTCGTCGGTGGCGCATGTCACATCAGCATGATCCACATACTTTTCCCGCTGACATTGATCTAAGTAGTAATACTTAGATTGCCGTGATGGCAGGAATTTTTTCTTTTCCTCTACTTTTCCCCCCACTCATGGACATAAAGGCGGCGAGATTCCGAAGAATCCCGCCGTCTTTGTGTTAGATGCTCACGATCTGTGGTGTTACGTTTCCCGTGTCAGCAGGAAAGGCCTCACTTGCCGCACAGGATGGGAGAACCCCAAGCGTTGGCAGCGCCGGAACCGGGGACTTCACCCTGGGTCCACCACTTGGCCTTATAACTGGAGCCTGCGTGAGCTACAACAGCCCCGCCGGTGTAGACCGCTGCAGCGGACCATGTAACAGCACCATTACAGCTCTCAACCGGGCCCGCGCCGTTGCCGCCGCCAGTGCCCGCGGAGGGCTCCACCACGCTCACGCCACGAGGGTAATCGGTCAGGAGAGCATACTGTTCTGAACCAATACTGACCCGGAAGTTGGAAATCATCGAGGTAGGTAGCGTCCATGCCAGCTTGGTACTGACGGTAGCGCCGGGCGCAATGCCCCCGGCGGGTACCTTGATGGTGTAGGTATGGAAGTCACCCTTGAGCCCGCCGACGTTACTGCCGGTGTGATCGCTGGAATCCTTTGTGATAGACCAGCCGCTCTGTTCCTTCATCTCACCCGTATCGCTTGTTGCACTGTCAAAGGTGATAGTTGCACCGGCCGGGATGGTGGTTTTGGAGTTATTCGTGAAGTGCGCTTCTGGGTTGATGGGGTAGTTGTTGTCACCCAAGGCGAAGTTTTTCAGTTCAACACCAAGGTCAATGGCCTTGGTGGGCATCTTCACGTTGGCCTTGGTGGCCCCATAGGGTTTGGACGCGGACAGGGTTGAATGGATTTTATTTACCAGTGTGGAGCCCATCTCGTACTGGCCCTTGCTGGCGTTGTACTCGTAGTCACCGGCGAGCTCCCAAATCATGACCCCGCCCAGGCCCTTATCTGCCACGTAGTCTGCCTTGGCTTGGATCGCCTGATCGGCGTCGCCGCTAAGGAATGTCTTTGTGGTGTCATTCCACCACCACTCATTTTTGGTGACGTTATCAAAATGGCGTGTGTAAGTGCCCTTGAGAGCACCCGTCGGTGAACCATAGGAAGCCGCGTAATCGCCCACAACACCCTTTTGCAGGTTCAGCACATGCCATATTGGGTTAGCCCCGGCGGCCAATTCGCCACCCATCGAATCGCTGTCATGCCACAGGTTGTCGATGCCCCCGGCACCGTCACCACACTTGGAGTTTCCGCCGGCTTTAGGCCCGGTTCCGGGAGCGCACTTGTTCTGGTCGGCCAACACGGAGCTACCGTAGAGGCCATTGGTTCCGCCCTGTACGTTAGTCCAGCCGCGAGTGTAGAAAGGCACTCCTAGGTTGATGCGACCAGCTGGCATTGCGCCGCGGAAGTAGTGGTATGCCCAGTCAGAGTTCAAGTAGCCGATGCCCTTATAGGCGTTGTACACGCCACCAGCGGCGAGCTCTGGATCTTTGCCATCGTCGAAGAGCGCCGCGTTGCCGCCCACGAAGTTATTCCATGCACCGTGCAAGTCATAGCTCATCATGTTAACGAAGTCCAAGTATTTAACAACCTGATGCGCTTCCATGCCACGCAACAGCCAGCCCGAGGCCGGAGCGGCAACTGTGAGCTGGTAGTAAGTGCCATCAGCAACGCTGGCTTTGTCCAGTTTTTCGCGCAGAGTCTTCATTAGCTTCATGTAGTTCTCAAAGAGCACGGCTCGGCGAGGCTCCGAGATAGCAAAGTCATCCGGGTTACCCGCTTTGGAGTTGCTAGTGGCGTATTCATAATCGATATCCACACCACTAAAGCCATACTTGCGGATGAATTCCACGGCTGAATCGGAGAAGGTATCGATCTTTGCTTGGGATTCGGTCAACGTATAGAAGCCGCCATCCCCAACACGAGTGCCATCAGCAGCGAAGTAACCACCGGTCTCGGCCCAACCACCAACTGAAACCAGAGTTTTCACTCCAGGGTTTTCCTTCTTGAACTTCTTCAGCTGGTTCAAGTGCCCCTTGTAAGGCAACGTTGGGTCCATCTCTGCGCCAGCAACACCGGGCCACGTCAGGTCAGTGGCCGCATTACCGGGTGTCTCTGCACCCACGGAGACTTTGTTGTTCTTGTCAATGTGGGCAAAGGCGTAGTTGATGTGGCTGAGTTTCTTCCACGGGATGTCACTGGCGAGGTAGCGTGGGGCGCCGTTCTCACCGGTGCGCCAGCTGGTGAAATAGCCGATCACGCGTTGTTCTAGTCCATTGGGAAGGAGTTCCCTGCCGGCTTCGTCATAGACGGAGCAATACGGCACATTGACGCCGGGGGTTTGGTACAGGCCGTCGGGCCGGCACTTCTCATCCGGGTTTGATGTCCAAGGGGTTCCGGCCGCAGGAGTTGTGGGTGGCGGCGTGGTTGGGGTTGCTGTCGGAACAGCAGTGGGAGTTGTGGTCGGAACCGCGGTTGGCGTCGGCGTAGGCGTTGGCGTCGGCGTAGGCGTCGGATCGGTTACGGTGCCGCATGTGCCCTGACTAGTCCACGGGCCCCAAGGATCAGAGCCCGGGACGTTGTTCTGGGTCCACCACTTGGCAGAGTAGTTCACGCTCTGGTGGGAGACCACTGCGTTTGAACTGTACGAGCTGGCCGGGGCCCACGGAGTGGCGCACGCCTTGGTTGTGGTTGTCCCAGAGGGGGAGGCATAAGCCACCTGAGTCGTTATGCCTATTGAGGCAACGAGGGCGAACCCCGTCACGATGGCGGCACTGCGATGCCGCCATCTTGGCAATGTTGGTGTCTGCATGAATTTCCTGTTCTGCTGTGCGAATGAGACCGCTGCAGCGCAGGAAGTAAGCTCCTACGCTTGCTGGCCCAAGGCTATCCATGGCCATGGCCACCGCACATCAGCACAAACACGCATAGGTGTCACTACGTACAAGCAGGTATCCATTCGCTGCCCATACGGTGCGCCAACACGCTTAGCTCCACACGGGAACGGACACTGAGCTTGGCAAAGATGCGGCCCACGTGAACTTCCACCGTGCGTACAGAAACATGCAACTGTGCCGCTACTTGCCTGTTTGGCGCACCATCAACAACCAACATGGCTACTTCCATTTCCCTCTCGGTCAGCTGTTCACCCCACGCTTGGCGGCAGCGTTGCAGAGGGCCGTCCCCGCGCACGTTCACGGACTTAGCTAATGCCAAAGATCCTCCTTGAGGGCCGCTGGAGTGTGCCAAAGCTTCCTTCGAGCCCGCGGCTACCCGCGGTGCAGCTGCGGCGCTGATGGTCACCGTCTCCGTGGGTATATCTTGTTCCAACGTAGGGGCAGCGAGGTGGCTTGGCAGCTCCGGCATATTGCTGAGAGTGTTTTCTACGCAGCGCAGCCACGCCATGGCACCGATTTCCCGGAAGAGATCGGCGGCCACCACGAGGTGTTCCCGGGCAACGCCGGACGTACCGTGTTCTAGACATGTCCGGCCAATGACGAATTCCGTGCGGGCCCGTTCATATTGGGACCGCAGCGTCACGCTGACTCTCTCTGCGTATTCATAGTCCTTGGCAAAACGGGAGGCGCTGGTGGCGCAAAGAGCCATGCGGGCGGAGCTGGCCCGGCGGTGGCCAGATGGCATCTGTGGTCCGTTGATGCCATCATCGTGCACCCTGGCCCCAGCACTACCCGCTTCACTCTGGTGCGGTGTCATCTCATCAAAGCCAGGGACATGCAGTGGCGACGCGGCACCACGCAACGAGCGTTCAGCAGCCAGTCTGCCCAAAGTGGAGGCTTCTTCGATCCTGCCATCCAGATATGCACTCAGCGTCCGGTCCATGAGATCACCGGTGCGAATGAAGGCAGAGCTACCGGCCGGATAGCTAGCTTCCATGGCATGGGCCACGGTGCCCACTTGCCCGGTGGTGAGCACGTCAAGTCGCCGCGCTACGATAACACCGAGGCCAAAAAATGGCAGGCCCACGGGCACGGAAGCGGCCGCTCGCCCCAGTTCGGCTGCTGCTCGTGAGACATCTCCGAGCCATAGCTGAAGTAACGCTGCCACGACTGCCCCGTAAGCAAGTCCCAGCGGTGTTGGTGCCCATTGCAGCCCACCGCCTCGGTTACTTACCGTCATAGACCGACCGGCTTCTGGACCCTCTTTTAGTAAGCGCAGACCCGCGTAGGGATCGTCATCAAGTCCTAGCGTCAACGCCTCCATAACCACGCGCGCACCGGAATTATCAGGCAGGCCGTCAAGGCACCCGCGGCACCGACAGGCGTATTCCGGCTCAATGGTGGGTCCGCCAAAGTTCGCGCACCAGAGCCGTGCTGCACAGAGTGGTAGCCCGTCAATCTTGTGAACTTCCACCAGCCGCTCAGCCATGGTTAACAGCCCCTCGGCCTCCTCGAGCATGCCCCGTGCCGCGCACAACCCGGCTGCCAACCCAGTGGCCTTGGCAACCTGGCGGGCAACGGTAGCAAACCCCGCCGCATCCAGGGCCTGGGCTCGGCTGAGGAAGGCTTCACTGTAGCGAGCTAGGGCCACGGTGGGCGCCTCCCCTGCCAAGAGCGACTCGGCGTGAATGAATGCCGGCAGTGCCCGGGCAGCCACCAACACATCCGGAGACGACAAGGCTCCACCAAGCCAAGTGGCGGCGTCGCCCACTTGCCCAAGGTTGAGCGCGGCCTCACCAGCGCATAGCTGTGCTTGAAATAATTCAGCACCCACGGCATGACTGGCAGCTTCGCGGGCAATAGCATGCGCCCAGACTGCATTGTTAGCTGCGTTCGCTTTGCGAGAGAGGCGCAGCAGGGATGGGACAAGTAAGTTATCACCCTCAAGGGTCGCCAGTGACTCGTGCCAGATCGCTTTGTCCATATCCCCCATGGCGGTGTAAGCGCGCTGCATCTCGATGTGGGCGTTTGTCCGTTCGGCTAGGGTTGCCGAACCATGGACCCATATACGCATGCGGGGGTCAACAAAGGAAAAATGTCCTGCCACGAAAAGCAGATGGGTGCCCCCCCGGCTGGCTATGAGTTCGCTCATGGTGACTTGCTGCTGTTCCAGAAGCACGTCGGTGCGGTCCTCGACACAGATTGCCGCAGCCAGCAGGCCTGCTCGGTCTTCGGCGTCGAGCTCGTCACCGGCGGCACCTATCCGCGCCCTTAGCCCTGGCATCAAAGGCAGCGGGTCTGGGAGTGCAGAGTGGCCGGAAAGCTGGGAGGGGGTGAGGGCTCTAGCCACCTCAAGTACAGCTTCAATGTCTGAGGCTAGGTCTGTGACCAAAGCTGCAGCCACATGGGGTGCCAAGGAGATTCCTGCTTGTGAGAGAAACTCCAGCAATTCCGGAACTTCGCCCACGGCAGTGTGGGCCAAAGGGAGAATTTGCACCATTGAAGCCTTCCATTTGAAGCGTCATCTGTGACGCGCTGGTAGTAGGCTAGCAGTCTGAACAAGCTGACTCGCTTCAGGGGAGCTGCAACTAGCCTTAAGGTCAATGGCCGTGGTTTTTGGCCGCTAAGCCGCGTGACCAACTTCCCCGACCCGCTGTGGTGAAAATGAAGCCAGATAGAGCCTGAACTTGCGCAGAAGACTTGCGTAGAAGTGAGTAGGAAGAGCCAAACCTTGACTCGCGGTTAGTGGCAACGTCGCGGCTTCCTACTAGACCCAAGGTCGCGCTTATTTTGAGTCCTGTGGGGGTATAAACGGGGTTTGGTCCGGAATCCTATTGATTCCGATGGGTGAAGGATGATATTCGGGTGGCGAGATATAGGGATGGGCGGATGGTCTTGAGGAAATCGGGACCGGCTGCGCAAATCGGTGCTCGCCGGACTGGGCTGGAGCATGTTCCGTGTGTGGTGGTTGAGCTGGTACCGGGATCCGGCAGGTCAGCTGTCACATTTGCAGGACGCCATCGCAGCCACCGCAACGGCGTCTGGGGCGCGGGCGAGGACAGGACCTACCGGCTGGCCCAGCTGTAACCGAATTCGACATAGCCGGCGCCCGTGGGCACAATGAAAGTTCAGCCAACTGGAGGGGGGAGCCGTGGCGTATCCCATGTCCCGAGCCGTGCTGGGGGCAAAAACCGTTCCCGTGCCCACGTCCCCCGTGGTGTGGGCTGGCTACGTGGTGAAGACGTGGCGCGCCTGCGCCCTGGTGGTGTTCCTGTGGGCGCTGGCAGTGTCCATGTTGGGCTTCTTCTCGCCTGTCAAGATGAACCGCATCTTTGAAGACGTTAGTCACTTCCTGCCGGCCCTCCTCTTTGTCATTGGTGTGGTGGGAGCCGTCCGGGTCGGGCATGAGATCGGCAAAGACGTCATGCACGTGCTGGGCTATGGGGACATCAAAGTAGTTTCAGCGCACGCTGGGCGCGCCGTGGTTCCGGAGCGGGGCCGGCGAATCGCCCAAGCATCGGTGCTGGTAGGACTGTTTCTGGGGACCGTGGCGGCGGCGATCATTCGTGCAGTCTCGGGTGATTGGTTGGAGATGTTGCTGCTGATTGGGCTGTCTCTGCCCTTGCTGGTTTGGAGTGTCAAGGTCCTACGGCTGGCGCGGATTATGTGGCTCAAGGCCAGAGAAGAACACCGAATTCATTGGGATATCATTGCCAGCGGCCAACACACCTTAGGCACGGTAGTGGCTGTGACGAACGAGAAATTTCTTCTGGACAACCGAGCCATGTTCCACGTGGATGTGGAATACCTGATTCAAGGCAGGATGGAGACTTCAAGGATTCGTTTCTTTGACTACACGGTGTGGGCGCCGGCCATAGGCAATGAGTTTGACGTGTGGGTTGACCCCGAACGTCCCTTTGTTCAGGAACGGATCCTGCTTGAACGCCGCTATGTGGGGCAGAAATTTGCACACTTCACCGATCTTCCGGTGCCGGGTGTGCACGCCTCCGAAGAGGATTTGGTGGCCCGGCCCGGCACGGAACCGGACGGTACAGTTGCCGGAGCGCGCGCCGGCATTGCGCAGGCGGGCGCAGCCGTGAACCTTGCCACTGTGAGTGGGGTAGCTGAGTCTGGGAGTTCGGCCCCAGCTTTGAAGAGGCTGCCTCAGTGGATGGCTGATGAGACGGCGGCCAGCGGCGCAGCCACGCCGAGGGCCGCCCCCCGGACCCGCATACTTATTGGCATCCCACCGAATTTGATCGCAGTATTGGCGCTGATAGGGACGCTGTTGGTCCCGCCTATGGTTCAGGATGTGCCGTGGTGGACGCTGGCTGCACTGTGGCTTTATACGGTACTGACCATAATTAATGCGGCTATCTACTGGCAGTTCATGCTGCGCAGCCGTTGGTTCATCCGGTCGGGTGTCTCCTTCGGAGCCACTGAAGCCGCCGTTTTTGCCGGCTTCTTCGCGGCTGGATTTGCCATGCTCAGCACTCACTCCATGGTGATGGCGCCGCTGAACCGGGAGATCCCGTGGACGGCGGCTCATGTGCTGACGTGGGCTGCCGTGATTGGGGCGTTGCTGGTGTTCGAATGGGCCTTCACGTCCAACGCGTGGGCGCTGCGTCATCTCAATGCGGAGTTCCCGGCACCGCCTGAGGTCATCCAGGAAGCGTTGACGGGCCACGACCCAGACGGGGTAGACAAGTTGGAAAAAGACTACGGCTACCGTGCCGGTGTGTTCCTCTGCACCTGACCCGCCCTCCTACCGACGCTATCTCACCTTTGGGGGCTTTTCGACGAACGCTAGCTCACCTTATGCAGGCGGGGGATACCCTTTGATATCTTGGGGGCAACTCAAGGAAGAGGTGCGTGATGGCGAACATAGTTTTGGTGCATGGGTTGTGGTCGGATGGATCCAGCTGGGCAAAGGTCATTACGGAGTTGCGCGCCATGGGCCACACCCCTGTCGCCGCCCAGCTTTCCCTTGAGACCTTCGACGACGACGTTGCCTCCGTCCGCCGGACCCTTGCCACTGTAGAGGGGCCGGTGCTGCTGGTGGGCTGGTCCTACGGTGGGGCAGTCATAGGCGAAGCCGCCCGCGGGGTTGAAGCCGTGAAGGCGCTGGCGTACATCGCTGCGTTCGCACCGGCGGAGGGGGAGTCCGTGAGTGGGCTTTCGCGCAAGTATCCTGGCAGTCTCATCTCGGCGCATGTGGTGGTTGCGGGGGAGTACACCTATATAGACAGGGATTATTTTGGGGACGTGCTGGCAGCCGATGCGCTCCCGGAAGACGTAGCCGTCGCCGCGGCCACCCAGCGGATGGTGAGGATAGGCGTGGACCGGGTAAAAGTTGGCTCGCCTGCGTGGTTGGATCTGCCGTCGCACTACTGGGTGTCCGCAGAGGATCTTTGTGTTCCGCCGGTGCTGCAACGAGAAATGGCGGAACGTATGGGGGCCGCCATCACCGAGGTTGCCTCCAGCCATGCCCCACTGCTCTCGCGGCCGCGGGAAGTGGCGGAGTTTTTGGACGCGGCCTGTCGCGACCTACCTGATGCTAACGATTCCTAATAGACCTGCACGCACTTGACGTGAGGAATTCAAGATGGAACTAGGAGCTCCGCAAGTTTGTACCAAGCGAAGCTGCAAAGCTATATGATTTACGTTTGATTGAGCCGCGAAAGACACTGAGGACAGTTTGGGGATTGATACAGGAATGGCATTTTTCGGCGGGTTTCCGGGCAGACGAGGGCTGCTCGGCCTGGCGGTCATCGCTGTACTGGCGGTTGGCACCACTGCCTGCACTGATGAGAACTCAGACACTGGAAAAGTAGTCTCTATCACTGATGGGGATACCTTGGTGGCATCTGTGAATGGGAAGAGTCAGACCATTCGGCTGCTGAACGTCGACACCCCCGAAACTAAAGACCCGAATAAGCCGGTGGAGTGTTTGGGGACTGAAGCTACCGAATTCTTGAGTGAGCTGCTTCCCGTCGGGGCCAAGATCAAATTAATGTACGACGTCGAGCGAACTGACAAGTTCGATCGCACACTCGCAGCGGTGTTCACCTCGGATGACGTTTTTGTCAGTGCTGAAATTGCACGGGCCGGCCTCGGTACTGCCGTCTCGTTCGGCCCGAACACCCAGTTCCTACCGCCGGTGGAAGCGGCAGAGGCGGAAGGAAAGGCGGCGGCGAAAGGAATTTTTGATCCACTTGTTGAATGCACCCTGCCCGCCGAGATTACCGCCGCTACGGATGCATTAGCGCAGGCCGCCGGCGTAACAGCGGGTTCCAACGCGGCGGGCACGGGGACTGTCATTGCTTTAACGGAGCTCTCCGTCGAAACAGCAAAAGCGCTTAAAACGATGCTTGTCGCGGGCAACGCAAGCACGGACATGGTTCGGTGGGCTGCCTTCGATGAACAGGGATTAGCATCTGAAACCAAGTTGTTGTCCACCAAGATCGAGTTGGCCGAATCTAATCTGCAGACCTTGAAGCAGACCGAAAGTAACCAGAAAAAGACTGAAAAGGCAGCAGCCGAAGCTGCGGAGGCCAAGGCGAAAGCCAAAGCGGAGGCCAAGGCGAAAGCCGTGGCCGAAGCCAAAGCACAAGCGGCGGCCAAGGCAGCCGCCGAAGCGGAGGCTGAACGTATCCGTAACCTTCCTCCGGTCTATATTCCTCCTGCACCCGTGCCCTATGACCCTCCGGTATACCAGCCGCCGGTGCAGGATTCCGGAGGCGGCGGAGATGTTGGGTACACCGGACCCCGTTGTTATGCACCCGGTGGCAAGACGTGGAGGCCTTGCTAAAATTTCCTCGTGATCGGAGGGATGAACGTCGCAACTTCTCGAGCCCTGAAGCTTGCATGGCCGTGATGCGGCGGAGACACGAAGGAATACTATGAGCGTTTCTGAGACCTTTGACCTGGACCGTTTCCTTGCCATACAGGAAGAGAAGTACGACGGCGTCAGGGTTGAGTTGGGTGCCGGGTACAAGACCGGACACTGGATGTGGTGGATCTTTCCACAGGCCGCCGGGCTAGGAACGAGCCCCACCGCCCAGTTTTACGCCATCGCCTCCTTGGGGGAAGCCGTGGCCTACGCTGCGCATTCTGTCCTCGGTGCGCGGCTGCGCGCGTGCGCACAGCTCCTGCTAGAGGTCCCGGATGATTCTGCGCAGGACATTCTGGGTCAGGTTGACGCCATGAAGCTGCGCTCGTCCATGACACTCTTCCAAACAGCCGCCCCGGAGGAGCCCCTCTTCGCAGAGGTGTTGCACCGCTTCTTCGGCGACAGCCCGGACTTTGCCACCGAGCAGATACTGGCCACGTGGCGCTCGCAGTCCGACGAACACTAAGCACGCGAATTCGCCGGGTGCGGTGGAGGGGTAGAAGATCTGTGGACCTTGACGGGAGGGCGTAGCCTGAAGCCATGACCGCCAATGACGCCGGCATCACGTCCGGACCTTATATAACTCACCGTGTTACCAACCAGCCGCCGCCGCGTGTGGACCTCAACGAGTACACCGTCAACATCCCGCTCCGGGAGTATCTTCGCACGGTCGGTGAAGCGGTCGGTGAAGCGGTCGGTGAAGCGGAAGGCGAGGCAACGCTGGAAGCCAGTGGCGCAGTGGTGGGTTCAGCACAGTTTCAAGACGACGCCCGGCTGGCCCATAAAAACCCGCCCATCCTGCACACCCACAGTAAGTATGGGCAGCGGATCGACGAGGTGGAGTACCACCCCTCCTACCACCGGATCATCTCTGCCGCGGTGGCTGCCGGCGCCCACACCTCCGCATGGCAAAAGCCCGGGGTGGGCGCCAATGCTCACAGAGCTGCGCAGTTCATGCTGTTCGCGCAGGTGGAACCGGGCCACGCCTGCCCCATTTCCATGAGTCATGCCGCCGTCGATACCCTCCAGCTGGCACCCGAACTGGCGCAAGAATGGTTGCCCCGGCTCTACTCGGGCAACTATTCACCGGCGCTGCAGCACGGTAAGCCAGGTGCGCTCTTCGGCATGGCCATGACGGAGAAGCAAGGCGGCTCGGACGTCCGCGCTAACACCACCCGCGCCGTGCAGGAGGGCGAACACCACCTGCTCACCGGCCACAAATGGTTCTGCTCCGCCCCCATGTCTGACGCCTTCTTGGTTCTTGCACAGGAGGATGCCGGCCTAGGCTGCTTCCTTGTTCCGCGCGTGCTGCAGGATGGTGAACGCAACACCTTCATGATGCAGAGGCTCAAGGACAAGCTGGGAAACAGGTCCAATGCCTCCAGCGAGGTGGAGTTTTCAAACACCCACGGCTGGCGGATCAGTGAGCCCGGCCGCGGCGTACGCGCCATCATGGGCATGGTGGGACGCACCCGGCTTGACTGCATTTTGGGCACCGCCGCCGGGATGCGCCAATCCGTGGCCGAGGCTCTCTGGCATGGACGGCACCGGCAGGCCTTTGGATCCAAGCTCATCGACCAGCCCGCCATGAGTAATGTTCTAGCGGACCTAGCGTTGGAGTCCGAGGCTGCCACCGTTGTCAGCATGCGTTTGGCCCGCGCCTATGATTACGACGCCGGACCAACCGAGAGCGCCTTCCGCCGCCTTGCTACTGCGGTCACCAAATATTGGGTGTGCAAGCGCGGACCCAATCACGCCTATGAAGCCATGGAATGTTTGGGCGGCAACGGATACATTGAGGACTTCCCCCTCGCCATGCGCTACCGGGAGCAGCCGGTCATGGCCATTTGGGAGGGCACCGGCAACGTCATTGCCCTTGATGTTTTGCGGGCCATGGGGACGGAGCCGGATTCCGTTGATGCGTTCTTGGCCGAGTTATGGCTGGCATCGGGGGAGCACCCGGTGTTTGATGATTTTATGGCCCGGCTCAAGGAACAACTTGCGCCTCTCCGCCTGGCCCCCTTGAACTTCGCCGGGCAAGCCCGAAACATCGTGGAGAAGATGGCGCTCGCGCTCCAGGCGTCCTTGCTTATCCGTTTCGCCCCGGCCAGCGTATCTGAGGCGTTTGTGCTCTCCCGGCTGGGGCTTGAGCGCTCCTTCAACTACGGCAACCTCCCGGCGTCGGCCGATCTAGCAGGAATTCTGGAGCGGGCCTAGCCGAACTCCGGACCCTTGCGAGCCCGGAGTTCCACCTGCTGGATTGACTTAGCGAAAGAGTCCGCTGTAAGCGTTCAGTGCGAGCTGGCCACCGAGGTGGGCGTAGAGAACATTGCTGGTCTCGGGAATGTCCTTGCTCTTGACCAGATCAATGAGCCCGGCCATGGACTTGCCCTCATACACGGGGTCAATAATCATGGCCTCGAGAGAGCCGGAGAGGCGGATGGCTTCCATGGTTGATTTAACGGGGATGCCGTAATAATCCCCAGCCCAGCCCTCAAGGACTGTGATTTCGTCATCGCGCAGTTCCCGGCCCAAACCGATCAACTCTGCCGTATGCCGGGCGATCCGGGCCACCTGTGCACGGGTCTTTTCGATCGTGGCAGAGGCGTCGATGCCGATGACCCGGCGGGGCTTGTCCTGGCCGGCGAACCCGGCGATCATCCCGGCATGGGTGGAACCGGTGACGGTGCAGACAATAATGGTGTCGAAGAAGACGCCAAGGTCCTTTTCCTGCTGCTCCACTTCATAGGCCCAGTTGGCGAAGCCCAGCCCGCCTAAGTGGTGCTCGGAGGCACCTGCCGGGATGGCGTACGGCTTACCGCCTGCTTCTTCAACCTCAGCAATGGCTTGTTCCCAACTGGAACGGATGCCGATGTCGAAGCCGGCATTGTCCAAAGTAACCTCGGCACCCATGATGCGGGAGAGCAGGATGTTACCGACCCGGTCGCTGAGGGGATCGGCCCAGTCAACCCAATTCTCCTGAACGAGGCGGGCTTTCATGCCTAGCTTTGCAGCGACGGCTGCAACTTGGCGGGTGTGGTTGGATTGGTACCCGCCAATGGAGACAAGCGTGTCCGCTCCCTGGGCAATGGCGTCCGGGACAATGTACTCCAGCTTGCGGGTCTTGTTGCCTCCGAAGGCCAAGCCACTGTTCACATCCTCTCGCTTGGCCCAGATCTTCGCGCCACCCAAGTGCTCACTCAAGCGTGGCAGCTCATGGATGGGGCTGGGGCCGAAGGTCAAGGGGTAGCGCTCAAAGTCTGTGATTGCCATGGTGGATGAACTTTCTATGAGGAAAAGTACGGCTTGAAGGTTCTGCAAGATCAATGTGCAGCATGCAATATATTGCACCGCACTGACGGCGAACTGTCAAGCCACTTCTGAGGTGTGCATCACAGCTCCTGGACCTGATCCGCTTGAGAGCTCAGGGAATGGTGATGTCAGGCCACACTGACGTTGTTGCCTGCGTACCTACCCCTGGCTCATCCAGCGCAAGGAGGTTCCCGGCGTCGTACTTCACTACCAAGCACGACGCCGGGAACCCCGGCTTACGCTGGGACCGGCACCGTGCACGCATTCTCCTGCGAGATCCGGCGCAACAAGGCCCAGAGGAGCAGGCCAAGAGAGAGCAGGGCCAGGACCGGCTGGACGGGTTCAAAGAACGTTATAGCACCAGAAGAGCCCAGAGCCAGCAGCACCAGCTTGTTGCACACAGGGCAGCCCACGGCGAAGAACGTCAGCAACGATGCGAAGACGCCGGACTTATTGGTGGCGCCCGTACGGGGTATGGGGGAGGCAACATAGGTGGCCACCAGCAGCCCTGTCAGTAGAGAGCTGATGCCCAGGGCCGTGTAAGACCACCAGATTGGCGGGATCTCGCGGCTAAAGAAGGTATTGGGGATCAACACCGTGGGGATGGCAACAAGAACGTAAACCAGCGCCGCCACTGCCGCCCCGGTGAGCCAGCGCCGCAGCGGCCACGTGCGCAGGTTCCCCGCAACGGTGATCATCATGGGCGCTCCTGTGCCGGAGCCGGGCTCGCGGCACTTTCCGCCCGCCGAGACCGCCACCAATAGAGTCCGCCTGCGAGCAACAAGAGTACTAATGCCGCCCCTGCAAACCACATATTGGAGATACCCGCGGCAAAGCTCACCACCGCGGACTCAGCCTCGAACTGGGCGTCAATGGTCAGCGCACCACCTAGTGAGGAGGTGCCCTGCGTAGCCAGAAGCAGCACACCGATTCCTATTGACAACAGGCCCGAGATTGCCATCCAGATGGAGTTTTCCCACGGGCCAATCCTGAAGCGGCGCGGTTTCAGCCAGCCCCGTGTGCCGAGCCCCAGGCGCGTCCACAGCAGTGAGAGTAGCAGCAGCGGCAAAGCCATGCCGAGGGCAAAAATTGCCAGCATAATCCCGCCATAGAGTGGATTTCCGCCCGTCGCGGCCACCGCCAGCACCGAGCCAAGGATGGGACCGGCACAGACCCCGGCCACGCCGTAGACCGAGCCCAGCACAAAAACGGATACCGCTGAGGTCCCGTCAGTACCAGCGCGCCGGCTTAGCCCGGGAAATTCCACCCCCACGAGTTGGAGGATGCCGATCACAATGACTACCCCAGCGGCAACGCTGATCAGCGCCGTCCGGTTCTGAAGAACGAGTGAACCGAGCAGTCCTGCCAATAGCCCCAGCGGGACCAGTGTTGTTAGCAAACCGGCATAAAACAGTGCTGTGCGCCCCAGCAGCTTTGTAGGGCTGGCGAAGGCGTAAGCGAAGAACGCCGGTAGGAGCATGACAGAACAAGGGCTCAGCAGGGTCAGTATCCCGCCCAGAAACGCTCCCGTATAGCCAATATCCACGGCTACTTGGCCTTGGCCAGGGCAGCGTCAATCACTTCGGAGAAGACCTCCATGGGTTGGGCGCCGGGGATCGCCTCATTATTGATGACAAAGGTAGGGGTGCTGTTCAGGCCCAGCGCCGTTCCTTCGGATAGATCGGCCTTGACCAGGGCCAACAACTCGGGGCTTTTGCTATCCGCGGAGAACTTTGCCAGATCAGGCACCCCTGCCTTCTGCGCGAACTTCAGTAGCTCTGCTTCGCTGAGTTCGGCCTTGCCTTTTTCCGGGGCGCCGGCGTAAACGGCCTGGTTGAACTCCCAGAACAAGCCCTGCTCACCTGCGGCGCGGGCAGCAACGGCCGCATTCACCGATGCCTCACCCAGCACCGGCAAATCACGCCATTCAATACGCAATTGCCCCGAATCAACATACTTCTGGATGATTTCCGGCTGGGTCTTGCGCGCGTAGACACCACAGAATGGGCAGCGGTAATCCGAATATTCGATCATGACTACCGGGGCATCCACGGCGCCCAGCGCCATCGGATCGCCGGAAATGCGCCGCTCAAGCTTGACGTCAGGGGCCTGCTCGGCGGCTGGCAGGTTTGATTCGCCAAGCGCGTTGGAGCCAGTACCTGCCGGTTTTAGGCGGTTCTCATTGGCCGCAGCGCCGGCAAAAACTATTGCCAAGATAACAACGGCGCCCAACACCAGCGCTAAAACAACATTCCGGGTCTTTTTGGTACTCGTCTTTTGGGTATTCATCTAAAAAACTTTCAGGATCGTATCAGCAGCGCACATTCGCAGGCACTGGAAAGTGTGCCCGGTGGCAGTGCGCCACGGGAAAATATTAGGACAGGCTCGACGCCGGACACCCGCCGCTGGCATTAATGCTGGCGTAGGAGTTGGCGCACCCTTGTCTACGTCCTTACGATCCCGAGATCCAGATGGCTCAAAGCCGCTGGTATCCGTCCGAGGAACTGCTGGGCAGCACCGTCCACGAGGAGGCGGTGGGGAAGGGGGGAGCCAAAAGATCCGCGAGGTGATTGCAACTGAACCAGGTTGGGGGAGACCGCATGGCTTTCCAGGCGAACCTTCTTGTGCCTGGGTTTACATTCTGGGGAGAGCTGATTAACCGCATGGAGCACATCTCTGGTGCGCGAGGAATGGGTATTAAGGGCAGCAGTGGTGGCTGCTGTGATCTGTTGCTCTGCTGCGGGGGTCACTGCAATTGTTTGCATGCCAGGCGATGCTTGGGCACCGGTGCAGCCTATGACCACTAGTGTCATGGTGCCCAGTGCCAGGAGGAGAGCCATCAAGAGTGCCGGGAATGTTCCGGGGACTCGCGAGCTGAAACTGCGCATCTGATCCCCCTCACTGTTCTCAACATCAGCCAAGTGATGGCTTCACTATCCTCGGGCCCACTATACGGGTGCCGGCACTAGTCGCCGGGTGCCGGCGCAGTGTGTGGCCAAGGTGCTCTGTTTGGCCACAAAGATTGGCAGCCAGATCAATATTTCACGAACATGACAAGTGAAGACGAAGTGAACAATGAGTGCCGCGTCACGGAAGAAGGCCTATTTCTTCCCGGAAAATCAACGATTTGCGAATATTTGCGGCCCGCCCCAAGGCGCTAAGTGACACACCTCTCAGCTCTTAGTGGCTTTTGGGTAATAGGTATGTATACTTGGACGTAGTTGTAGTGTTGCGTTTTTTGTAGTTGAAGCGACGCCATCCTTTCGGGGAAGACGTCGCTTTTCTGGAGAAGCGGACTTACACCGTACACGGAGGCCCGAAGGTCGGGCGGAATCTCCAACTTCAGAAGGAAATAGAAATAATGGCAACAGGTACCGTCAAGTGGTTCAACGCTGAAAAAGGCTTCGGCTTCATCTCTCCCGATGACCAGTCCCAGGACGTTTTCGCGCACTACTCCGCGATCAACTCCTCAGGCTACCGCTCCCTCGAAGAGAACCAGAAGGTTTCCTTCGATGTTGAGCAGGGTCCCAAGGGTCCTCAGGCAGTCAACATCCAGGCTATCTAATTCTAAAGAACATTTGCGGGTAACCGCATTTTTCTTTAGCCTTTAGGGCTTGAACAAATAAGGTCCGGTTTATCCCGGGCCTTATTTGTGTTTAAGGAGCGGAACGTGAACCGGGTCCCCAGCGCCGGGTCCCCAGCGCCGGGGGCCCAGGGTGTAGGGCCGGGTTCCCCAGACAAAGTGAGGATGCACTGAACACTTTTTGCCAGCCAACCCAGTGCCGCTAACTAGGTATCTGCCCGCCATGTGGCACCATTGAAGACGATGAACAGCACAGCGGACAAGCGAAAACGCCACGGAATACCCATGCCGCTCTGGCTGCAGGGGGCCTTTGAAGCTGCACAAATGTTCGTCATCTCCGCGCTGATCGTGGCCGTTCCGGTGGCAGCCACCTGGTGGGCGGGCGGCTTTGCGCAACGGGACGCCTCAGCGGTAGCCCAGTTTGCAGGCCAGATCTGGTTACTGGGCCACGGTGTGCCCTTGCACCTGACCATGACCAATGGCCCCAGCTCGGCCTCAGTAGAGACCGGGACCTTTACTCTGCTGCCACTCGGTTTGGCCCTGATTCCTTTCCTGCTTTCCTGGCGGGCAGGCGGGCGTTTGGCTCGCGCCTCCTACACCGACCAACTCTGGCAGCCGGTATTCAGTGCCCTCGCCGTCTACGCTGCGGCTGGACTGGCCACCGGATTTGTTTGCAGCTCACCGGAAATCAGCGTAAGCCTCATTCCCAGCATGTTGGTGCCACTCATTCCTGCAGGAGCCGGGCTCATCATCGGATCCAGGCTAGAGGCCGGATCATGGGGCAGGCTCATTGGTGTCAATGCTGCACACTGGATTTCCAAGACGAGCCAAGATCAGCGCTGGGCAGGATCGTATGTGGCCTCGGTGATCAGAGCCGGTTTTGTGGCGTCCATGGCCGCACTCTCACTCTCAGCCTTATTGCTGACCATCAACCTCGTGGCGAGGTGGAGTGACATTGTTGCCGTCTATCAGGCGTTACGGCCCGGCGCTGTGGGAGGCGCTGCCTTGACGCTGGCCCAATTAGGATTCATGCCCAACCTGGCCATCTGGACGTTGGCATGGGCCGGGGGCGATGGCTTCTCCTTGGGTGTTGGTTCCACAGTTTCACCCCTGGGCACCAGCGTGGCCCCGGTGCCGCCCATTCCCTTGCTGGCGGCCTTGCCTGCCGGTGAGCTGGGATGGGGCTTTGCCGCCCTCATCATCCCCGTCCTGGCCGGCCTCTTGGGTGGTTGGTGGTTTGTCCGGGCCGGTGAAAACCATTTTGATGAGTGGCTCTCCTTGAAGGTACGCCAGCGCTGGCTCTCACTGCCCGCCTCCACCATCTTTCTCGGTGCAGTGATAGGTGCCGTTTCCGCGATTGTTTGCGGCATCCTTTTCTGGATCTCACAAGGCTCCGCCGGGATCGGGCGGTTCTCCCAGCTGGGTCCGGATCCGCTGACTGCCGCCCTGTGGGTAGGGGCTGAAATAGCAGCTGGTGTCATCATCGGTTCCCTGGCAGGACCCTGGCTGGAAGGGGACCACCTATCCATGGGTCTGCCCCAGCGCCGCCACGCTGGCACCGAATAGGGCTAGCCCGCGCCGTGCCCCTAAAATTGAGGGCATGCGCATAGTTGTCTTAGTATCCGGAACCGGTTCAAATCTGCAATCTGTCATTGACGCAGTCGCCAATGGCAGCCTGCCCCTAGAGATTGCGGCAGTGGGCGCGGACAGGCCCGGCACCCTCGGCGTGGAACGTTCCGCTTCCGCCGGACTGGAAACTTTTGTGGTCAACTTCAAGGACTACTCTGCCCGCACCGAATGGGACGCCGCGCTTTTGGAGAAGGTGGCTTCTTATACGCCCGATTACGTGATTTCCAGCGGTTTCATGCGCATTGTGGCCCCCGGGTTCATCAGCGCCTTTGAGGGCCGCTACGTCAACACCCACCCTGCCCTACTGCCGTCATTCCCAGGTGCCCACGGGGTCCGCGATGCCATGGCCTACGGCGTTAAAGTGACGGGCTGTACCGTGCACTTCGCGGACGCGGGTGTGGATACCGGCCCCATCATTGCCCAAACCCCCGTGGCAATCCTGCCCGAAGATACCGAAGATTCACTGCACGAGCGCATCAAAGTGGCCGAGCGCGAGCTGCTCATCCAGGTGCTCGCAGACCTGGCCCGTGCCTAGATCTGCGTCCACGCAAGCTGGCCCGCGCCTCCGGCCCGGGTCGATGAGGTAGCCATTGCCTGTAAGAGGTTCTTAGGGAGCCAAGCTGGGAGCATCCTTGGCGTTCTTACGGTCCAGTAACCAGCTGGAGACTTTGCCAATTAACCAGCCAAGGATCAAGGAAAAGACGATCGCCAAGACCACGGCAAGTTGGGTTGAGATCTCGGGCCACTGCTGGGTGAGCATGCCGATCCCCACCGAGTACAGTGACCAGATGATGCCAGAGACCACCGAAAAAGCCGTGAATGAACGCAACGGGTACTTGGCCGCTATCGCGGCAATATTGGAGGAGAGCCTGCCCAGTGGAATGAAGCGTGAGGTCAACATGAACATGTACGGGCGGCTCCGGAGCCTGCGCGTAGCTGCCTCCACGGCCCGGTCACGCCGCGGCCCGCTAGCGCTACCCCACCGTGTGGCGCCCATCAATTTGGTGAGCCAATAGGTCAGCAAGTCTCCGGCAACTGCCCCGGTCAGCATGGCCAGCACCAGCGGAAGTGCTAGGGGTCCGCCGTCGAGCTCCGCCACGGCGCCTAGGGCAACGAACACAGTGGTACTGGGGACCGGCGGGATGAGGGCTGAGACCATGACGAATCCGCCGCCCAGCAGGTAGACCCAGATGCTCGAGAGGAAGCCGGTGGTATCGGCTGCGAGATCCATGGGATCCTTTTCGTTTGAAGATCACCGCTTAGAGGCGGTTGTACCTAAAAAGTGTACGGCCTTTGTGGAATCTAAGGTTTACTGCTCGCGGCTGCTATGCCCTGGACAGGGGGCGTTATTTCTTGCTGCGGCCAAAGACCAGTGAGGCAACAGCCGTTGCAGCTGTAACCGTGTACACGGCAGGCCAGGAACCCATCTTCTTGGCCAGAGGGTGGGAGGCGCCAAAAGCCAGCACGTAGGTGGCGGTCAAGGCCGTGGCGGTTCCCGTCCCAGCGTTTTTCTTCCAGCCCAGAAAGGCCGCGGCACCTGCCGCAGCCAGAACGGCGCCGCCCAGCTGCCGGTTCTTGGTGGCCCTAGCTATCTGGTAACCGCCAAGCAGTCCGGCAGTGGAGAAAACAGTGGGAAGCAACGCGCTCATGGTGATCCTTACTCAGTGGGAATGCACGGTTGCCACTAGAATACCGGGTGAAAGTGAGGGAATGCTGAAGACCCTTGAACCGAGGGAGGGAATGAACTCAGGGAGGGGAGTTCGCCGCAGGGGAGGCTTTCGCCGCTGCGCGGCTTAGTCCAGTGCTGCGCCCCTGGTCTCCGGAGCTGAGAAGGCCATCCAGATCACTGCCAGCAGCACCAGCCCACCCGTCAGGGCGAACGTCAGCGGCAGGCCCAGCACTGGCCACAAAATAGACCCGAAGATCAACGGCACCAGCCCGGCGCCCACTCGTGAAATGGTGGAGGCCCAGCCAAAACCGGTGGCGCGAAGATGGGTTGGGTACAGTTCCGAAACGTAGGTGTAAAGAACGGGTATGGCCACCTGGATGACAAAACCAAACACCAACAGCCAGATCGCAGAGGCCACGGGCGCATCCAGTACCAGCGCAAAAATTACCAGCGAGAGTGCGGCCAGCGGTCCCGTAATGGCAAGGATCCACTTGCGCCCCAGCCGCTCCACGAGCAGGGCGGCCGCCACCACACCGAGCAGGCCAATGCCCGTCATGGAAGCTGTGGCCATGAACGCCTTGTTTTCCGCGTATCCTGTGGACACCAAAATTGAGGGCATCCATGTCAGCGCGCCGTAGTACACCAGCAAAATTGTCAGGAATAGTGACCACGCAACGCCGGTGATGCGCCAGTTGAAGCGCCACAGCCCGGCCAGCTGATCCGTGACCTTGCCCAAGGAAAGCTTTGGAGCAGCGGCCGGGTCAGGCAAAACCCACGGGCCCACTGTGGCCCTGGTCCGCTTGATCAAGGAATCAATGACTGCCTTCGCCTCCGCCGGACGTCCGGCGCGCACCAGAAACAGCGGTGATTCCGGGATGCCCGTACGTACCCAGAACACCAGTAGTGCCGGCAACACCATGATCAGCATCAGGAAGCGCCAGTCGCCAAACCATGCCATCAACAGAGCAGAAACCACGCCGCACAGGGAAGCGCCGATGGGCCACCAGGCGTCCATGGCCGTCAGTACCCGTCCCCGGTGCTTGCGCGGGGTGAACTCACCTACCAGTGCATAGTCCACGGGGATGCAGCCGCCCAATCCAAAGCCGGCCATGAAACGGAACACGCAAAACAGCACAATCTCATTCGAGAACGCGCCCAGTACCGTGAACACCGAGAAAATCAGCAGAGTCAGGGTGAACGCCTTCTTGCGCCCAATGATGTCCGCAATGGATCCCCAGGCGAAGGCACCCACGGCCATGCCGATCAGGTTGGCTGTGCCAATCCACGCCGCCTGTCCGGTGCTGAGTCCCCATTCCTTAGACAAGAGCGGAATTAAGAAGCCATTGAGTGTGACATCCCAGGCATCGAACATGAAGCCGAGCCCGCCAATGAGAAAAATACTGCCCTGCACGCGCCAGCGCCACGGCAGTTCCTGCACAACACGATCGCCGGTTAAGAGCTCGGTGGTGGAATTCATGGTGCCTTTCGAATCACTGGGCAAAAGAGTAGACGAGCTCGGACACAGCCTGGCGCAGCTCCGTTGCATCTGAGCAGTCCCGGCTGGGGTTGACCCGGTTGCTGAGCAGGGAGATCACCAACCCCGCCTCCTGATCCACCAGGAGGGAGGTGCCGGTGAATCCAGTATGCCCGCGAGCCTGCGTACCCGCAGCCCCCATCCACGGCTGCTCGTTGATGCGCAGGCCCAGACCCTGGCCGAAACCGGGACCGGCTACCTTGAAGTGCTCTGCTAGTATTCCGGGCAGCTGATCCCGCCACATTTCGGCGGCCAATCCGGGGGAGAGGATGCCCGGCAGGCCGTTCAGCAACACCGTGCCGAAAACACGCAGCCCATCCGCCGTGGCAAACATGCCGGCGTTTCCGCTGAGCCCGGCCAAAGACCACGCCGCCTCGTCATGCACAATCCCGCGCACCAGCCCGCGTCCCAGCTCCGGTTGATACTCGGTGGGGGCGCATTGCTCAATGCGCGGGCTTCCGGTGATGCCGTGGGTGGGCAGCTGGTACAGGACCCGCTCTTTCACCAACTGTGCCCACGGCGTTTTTGTCACCCGCTCGGCCAGTACCATGATCGTGTTGAATCCGGCGCAGGAATACTCGTACCGGGTCCCCGGAGGGGCGGTGAGCGGCGTGGTCAGCAGATCCGCAATGAGTTCTGTGCGCCGAAATCCGTTCCCGTCTGATAGCGCTGTGTGCCAGCCCCGCCACTGCGCCGGCAGGCCCGAGGTGTGGGTGAGCAGATGCCGCAGCGTCACCGTGGACTTTTCCCCGGCCGCATAAGCGCGAAGATGCCGGCCAATGGGTGCGTCCAGAGCCAGCCGCCCATCATTGACAAGGGCTAGCACCGTGGCCGTGGTGAACAGTTTCGTGACCGAGGCCAGATCAAAGAAGGTGCCGTGGGTGGCTTGGCCCGCTGTCAGGACGGGCAGTTCAATCCCGCCCGCTCCGCCGCTGTCATTTCCGCTGCCTTGATGGAGTACGACGGCGCAGGCCACTGCGGGTGCCACCCCGTCCCTGACGCTTGCCTCGAGCAGGCGTTGGAGCCGGTTGCGCAGCTCCGTTGCGAAGTGGGGGTGAGAGGGGCTCATGGTGGGTGCCTCCAATCGGACTCGGGGGGTGAAAGGGATGCGGAGAGAAGAAGTGCTTACTGGTTGCCGGCCTCGATGGCGGCTGGTAAGAAACCGGCATTCTTTGCCAGCAGGGAGAGGGCCTGATCTGCGGGCAGGCCCGTCATGATCGAGAGGATCGCAGCCTTCACGTGACCATGGGCCGCGGTGAGGGCAGCTGAGGCTGTGGCAGCATCGGCACCGGTGACGTGCATCAGGGTCCGCTCGCTGCGTGCATGGAGCTTGGCATTGGTGGCGCGCAAGTCCACCATGACGTTTTTATAGGTCTTGCCGAGACGGACCATGGTGATGGTGCTGATCATGTTCAACACCAGCTTTTGGCAGGTTCCGGACTTCAGCCGGGTGGAACCAGCCAAGAATTCCGGACCCACCTCGATCTCCAAGGCGGTGTGGGCCGCGGCACCGAGAGGGGAGCCATTGTTGCAGGCGAATCCCACGGTGTATGCGCCTTCTGCACGTGCGGCTCGGATGGCGGCGATGACATAGGGGGTGCGGCCGGAGGCGGCCATACCCACAACGGAATCGTTGGCGGTCAGTTTCAGGGCTGCCATGTCCGCGGCGCCGCCCTCTTCACTGTCCTCGGCATTTTCAACGGCCTGGTTTACGGCTGCACTACCGCCAGCAATGACACCTACCACCAGGGAGGGGTCGGTGCCGAAGGTGGGCGGGCATTCGCTGGCATCCAGAATACCCATGCGTCCGGGCGTGCCAGCGCCAACGTAGATCAGACGCCCGCCGCGGGCCATGCGCGCAGCAACCTCATCAATGATGGAGGAGATGACGTGGTGGGCCTTTTCTATCGCGGCCGGAACCATCGCGTCTTCACTATTCATGGCCGCTACAAGCTCCTGGGTGGAGAGAGCGGCCAGATCCGGGTACTTCGGGTTGCTGGCTTCGGTGACGAGCTGGCCAATCTCAGCGCGGACGGCGTCGAAGGTGTTCTCAGGGGTGCTCACGGTGTTCTTCCTTGCGGGAGGGCGGTTAGTGCAGAGGGCCTAGGGCAGCCGCGGGGTTAAACGGTTTCCAGAACGCGGACCACGGCTTCGGCAGTGACGCGGCTAAAACCGTGGGCATGGAGGGCGGGGAACAGGGTGGGCTCAGCCGGTGCCAACCCGGCGTTGACGCACACCGCCTGCGGAGCCGTGGCGAAGACCAGTTCCAGAGTTTGTGCCTGCTCCGCAGATTCAAGTGAATCAACAAGAACCAGCACAGCTCCCCGGGCCTGCATCAGCGCCACTTCCAGTTCAGCGCTGGAGAGCTCGGTGGCGTTCACTGCGGTCACGGCGTAGTGGTGCAGCGCCGTGGCCAGGAAGTTCTCGGTGGGACCGGCCGCCATGTTGTGACCCGTGCGCGCATCCACCAAGGTGAGCACACCGGAGCCGGCGAGCACCGGTGTCTTGCCCAGCGAGCCGGAGCCTAGCGAGTCCGTGCGGGTGGCGCGGGCAGCGACGGAAACCCAGTCAACGGCGTCGTGCTTGTCCGCGGCAACCTCCCCGGCAGACCACTGCGCCAGGGCCTGAACGCGTCCGGCCGCACGGCGCAGGATGTCCACAGGCAGCCGTCCTGAGATCGCTGCGGCGTGCAGGGCGTCAAAGACCTCGGTATAGCAGGACTCATCATCGCGTCCCGTGGTGTAGGCGTTGAGCGGGTTGCCCACGCAGAGCAGATCGTTGCCGGCCAGCAGCGCCAGCACGCCGCCCTCGCCCGGGCCCACCGTTACACGCACGGCAGCCATGTCCAGCGCGTCGGTGATCAACACGCCGTCGAACCCCATCCCACGCAGCAGAGCGCTCGCCGCCGGAGTCAGAGTTGCCGGGGCCTCGCCCAACTCAGGGATGATGATGTGTGCGCTCATCATGGACGCCACACCGGCCTCCACGGCGGCACGGAACGGCGGCAGGTGGAACTGGGCCATTTCCGCCATGGTCAAATCCACACGGGCGGCGTCCATGTGGGAATCTGCAACAGTGTCCCCGTGGCCGGGGAAGTGCTTGGCGCAGGCAGCCACACGCAGTTCCTGGATACCGCGGACGGCAGCGGCAGTATGCGCGCTGACCAGGGAGGTATCGGCACCAAACGCCCGCACGCCGATGACAGGGTTGAGTGGGTTTGTATTCACATCAGCCACCGGTGCAATGGCTAAGTTGATGCCTGCGTCGCGGCAGAGCTGGCCAATGGCGCGGCCCGCCGCCTCCGTTGTACCGAGTTCGTTAAGTGCTCCCAACGCCGCCGCCCCGGGGATGGTGGAGCCGTCACGGGACTGCAGGCGGGTGACATTGCCGCCTTCTTCATCCACACCGATCACAGCGTTCGGGTTGGCTGCGCGGATGGCGGCAGAGAGCGCAGAGACCTGCTCCGGGGAGTCCGGATCAATGTTGTGGCCAAAATAGACCACGCCGGCCAAACCGTTCTCGAGCGCCCGTTCCAGCCACTGTGGCACGGTTGTGCCAACAAAACCGGGGAGGATAACCGAGTTGATCAGGCGGTTAAGGTCCTCGGGCAACTGCCCTTCTACAGCAGGGGTGAGTCCTGCGGGGGAGGTTTGAGCGGGGGCCGGTGCGGTGAGCAGATCACTGGAAGTCATGATTGAGATCTTACCGGCGCTTACGTGGCCTAAACTTTATGTGTCGCCATCATCGAGCCACCTACGGAGATTTCAACGTGACCAGCGTTCCCCTTAACCGTGTTCCCATCCGCCGGGCATTGATCTCGGTCTACGACAAGACCGGTCTGGAGGAGTTGGCCCAGGGCCTGCACGCCGCCGGTGTAGCCATTGTTTCCACCGGGTCTACTGCCTCAAGAATCGCCGCAGCCGGTGTGCCCGTGACTGAAGTTTCAGAGGTGACAGGCTTCCAAGAATGCTTGGACGGCCGTGTGAAGACCCTGCACCCGCTGATCCACGCAGGTATCCTGGCTGACCGCCGCTTGCCGGACCACGTGCACCAGCTCGAAGAGATGAACATTGAGCCCTTCGATCTGGTGGTAGTGAACCTGTACCCGTTCGTGGACACCGTCAATTCTGGTGCCGGACAGGACGCCGTTGTTGAGCAGATTGATATTGGCGGGCCCTCCATGGTCCGCGCCGCCGCGAAGAACCACCCGTCTGTTGCTGTTGTGGTTGACCCCGCCCGCTACGGCGCCGTCATTGCCGCAGCGCAGGAAGGTGGCTTCACGCTCGCCGCACGCCAGCGCCTGGCCGCCGCAGCCTTTTCCCACACCGCCGCTTATGACAACGCTGTTGCTGCCTGGACCTCGGCCCAGTTCCTGGATGCGGACGGGGACGGCGTCATCGATTGGCCCGCCTACGCCGGCTACTCCCTGGAGCGTTCAGAGGTGCTGCGCTACGGTGAAAACCCGCACCAGCAGGCCGCGCTGTATGTGGACAAGGCTGCACCTGCCGGCATTGCCCAGGCGGACCAGCTGCACGGCAAGGCCATGAGCTACAACAACTTTGTTGACGCTGACGCCGCCCTGCGTGCCGCGTTTGATTTTGACGTACCGGCTGTGGCCGTTATCAAGCACGCCAACCCGTGCGGTGTGGCCGTTGCCTCCCCGGACGCCGTGGATCCCATTGCCGACGCCCACGCCAAGGCTCACGCCTGCGATCCGCTCTCAGCATTCGGTGGTGTGATTGCGGCCAACCGCACCGTCACCGCGGCCATGGCCCGCACCGTGGCCGGTATTTTCACCGAGGTTGTTATTGCCCCGGACTTCGAGCCCGAAGCAGTGGAGATCCTTTCGGCCAAGAAGAACATCCGCCTGCTGGCCCTGCCCGAAGGGTACGGCCGCTACCCGGCAGAGGTTCGCCAGGTTTCCGGCGGCATGCTGGTGCAGATGAGCGACAGGGTTGACGCCGAGGGCGATGACACCGCCAACTGGACACTCGCCGCAGGCGCCCCGGCCGATGCCGGGACCCTGGCTGATTTGAAGTTCGCCTGGACCGCAGTGCGTGCAGCCAAGTCCAACGCCATTCTGCTCGCCAACAACGGAGCCGCAGTGGGCATTGGCATGGGCCAGGTCAACCGCGTGGACTCCTGCAAACTGGCCGTTGAGCGTGCCAACACACTGGGCGTAACGGTGGAATCCGATGTTGACGGCGCCGGCGGTGCCTCAGGTGGCGAGGGTGCTTCGGCCCAGCGCTCCATCGGCGCGGTAGCCTCCTCCGACGCGTTCTTCCCGTTCGCCGACGGTTTGCAAATCCTGCTCGACGCCGGTGTCCGCGCCGTAGTCCAGCCCGGCGGGTCAGTGCGCGACGGAGAAGTGATTGAAGCGGCTAACGCTGCCGGGATCACCATGTACTTCACCGGTGCCCGGCACTTCTTCCACTAACCCATGAGCCTTGCATGGCTGTGGGAGCCGGGCGTTTTAGCCACGCTGATCATTGGCGCTGGCTCGCTGGTGTTCCTGGCCTTGCTGGTGGGAATTGTGATTAAGATGTGGCAGCGCTAGAACCTTAAAACGCTGTTATTTGATCCGTGCGTAATTCGATCCGTGAGCTTTGGCTGCTTTGAGCTGCTTTGAGTACTTCTAAGCCGCCAAAGCTCACGGCTGGTTCAGGGGGAGGGCTATTCGCTGGCCTCTTTGCGAGAGCCCAGCTCTGCATCTAGCCGCAGCAGACCGTTGCCATCTGTGCCGATCAACTTGACGCGGCCAATGATCTCACCGACGCTGGCTTCCTCTTCCAACTGCTCCTCAACGAACCAGTTCAGCAGCGGGATTGAATCAATATCACCTTCAGCCATGGCCAGGCGGTAGAGGTTGCGGATGGATTCGGAGACCTTCTGCTCGTGCGCCAGGGACGCTTCGAAAGCCTCCAGTACCGTGGTGGTGGTGACGTTGGGGGCCGTAATATCACCAATCTTGGGGGAGGCGTTACGGTCTGTCATATGGTTGGTGAACTTTTGTGCATGCACTAATTCCTCGGCTGACTGAGCCAAGAACCAGCCGGAGATGCCGGGCAAATCAAGCACATCCATTTCAATGGCGAGTTGGCGGTAAACCACCGAGGCCTGGATTTCCAGCGTAATTTGAGCGTTGATGGCGGTTGCGAGCTTCCCTATAAGTTCCATGTTCCCAAAGTAGCCTCAAGTGAGCCGCTGCGCACAGTAGACGAGCCTCACCTCACGCGGTGACTACGGTCTTTAGGGGCGGGGTGAATTATCCGTGTGCAGTCACCAAAAGGCGCCGATAGCGGGCAAACGCACTGTCTCGGGTAAGTTAGATACGGAAAGAAATCACACTAGATTCTTAAGTAATCCACTGAATTTTCGTAGGAGAGCGCTCACCCATGGCCAAAATCATCTACACCCTGACAGACGAAGCGCCCATGTTGGCCACGTACTCACTCCTGCCGATCGTTGAGGCGTTCGCCTCCACGGCAGGTGTTGATGTGGAGACTCGCGACATCTCCTTGTCCGGTCGCATCATCTCTGTCTTCGGCGACTACCTCGCCGAAGACCAGCGCATCGAAGACGCTCTAGCAGAACTGGGCGCATTGGCTAAGAGCCCGGACGCCAACATTATCAAGCTGCCCAACATCAGCGCCTCCATCCCGCAGCTAAAAGCCGCCATTGCCGAGCTGCAGGGCCAGGGCTTCGCCCTCCCCAGCTACCCGGATGACCCCTCCACGGATGAAGAAAAAGACATTCGCGCCCGTTACGACAAGATCAAGGGCAGCGCCGTTAACCCGGTGTTGCGCGAAGGTAACTCCGACCGCCGTGCGCCCCTCTCGGTCAAGAACTACGCCAAGGCCAACCCGCACAGCATGGGTGCCTGGAGCGCAGACTCCAAGACCAACGTTGCCACCATGGATGCGGGCGATTTCCGCCACAACGAGAAGTCCGTTGTGATCGAAGCTGATGACTCGATCAAGATTCAGTTCGTGGCAGCCGACGGCACCACCACCGTGCTGAAGAACTCCTTCCCGGTCCTCGCCAACGAAATTGTTGACGGTACTCTCATGAGCGCCGCAGCACTGGATGAGTTCTTGGCAGCACAGGTAGCGCGCGCCAAGGAAGAGGGCATCCTGCTCTCGGCTCACCTCAAGGCCACCATGATGAAGGTCTCCGACCCGATCATCTTCGGTCATGTTGTGAAGGCTTACTTCCCGGAACTGTTCGCCAACTACGGTGCAGCGCTTGCTGCTGCCGGCCTGAGCCCGAACAACGGCTTGGCATCCATCCTGAACGGCCTAGCTGATCTGCCGCAGGACGTTCGCGCCGGTGTTGAGGCTGCCATCAAGAGCGGCTACGAGAACGGCCCGGCCCTGGCCATGGTCGATTCCGACAAGGGCATCACTAACCTGCACGTGCCCTCGGACGTGATTGTTGACGCCTCCATGCCCGCCATGATCCGTACCTCCGGCCACATGTGGGGTGCCGACGGCGCCGAGCATGACACCTTGGCTGTTCTGCCTGACAGCAGCTACGCCGGGGTATACCAGGCCACGATCGAGGATTGCCGCGCACACGGCGCCTTCGATCCCACCACCATGGGCACGGTTCCCAACGTGGGCCTCATGGCTCAGGCGGCCGAGGAATACGGCAGCCATGACAAGACCTTTGAGCTCAGCGAAGCCGGCACCGTGCAGATCGTCAACGCAGCCGGCGACGTGCTGATCGCGCACAGCGTTGACGCCGGTGATATTTGGCGTGCCTGCCAGGTCAAGGACATCCCTGTCCGTGACTGGGTCAAGCTGGCCGTCACCCGCGCCCGAGCCTCCGCAACTCCCGCCGTGTTCTGGCTGGATGAGACCCGCGCCCATGATTCCAACCTGATCGTGAAGGTCAACGAGTACTTGAAGGACCACGACACCGATGGCCTGGACATCCAGATCATGTCACCCGAGAAGGCAACCACCTTCACCCTGGAGCGCATCCGACGCGGCGAAGACACCATCTCCGTCACCGGTAACGTTCTCCGCGACTACCTGACAGACCTGTTCCCGATCCTGGAATTGGGCACCAGCGCCAAGATGCTCTCCGTTGTTCCGCTGATCGCTGGCGGTGGCCTGTTCGAGACCGGTGCCGGTGGCTCTGCTCCCAAGCACGTCTCGCAGCTCGTAAAGGAAAACCACCTGCGCTGGGATTCACTCGGAGAATTCTTGGCTCTGGCCGTCAGCTTCGAGCACCTCGCGGTGACCGAAGGCAACGCCCGCGCACAGATCCTGGCCGACACCCTGGACCGCGCCACCGGCACGTTCCTGCTTCAGGACAAGTCCCCAAAGCGCAAGGTTGGCCAACTCGACAACCGTGGCAGCCACTTCTACCTGGCCAAGTTCTGGGCGCAGGAACTGGCGAGCCAGAGCGTGGACGCCGAGCTGGCTGCAGCTTTCGCCGCAGTGGCAACTGAGCTAAGCGCCAACGAGGACGCCATCATCGCCGAACTCGCCGCCGTGCAGGGAACCGCCGTTGATCTGGGTGGCTACTACCGCCCCGATTCAGCCAAGGTTGCCGCTATCATGCGCCCCTCGGCCCTTCTGAATGCCGCCATCTCAACACTGGCTGGCTAAACCACTGGCTGGCTAGGCCACCGTGGTTCGATTGGCTCGAGAACCGCTGTCACAGCAATCAACCCGCTTCTTTTGGAGGCGGGTTTTTTGTTTTTGGGCAGTGTGAGATTCTTGCCGGGGACGCGCCGTCGTGCCTTTATGGCGCAATAAAAGATCCGTTATCAGATCTTTACGCAGTAATGTGTCGTAGATCACGTACTGCGGAGTAGGGTCGAGTCACTGAGCCATTGGCTACGTGTAACGACGGCGTTGCACGGCTGATGATGCGCATCCGGAAGGCGAATACATGAATCGCAAGAAAGTTATGACAACGTTGGCGACGGTGGCCACCATGGGGCTGCTGCTTAGCGGCTGCGCCAATCAGGCTGCACCGGAGGGCGGAAGTTCCTCGGCTGCAGGCAGTAGCTCGGCCGTTGATATTCCCGCGCTGACCTCCATTGAAACACCCAAGAATGCCGTTCTGCCGGCAGGGGATGGCAAGGCCAAATGCCCAGCCACCACCACCTTGGCCTATATTGGCGCACAGACGGGCGCCAACGCACAACTTGGCATCAACATTTTCCAAGGTATTCAGCTCGCCATCAATGAGCACAATGCGGCCAACCCGGACTGCCAGGTAGCGTTCAAGAAGTTTGATACTGAAGGGGACCCGAATAAGGCCACCGGCCCCGTCACGCAAGCCACCAAGGAAGAGAGCATTATTGGTGTTGTTGGGTTGCCGTTCTCCGGTGAGTCCAAAGCAACAGGTAATATCTTCGAACAAGTCAAGATGGTCCACATCACCCCGGCAGCTACCAACCCTGGTCTGACCGAGAACGGCTGGACAACGTTCTTCCGCGGCCTAGGCAATGACGCAGTCCAGGGACCGGCAGCAGCGAAGTTCATGACGGGCAAGCTTGGAGCTAAAAAGGTTTATCTGGTCCAAGATGACTCCGAATACGGAATTGGTTTGGGCAAGACCACCTCGGATGCTTTGGGGGATGCCCTGATTGGCACCGACAAGGTCACCCAGGGTCAGAAAGACTTCTCGGCCACGATCTCCAAGATCATGAACTCCAACGCAGACGCAGTCTTCTATTCCGGTTACTACGCTGAGGGTGCGCCATTTGATCAGCAGTTGGTGGCCAAGGGCTACACGGGGACATTTGTTGGTCCGGACGGTTTGAAGGATGACCAGTTCATCAAGCAGGCAGGTGATGCTTCGAAGAACGCCTTCTTCACGTGCCCTTGCATTCCGGGTGAGTTGATCCCTTCGTTCGCCAAGGCGTACAAGTCATTGACAAACATGGATCCGGGCACGTATTCCATTGAGGGCTACGACGCCACCACAGTTCTGTTAGCTGGCATTGATGCAGGCAACCAAGACCGGGCAAGTCTGCTGGACTGGGTGAAGAACTACGATGCTGATGGTTTGAGCAAGCACTACAAGTGGAATGACAAGGGCGAGCTGCAGGCTCCGACTGTTTACGGTTACAAGGTGGAGAACGGCAAGATCGTTCCCATTGGTCCCATCGGGGAGTAATTCTGCAAAGTGAGGATGCTGTGGGTTGGGTAAAACCGGCCCACAGCATTGTTCATGCAATTTTCTCATCAGCCCACCTCCGCGGGTTCCAGGGACCGTGGAGGCAACCGATCACGGCACCCCGCAAGAAACGGACAATCCTATGATTCCAACTATCCTCATGGCCGCGCCTGTGTCCAACGACTGGATTACTCTTGATTTTGTTTCGCTGGGGCAGAACTTCTGGTCAGCCACCTTTGATGGGCTGACATTCGGCTCCATTTACGCCCTCGTGGCCCTCGGCTACACCTTGGTTTACGGTGTTCTGAACCTCATTAACTTCGCCCACTCCGAAGTATTCATCATGGGTTGCTACGCGGTTTTCTTCACCCTGAGTTTCCTGGGTTTTGGCCCCTCTGCCCCCAATTTGGGCGTTGGAGCCATCATCTTGAATCTACTCTTAGCGCTAATAGCGGCCATTGTGGCCTCCGCCCTGACGGCGTTTCTCTTGGAGCGGTTGGCCTATAGACCGCTGCGCAAACGCAACGCACCCCGCTTGGTCTTCCTGATCACAGCCATTGGTGCTTCCTTCACCATCCAGTACTTGATTTTCCTGTGGCGTGGTCCCGTTCCAGAGCAGGCACTGACCATGTTCCAAACAAAACCAGTTTTTCAGGTCTTCGGCACCATCATCTACTCGGACCAGATCTTGATCGTCACAGCAGCCGTGATCATGATGGTTGTGACAGAGCGTTTCATCAGTAAATCCAGAACCGGCCGCGGTATCCGTGCGGTGGCACAGGATCCTGACACGGCTACGCTGATGGGCGTCAACAAGGAAAAGATCATTATCACCACCTTTGTTATTGGCGGGATTCTAGCTGGTGCCGCTGCACTGTTCTATGTCATGAAAATTCCCTCCGGCGTAGTTTACAACGGTGGGTTCATTCTCGGCATCAAAGCCTTCGCGGCTGCTGTTCTGGGCGGCATTGGCAACGTCCGTGGTGCACTGCTTGGTGGTCTGCTGCTGGGCTTGATTGGTAACTACGGGCAAATCCTGTTGGGTAACTCGCAATGGACTGACGTGGTGGCATTCATGGTGCTCGTCCTGGTGCTGTTGTTCCGACCCGAAGGAATTCTGGGCACCTCATTGGGAAGGAGCAAGGCATGAGCATGGTTGACGGCCCCAAGCCGTTCTCAACAGCCAAATCCGAGCAAAAAACTGCCAACATGGAATCTGCGGGGGTTCCCCCGGGTTCCAGCGGTGCCGTTCCCCGGCCCAACCGCAAGTTTGGTAGCTGGAGTGACCGTTGGCGTGAAATGCCCCGACAAAAGCAGTGGCTGATCCTGATCCCGGTGGTGATTCTGGCATTCCTGCTCCCCGTGATCAACCCGCCACTGATCACCACCGAGCCAGGCAACGACTGGCCCTTGGCCTGCCAGGCCATGGCCATCTTCGCCCTCGTGGCAGTGGGTCTGAACATTGTGATCGGCTACGCCGGTTTGCTGGATCTGGGCTACATTGCCTTCTTCGCCGTGGGCTCCTACACGGCGGCCATGCTGACCAGCCCGGATTCGGCGTTCATCAAGATCCCGTACCTCTGGACCATCCCGGTGGCTATTGCCGTCTCCATGTTTGTGGGCGTGCTGCTGGGTCTACCCACGCTGCGCCTGCGAGGGGACTACCTGGCCATTGTGACTCTAGGTTTTGGTGAGATTGTCCGCATCCTGGCCACTCTCATTCCGGCCATGAAGGGTCAGCCAGGTTTCCAGAATGTGGGCCATCCCCCGGGCATTGGCGCTGATGGCATCCCCATCTTTGCAAACTCCAATGGCACCCCGTGGTACTGGCTCACACTTGTCATCTTGATCATCGTGTTGTTCTTGGTGGGCAACCTTGAACGCAGCCGTGTGGGCCGTGCTTGGATTGCCATCCGCGAAGATGAGGACGCAGCAGAAACCATGGGCGTTCCCACCTTCAAGTACAAGGTGTGGGCGTTTGCGCTCGGTGCCGGTGTGGGTGGTTTGGCCGGTTCGCTCATGGGTGGCCAGGTGGGCTTCGTGAACAACCAAAAGTTCGACGTCGTCACCTCCATCCTGTTCGTTGCCGCTGTGGTTTTGGGCGGCTCGGGCAACAAGGTTGGCGCAATCCTGGGTGGCGCGCTGGTGGCTTACATTCCTTTGAGGTTCACTGCTATCGCTGAGTACAAGTTCCTGATCTTTGGCCTGGCTCTGGTGGTCATCATGATTTACCGCTCCCAAGGCTTGCTGCCAGCCAGGCAGCGGCTGCTGGCTTACGGGACCGCGGCCTATGCTGCTGTGCGCCGCCGAGGGTCCGCTAATCCCAGCGCCGCCGGAGGTTCCGGTACAGGGGGAGGGGCGCATACGTCGTCGTCCACGCCAGCACACAGAGCAGAAGGGGAGCAAGCATGAGTGCAACACCAGAGCCCACAGGCTCCGTTGACGCGGCTGCGCTGGCGGCAGGCGGGGTAGTTCTTGAAACTGCCGAGATGGTGGCGCCGGAAAGGGACTTCGCCGTTGGGATCGGCGAGGATCTGGTGGAGGTCAAAAACCTGACCATGAAATTCGGTGGCCTTGTGGCCATGGATGATGTCAGCTTCACCATCAAACGTGGCGAAATTCTGGGGCTGATTGGGCCCAACGGTGCCGGGAAAACTACCTGTTTCAACGCTATGACGGGTGTTTACAAGCCCACCAGTGGGGAGGTCCTTCTGGAAGGACGCCTGCTCAATGGGATGAAACAGCACAAGATCACCCGCGCAGGGCTGGCCCGAACGTTCCAGAACATCCGCCTCTTTGGTGAGATGACGGCTCTGGAAAATGTGGTGGTGGGCTTGGATGCCCGGCACAAGACCAGTGTGGTGGGTGCCTTGCTGCGCCTGCCACGGCACGTCCGTGAGGAGCACAACGCCATTGAACGGGGAATGGCACTGCTTGACTTTGTGGGCATTGGCCATCAGGCAGCCACGTTGTCGCGGCATTTGCCCTACGGCAGCCAGCGGCGCCTAGAAATTGCCCGGGCGCTGGCCACGGATCCCAAAGTGCTGTGCCTGGATGAGCCAGCCGCAGGATTTAACCCTGCAGAAAAAGAAGAACTCATGGCGCTGATCCGTACCATCCGCGACGATGGCTATACGGTGTTGCTGATTGAGCATGATATGAAATTGGTCATGGGGGTCACGGACAGGATTGTGGTGCTGGAGTTCGGGAAGAAGATCGCCGATGGCAAACCGCATGACATCCGTGAAGACCCACGCGTTATTTCCGCCTATCTAGGGGAGCCCGAAGATGACTTTGCTTGAGCTCGAGAACGTCTCCGTCCATTACGGGCGCATTCAGGCCATCCATGACATGTCCTTCACCGTGGATGAGGGGGAGATTGTTTCCCTGATTGGTGCCAACGGTGCTGGCAAGACCACCACTATGAAGACCATTTCCGGATTGTTGAACCCCACGCACGGAACCATTAAGTTCATGGGTGAGGACATCACCAAAATGAAAGCCCATATCAGGGTTGTCCAGGGTATCTCCCAGGCTCCGGAAGGGCGGGGCATCTTCCCTGCCATGACGGTCCTGGAGAACTTGGATATGGGAACCTTTGGCCGGAAGGATCGAAGCAAGGTCGGGGAGGATCTGGAACGGGTTTTCACCTTGTTTCCCCGGTTGAAGGAGCGTGAAAAGCAGTTTGGCGGCACCATGAGTGGTGGCGAGCAGCAGATGCTTGCCATTGGCCGGGCCTTGATGTCTCACCCCAAATTGCTGCTCCTTGACGAGCCGTCCATGGGGTTGGCACCGCAGTTCATCCGGCAGATCTTCAAGATCATCACGGAGATTAACTCCCAGGGGACCACAGTGCTACTGGTGGAGCAGAACGCCAATCAGGCGCTTGCGCGCGCCCACCGAGGCTTTGTCCTGGAGACAGGGGAGATCACGCACAGTGGCACCGGAAAGGAACTGCTGGCCAACCCGGCGATCAAGGAAGCCTACCTAGGAGTAGGCTGACCAACTCCCAGCCCCACTTCCAAGGATGGGTTGCCTCCCTTCGAGCCGCTTGTTACAAACGCTCTCTCAGCAATGGCGAGTTTTTCAGCAACGTTATCCCACTTTGTGAGATAGCGTTCCTGATTTTTCAACCATTGATGGGAGAGCGTTTGTGGGTGAGGCGTGGGTGGGGGGGTGGGGCTAGAGGTCCGTGCGGGAATCGTTGGGGTAGCTGACACCAATTTGTTCCCGAGCGTTATCGAAGAGTTCCATGATGGCCAAGGAGTCAGCCAAAGGCATGGTGGCACTTTCAGTTAGCCCGGCCTGGATGCAGCGGGTTACCTCGCGCAGCTGGTACGTGTATCCGCTGCCGGGGTGCTCAAAATACTCTTCGCGCTCCTCTTCCCAGCCCACACCGATCCGCAATCCCTTGGGGTTATTGACCGAACCAATTGTTTCGATGAACCCCAAGGTCCCGGAAATTGCTGCGGCCCGGGGACCATGCGAGCCAAGGTAGCTGATCAGCTGGGCTTGGGCGCCGTTGGCGTAGCTCAGGGCCAGAGAGTTTTGCGCATCCACACCCAAGGCAGTCAACTCCGCCGTGGCATGCACGGCCTCCGGGGCGCCCAGCGTGCCCCACGCCCACAACAGGGGGTAGACGCTGATGTCCAAGAGCGCCCCGCCACCGTCAGCTGGCGCCCAGATGCGGGCGCTGTCATCCATCGGGGCAGGGAAACCAAGATCGGCCCGCACCCACTTCACTTGGCCGATCTCTCCGGATTCCAGGATCTCCAACGCCCGCTGGAAGCCGGGAACAAACCGTGCCCACACAGCCTCCATGAGGAACTGCTGCCGTTCCCTGGCCAACTCAATGAGTGCCCGTGCTTCAGCTGCGGTGATGGTCAACGCCTTCTCACACAGAACATGCTTGCCGTGCTCCAAAGCAGCCTTGGCGATGTCATAGTGCTGGGCGTGCGGGGTGGCGATGTAGACCACATCCACGTCCGGGTCCTGCACCAGTTGTAGGTATCCAGCCGCGGCGGTGCCGTCCTCCCCGCCGTCATAATAGTACGTAGCGAAGCCGAAGTCGGTGGCAAAACCGGCCGCGCTGCCTACTCCGCGGGAACTGACGGCGTGCAGGACGGCGTCCTCCAGAAGTGCCAAATCGGCAGTCACGGTACGGGCAATGTTTCCGGTGGCGACAACTCCCCAGCGCAGGGCATCACCGGTTGCGGTGAGAGTCTCGGGATTGAACGTTGTGTACCAGTCGGGACGGCCGACGAATCGTTGGATGCTCATGCGCCAATTCTGCCAGTTGCCAGGTGTAGGGCGGGGAACATGACGGGCCACGGTGTGGGCCTCTGCTATTACGCTTGAGACTATAGATCAAAGAAAGGCAATACCGTGGAACAGCTTACCGCTGAGCAGTTGCTGCAGGAGCTCGCTGCGCTGGAGAATCCTAAAGCACGGGCCATCAATGAATCCCGCGGGGACGATCACGGCGTGAACCTTGGCACCTTGCGCACCATCGCGAAAGCGCTGAAAACCCAGCCCGAGCTGTCCCGCGAATTGTGGCAGACGGGCAACACGGCAGCCCGTCTGCTGGCCCTGCTGATCTGCCGGCCCAAGGCGTTCACCGTCAAGGAGCTGGAAACCATGGTTCGGGAAGCATCCGTACCCAAGGTCAACGACTGGTTCATTAACTACGTGGTGAAGAAAAGCGTCCACACGGAAGAGTTGCGGCAGGCCTGGTTTGCCGATCCCGACCCTATTGTGGCCGCCTCCGGTTGGGCACTGACGAGTGAACTGATCGTGAAAAAGCCGGACGGGCTGAACCTGCCGGAACTGCTGGAGATCATTGAGGTGCAGATGAAAACGGCCCCGTCACGCCTGCAATGGGCCATGAACACGGCGCTGGCCCAGATTGGCATTGAAAACCCAGAGCTGCGCGAGCGTGCACTAGCTATCGGCGAACGCCTCGAAGTGCTCAAAGACTATCCCACACCGCCCAACTGCACCTCACCCTATGCGCCGATCTGGATTACCGAAATAGTTGCCCGCCAAGAAGCGGCCCGAAAAGAAACAGTTACTCCATGAGGATGATTTGGTACCGCATGAGCGTTGGTCGCAGGGTGATAGTGCTGGTCGTCGCTACGCTGATCATTACCAGCCTCGGCATCACAGCCATCGGCTGGCTCACCGCCCCACACGGCTCTGACGCCTTCAACGCTGGCATGACGTGGGGGAGGCTGTTGGCGCAGCTCGGTGCAGGTATCGCCTTGATAGCGTTGCTGGCCATCGCCAGCCGTCCCAAGAAACGCAACTGAGCAACCTCATAGGCAGGTGGGATGACATGCAAAAGGCCCCTCCCGGCGTCGTACTTCCTTTTGGAAATATACGACGGCGGGAGGGGCCTTTCGCTGTTGGCCAGCCTCAGGACGCTGGTTTAGCCCTTGACGGAACCGCTCATCAGGCCGCCCACAAAGTACTTGCCCAACAGGATGTAGACAATGAGCGTGGGGACGGAGGCGATGAGTGCCCCGGCCATGGAGGCGGCGTAGTCGGTGAGCTGACCGCCGGCCAGGAAGGACAGTGCGATCGTGACCGGGCCGTTGCGGCCGGAGGAGAAGAACGCGGCAAAGAGGTAATCGTTCCAGGCGGACGTGAACTGCCAGATCAGCACTACCACAAAGCCCGGCGCTGACACCGGCAAGATGACTGAGCCATAAGTGCGTAGAATTCCGGCCCCATCCATGCGGGCGGCCTCGATCAGTTCATCGGGCACGGAGGCGTAGTAGTTGCGGAAGATCAGCGTACAGATCGGGATGCCATACACAATGTGCAAAAGCATCAGGGACGGGATGCCCTGAGGAATGCCGAGATCGCTGACCAACTGCGTCAACGGGATCATCACGGCCTGGTACGGAATGAACATGCCGAACAAGATCAACGTGAAGATGATGTTGGCCCCGGGGAACTTCCACTTGGAGAGTACATAGCCGTTAATGGAGCCCAAGAAGGAGGAGATGATGGCGGAGGGGACCACCAGCATGACGGTGCGGCCCAGTGACGGTGCCAGGGTGGTCCAGGCCTTGACCCAGCCTCCTGTTTCCCACACCTGGGGGAGGTACCAGGCGCGCGAGGGATCGGCGTCGGCGGTGCCCTTGAAACTGGTGATGAACAAAACATAGGCGGGCAGCAGGACCATGATGACGAAGAAGATCAGCAGTGCGTACTTCAAGGTCCGGTTGATGCGGCGCTTGGTGGTGCGTTTTGCGTCGGAGGCCATGTCCTGGGCGGAACGCGCGCGGTTTTTATTATTCACTGTGGCGGTGGCCATTAGCGCTTCTCCATCCGTGAGGTGTACCAGAGGTAGGGGATGACAACCAGGGCCACCAGAACCAACAGGATGGTTCCGATCGCTGCTGCATCGGCGTAGTCGCTGCCAATGTATTTGACCCACATCATGGTGGCGGGCACCTGGACGTCGTAGGTGTTGGCGTCCGGAACAATGGCGCGAATCAGGTCAAAGAGCTTCAGTGACATGTGGCCGATGATGATCACGGCGGAGAGCATCACGGGGCTCAACTGCGGGAAGATCACGTGGCGGTACAGCTTCCATTCGGTGCAGCCATCAATCCGGGCCGCTTCTCGCAGCTCGTCCGGGATGCCGCGGAAACCGGCCAAGAAAAGGGCCATGACGTAGCCGGAGAGCTGCCAGATGGCGGGGACGGCAATAGCGGCGATACCCCAGGTGGGGTTGGACCACCAGTCGTTTTGCAGGGCGCCCAGGCCCACGCTGTCCAAGAGGCGGTTCAGGCCGGTGGTGCGTTCACCACCAGGCTGGGACGTTTGCAGGCTGGAAAGCAGCCAGCGCCACACAACGCCGGAGGCGATGAAGGAAACTGACATGGGGAACAGGTAGACAGAGCGGAAGAAGCCTTCGCCCTTGGCCGGCTGTTCCAGGATCCAGGCCCACAAAAAGCCGAAAATGAGGGTGCCGCCGAGGAAGACAACTGTCAGGATCAGCAGGTTCCATAGGGAGTGCTGGAAGTTGGGGTCCGCCAAGAGGTTGGTGTAGTTCTCAAAACCAACATACTTATTGCTCGGTTTGGCGGTGTGTTGGTTGGTCAGGCTGACTCGGAAGTTTTCAATGATGAGCCAGTAGACGAATACGCCAACGAGGATGATGGTGGGGGCCAGCAGCAATACGCTGGGGCCCCATGTTTTTGCGCGCTTTAACATAGTTTGCCTCCTTCCGAAGAAATTCGGGACCACATGGTTTGGGGGCGGCGCAACTTGGTAGTCACGGCCGCCCCCAACCTCACTGTGGTTATTACTTGGCGAACTTCGCCGCAATGGCTGCAGCGGAGCTCTGCAATCCATCAACATTCTTGTCGCCGCCAAACTTGCTCACAGCTGTGCTCAGATCGTTCAACCAGGCAACGGGCACTGCTGCACCGTGAGCCAAGGAGGAAACGATCTTGTCCTGGCTGAAGTCCTTGATGGCGCTCTTCTGGTACTCAGAGAAGTCATCGGTCTTTGCCGTGGTGTTGGCCGGGATGGATCCCTTGACCTTGTTGAACGCGGTCTGGCCTTCAGCCGAGCCGATGGTGGTCAGCCACGCCTTGGCGCCGGCCGGGTTCGGGGCGCCCTTGGGGAGGGTGAAGGAGTCAGCCAGGAAGTCAAAAACGCCTGCGGTTCCCGGGGTAGGGAAGTAGGTGTAATCGACGCCGGACTTATCGCCGTCCTGAGCGAACTTGGCTTCGGCCCAGTCACCCATGACGTTGTACGCCGCTGCGCCGTCCTGGACCAGCTGCGTTGCCGGAGCCCAGTCGCTAAGTGAGTCACGGTCTGTGTTGGTGTAGGAAAGTGCCTTCTCGTAGGCCTTGATGGCCGTGGTTACTTCGGCGCTCTTCCAATCGGTCTTTCCGTCCCAGAGGCCGTTGTAGCCGTCAACACCCAAGCTGGAGAGCAGGACGTTCTCAAACAGCTGGACCTGGGTCCAGGAACCAGCCACTGCCAGCGGGATGACCCCGGTGGCTTTGATCTTGTCCATGTCTGCGAACCAGCCGTCAAGGTTCTCAGCCGGCTTTTCCGGATCAATGCCGGCCTTCTTCAGGACCTCAACATTGGCCCACACCACGTTGGCGCGGTGGATGTTGGAGGGCACGGAGTAGATCTTGCCGTCAACTGTCAGGCGGTCAACCAGGTCCTTGGGGAACTGCGACGAAAGGTCGTTGTCCTTGTAGAAGCTGCTGAGGTCTTCGAGCTGGTCAGCATCGATGTAGTCCTGCAGTTCGGCACCTGCGTGGGCCTGGAAGGAATCCGGCGGGTTGCCAGCCTTCAACTGGGCAGCCAGAACGCTCTTAGCCTGTGAACCGGCGCCGCCAGCAACAGCCAGGTTGTCAAAGGTGACGTTCGGGAAGTCCTTGTTGAACACGCCAACGAGGGCATCCAGGCCAGCCTTTTCAGAACCATCAGCCCACCAAGTGAAGACGCCAACCTTGCCGGTTGCATCCTTGGCGTTGCCGTTGTCACTGGGTGTGTCGCCGCCTCCGCCGCAGCCTGCAAGGGTCAGACCCAGCGCTGCAACTCCGGCAAGCAACGATAGACGACGTCGCATATTTTCCTCCGTGAATAATTGTTCGAAAATGATGATCTTGTGGGTGGTTAAATACCCGCTCCCCAAAAGTTACCTGCATCACTTGTTGTAGTCAATTATTTAACGCAACGGATTGGTAACAGTAGCCCGTTTTGTCTCCTCCCACCATGAATGCTGCGCTGGCTGGTGCTTATTTGGGCGTATTAGTGCTTGCGGGTGTGGTTTAGGGCCAGCGAAACGGCACCCAGCACCTCGGCCCGATCGCCGAGGGAAGACATGACGACGGTGGTTGCCTCGCCAATAGCGGGAACGGCGTGCCTTGTCAGTCCGCGCCGGATGGGATCGAGCAGGATGTGGCCCAAGGCTGCGAGTGGGCCGCCCACCACAATGATCTCCGGGTTGATCATGTTGGCCACGTTGGCCACAGCCCGGCCCACGGCCATGCCGGCGTCGTCAATGACTCGAAGCGCCGCCGCATCCCCGGATGTAGCGCGGGCAATGATGTCCTGCACGGTGAGGGGGCGGGGTTCCCCACGGCTGAGGAGTTCAATCATGAGCGCTGTAGAGGCAACGGTTTCCAGGCAGCCGCGGTTGCCGCAGCGGCACACCAGGCCTTGGTCAAAGATGGTGGCGTGCCCAATTTCACCGGTGATGCCGGTGTGTCCGTAGTAGGGGGCGCCGTTGAGGATCAGGCCTGCACCTATGCCGCTGCCGATCTTCAAGAACACTAGGTCTCGGACGGCGCTGTGCTCACCCCATGTCACTTGGGCCAGGGCGCCCAAGTTTGCGTCATTATCGGCAAATACTGGCATGCCGAGGGCTTCTTCGAGACGGGCCACAATATTCACGCCCACCCACTCGGGCAAGATGGCGCCACGGATGACGGTTCCGGTGCGGTGGTCAATGGGGCCCGGAACCCCGATCCCAGCGCCCATGACATCACTGCGGGAGATTCCGGATTCCGCCAGGGCATCCGCCAGCATGGTGGCGGCCGTGGCGATGCTTTCGGTGGCCAGATGCCCCACTGGCAGGGGTGCTGATTTTTCCGCTCTTACCTGGTGGTCCGCGCTGGCTAGAACGATCCGAACGTGGCTGCGGCCAAAATCAATGCCCACAACAACGTGGGGGGACTCCAGCAGCGAAACCGCCAGGGCGCGTCGCCCCGAGCTGGTGGTAGGGCTGGTGTGGGCGAGCCCTTCTGCGCACATGGACTTGACGATGTTGGAGACCGTTGCTGTGGACAGACCCGTGGTCCGAGCAAGCTCAGCCTGGGGGAGGGGACCGAGCTCACGCAGAGTTGCGACAATGAGCTGTTCATTGCGATGCCGCAGCGCGGACTGGGAGCCGGGTTTGGGATCCTGTGGTGATGTGAGGGGGAGATGGTCAGTCATACATAGTAGCGTGCATCACATAAGCTCTTGAGGTCAACTTATTAACGCAATTCACAGAGATTGAAGATTTAACGTTAAGCCCAAATGTGTAGCGTGAGCTCTTGGGCGAATAAGTGGGTAATTCAGCGCCAGCTTTCTTGGCGCACACTGTCTGCAATTCAGGGAATTTAGGCACGTTCTTGTTCCCGACGTGCAGGAATTTGTTTGGTTTTGTGCAAGACGTGCTGATGCCATGCGTGCGCTTATTCGCTCTGGAGGGCCTTGTGCTTGCGGGCCAATACCGCATAGTTACGTGCGTTCTCACGGACATGTTCGAGCTCTTCAGCGCTCAACTCACGGCGAACCTTGGCAGGAACCCCCGCTACGAGTGAGCCGGGCGGAATAATGGCGCCTTCAAGCACCACAGCTCCACCTGCCACAAGTGATCCGGCACCAATGATGGCACCATTCATGATGGTGGCGCTCATACCGATGAGGCAGTCGTCCTCAACCGTGCAGCCGTGGATCACTGCGCTGTGGCCCACACTGACACCATTGCCCACGCTGGTAGGAAAGCCAGGATCAGCGTGCAACACCACGTTGTCCTGCAGATTTGTTCCCTCACCCACAGTGATTGAGTTGGTATCCCCGCGCATCACAACACCGTAGAACGCACTGGAATCCGCGCCCAGCGATGCGGCCCCGATGATGACGGCGGTGTGGGCCACGAAGGCACTTTCGTGGACGTCGGGCGTGTTGCCGTCGAGGGCAATGAGTTGGTTCATGATTTGTCCAATCTTCGGGGGTTGTGGTGACTATTCAGTGGCCGGGGGTTACCAGCGTGGGTGGATGTCGGCTCGTAGTAATGAATTGTAGATGGCGGCTACCTCAGTATTGAAGGCCGCGCCTAGCTGTTGCAAGGATCCGGCAGCAGCATTGGCCTGGGCTTGGTCCGTGGAGCGGGCGCCAGGGATTACCGTAGATACGCCCTCGAGCTGGGCCACCCAGGCAAGCGCGGCCTGTGCTGGGGTGGTCCCTGCCGTGGCTGCGAGTTCTGCAAAACGTGTGGCTGCTTCAAGCCCCCGCGCATAGTCAACGCCGGAGAAGGTTTCGCCCACATCAAAATGACTGCCGTCGCGGTTGTAGTTGCGGTGGTCGTCGGCGGCGAATGTGGTGGTGGCGGTGTACTTTCCGGACAGTAGCCCGCTGGCCAGCGGCACGCGCGCAATAATGCCCACGCCAGCCTTCTGGGCGGCGGGCAGCACTGCTTCGAGGGGCTTGAGCCGGAACGCGTTCAGGATGATTTGGACGGTGGCCACGTGGGGGCGGGCAATCGCCTCCAGAGCCTGCTGGCAGGTTTCCACGCTCAGCCCATAACTGGCTATGGCGCCCTCGGCAACGAGGGTATCTAGCGCGTCATAAACCTCATCCGAACTCACCACCGCGGTGGGAGGGCAATGTAGCTGCACCAGATCCAGGGTGTCCGTGCCAAGATTCTTGCGGGACCGGTCCGTCCATGCGCGGAAGTTCGCCAAAACATAGTTTTCTGGAATCTGGTCCATACGCCGGCCCATCTTGGTGGCAACAGTGATGCCGTGCTGCGGTCCGCGTGAGCGCAGAAATTTCCCAATCACCTGTTCGCTGCGGCCGTCGCCGTAGACATCTGCGGTGTCAAAGAAGCTCACGCCAACATCGGCACCAGCGCCAAGCACCTCCAAGGCGTCGGCCTCGCTGACATTGCCCCAATCTGCCCCCAGCTGCCATGTCCCCAGCCCGACGGCGGATACGGTGCGGTTTGTTCTTCCCAAAATACGTGTTTGCATGCCACCAGCCTAGCCATAGGATTCCTCAGTAGTGGATTCAGTGCGGGCCTTCTTGGGCGGCGGCGACGGCAACAAGATCCGCTGCGGCTCCGAAAAGCCGTTGCGCCCCGGACCACACCGCTGTCAGCGGGCGGCTGATGCCCTGGCCTTCAAAGGGGACCCGCAGTAGGGCCCCGCTCTCCAACTGCTCGTGAAGTGCAAGTGCGCTCAGGGCGGCGGGGCCGGCGCCGGAGAGGACAGCCACCCGGACGGCTGCGTTGCTGCCCAACACCTGCGCAGGCTCGGCCATGGGCAGGCCAGCAAAAAGCTCCTGTAACGCTTCGCGGGTTCCCGAGCCGGGCTCCCTGACAACCAAGGGTGTGCGAGCTAATTCCGCCAAGGAGATTTTGCCGGTGTGGTGGGCCCAGCGGTGATTGGGCGGGACCACTACCAGCAACTGATCTTCTTGGACCACCATGGCATTGACCCGCACCGGGACGTTCGGAGTCTCCACGAAGCCCACGTGGAGGGCCCCTTGCTGGACTTCATGGAGTACTTGTGAAGAGTTCAGCACGTGCACGTCAACGCGTAAGGTTGGCCGGCGCCGTCGGACTTCCGCCAACCAGGCCGGCAGGAGAGTTTCGGCGATGGTCATGCTGGCACCCACGCGGATGTCTTCGCGCCCGCCAGTGGGGCTGGAGCGCAGCCAGCCCGTGAAACTCTGGGCAGCATCCAGCAGTTCCCTTGCATGATCAGCCAGAGCCAGGCCGGCCTCGGTGGGAACCGATCCCCGAGGGCTGCGTTCTAGAAGGGAAGTTTTGAGCCTGGTTTCCAGCTCGGCCACGGCACGGCTGGCGTTGGGCTGAGCCATACCCGCCTTCCGCGCCCCTGCACCCACACTGCCCGTATCAACCACGGCAACAAAGAGTTCCAGTACTTGCAGATTCGGCCAGTCATCGCTCATATCAAAAGCATATAGCGTGATGTGAAAGTGCCGTCTACCGGGGTTGCCCCGTCCTTGAAAGCATGAAGATATGTTCTCCACTCCACGTACTAAAGCCCACCTTGGGGCCCCACAAACAACTGTTGAAACAAGAAAGCTCCTGCCCCGTCTGCCGTTAGTGAGGTCCTACGGGCCAGGATTAGCGCTTTGTGCCGGGGCCGCAGCCGTGTCCATGGCCATAAATTCTCTCTTCTCCGCCGCCAGTCCGCTCGTCATCGCCATTGTGCTGGGCATTCTCATGACAAACGCTCTCCGGTTGCCGGCTGTATTGGCGCCCGGGCTGGACTTCTCAGCTAAGAAATTACTCCGGTGGGGCATCGTGTTCCTGGGCTTGGCGTTGGCGCTCGCAGACATCTTCGCGCTAGGCGCTCCGATGCTCCTTGTCATTGTTGCCATTGTTGCTGGAGGCATTCTGGGTACGGTGTTGCTGGGCACGGCGCTGAAGATGCGCCGGGCCCAGGTGCTGCTCATTGCCTGCGGCTTCTCCATCTGTGGAGCAGCCGCCGTGGCCGGGGCTGAGGGGGTGGTTGACTCCGAGGAGGAGGATGTTGTCACCGCGGTGGCACTGGTGGTCATCTTCGGCTCGCTCATGATTCCCTTCATCCCACTGCTAGGGCAGGCGCTGGGTATGAGTGCGGAACTCAACGGCATGTGGGCTGGAGCTTCAATCCATGAGATTGCCCAGGTGGTTGCTGCCGGAGGCATTATTGGGGGAGGGGCGCTGGGGGCTGCTGTGATCGTCAAATTGGCGCGGGTACTGATGCTGGCGCCGGTTATGGCCGTGCTCAGCGTGCGTCAACGGCGTGCCGGTTGTGGCAAACCCGGTGAAAAACGTCCCCCCATAGTTCCGATGTTTATTCTCGGATTCTTGGCCATGGTCCTGTTGCGTTCCACACTGGTAATACCAGCGGACGTTCTACATGCCGGCTCGTTGTTACAAACAAGCCTGCTCTCCGCAGCGATGTTCGCCCTAGGCTGCGGGGTTAAAATCCGCAGCCTGATCAAGGTTGGCGCGCGTCCGTTCATCTTGGCCGCGGCCTCAACCGTGCTGGTCACCGGTATCTCCTGGGTGGGAATTGAGCTGGTTCACCCCTGATCCCGGCCTCTGGAACAGCGCGCAGCCAGCAGTGAGGGCTGCGGGGAGCGACAGATCAAAGGCTCAGTCGAAGACCACTGTGCGGTGACCATCCAGCAGGACCCGGTGTTCGGCGTGCCACTGGACGGCCTGCGCCAAGGTGCGAGCCTCCACCGCGCGGCCCATGGAGACGAACTTCTCTACCGAGTGGCCGTGGTCTACACGGATAACTTCCTGCTCAATGATGGGACCCTCATCCAACACGGCCGTGACGTAGTGAGCCGTGGCGCCAATGATCTTGACCCCCCGCGCGTGAGCCTGGTGGTACGGCTTGGCGCCCTTGAAGGAGGGGAGGAAGGAGTGGTGGATGTTGATGGCCTTGCCGGCCAGGCGCTGGCAGAGATCATCTGAAAGGACCTGCATGTAGCGGGCCAGAACAACAAGTTCAACACCGAGTTCGGCCACCAGCTCGAGGAGAGCCTCCTCGGCGCTGGCCTTGGTCTCGGGGGTGACGGGAATGTAATAGAAGGGGATGCCGTAGAACTCGGCGAGCGGTTCCAGGTCCTTGTGGTTGGAGACAATGGCCGGAATTTCAACCGGAAGGGTGCCTGAGCGCTGCAGGAACAACAGGTCATTGAGGCAGTGCGCTGCCTTGGATGCCATGATCAGGGTGCGGATGGGGGTACCGGCACGGTGCAGGGTCCACTTGAGCTCAAAGCGATCCGCCACCATCTGGAGGTGCTCGCGGAGCTTGGAAAACGACGTCGTAGTTTCCACCGCAACACGCATGAAAAAGGTGCCAGTATCCGGGTTTCCGTATTGCTGAGAGTCGGTGATATTACAACCAGCATCCAAGAGGGAACCAGAAACGGCATGGACAATGCCGGGCTGGTCAGCGCAAGAAAGGGTCAGCACGTAGCCATGCGTGGAGGCAGGAGTCGAAGAGGGCGCAATTAAATCAGTCACCCTACCAACGTTACCGTCCCATGGGGGCTCTGTATTACTATTGAGGAGTTGCGACTGGCGATGAGGTGGGACACCACCGGGGAGCAGCACGAATCAAGACCAATGCGATCGTACGCCTGGGACGCAAGGTCACGAAAAGCCTAATACCGCGGTGTTTGGCGATAACCTTTTCAAGAAGAGTTTTTCGTGCTGAGAATTCAGGAGTCTGTAGTGTCTTTTTCACCCACCCAGTCCGTTACCAACGCCCCGCTCTCCGAGCTTGACCCGGAGATTGCCGCCGTTCTAAAGGACGAGCTCGCCCGCCAGCGTGACACGCTGGAAATGATCGCCAGCGAAAACTTCGCGCCCCGCGCCGTTCTTGAAGCCCAGGGCTCCGTGTTGACTAACAAGTACGCCGAGGGTTACCCGGGCCGGCGCTACTACGGCGGCTGTGAAGCTGTTGACGTGGCAGAGAACCTGGCTATTGAGCGTGTGAAGGCCCTGTTCGGTGCCGAGTACGCCAACGTTCAGCCGCACTCCGGTGCCCAGGCGAACGCCGCTGCGCTAGCTGCCATGATCAAGCCCGGGGATAAGATCATGGGTCTGTCCCTGGCTCACGGCGGGCACCTGACACACGGCATGAAGCTGAACTTCTCCGGCAAGCTCTACGAAGTTGCCGCGTACGAAGTTGAGCCCGATACCTTCCGCATTGACATGGATAAGCTGCGCGCCCAGGCCATCGCCGAGAAGCCGCAGGTCATCATCGCCGGCTGGTCCGCTTACCCGCGCCAGCTGGACTTCGCAGCCTTCCGCTCCATCGCTGATGAAGTGGGGGCCCTGCTGTGGACGGATATGGCTCACTTCGCCGGACTCGTTGCCGCTGGCCTGCACCCGAGCCCGGTGCCGTACTCCGACGTGGTCACCTCCACTGTGCACAAGACCCTTTCCGGTCCGCGCTCCGGTGTGATCCTTGCAAAGAAGGAATGGGCCAAGAAGCTCAACTCCGCCGTCTTCCCGGGACAGCAGGGCGGCCCGCTCATGCACGTCATCGCCGCCAAGGCTGTGGCTTTCAAGGTTGCCGCAGGCGAAGAATTCGCCGAACGCCAGGCCCGCGTTTTGGAGGGTGCAAAGATCATTGCTGAGCGCCTGAACGCTCCTGACGTTGCCGAGGCAGGAGTTTCCGTTTTGACTGGCGGCACCGATGTGCACCTGGTGCTGGTTGACCTGCGCAACTCCGTCCTGGACGGCCAGCAGGCTGAGGACCTCCTGCACAGCGTTGGCATCACCGTGAACCGCAATGCTGTTCCGTTTGACCCGCGCCCGCCGATGGTCACCTCCGGTCTGCGCATTGGCACCCCGGCGCTGGCCACCCGTGGCTTTGGCGCACCGGAGTTCACCGAAGTTGGCGAGATCATTGCCTCAGCACTCAAGGGTGGTGCCGATGTTCAGGCACTGAGCGCCCGTGTCAAGGCCCTCACCGCGAACTTCCCGCTGTACCCCGGTCAGGAAGAATGGTAAAAATGGCCACTGCTCAGATTCTTGATGGCAAGGCCACAGCCGCTGCCATCAAAGCCGAGCTGACCGAACGCGTAGCGGCCCTCGCCGCACGCGGGGTCACCCCGGGCCTGGGTACCATCCTTGTTGGCTCGGATCCGGGCTCGCAGTGGTACGTGGGCGGAAAGCACAAGGATTGTGCGCAAGTGGGCATCAAGTCCATTCGTATTGACCTGCCCGAGACAGCCACCCAGGACGAGGTTCTGGCAGCGGTCCGCCAGCTCAACGAGGACCCCTCCTGCACCGGTTACATTGTGCAGTTGCCACTGCCTGGCCATATTGATCAGGACGTGGTGCTGGAAGCCATCGACCCGGCCAAAGACGCCGACGGCCTGCACCCCATGAACTTGGGGCGCCTAGTTGCGAACGTGAACCGGCCCATGGTCTCCCCGCTGCCATGCACGCCCAAGGGCTGCATTGTGTTGCTGGAACGCCACGGCATTTCACTGAACGGCAAACGTGTTCTGGTTGTTGGCCGCGGCGTGACCATTGGCCGGCCCATGGGCTTGCTGCTGACCCGCCGCGACATCAATGCCACAGTGGTTCTGGCACACACGGGAACCAAGGACCTTGCTGCCGAGCTGCGCGAGGCTGACGTGGTGGTTGCCGCCGCCGGTGTCCCGCACATGATCAAGGCCGCTGATTTGAAGCCTGGAGCCATTGTCCTGGACGTTGGCGTGTCCCGCGTGGATGACGGTAACGGCAAGGCAGTTGTCACCGGTGACGTGGAGCCCGGCGCTGCTTCGGTAGCCAGCTGGATCTCCCCGAACCCGGGAGGTGTGGGTCCCATGACCCGCGCCATGCTGCTGGCCAACGTAGTGGAGGCCGCAGAGCGCGCCTAGGAGTAGTTGCTGCCAAGGGAAGCTCGACGACGGAACGCACGTTCCGGCGTGGAGCTTCCCTTCTGCGTTGGAGGGCTGGGTGGCGCACTAGGCGCGGGATTACAACTCGATCGATTCCACCCTCTCCGGACGGCTGTCCACCCAGGCCACGAGCAGCCGGACGTCCTCAGGGAGGCTGTCATCCGTATAGCGCGCCGTGACCTCGCGCCCAGTCCATTCCAGATTGAGTTCGTATAACTGGGTGTCGGGCCTTGGCACATCGGGAGGAGGTGGCGGCTGGTCGGAGAGCCTAGCTCTACTGACTTCCCCGGCAAAGTCCTTCGCCGCCGATTTCGGCAGGGCCTGCTGGTCCAGCTCTGTCCGGGCCACGATTCCGGCAATGCCGCCGGCCCGGATGATGGTCAATTTCATGAGAGTACTCCAACTTCCTTCCACGCGTTGTGGACGGCAACTTGCTCAGCCTCTCCGAAGATCATCCCCGCTACATCAATGGTGGCGTGGGCGGCTGCATCAAATTGTGTACTGGGGCGCAGCCTGGTAGTCAGGACCTCGTACCAGATCCGGCCGGCCTTTTCCCAGGCGTGTCCGCCCAAGGCAATTGCTGCCAGCGCGAAGGCACGGTTGGGAATGCCGGAGTTGATGTGCACCCCGCCGTTGTCGTTGCGTGGATCGTTGTTGTCCGGCAGGTTCACGTAATCTGCCATGTTCCCGGGCTGCCGGTCCCCGGAGTAGGCGGTGCCAGGGTGAATCATGGAACGCAGTGCCGCCCCCAGCTCGGGGACCAAGATTCCTTCGCCAATCAGCCAGCTGGCCTCTGCCGCCGTCTGGTTGAGGCTATGCTGCTTGACCAGGGAACCAAAAACGTCGGAGAAGGATTCATTCAGTGCGCCTGACTGTTTGCTGTAGACGAGCCCGGCAGTGAACTCCGTGACACCATGCGTGAGCTCGTGGGCAATCACGTCGATGGCACTGGTCAGGGCGCCGATCTTGAAGATTCGCCCGCTGCCGTCGCCATACACCATTTGCGAACCGTCCCAGAAAGCATTGTCGAATCCGACACCGTAGTGGACCGTGGAGACGAGTTCCATGCCAACCCCGTCCAGTGAGCTGCGGCCAAACTGGTCGCGGTAGAACTCATAGGTGGCGTTGCTGCCGTCATAGGCCTGGTTGACTGACGTGTCCACCACGGCAGGCGCCTCCCAGCCGCGCACCAAAACGCCGGGCAGGAACTGCCGGCCTTGTGTCTGGTTGTCGTAGACGCTCAGCCGTTCGCCCGTCTCCAAGGTGGCGCCTGCCAGGGACCCGGTGCGGATGTTCAACCGCCGGCCCAGCTGGCCCATCACGGCCCGCTGGGACCGCATGGCCGCGGAGGTGGCCAGTGCACAGGTGGCCGCTTCACGCTGCTCAGGTGTTCCCTCCACAGCTAACCTACCCAACAAATCCGGTGGCGCAATGCTGCACCGGGTGGGTTTCCTTATTGCTCCCATGACGTTCTCCTTTTCCCCAGCAACCGCCCCATGAGAGCGGCGCAGTGCCTGTTGACCCAGGCGCGAGCCCTCTATGCTCCGTTCCCCCATGATGGACCCGAAGTTGGCCGGCGGCAAGGGAGCGCGATGGGCTGCTACTTGTGCAGCAGCGCCGCCTGCACCCGCGACGCCAGGCCCAGCTTGGAGAGCACCCGCGAGACGTGGGTTTTTACGGTGGCCTCGGAGATTCCCAGACGGCGCCCGATCACGTGGTTGCTCAGGCCCTCGCCGAGGGCGGCAAACACCTCCCGTTCGCGCTCCGTCAGCTCCGCCAGGCCCGGAACAGGGGCAGGATCCGGCACCGGCGCCTGCTTGCCCGACAACGCTGCGGCCACAATCCGGGCCGTTACCTCTGGGGCAATGACCTGATCTCCACCATGCACCCGGCGTATGGCTGCCGTGATCGCTTCCGGTTCGGCTGTTTTGAGCAGGAACCCGCAGGCACCGGCCCGGAGCGCGCCAAATAGTTGCGCGTCGTGGTCAAAGGTGGTCAGCACCAGGACGCTGGCGAGCCTTTCCTCGGTGATGGTTTTGGTGGCCTCGATGCCGTCCATGCCGGGCATGCGCAAATCCATGAGCACCACGTCCGGACGCAGGGCCCGTGCCATGCTAAGTGCCGTTGCACCGTCACCGGCCTCGCCCACTACCTCCATGTCCGGGGAAGTGTTTACCACCATGCGCATGCCGAGCCTGATGGCTGCGTGGTCATCAACTATCAGCACTGTGATGGGGGCGGGGGAGCGGGGCAGGCTCATGCACGCGCTCCTTCGTTGGGATCGGTGCTGTCCTGGGGCTGGTGCGGAAGCCGCAGACGGACCACCCAGTGTTCCTCCTCGGGGCCGGTTCTCAGCATTCCGCCGGCATGCGTGGCACGGAAATGCATGCTTGGGATGCCGGTTCCTGTTCCTGTGGGGGCACCGCTGGGATCACTCGGAAGCAGGTTCCGCACGCTCACCACAAGCTCTTCCCCCGGACCACTGGCGGCAAGGGAAATATCCACCGGCTGACCCGGGGCATGTTTGGCAGCGTTGATTAGGGACTCGGACACTATGCGGTACACCGCGGTCTGCACGGACAGCGGTAGGTGATGTCCGCCGTCGTCCATGGCATTGTCCAGATGTACCTCAAGCCCGGCAGCCCGGCGGGACTCGGTCAGAGATTCGAGATCAGCAAGCCTGCCCGGGGACTCGGAAACCTCTCTGGTATGCAGGAGCCGGATCATGGTGTTCAGTTCTTCCAGGCCGGCAACACTTTCACCGCGGATTTGGTGCAGGAGAACGCGGCCCGATCCCTCTGGGGCGCCATGGAGCGCAGCCCCGGACTGCAGTGCAATGGCGCAGAGCCGGGCGGAGATGACGTCGTGGAGCTCCCGCGCCAGATGCGCTCTTTCATGCTCCAGGGCTAAATCATGGGCGTTGCGTTCGGCCAGCAGGCGTTGCCGGGACGCCTCCTGGACGGCATCGGCGCGGGCGGATTCACTGTCCGCAAGCTGATTGGCTTTGCGCAAGTTCCCGGCCCACTCCGCTGGGGTCAGGAGAGTGAGGACGGCGATGAAGCCGGCGGCAACGGCAATTCCGGCATCCCGGAAGAGAGCGAAGGCGCCCGCCACAGATAGCGCGGAGAGAACCCATGCGGCGTGTGATGCAAGCGCTGAGGCCCGTGCAGTCCCAAAGAGGACCAAGGAGAAGAAGAGCTCGAACATCAGCAAGAACGCCCCGGCCTGACCAGCCAGGAGCAAGCCCACGGCTGCGGTGCCACACATCCATGCCATGGCAGTGGGGGAGGTCCGGCGGAACAATACACCCGCGCAGCCCAGCACGGCAATGGCTGGCCAAGCGGACGCGAAAGCTTCGACCTTGAGGCTGCCGAAAGCGGTGAGGTTGACAGCCTCCAGGAGCCAAAAAATAGCAAAGTAGCCACCGGACAGGGCCATATCCTCGATCTTGATGTTGCCAATATTGCGCACGTCAAGACTCATGAATCTGCCACCCAAGCGCCGCAACAGCGGCAGTGGACGGGTGGCTGCGGGGGATTGGACCATGCCACCAGTGTTCCGTGCCACAGCGGGCGCAGCAAGCCAAACACGGCATTCATGCGACGAAGGTATGACAGGTTGTGGTTCCCCTGGCCGACGCGGTGCGGGAAGGGCGTGGGCACGCTGGAAGCATGACTATTGCCATCTATGCCCAACTTGCCGTATTGGCCCTTATTGACAGCACCAGCATAGGAACATTGCTGATCCCGCTCTGGCTGCTCTTACGCCCCGATGCCCGCCGGATTCTTCCACGGATCCTGCTGTACCTTGGTGTGTTGGCGTTCTTTTATTTGTTGATTGGAATCGCCATGCTCAGCGGTCTTGAGTGGGCGCTCAACGGTTTGAACGGTGGATCATTGGAACAGCTCCCAGTGATCCAGTGGGTCATGCTGTTGGGTGGGGCAGGCATGCTGGCGTATGCGTTGGCGCCGAACCCGGCGAAGAGGGAGAAGCAGCGGGCCATCGTCTCAGCGGACTCGTCTGCTGGCGTTGCCGGGACTGGCACCGCCGGGACGGGCACCGGCGCCGCTGTTGCAGGCGCCGAAATCAAATGGCACAAGAGGTTGTCCAAGGCCCTGCTTAGCCCGGGCGGCATTGTCGGCTTGGCGCTATTGGCAGGATTGTTGGAACTACCCACCATGCTTCCGTACTTGGTGGCCATTAGGTTCCTATCCAACTCAACGCTGGCGCTGCCTGGAGAAATTGCGGTGCTTGCCATCTATTGTTTGCTCATGCTGATCCCGGCACTGGTTCTTGTGCTGCTGCGTGTGCTCTTAGGACGCCGGCTGGATCCGTTGTTGCAGCGGGTCCGCGCCACGTTGGGAAAAATTGCGGGGGAGACGCTGCTATGGGTGGTGGGTATTGTGGGCTTCCTGCTGTTGCGGGGCGGATTGTCAGTGTTGGCCCCTGATGCGCCCTGGAACCCGTTTAAGTAGGTCCAGGATCCGGTTGCTCAGCGCACGGCGGGAGTGCTGGGGCGGCGCCAGTGAACAAGTTGCCCAACGTCAGACTGCCGTGGTGGCGCACAAGTTAACTCCAGGCAAGAGGAGCACCCACATCCGCTACCGTCCCCCACATCCGCTACCGGTCTTACGGGCGCGGATGTGGGGGACGGGCGGGGAAGGTTAGCGGGGCTGGGAGCGGTGAACGCCCTGGTGGCCGCACCCGCGTTCGCCGCTGGTGGAAGGCGGTCTGGAGTGTCCGCGGGATTTGAGAGAATGGAACCATGACTTCTCCTGTATCTGGCAAAATGTCGAAACCCAGCAAATTCACAGGCCTCGGCACCATTGTGCTGGCGATCGTGTTCCTCGTTGCCGTGGTGATGGCAGCTAACAACTTCACCGTGCTCGGTTGGGTCATCGCCGCGATTGCCTTGGGCTGGCTGGTGCTCTCCACCGCCGTCTACATCGGGGTACACAAAGCTGCAGCGTTTGGCGCCCGGCAGGTAGCACTGGCACAGGCTCAGATGGCGCAGCAAAACAGCGCCAATGCCCCGTCCGACGGCGGCACTCACCTGGTCTCGCAGGACTCCGGCTCACGCTCGGCGCAGAAGGCGCGTGAAATGAAGCTGGATCATTCCTTCAAAATCATCAGCGTCCAGATTGGCGTCGTCAACGAATACTTGGGCAAGGACCCTGAAATGGTGGCCCGTGCGCTGGACACCATTGACATCACCGCCACCAACGGCCGGGGCATGATCAACCCGAATTGGGAAGAGCAGGAAGCCAAAATGGATGCGGCCATGCTCAAGAAGAACGCGGAACGCCAAGGCGAAAACCCCCGGAACGCCACCCGTCCGGCTCAGAGCGGAGACGGTGAGGAGCCCGTCAGCGGCGTCATCATCGACTAATAGCGCCGGGGTGGCACAACAAGGATCTGCGGGTAGCTGCAGGTAAGGTGGAACAAGTGAGTAACGGTATCGAAAACGGTCAATTGAGGATCGCAAGCGTCAACGTCAACGGCATCAGGGCCGCCTACAAGAACGGCATGGGCCCCTGGCTTGCCGAGCGAGATGTGCATATTCTGTGCCTGCAAGAGGTCCGCGCACCAGATGCCATCGTTGAGGGTTTCCTGGGCGAGGAATGGCACGTACTCCATGCTGAGGCTGAGGCGAAGGGCCGTGCCGGGGTCTTGATCGCCACCCGCAAGGATGTTCTGGAACCCGTTGCCACGCGCATTGGTATTGGCGAGGAATACTTTGCCACCACCGGTCGCTGGGTCGAGGCCGACTATGTGATCAACGGATCCGATGGCACGCCGCAGACCCTGACCGTGGTGAGCGCCTACGTCCACTCCGGCGAGGTTGGCACCATTAAGCAAGAAGACAAATTCCGTTTCCTGGACACCATGATCGGGCGCCTGCCGCAACTTGCTGCTGCGAGCGATCATGCCCTGGTGGTGGGCGATCTCAACGTTGGTCACAAAACCCTAGACATCAAGAACTGGAAGGGCAATGTCAAGCGCTCCGGGTTCCTGCCCGAGGAACGCGCTTACTTTGACAGGTTCTTTGGCGAGGAAATTGGTTGGAAGGACGTTGCACGCGAGCTGGCTGGCGAAGTAGACGGACCCTACACCTGGTGGTCCAACCGAGGGCAGGCCTTCACCAATGACACCGGATGGCGCATCGATTACCATGCCGCCACGCCAGGCTTAGCGGCGAAGGCTCAGAGCTGTGTGGTGGACCGGGCAGCCTCTTACGAGGAGCGCTTCTCTGACCATGCCCCGCTTGTTGTCGATTACAAGTTCTAAAGGACGAATCAATCATCATGAGTGAGAGTACCCAACGCCCGCGCGTCTTGTCCGGCATGCAGCCCTCAGGCGACAGTCTGCACCTTGGCAATTACCTCGGAGCACTCGTCAACTGGGTAAAAACCCAGGACGAATACCAGACCCTGTTCTTCATCCCTGACATGCATGCCATCACTGTGGAGCAGGACCCGGCAGAACTGCGGGCCCGCACCCGTAAGACGGCGGCACAGTACATTGCCGGCGGGATCGACGTTGAAAAATCGACCCTGTTTGTCCAATCACATGTTCCCGAACATGCCCAACTGGCGTGGGTTTTGAACTGCATCACCGGCTTCGGTGAGGCGTCGCGCATGACCCAGTTCAAGGATAAGTCCGCCAAGGGTGGGGCCGATGTTGCCAGCGTGGGCCTCTTCACCTACCCCGTGTTGATGGCTGCAGATATTCTGCTGTACCGTCCCGAGGGGGTGCCGGTGGGTGATGATCAGCGTCAGCATGTTGAGCTGGCACGGGACTTGGCCAAGCGATTCAATTACCGTTTTGGCGAGACATTCGTGGTTCCCGAGGCCTTCATTCAGAAGGAGGGTGCACGCATTTATGACCTGCAAAATCCGAGTGCCAAAATGTCCAAGTCCGCCTCTGGCCCCAACGGTCTGATCAATTTACTCGATGATCCCAAGGTCACTGCCAAGCGCATCAAGTCCGCCGTCACCGACGCGGACACGGTGATTGCCCACGACCGCGAATCTAAGCCTGGAGTCACCAACCTGCTGGAAATCCTCTCCACGTTGACAGGCAAATCAGTGGAGACGCTGGTGACTGAGTACGATGGCAAGATGTACGGTCATTTGAAGGTTGATGTTGCCGAGGCAGTTGTGGCACGGCTGGAGCCCATCCGTGCACGCACGCTGGAGTTGCTTGACGATCCTGCGGAGCTGGATGCGTTGCTGGCAAAGGGTGCGGCCAAGGCACGTGAAATTGCCTCGGTAACCCTCGCTGACGTCTACGCCAAGGTAGGTTTCCTGCCTCCGCTCGGGGCGGTTGGATAATAGTGCCGGGCATTGGGCAGAGTGGTGGTTCACTGGTACCGCACGCCGATAGTTTAGGTGTGATCATTTCCTTGCCCGCGTCCCTGACCGCGGACTTAGCGCACAAGCGTGCCGAGTATGCTGGTCCGGAAATGCCTGTTGTACCTGCCCATGTCACCTTGGTGTCAGGGCGGACTAAGGAATCGTGGGCTGCGGCGGCAGAGCATGTGCGCCGTATTGCCGCAGACTTTGCTCCGTTCCATCTTTCTTTACGGGGTACCGGGACCTTTGAACCCCTCTCTGCCGTGGTGTTCCTCAACGTTGACCTGGGCGCTGAAGATTGTGCCGAGTTGCACACCAAGCTGCTACAGGGTCCTCTGGAGCATTTGCTTGAATTTGAATTTCACCCGCATCTGACCATTGCCCACGATCTGCCCGAGGCCACCATGGCCAAGGCCAAGGCCGAGATGGCAGGTTTTGAAGCGGACTTTGAGGTGGTCAGTATTGGGCTCTACAACTTCATTGGAGGTAGCTGGGCGCTGCGCGAGGAGCTGATTCTTGGAGGAACTTCCAGAACCTAGCCGTGCCCAGCTTTCAGGACATTTTCCGGGATTTTTGGCACCGGGTATAGCTGCCAAACGCCCCATGGCCGCCCCGGAGAAGCCCCCGCCCAGCCCCTTGGACCGCGTTGGCCTCGCGGCGTGGACCGTGGAGAAACGCGAATCCTTTCGGAAGGCGCGTGCCAGCGGGAACCAGTTTGCACAGCTGAGCACACTGTTTCAGTGGCTCAACGCTTGGGCGGGGCAGAGCTTTGTGGTCCGGGTATGGAACTTGTACACGCGCCGCCGCGGCCCCCTCCTCGCCGCAGGCAACGCCTACCTGATGTTCTTCTCCGTCGGTGCCATGCTGGTTGCCGGGTTCGCCATCTTTGGCATATTCGCGGCCGGCAATGATGTTTTGCGCGACGCCGTGATCGAGCTGGTTGCCGAGAGCACGCCCGGGCTCATCGACACCGGTGCTGGAGGGCTGGCCACGCCAGATCAGCTCCTGGGCACTGGCGGCTTCGGAGCGACACTGCTGGTGTCTTTGGCCGCCTTGTTAGTTACCGCCATGGGCTGGATCAACGGCCTGCGTGAAGGCATCCGGTCCATTCTGGGCTTGGCCAGGGACCGGACCAACCCGGTCCTTTCCAAAATGCGCGACGGCGGGACCCTCCTCGTGCTGGCCGTGGCACTGGTGCTGACCAGCATCCTTGGTTTGCTGAGCACGGCAGCTATGGGCAGCGTGAGCGAATTACTGGGAATAGGCTCGTTCTTGACCGGTGCGGTGGCACGATGTAGCTCGATGGCCTTGATGCTCATCTTGGATGTGGCCGTAGCCATGGTCATGTTCAGCATCGCCTCCAGGGTGCGCATGCGGGGTCGGGTCCTGATACTGGCGGCCCTGTTTTCCGGTGCAGGCGCCACCGTCCTGCGGTTTTTCAGCGCCCTGCTCCTGAACGGAATCACCAATAACAGACTTTTGGCACCCTTTGCCGTGATCCTGGGTTTGTTTGTCTGGTTCTTCCTTCTCAGCCAGGTGTACTTAATCTCGGCGGCTATTGCGGCTGTTTTGGCGGCAGATCTGCGTCCCCGCAAGGGTGCCCGTTAGTTCCTGGTCCGCCGTCATCTCTTGTCAATGCTTGGTAGCTCTGAACTAGTATGAAGTGAAGTAATCGAAGGCATTCAAAAGCCCCGTATCTGAGTGTGGGATGTGCAAGCAATACAGCGGGCTTCATCATGAACGCGAGAGTATCCGTTTTGCCTAAGTCGGCCAGTATTTCACCGGATGGAATAATTGCATATGTCAAGAATGAGCTTGCGGCACTCGGCGCTGCGACGGCGCGAGTTTCTGGGCCGTAAGCAGCTTGTGGAGCAGGTGGTTTCAGATATTGGACGGCCCGGCTCAAACCTGCTTCTGGTAGGCGCAGGGGGAGTGGGTAAGACCTCGCTGGCTGTCCATTCACTTGAGAAGCTGTGCAGCCAGACTCCAGGGCTGCAGGTGATGGCTTTTGCCGCGACGGAGGCAACGCGACGCACCCCTCTGGCCGTATTTGACTCGGTGTTCTCAGAAGAGAACCACCTTGATACTCGGCGCCCGGAGCGTGTGGGTGAATATATCATCCAGTCCTGCCTGGACCACCTCGCTGGGCTTGAAGGCCGGGCCGGCGCAAAAGCCGGGCGTCTGATCATCCACATTGATGATGTGCCGCTACTGGACCAGATGAGTGAAGCGGTTCTGGAATACCTCCTCTCCCGCACCGATGTCCGGGTGATCCTCACCTGTCGGAGCACTCCTGGCCCGTCCGGGACACTTGTCCGGGCGTGGCGGGACGGAACTCTGCGGCGCATTGACGTCCCTGAGCTCTCCCTGAGCGAGACGGGTGAGTTTGCCGCCAACATTCTCCCTGATCGGGCCTTTGCGGTGGAAACCGTTGAAAAGTTGCACCAAATGACCGGCGGGAATGCTCTGTTTCTGCACGAACTTCTCCGTGTGCTCAAAACCTCTGAGCAGCTGCAAATGCGGCAGGGGCTGTGGGTTTGGGCAGGAGAATTACCGGCAGGCACATCACTGGCTGATATTCTCCGCGTTGAAATTGAACAGCTCTCAGCGGAGCAAAGAGCCGCCTTTGAGATAGTGGCGCTGTGTGCTCCTGTGCCGCTGGACTTACTTGGCCGGCAAGTGAGCCTGGAGGCTCTTGAGGCGCTGGCTGAATCCGGACTCATTAGACTTTCCAACAACTCGGCAAACCTAGGGCGAATCGTTTCACTCACGCACCCCATTTTTGGTGAGGCCATGGAAGGTCTGCTGAGCCCGGCCCAATGCCGAAGCCATTACCTCGCCCTCTACACGGCCGCCATGGCCCGCTACGCCCAGCAAGCCCCTCAGGGGGTGGCACCGGCAAGGCCACAAGCAGCAGTGCCACAAGCATCAGGGTCGCAAGCAGCACAATATGTCTGGACGGGGGACATTTCCGAGTTACTCACGGTGGTGGGGTGGGCGCTGGATGCGGGCACTGAGGTACCTATGTGGTTGTTGGCGGAAGCCTTCGGATACGGGCGCATGCTCACCGACTATGCCTTCCGTATCCGCACGGCCACCTTGATCCTGCGCCATGCCGGGGCGCCTGCCACGCTCCGAGCCCAGGCATTCATCAGCCGGATTGAAGCGCAGCGCTTCAGCAACAATCCGGAGGCCGTTTCCGCCGATGCTCAGCGTGCCCAAAATACTGTGGTGTACCTCCCCGACGGAGAGCAACGCAACGCCTTGGCCGCCGATCTGGCAACGGTGCTAGCTGATGCGTATGTACTTCAGCAGGGCCGATGGGAGGATGCGTTGAAGGTCCTGGACTGGGCAGAAGAACTTCTAAGTTCCTCCAAATTGCCCGTTCAGGCTGCAAAAATTCGCCTCCGCGCCTCCCGGGGAATTCACCTGAGCTACGGCGGCAACATGTTGGAATCCGCCCGTGTGCAAAGCGAAACCCACAAGGCCACCCGCTCAACACCGCATTTTCTTCCGCTGGCATCTACCAGCATCATCTCTTTGGGTCAGCGCGGGGAGGCAAAACAGGCACGCGCCCTCGCCCGAACACAAATGACACATGCTGTGAGATCCATGAGCAAGTACCCCCTTGCGGCCGGTGAAATTATTGGCGCCTGGTGCCTTTCTGACATGCTCACCGGTAACGTCCGCGAAGCCTCGTTCATTTACGGGCTGATGAACACTGCCATTTCACGCAACCCCGGACACGTGCAGATACGCAAGACTCTTGTGGCTTTTGGCCAAGGACTGCTGGCGTCCATGAATGGTGAATGGCCGGCGGCAGCACAGAACCTGACCTTGGCCTGTGCTGAACTGGAGGACTTTTCCGGTACCGGCTCTGAGGGCATGCTCCTGGCAACCCTTGCGTTGGCCCATGCCGCCAACGGCAACCACGTGGCCTCCGCCCAAGTGCGTCAGCAACTACTCAACCGCACCACGGGTGAGAGCCGCCTACTGGAACTACCCTCCCGCTATGCGCTGCTCCTCGCGGCAATGTATGCGCCTAACGGAGGCGAAGAAGCGGAGGCACTGGCGCTCATTGAGCTGGCTGGGACCTTCGACTTTGCGCTCATGGAGTTGCGGGCGCTGCACCTTCTGGCGTGCTGTGCGGGCGGAGGGCTCACCCCCGAGCAGCTTGACAGAGCGCGGGGGCTGGCCCGCGGCATGGACGCGCCGCTAGCGGCCCCACTTTTGGCAAGCTGTGAGCACATTGTTGCCGGCGGTGTTCCCAGCCGCGGGGATGCAGCCAGACTGTTGGCGCGCCGCGGACTTTTTGTGCCAGCAACCCCGCTGCAAATTCTCACGCCACGTGAACAGCAGCTCGCCTTTCTCCTGGCCTTGGGCTACAGCAATAGCCAGATCACAAAGAAGCTTGTTATCTCCAAACGAACCGCTGAAACCCATGCCGTGAAGATCTATCAGAAGTTGAACATCAAGTCCCGCGATGACATTGCCGAGGCCCTGGATGAACTCGAGGCCACCTCCCGCTAGTGTCAGCGCAAGTACGACGGCGCGGGCTCACCTTTGCCAGCGTGAGCCCACCTCCCGGCGTCGTACTGTGGGAAATGGGGGTAAGAAGTACAGGAAACACAAAAGCGCCGCCCCCACAAGGGGAGCGGCGCTTTGTAGTTCGGCAACTACTAGATCTGGCGGGCCAGGATGGCCTGCTTGACCTCGGCAATGGCCTGGGTGACCTGGATACCGCGCGGGCATGCTTCGGTGCAGTTGAAGGTGGTGCGGCAACGCCACACACCTTCCTTGTCATTGAGGATCTCCAGACGCATATCTCCTGCGTCGTCACGGGAGTCAAAGATGAAGCGGTGCGCGTTCACAATGGCTGCCGGGCCGAAGTACTGGCCATCGGTCCAGAAGACGGGGCAAGAAGACGTGCACGCGGCGCACAGGATGCACTTGGTGGTGTCGTCAAAACGCGCGCGTTCCTCAGCGGACTGCAGACGTTCCTTGGTGGGGGCGTGGTCGCGGTTGACCAGGAAGGGCATGACCTCACGGAAGGACTGGAAGAACGGTTCCATATCCACAATCAAGTCCTTCTCAACGGGCAGGCCCTTGATGGGCTCAACCGTGATGGGCTTGGACGTGTCCAGGTCTTTCAGCAGGGTCTTGCAGGCCAGACGGTTACGGCCGTTGATGCGCATGGCATCGGAACCGCACACGCCGTGCGCACAGGAACGGCGGAAGGACAGCGAGCCGTCCTGCTCCCACTTGACCTTGTGCAGGGCATCCAACACACGGTCGGTGCCGTACATGGTCATGGTGAAGTCTTCCCACTTTGACTCTTCCGAAAATTCGGGGTCGTAGCGACGCACACGCAAGGTGACGTCAAAAGTTGGGATTTCTCCGCCGCCACCGAGGTGGACAGGCAGTTCAATCTTTGATGCCGGCTCCGGCAATTCAGCTTCTACGGCGCTCATTAGTACTTCCTCACCATGGGCTGGTAACGGGTAACAACAACAGGCTTGGTCTCCAAACGGATACCAGCAATGTGCTCCTTGGAGCTATCTGCCGTGACACCGGAATCAAGATAAGCCATGGAGTGCTTCATGAAATTCTCATCATCACGGTCCGGGAAGTCCTCGCGGTAGTGACCGCCGCGTGACTCTTGACGGTGCAGGGCAGCAACCGTCATGACCTTGGCCAGTTCCAGCAAGAAGCCCAGCTCAACAGCCTCAAGTAAGTCAAGGTTGAAGCGCTTGCCCTTGTCCTGGACGGTGATGCGGGAATAACGTTCTTCGAAGCCGGCAATATCGCCAAGAACCTTATTCAGCGAATCGGCGGTGCGGAACACCTGCATGTTGGCGTCCATGGTGTCCTGCAGTTCCTTGCGGATCGCAGCTACCTTTTCGCCGCCGTCGGAGGTCCGTATGTGGTCCAGCAATGCGCGGGTGTCAGCTTCCGGGTTCTGCGGCAGCTCAACCCAATCGGCACCCTTGGCGTATTCGGCAGCAGCTACACCTGCGCGCTTGCCGAACACGTTGATATCCAGCAGCGAGTTGGTGCCCAAACGGTTGGAGCCGTGGACCGAAACGCAGGCCACTTCACCGGCTGCGTACAAGCCGGGGATGATGGTGTCGTTATCCTGCAGAACCTCGGTGGTGATGTTCGTAGGAACACCGCCCATGGCGTAGTGGGCCGTGGGGAACACGGGAACAGGCTCCGTGTACGGTTCCACACCCAGGTAGGTGCGGGCGAACTCGGTGATGTCCGGGAGCTTGGCGTCGATGTGAGCCGGTTCCAGGTGGGTCAAATCAAGGAGAACGTAGTCCTTGTTCGGGCCACAACCGCGGCCTTCACGAACTTCGTTGGCCATGGACCGGGCAACTATGTCACGCGGGGCCAGGTCCTTGATGGTGGGGGCGTAACGCTCCATGAAGCGCTCACCCTCGGAGTTGCGCAAGATTGCGCCCTCGCCGCGGGCGGCTTCGGAGAGCAGGATGCCCAAACCGGCAAGGCCTGTCGGATGGAACTGGAAGAACTCCATGTCCTCCAGCGGGATGCCCTTGCGGAACGCGATGCCCATGCCGTCGCCGGTCAGGGTGTGGGCGTTGGAGGTGGTCTTGAAGACCTTGCCTGCGCCGCCGGTGGCCAGAATCACCGACTTGGCCTGGAAGATGTGCAATTCGCCTGTGGCAAGGTCATAGGAGACCACGCCGGCAATCTTCTTCTGCAGGTAGACGGTGCCGTCCTCGCGGGTGGCTTCCTCATCAACCGTCAACAGATCCAAAACGTAGTACTCATTGTAGAACTCAACGTTGTGCTTGACACAGTTTTGGTACAGGGTCTGCAAGATCATGTGACCGGTGCGGTCTGCTGCGTAGCAGGAACGGCGGACAGGAGCCTTGCCGTGGTCGCGAGTGTGACCGCCGAACCGGCGCTGGTCAATGCGGCCTTCGGGTGTGCGGTTGAACGGCAGACCCATCTTTTCCAGGTCGATCACGGCGTCAATGGCTTCCTTGGCCATGACCTCCGCAGCGTCCTGGTCTACCAGGTAGTCCCCACCCTTGACGGTGTCAAAGGTGTGCCACTCCCAGTTGTCCTCTTCCACGTTGGCAAGTGCTGCACACATGCCGCCCTGGGCCGCACCTGTGTGGGAGCGAGTGGGGTAGAGCTTGGTCAGGACGGCGGTGTGGGCGCGCTGTCCGGATTCAATGGCGGCACGCATTCCTGCGCCACCGGCCCCGACGATTACAACGTCGTATTTGTGGACCTGCATACTGGATGCTCTTTCTCTCTGTACTGCACTAAAAACTGGTGTTCACTTCTTGCCACCCCGGTAAGGGGACGTTCCTAAAACTAAGGAACGGGGCAGAAGGACGGGAGGTCGATGACCGCGCCGGGAGGGCAGGGATCAAAAGTGAAGATGACCAGGGTGCCCAAGACGATGATGACGGCGCTAGCCACATACAGGATTGTCTTGAGAGTCATCCGGGTGCCATTGCGCTCAGCGTAATCGTTGATGATGGTGCGCACACCGTTGGTGCCGTGCAGCATGGCAAGCCACAGCATGGCCAGGTCCCAGATCTGCCAGAACGGATCGGACCACTTGCCGGCAACAAAACCGAAGTCGATCGCATGAATGCCTTCGCCCAACATGAGGTTGACGAAGAGGTGACCGAAGATCAGAACGATCAGGACCACACCGGAGAGGCGCATGAACAGCCACGCGAACATTTCAAAGCTCGAATGCGATGCCTTGTTGCGCTTGTACTTGGGCGACTGCGCGCTGTTGGAGCGCGGGGACGCGATGGAGTTTGTACTCAATTTAGTTCCCTCCGAAGAAATTGGAGAAGACAATGGTGAGGTGACGGATCAGGAACGGAATCATCGTCACAGCCCACAGAGCGAGTACGCCCCAGAGCATCTGACGCTGGTACTTGGGTCCCTTTTTCCAAAAATCGATGGCAATAATGCGCAGGCCGTTGAAGGCGTGGAACACAATTGCTGCGACAAGAGCCGCTTCACCCAAACCCATAATGGGGTTTTTATACGCCCCAATGACTGCGGTGTACGCCTCAGGGGAAACCCTCACCAAAGAGGTGTCGAGAACGTGCACCAACAAGAAAATAAAAATCACTACACCGGTAATACGGTGTCCCACCCATGACCACATGCCTTCTCGGCCGCGGTACAGAGTGCCAGCTGGTTTTGTCGGCACTGAATAAACCTTCCCTGCGTCACCGTTGCGCTGGCGTGGTTCCACGCGGGGAAACGCACACGGCGTGAGCACTCATACTTGAGCCTAAATTTAGGCTTAGCTAACAGCATATTCAACTTAGGTACTCCTTGCTCTATGCATCAAATCACAACGGCGTTGCAATTTGGGAGAATTGGGTGAAGAAGGCAGGCCTCGTGCCGACTTTAATTGCCTTCATTTACCTCCGGCTACCACTGTCAGCTACGGCTGCGGTGGGCCCGGCTACAACAGCCCGGCATCCGCTTGTGCCACCGCCCGGCACAACCGGCATTACCGTCTTCTACTACCGTGGGTGGGTCTTTCGCCCTCGCCGGTGTGTTTGCACGGCGTCAGAAGGCTCTATTTGAAACGCATCGATTATGGTGGTCATGATGAATACGCAAAATTTGGTTGACCCCACACCGGCCTCGACCGACCCCTTAGATCGGTTTTACGCCGTGATTCCCGCTGGCGGAGTTGGTACCAGGCTCTGGCCGTTGTCCCGGGCTGCAGCACCGAAATTTCTCCATGACCTGACGGGCAGTGGCAGTACCTTGATCCGCGCCACCTTTGACCGCTTAGAGCCATTGAGTGGTGAAAGGGTGCTGCTGGTGACCGGAGATGCGCACCGTGAAGCGGTCTGCCGCCAGCTCCCGGAAATTTTGGACAAGAATTTGGTGTTGGAAACAGAGCCCAAGGATTCAGGAGCTGCCATCGGGTTGGCAGCGGCAATCTTGTACATGCGCGACCCCACAACCATCATGGGTTCCTTTGCCGCGGACCAGGTCATTAGCCCCGTGGAAAAATTCCAGGCTGCCGTGCGTGAAGCTATCTACACCGCAGCTACGGGCAAGATTGTGACCATCGGCATTAAACCGACCCATGCCTCCACAGGGTTCGGGTACATTCGCACGGGCGAGCCCTTGATTGTTGAGGGTGCCCCTAGCGCGCACACCGTGGTCAAGTTCGTGGAAAAGCCGAGCCAGGAAATCGCCGAGGAGTACCTTGCCAGCGGTGACTACAACTGGAACGCAGGCATGTTTGTGGCGCCGGTTGAGCTGATGCTCCGCCACCTCAAAGCCAACGAGCCTGGCCTCTATGAAGGCCTGATGGAAATCGCGGCCGCGTGGGACACCCCGGACCGGATTGCCGTGAAGAACCGCGTTTGGCCCACGCTGCCCAAGATCGCTATTGACTATGCGGTGGCCGAGCCTGCTGCTGACGCCGGTGACGTGGCCGTGATTCCTGGTGATTTTAGCTGGGATGACGTAGGAGATTTTGCTGCGATCGCACGCCTGAGCAGCGCTAAAGAAGATAAAAACGTCAAGGTCATTGGCGAAGGCGGACGAGTTTTCACGGAGGACAGCACAGGGATTGTGGTGACCGATACCAAGCGTGTTATTGCCCTGATCGGTATCCAGGACGTGGTGGTTGTGGATACCCCGGACGCATTATTGGTCACTACCAGGGCGCATTCGCAACTGGTAAAAAAGGCTGTTGACGGGCTCAAGGCCCGCGGAGATACCGACGTCCTGTAGTCCCCACGCCCTCCCGTTTTTTGGTCGCGGGCGACCAAAAAACGGGGCCCTCGGGCGCGTGGGCCCATCCACGAGCTCTCGACTTTTTGCTCGCAGGCGACCAAAAAAAGGGGCCCTCGGGCGCGTGGGCCCATCCACGGGCTCCCGATCTTTTGGTCGCAGGCGACCAAAAAACGGGGCCCTCGGGCGCGTGGGCCCATCCACGGGCTCTCGATCCTCAAGCTCGGAGTAATGCGGCGAAGTCAATGGGGTTCCCCGGCTCTGACGTGGTTAGAGTTTGATGTGTGCGCAATTACTCGTTGGAAACAGATGCAACTGAATTAGTAGGCCCGTGGCTGGAACCTGTGCTGGCCGAAGTCCTAGAGTTTCGCCGGGACCTCCACGCCCACCCGGAGCTGTCCTTTCAAGAATTCCGCACTACGGAGAAAATTTTCGAACACCTTGTGTCCGCCGGGTTGGCGCCCCGCCGCCTCGACGGTACCGGGGTCATTGTGGACATTGGGGAAGGACCCATTGCCACGGCGTTGCGCGGCGATATTGACGCACTGCCCATCGTTGAGGAAACGGGTCTGCCCTTCGCCTCCCGCAACCACGGGGTGACTCACGGCTGCGGCCATGATTTTCACACCGCCACCATGCTCGGCATCGCCTTGGTGTTGGCACGGATGCATGAGCACAGCCCACTCGGTGGCCGGGTCAGGATTGTTTTCCAGCCTGCCGAGGAAACCATGCCCGGAGGCGCGTTGTCCTGCATAGACCAGGGTGCCCTGGACGGCGTTCCCCGCATCATGGCGTTGCACTGTGACCCCCGTATTGAGGTGGGTAAGATTGGCACCCGGATTGGGCCCATCACCAGTGCCTCGGACACCATCAAGATCGAGCTCACCGGCCGCGGTGGCCATACCTCGCGCCCGCACCTGACCGAGGACCTGGTGTTCGCCATAGCACAGATTGCCATCAGTGTCCCGGCTGTGCTGTCCCGGAGGGTGGATGTGCGCAGCGGTGTCTCGGTGGTGTGGGGTCAGATCCACGCTGGTTCGGCTCCGAATGCCATTCCTGTGCACGGTGTCATGAGCGGCACCATGCGCTGTCTGGACCGTGAGGCGTGGCATGCGGCAGGTGAGCTGCTCGATGAGGTGGTCCAGCAGAGTGCTGCACCCTTCGGGGTGGACGTTCATCTGGAGCACACGCGCGGCGTCCCTCCTGTGGTGAACTCAGAGCATGAGACGGCGCTGATTGAAGCTTCTGCCCGCGCTGAACTGGGGGATGATTCAGTGGTGCTGGCACCGCAGTCCATGGGCGGCGAGGATTTTGCCTGGTTCCTGCAAGGCATTCCAGGCTCACTCATGCGGTTGGGCACGCACGTTCCGGGCGGAGAGGAATACGATCTGCACCGGGGCGATTACATTGTTGATGAACGGGCGCTCTCAGTAGGCATCCGGGTATTGTGTGCCGCGGCCCTGCGGACCCTGCGCGAGCCAACCGCCGCTTAGCTCGGCAGGGATTTTGCGAGTTGTGTAACAGTTACCCAACGATGGATGGCTGGACATGGTTGAGACTGGCCGCTGGCTGTGAAATCACACTAGGGTATGGGGTAGTGCCGCAATGCTGGGGTGTGTCAGGGTATTCGCTTTTGCTTCATCCTCTAGGTCAGCGTTGATCTAGTAGCTGGGCTTGATAGCGTTGCGTTGTCCATCAACCCTCCAGTGCGGCGATCAACCGATGGAGGAACTTTGAAAAATTTGCTTTTGAACACTGTCAAGCGCGGGGCCTTGGTGGGCACCATTGCGTTGAGTGCCACGGCACTGCTTCTGACAGGTTGTGGCGAGGCTCCGCCCGCCCCCGGTGGTGGCGAGTCGAGCTCACAAAACCCGGCCGCGTCTGACTTCCTTGGCTGCATTGTCTCTGACTCCGGCGGTTTCGACGATCAGTCGTTCAACCAGTCATCGTATGAGGGAATGCAGAAATCCGTTAAGGATCTTGGCATTAAGATGAAGGAAGCTCAGTCTTCCACCACCGCTGACTTTGCACCGAACCTGGCAACAATGGCCAGCGCTGGCTGTAACCTCACCGTGACGGTCGGATTCTTGCTGGCAGAAGCCACCGCAACGGCGGCCAAGGACAACACGGATCTGCACTACGCCATCGTCGATGACAATTCCATCGATCTGCCCAACGTCAAACCAATTGTGTACAACACAGCCCAAGCCGCGTTCATGGCTGGCTACGTTGCAGCCGGCGTCTCCAAGACCGGCAAGGTAGGCACCTTCGGTGGTATCAACATCCCCACCGTCACCATCTTCATGGATGGCTTTGCTCAGGGCGTTGACTACTACAACGAGAAGCAGGGCAAGGATGTCAAGCTGTTGGGGTGGAACGCCAAAACCCAGCAGGGCGTGTTCGCCAACACCTTTGAAATTGTCCAAGAGGGCACCAAGAACACCAACAACCTGATCGCCGACGGCGCTGACGTGATCATGCCTGTTGCCGGTCCGTTGGGCAAGGGTGCAGGAGATGCCATCCTGGCCGCCAATAAGGGCGGCAAGGATGTGAAGCTGGTATGGGTTGACTCCGACGGCTTCTTGACAGCACCCACCTACAAGGAGATCCTGCTGACCTCAGTCATCAAGACCATGGGAGAAGCAGTGGAGACCGTTGTCAAGGAAGATATGGACGGCAAGTTTGACCCCACGCCCTACATTGGCACCCTGGAGAACGGTGGCGTAGGACTTGCGCCGTTCCACGATTTGGACTCTGCTGTCAGTGCAGACCTCAAGACCCAACTTGATGACATCAAGAAGGGGATCATTGACGGGTCCATCAAGGTCGAATCTGCGGCCAGCCCGAAGTAGTAATGTGATGCGTGTGCTGGGGGTCGCCGGTGGCGGCCCCCAGCACACGCGTTTGTCAGCCGTGACCATTTTTTCGCAGACGGGCTAAAACGTTGAAACTAGAACTTCGGGGCATTACCAAGAGCTTTGGTACCCTCGTGGCGAATGACCACATCGACCTAGTGGTGGAATCAGGACAGATCCACAGTCTGCTGGGTGAAAACGGTGCAGGAAAATCCACGCTCATGAATGTTTTATACGGGCTGTATTCACCCAGCTCAGGACAGATCTTAGTTGATGATGTCCCCGTTTCCTTCTCCGGCCCGGCGGACGCCATGGCGGCAGGAATCGGCATGGTCCATCAGCACTTCATGCTTGTCCCGGTCTTTACTGTCGCGGAGAACGTGGCATTGGGAGCGGAGAGCACCTCCTTCGGAGGAGTTCTCAATCTTGGCGATACGCGGAGGAAGATTCGTGAGATTTCCGCACAATTTGGCTTCGATGTGGATCCCGATGCGCTGGTGGAAGATCTTCCCGTAGGGGTGCAGCAACGGGTGGAAATCATCAAGGCACTGGTACGGAACTCCAAGATACTGATCCTGGATGAGCCCACCGCCGTTCTCACCCCTCAAGAGACTGATGAACTCATGGAGATCATGGGACAGCTCAGGGACAGCGGTACCTCCATCGTCTTCATTTCCCACAAGTTGCGTGAGGTGAAGGCGATCTCTGACACCATCACCGTCATTAGACGGGGCAAGGTGGTTGGTTCTGCGCCCCCCGATACGTCCACGACAGAGTTGGCGGCCATGATGGTGGGACGCGCTGTGAACCTGACGTTGAACAAAGCCGATGCTACTCCAGGTGCGGAAACCTTTAAGGTCTCCAACTTGACAGTCATGAACGATTCCGGTCATCGGCTGCTCGATAATCTCTCCTTGAGCGTCTCTCAAGGGGAGATCTTGGCGATCGCCGGGGTGCAGGGCAATGGACAGACCGAATTGACCCAGGCCGTGCTGGGCTTACATAAGCATGTCCTGGGGTCCATCACTTTGGACGGAAAAGAGCTGGTAGGCAAAAGCGTTAGTCAGGTGCTGGAGTCCGGTGTCGGTTTTGTTCCTGAGGACCGCCAAGATGATGGCCTGGTCGGGGAACTTTCCATCGCGGAAAATCTGATCCTTGACCTTTATAAAAAGGCTCCGTACTCCCGTGGCGGAACATTGAACCGCTCCGCCATTGCCCAAAATTCTGTAGAGAAGGTTTCAGAGTTTGATATTCGAGCCCAGTCACCACGGGATGCCGCTCACACGCTTTCCGGTGGCAACCAGCAAAAAGTAGTATTGGCACGGGAGTTGTCCCGGCCTTTGAAACTCTTCATTGCTTCACAGCCCACACGCGGTGTTGACGTAGGTTCCATCGAATTTTTGCACAAGCGCATTGTGGCAGAACGCGATGCCGGAACACCGGTGGTCATTGTCTCCACCGAACTAGATGAAGTTCTTGAACTCGCTGACCGGATCGCAGTGCTCTTTGCAGGCCGGCTCATGGGCATTGTGCCTGGAAAATCCAGCCGCGCTCTGCTCGGTCTGATGATGGCCGGGCTCAGCGCTGAAGAAGCGTCGGAACAAATGCAATCGCAAAAAGAATCTGGAACTACCGGGGAAACCGGGGAAGGGGTGCAGCTATGAGCGGGCCTGAAGTGAACAAACCTGCAGAGGAAGCCGCGGAGCCTTCCAGCACATCAACCAGCACGTCAGTACCCGGAGCCCCCGGCAATCCCGGCACACCCGGTGTACCCGGAGCCCCGGGCTCTCCCGTGAAACCGGAGCGAGAAGGGGGTGGCAGCCAGCTGGTACGGGAAATTATGAGCGGTAACGCCATGATTTCTGTTCTGGCAGTAGTGGTAGCCCTTGTTATTGGTGGCATCCTCATCGCTGCCACTGATGCCCGTGTTACCACCGCTTTGGGTTATTTCTTTGGCGATCCCACCGCAACGTTCAAAGCTGTTTGGGCATCAGTTTCAGAAGCCTATGGCGCGCTGTGGCGAGGTGCTACCTATGATCCCGGCTCACGCACGTGGAAGGGGCGGCTGGGTATTTTTGAAACCCTCACCTTCGCCACTCCGCTGATCCTCTCAGGACTGGCCGTGACCTTGGCGTTCCGTGTGGGCTTGTTCAACATTGGCGCCAAAGGCCAGATTATTTTGGGTGCCACTTTTGCTGGCGCCGTAGGGTTCTTGATTGAACTGCCGCCGGGTATTCACTTGCTGGCCGTCATTGTGGCTGGTGCTGTTGGTGGAGCGGTTTGGGGCGGGATCGCAGGATTCTTGAAGGCACGCACCGGGGCGCATGAGGTCATTGTCACCATCATGCTCAACTACATTGCAGTGTCCTTGGTGCTGTATCTGCTCAAGAACCAGCTCAAAGACCCGAACAGTTCCAATCCGATCAGCCCACGCATGCATGAAAGTGCCATGTTCCCGCTGTTGCTGGGCCCTAACTTCCGTATCCATGCGGGGCTGATAGTGGCCGTGATCGCCGTGTTTGTTGTTTCCTGGCTGTTAGAGCGTTCAACCCTCGGTTTTGAGTACCGGGCCATTGGCGCAAATCCGCGGGCAGCACGCACGGCCGGCATGCTGGTTTCTCGGGGCTACATCACCGTCATGCTGATCTCCGGAGCCTTGGCTGGCTTGGCCGGTGTCACCCAGCTGGCCGGTACCGAAAAAATCCTCGATTCAGACATTGCCGGCAGTATTGGCTTTGATGCCATCACGGTGGCCCTGTTGGGCAGGTCGAAACCGTGGGGGACCTTCTTCGCCGCAATACTCTTCGGTGCATTCAAGGCCGGTGGTACTTCCATGGCCATCAATGCCGACGTCTCCATTGACATTGTTGCCGTGGTCCAGTCATTGATAGTTCTCTTCATCGCCGCACCTCCTCTGGTCCGGTCGATTTTCCGGATCAAGGTAGCCCGCCGTGTAGGAGCGAACACATGAGCATCATCGCTAAGAGTGAGACGCCTAAGGTTGCCGACGCGGTTGCCATCCGCAGCTGGAAGATGCCGATTCTGCTGGGCATACTGTCCTTGTTCTCCGTTGTGGTCTTTATTATTCTGGGACCGAGCGGCACGGCAACGTTCCGAATCTCCCAAGATACGGATGCGTGGCAGGTACCTGACCTGGTAGTTCCGGCCAAGGCCGTGGGCACCCTAGTTTCCATTATCGCCTTGGCCCTGACGTATTTGGCGTGGCGCCAAACCAGGGACTCCGGCAAGATCGCCAAATGGGTCATCACAAGTTTCTCCGTGGTTTTTGTCATTGGAGTGATGGTGTGGATCATTGGCGGAACCAGCACACAAAACATCACGCTGGTGGGCCTGTTTGCCGGTGCCATGCTGATCACCACCCCCATCCTGTTCGGCGCCATGTCAGGTGTTCTCTCGGAACGTGCCGGAGTGGTCAACATTGCCATTGAAGGTCAGCTGCTGGCGGGTGCCTTCACGGCCGCACTGGTTGCCTCAATTACAGGCAACGCCTATGCCGGGCTCATCGCCGCCGCCGTCGCCGGTGTTTTGGTGTCAGTGCTGCTGGCGCTGTTCAGCATCAAATATGTGGTGAACCAGATCATTGTTGGCGTGGTGCTAAACGTTCTGGTGTCCGGTTTGACTGGCTTCCTCTTCGAAAAAATCATGAAGACCAAGGTCGACGGCGCCACAATCTACAACCAGCCGGCTCACCTTCCCAACCTCCCGATCCCGCTGCTTTCTGAAATTCCCATCATTGGGCCCACCTTGTTCCGCCAGTCCATCATTGGCTACTTCATGCTGATCCTTGTCGCGGCTTTGTGGTTCGGGCTGTTCCGCACCCGCTGGGGATTGCGGGTGCGGGCGGTAGGCGAGCACCCCAAAGCGGCGGACACTGTCGGTATCAACGTCAACCGCACCCGGGTCATCAACGTGCTGGCCGGTGGTGCTGTGGCAGGAATCGGTGGCGCATATTTCACCTTGGTTGCGGTGAGCAGTTTTAGTAAGGACATGACCGGCGGGCTGGGCTTTATTGCCCTCGCGGCGCTGATCTTTGGCCGATGGAACCCCATCGGTGCTGCACTGGCAGCCCTGTTGTTCGGTGTGGCCGGGAACCTTCAAAGTATCCTCTCCCTGGCCGGTACCCCGATCGACGGCCAGTTCCTGGCGATGCTGCCCTACGCTTTGACCATTCTGGCCGTGTCCGGATTCGTGGGCCGTTCTCTGGCCCCGGCCGCGGACGGCGAGCCCTATATTAAGGAGTAGCGCGGTATGCCTGAGAAGTCTGAGGTACCTGTGACATCCGGTATGGCTGTGAAGGCCGGTGTGGCCGTGAAGTCCGGCTCCGTGTGGGAGCCACTGCGCCTAGCCGCCACCGCGGCACTCACCCACGCCTATGTGCCGTATTCCAACTATCCGGTAGGGGCTGCGGCCAGGCTTGAGGACGGGCGGATCGTCTCCGGGTGCAATGTGGAAAATGCCAGCTACGGGCTGACTCTTTGCGCAGAATGCACCATGGTGGGTGCCGCCCGGATGAGCGGCGGCGGCCTGATCACCGAGTTCTATTGCGTTGACGGATTTGGAGAGATCCTCATGCCGTGCGGGCGCTGCCGGCAGTTGCTCTTTGAATTCAGTACGGCGGGAACCCAGATCATGACTTCTTCAGGAGCCAAGACCATGGATCAAATTCTGCCCGACGCTTTCGGCCCCGACAACTTGAAGGAACACTCATGAACGCCCAAGAAACTTTCGCCGCAGTCGACGTGATCGCCACCAAACGTGATGGCGGCAAGCTCACCCCTGCACAGATCATCTGGACCATTGCGGCTTACACGCGCGGGGAGATTGCTGAGGAACAAATGGCTGCCCTGAACATGGCCATTTTCCTGAACGGCATGGACAGGGAAGAAATTTCACAGTGGACTGCGGCCATGATCGCCTCGGGTGAGCGGCTGGACTTCTCCGCTCTGCGCAACCCGGCCGGGGCCCGGATGCCCACCACTGACAAGCATTCAACTGGCGGCGTGGGGGACAAAATCACCTTGCCGCTGGCGCCTCTGGTCGCCGTATTTGGCGCAGCCGTGCCACAGCTCTCTGGCCGAGGGCTGGGGCACACCGGGGGGACCTTGGACAAGCTGGAAGCCATTCCCGGCTGGCGGGCAGATGTGAGCCGCGAGGCCATGATGCGCCAGCTTTCCGAGGTGGGCGCAGTCATTTGCGCAGCCGGTGGAAACCTGGCGCCGGCGGATAAAAAACTGTATGCGCTGCGCGATGTGACGGGAACCGTTGAATCCATCCCGCTCATTGCCTCATCCATCATGAGCAAGAAGATTGCCGAAGGCACTGCGGCGTTGGTGCTGGATGTGAAGGTGGGCAACGGGGCGTTTATGAAGACCGAAGCGCGGGCCCGTGAGCTGGCGCAGACCATGGTGGCGTTGGGCAAAGACGCAGGTGTTAACACCGTGGCGCTGTTGACAGATATGTCCACACCCTTGGGTCTGACCGCAGGTAACGCCATTGAGGTCCAAGAGTCCGTGGACGTGCTGGCAGGCGGTGGTCCGGAAGACGTCGTCGAACTTACCGTCAGGCTGGCAGAGGAAATGCTGGAGGCAGCCGGCATTCACGGTGCTGATCCGGCAGCGGCGCTCAAGGACGGACGGGCCATGGACGTGTGGCGGCGCATGATTCGTGCCCAAGGCGGGGATCCGCAGGCAGCACTGCCAGTGGCTCGGGAGTCGGAGACGGTTTATGCCCCGGCCGATGGCGTGCTCGTGGGACTCGATGCCATGGCCGTTGGGGTTGCCGCGTGGCGGCTGGGTGCAGGACGGGCCCGCAAGGAGGATATTGTCCAGGCTGGGGCTGGGGTGCGTATGCATGCCAAGCCAGGTGCCGTGGTGCGGGCAGGGGAGCCGCTGATGACGCTGCTGACAGACACTCCGGAGAAGTTCCAGGGCGCCAAGGAAGCACTCGAGGGTGCGTTCACTATTGCCCCGGAAGGTTCCCGCCCGGCGAACCGGCTCATCATCGACCGGATCGCCTAACCCCACTACCAACGCTCTCTCACTTAATGGGGTGTTTTGAGGAACGCTCTCTCAATCACTCTCAGGTGATGGGATTGCACCAGCAAAAAAGGTGGCCCGGAATCTTTCCGGGCCACCTTTGTTGCGCTAGAGAATGTTCTACTCCGTTTGGCGGGTGGTGGTTAGCCGTGGGGTGATGCCGGTCGAGGCAAATTCACCGGAACCGGCACATATGCTCGCGGGGGAGGGCTCTCATTCTCAAGAGGGACTGGGGCAAGGGAATATCCTCCGATGGGTGGATACAGGGGCTGCGCCAACGTGGGAAACTTTAAGGAAGCAACCATCACAGGAGAGGACAAGTCCCCGGTGGATTTTTTGGGCCTCATCGATCAGATCAACGTCACCATTGAACATTCCGCTGCTCAATGGTGGGTGATTCCTGTTGTGGCACTCTTTTGCCTCATTGATGGGTTTTTCCTGTTCCTGCCCAGCGAAACCGCCATAGTAGCTCTGGCGTCCATAGCCTCCCGGGAGGGGTATCCCAATATTTGGCTGCTGATCCTGGGCGCTTCCTTCGGTGCCATCATTGGCGACAATATTGCCTATTGGCTGGGTCGCAGGCTCGGGGTGGAACGCTTCCGGTGGATGCGCTGGCCCCGCAGCGCCAAAGCCTTCGCGTGGGCCGGCAAGGAACTGGAAAAACGTGGGGCTATCTTGATCTTCACGGCACGTTACATCCCGGTGGGGCGGATTGCTGTCAACTTCACGGCAGGCGCCACCCGCTTCCGGTGGCGACAATTCGTGATTCTGGACAGCATCGCGGTTCTAACGTGGGCCAGTTATTCCGTGGCCGTGGGAACATTCGCTGGCCGCTGGGTGCACGATAACCCGCTGCTGGGTGTAGTCATTGCCGTGGTCTTTGCCATCGGCATCGGCTTCCTCGTGGACCATGCGATGAAGCTTGTGCACCGCATCTTGGAGAAGCGAGGGCTCAACAGGGATGTGGCTGTGAGCGGAACCGTGTCTGATCTCGGCGCTGTGCCTGCTGTCCCCGATCCCGGATCTGCCGTACCCGATCCCGCTGCGCCCGCCGCGCCTGCCGTACCCGATCCCGCCGCGCCTGCCGTACCTGCTGTGCCCGATCTGCCTGCGGTGCCGGCCGTGCCCGCTGCGGCCGCCGCGCCTGCGGTGCCCGCCATCAATGAGCCCGATCAGCAGGAGCTGTTAAGTCCCGTGGGGAACAAAATTGAAGAAGTAGGAACTGGGCCTAACAGGCACTAGAGCGCCGTCAAACTAGCGCAGGGCCCCCCGCATCCCTAGAGTGGGACTGTGACTAACTCAACTTCAGAACACACAGGCATTTCTCTCCCGGGTGTCGATCTCAAATCGCTGCCCAAAGTGTCCCTGCATGACCACCTTGATGGAGGTCTACGCCCCGAAACTATCATTGAGTTGGCTGCCAAAGCCGGGCATACATTGCCGGCTACCGACCCCGAGGAACTGCGCAGCTGGTTCCTCGAGTCCGCTGACTCTGGTTCGCTCGAACGCTACCTCGAGACCTTCGAACACACCATTGCCGTCATGCAGAGCCATGATGACCTGGTGCGGGTCGCTCGGGAATTCGTTGAAGACTTAGCCGAAGACGGAGTGGTCTACGGCGAGGTGCGCTGGGCCCCGGAGCAGCACCTCACCGCCGGGCTGTCCCTCGACGATGCCGTGGAAGCTGTCCAGGAAGGCCTTGAAGAAGGCATGGACGCGGTGGATGAGGCTGGTGGATACATTGAGGTAGGCCAGATCATCACCGCCATGCGCCACGGCGACCGTGGCTCCGAGATTGCCCAACTGGCTGTCCGCCACCGTGACAACGGCGTGGTTGGCTTTGACCTCGCCGGGGCCGAGAACGGTTTCCTGCCCTCCCGCTTTACCGAGGCCTTCACCTATTTGGCCGAGAACAACTTCCCTGCCACTGTGCACGCAGGCGAGGGAGCGGGGCTGGAAAGCATCCAGGACGCACTGGTCCATGGCCGGGCGCTGCGACTGGGCCACGGCGTGCGCATTGCCGAGGACATCCACCTTGATGTCCAAGAAGAGGACGGGAACGACGTCGGCACGCTCACCTTGGGTGATTTGGCCCAGTGGGTACGTGACCGCCAAATCCCGCTAGAGCTGTGCCCCTCCTCTAACCTGCAGACGGGCGCCATTGCGGCTTTTGGAACCACCATTGCCGAGCACCCCATTGACCTGCTGCATCAGTTGGGTTTCAACGTCACGGTCAACACGGACAACCGGCTCATGAGTGGCGTGAGCCTGACCGGTGAGTTCGGGCTGCTCGTGGAAACCTTCGGCTACGGCCTGGACACGGTGCTGGAACTGACCCTGAACGCAGTCCATGCATCGTTTTTGCCCATCGAATCACGCGAACAGCTAGCGGACTTCATCATTGAGCACTTCGAGGACGCCATGGAGGAGATGGACGACTTTGAAGATTCTGAGGAGTTTGAAACGTTTGACGCATCCGATCTAGGCGATGCCGGACGTGACGAGTAGTTACGTGCCTGAACACAACGGGCGGGCCCGCTCCACAGAAGTGGAGTTGGCCCGCCTTGTTGCTGTGGTCCAGGCACTTCGCGAACACTGCCCCTGGACGGCCGCACTGACTCATGAATCACTCACCAGCTATCTGGTGGAGGAAACACATGAGTTCATCGAGGCGTTGGAGCACGGAAACTCCAGTGAAATCTCCGGAGAACTCGGAGACATTTTGCTCCAAGTGGTGCTGCACGCACGCCTCGGCGAAGAATGCGGCGAATTTGACTTGGCTAGGGTGGCCCACGGGCTCAGCGAAAAAATGATTCGCCGCAGTCCCCACGTCTTCCACGCCAACGGCACCTTGCAGGAGAGTTTTCCCGCCACCATTGCCGAAATCGAGGAGACCTGGGAGCGGGTTAAGGCCCAGGAACGTGCCGCCTCAAGGCAGAATACGGCGGCCCCGAGTCAGCAATTGAGCCCCTTTGCCGGAATTCCGCGCTCCTTGCCAGCCCTGGCCAGGGCACAAAAATCAGTGGAGCGGGCCCGGCGGGCATCCCTGCCAGTCCCCGCAGGGACCCTACCCAGCCCCATCGAAACTGAAGAAGACCTCGGAAAGGCGCTCTTCGGCGTCGTGCTGGCGGCGCAAGGTCAGGGGCTAGACCCCGAAAGGGCCCTGCGCCACGCCGTGCAGGAATTCCAGGAGCGCAGCCAGGGCGCCAGCAGGCAGTAGCCAGTCCCAAGGCAGCGATACTCAACGATGTATCGCTACGAAGGTGAGGGAAGTCTCCTGCGCAAAATTTCGTTATGGGGCACCGCCCGGGAGCAACATTCCCGCTTTGAGCGTATTGAATGAGTGCCCCATCACGCCGTCGGCTAGGATTGAGGCGACAGCGTGGTCGACATCTACTCAACAAAGCTGACTATTAGGAGCGATACGTGGCACTTATTGAAGCCATTCATGCACGCGAAATCTTGGATTCCCGTGGAAACCCGACCGTAGAGGTTGAGGTTCTGCTCAGCGATGGCGCCATGGGCCGCGCCGGCGTTCCCTCCGGTGCATCCACAGGTGCCTTCGAGGCAATGGAACTCCGTGACGGGGATAAGAACCGTTACCAGGGCAAGGGTGTTTTGCAGGCAGTCGAGGCTGTCTTGGAAGTTATTGCCCCCGAAGTTGAGGGCCTGGACGCAACGGATCAGCGCCTGATTGACTCCGTCATGCTGGAACTGGACGGCACCTCCAACAAGTCCAAGCTCGGCGCCAACGCCATCTTGGGCGTTTCCTTGGCCGTGGCCAGCGCTGCTGCAGAGTCCGCAGGCTTGCCGCTGTACCGCTACTTGGGCGGACCCAACGCACACGTACTGCCGGTTCCGCTGATGAACATCCTCAACGGTGGTTCACATGCAGATTCCGACGTTGACATCCAGGAATTCATGGTTGTCCCGTTGGGTGCAGCAACGTTCTCTGAGGGTCTGCGCTGGGGCGTTGAGGTCTACCACAACCTCAAGGCCGTTCTGCAGGAAAAGGGTCTCTCCACCGGTCTGGGCGACGAGGGCGGCTTCGCACCGAACCTGCCCTCCAACCGTGCAGCCCTGGACCTGATCTTAGAAGCCATCAAGCGCGCAGGCTACGAGCCCGGCAAGGACGTGGCCCTGGCCCTGGACGTTGCCTCGTCCGAGTTCTTCAAGGACGGTGCTTACCAGTTCGAAGGCAAGGCACTGACTGCTGCGGACATGAGCGCCTATTACGCTGAGCTTGTTGCCGACTACCCGCTGGTCTCCATCGAGGATCCCCTGGATGAGGAAGACTGGGAAGGCTGGAAGACTCTGACTGAGGCCATTGGCGAGAAGGTCCAGATTGTGGGCGATGACATTTTCGTCACCAACCCCGAGCGCCTTTCCCGCGGCATTGCTGAGAACTCGGCCAACTCGCTGCTGGTGAAGGTCAACCAGATCGGCTCGCTCACCGAGACCCTGGACGCAGTGTCCATGGCACAGCGCGCCGGTTACACCACCATCACCTCGCACCGTTCAGGTGAGACCGAAGACACCACCATTGCTGACATTTGCGTTGCCACCAACGCCGGTCAGATCAAGACAGGTGCCCCGGCCCGCTCCGAGCGAGTTGCCAAGTACAACCAGCTCCTGCGCATCGAAGAAGAGCTCGACGACGCCGCACGCTACGCAGGCCGCAGCGCCTTCCCGCGTTTCAAGGGCTAAATAGCAACGAAGGCCGCGGGGGCTGGCTAAGGTGGAATTCACACCTCGCCAGCTTCCGCGGCCTTCTGCGATTAACCCACGCGTTGCCCGAAGGTGAGAGAGCGTTTGGATATAACGGCCTGAAGGTGAGAGAGCGTTTGGATAAAACGGCCCGAAGGTGAGAGAGCGTTGGAATAATTGCTGCCGGGGAATCTCCGGCGCAGGCAGGTAGGGAAAGCATGGCCACACGACGGCCTTCAGTGCCCAAAGCACAGTTCACATCCGGGCTTCATAACGGCCCGGAAAAACCTGATGCCACGTCGGCTAGCACGACGCCGGCAGCTGACTCTGGTGCCACGCCCGGCTCCGGCGCTGGTCCCGAAGGTTCTTCGGTCCCGGCCCCGCCCCGTGGCAAGCGTGAGCGCCAGCTCACCAGTGGGCCCAACGGGCGCAGCCGCCAGGACGGTGTGATTCACACGGCAGGCACCAGCCCTGTCCCGGCCAGATCATTTTCCGGGCGAATCCTGGTACTTGTGCTCACCATGGGCGTTTTCACCATCTTATTGGCTCCCAACGTGCACACCTTCATGACTCAACGCAGCGAAATTGCCACGCTGAAAGAAGACATTACCTCCCGGCAGGCGCAACAGGACGCCTATGCTGCAGAACTTCAACGCTGGGATGATCCTGCCTATATCAAGCGCCAAGCCCGCGAGCGGGTGAGTATGCTGATGCCCGGTGAAACCGGGTACTGGGTGTATGGGGCCAACGGCACCGAGGAAGTCAAAGACTCGGTAGGTGCAGCCAAGTCTGCTGCGGCCGAAGCAACAACAGCCAAAAAAGCTACTGAAGTCACAGTGGAACCGTGGGTGTCTGGCCTGTGGGAGGCTGTCAAGAATTCCGCCAAGGAACAGGTGCCCGTGACGCCCAAGGAGCCCGCTGCCAAACAGCCTGCCCCGGCGGTTGAGCCCACTGCGCCAGCGGCACCCTGATGCCCGGTGTCCGCCCGGCACGCTAAAATAATAGGTTGAACACCCCGGCCGTCGCCGGACAACGCTTGAGAACAGTTCCAGGAAAGGCCCGTCCGTGCCCGTAACCATCAGCTCCGCCTCGAATGGGCGCGTCCCCACGCCACATGATCTGGACACCCTGAGCCGGCAGCTCAACCGCCCTGTGCGCGATGTTGTGGAAATACCGGCCCGCTGCATCTGCGGCAACCCGCTGGTGGCAGCCACAGCTCCCCGGCTCAGCAACGGGATCCCGTTCCCCACCACGTTTTACCTGACACACCCCATCTTGACGGCTGCGGCATCACGGCTCGAAGCCGCCGGTCTCATGAACGAGATGACCCAACGGTTGGAGACGGACACGGAGCTGGCCGCCGCCTACCAGAAGGCGCATGAGAGCTACATTGCAGCACGCGAAGCGATTGGTGAACGCGCCGGAACCGGTCCTGTGCCGGAAATTGCCGGCATCTCCGCCGGGGGCATGCCTACCCGTGTCAAATGCCTTCACGTGCTCATTGGGCATGCACTAGCCGAAGGTCCCGGCGTCAACCCGCTGGGCGACGAGGCCCTAGCCGCAGTAGCCCAGTGGTGGACGCCAGAGTCCTGCTACTGTGCCGGTGCCTGGGACAACGCCGCACCCGTCCCGCACAAGGACCTGAGCCGCCACGTCAAGCATTTAAACCAGCAGAACCCGTAATCAGCACGTCCACGCAGCTTTTCCGAAAGGCCATCAAGATGCGCGTTGCAGCTATTGACTGTGGAACAAATTCGATCCGTCTCCTCATTGCTGATGTGTCCCTAGGAGCACAGGGTGGGGCGTCCTTGAGTGATGTGCACCGTGAAATGCGTGTGGTCCGGCTGGGACAAGACGTTGACGTCACCGGATTACTGGCCCCTGAGGCACTGGTGCGCACCTTCGCTGCCGTGGACGATTACGCCGCCATCATCGCCGCCAACGCCGTGGAACGGGTGCGTTTTGTGGCCACCAGCGCCACCCGCGACGCCGGTAACAGGGACGAATTTGTGGCCGGCATCAAGGCCCGGCTCGGGCTGGAACCTGAAGTTGTCAGTGGTGACCAAGAGGCGGCTCTCTCCTTCGCCGGCGCTGTCAGCGTGCTACCAGTACTGGGGGAGAGCCGCGTCCTGGTTGTTGATCTGGGCGGCGGCAGCACAGAATTCGTTGTGGGTGACGGCAAGGGTGTTGTGGCGGGGGTGAGTACCAACATGGGGTGCGTGCGATTTACCGAAAGGTACTTGAAATCAGACCCGCCCACCGAGGCTGAAATTGCTGCTGCCGAGGCAGCCATCGAAGACAAACTCCAGGAGGTCCTCGCCGCGGTGCCGCTTGCCAACGTCACCCAAGTGGTGGGTGTGGCAGGGTCCATCACCACCATCACGGCGCACGCCCTGGGGTTGGAGAGCTACCAAAGCGAGGTGATTCATGCCGCCGTAGTACCTCTGGAAACAGTGGATGCTGCGGCCACCTCGCTGCTGTCCATGACACGGGCCCAGCGCGCCGAGCTTGGCTTCATGCATCCGGGCCGTGTAGACGTCATTGGCGCCGGAGCCCTGATCTGGCGAACGGTGCTGCGCCGGGTGTCAGAGCTCAACGGCGGGCGCGTGGAATCGGCAACCACCAGTGAACACGATATTCTGGATGGAATTGCCTTGGGTGCAGCCCGAAGCTGACATCCATTCCTTACTGAAACGAGCCCACATGCAGTTAGCCCCACGGTTGCGCGCTGTCGCTGCCGCGCTGATAACGCTTGCCCTGGCCGGCTCACTGGCCGTAGTGGGGGCGCCCGCCGCATCCGCCGATGACATCCGCAACCGCGAGTACTGGCTCCAACAGTCAGGGATCGCAAAGGCGTGGGAACTCTCGCAGGGGGAGGGTGTGAAAGTTGCCATCATCGATAGTGGCATTGACGCGGACCATATAGACCTCAAAGGTGCCGTGGTGGGCGGGATCGACATGTCCGGTGAAGGTAACAAAGAAGGCACCAAGGGCATTGGCGCCGAACCCGAGCACGGCACGCTTGTGGCAACAATGCTGGGAGGCCGCGGACACAACGCCAGTACCGCCAGTCCATCAAAGGCGGCACCAAAAGCCAGCAGCACAGCCAAGGCAAAAGCTACCGTGGGGGCCGGGCCGGACGGGGTCATCGGCGTGGCACCAAAAGCTGAACTCTTGAGCATTTCGGTGTGGCTGGGCAGCGAAAACCCGTCCGGAAGAAACATTGATGACCAGATTCCGGCAGCCGTGACCTGGGCCGTGGACCAGGGCGCCAAAATTATTAACATGTCCCTGGGCAGTTCATCCACAGCCTGGCCGCAGAGCTGGGATGACGCCTTTGCCTACGCAGAAGCCAACGATGTTCTCATTGTGGCCGCGGCAGGCAACCGCAAATCAGGCAGCGAACAAGTGGGTGCTCCAGCCACCATCCCGGGTGTCCTGGCCGTGGGCGGTCTCGATCGAGACGGCACGGCAAGCATCGATTCCTCCTCGCAGGGGATCAGCATTGGCGTCAGTGCCCCGGCGGAGGACCTGGCAGGCGGGCTGCCCAGCGGCGGGTACGCCAGCTGGAATGGAACCAGTGGGGCCGCGCCTATAGTCTCCGGAGTCGCAGCCCTGATTCGCTCCAAATACCCTTCCATGAGCGCTGCACAGGTCATCAACAGGATCATTTCAACAGCCAAGCCCAAGGGGGAGGGTGTCCCCAACGCCATTTATGGCTACGGAATTCTCGACGCCGAAGCGGCCCTGAGCGCCGATGTTCCCGAGGTCACGGATAACCCCATGGGCAGCATCTCGGAGTGGATCCGTGTGCACCGTCGCGGCGCCGTGGTGGCGCCCACCAATGAGGGCGGCACACCCGTGACCTCCAGGCCTCAGCCCAAACCAACACTGAGCGATGCGCACGTCCCTGTGGCGATCACGCCGGAGCTATTGGGCAGCCCCCTGCCTCAGGCATTGGTGTTGGGATCAGCAGGGCTTTTGGTGCTCATCCTGGCTGCTGGCAGCGGGCATCTGTTGCTGGCACGGCGGCGCGTGCGTGCGGGAGAAGCTGGTGGCCCAGCTTACGTGGCAGCTGCGGGAGAAGCTGGCGGGTCAGGTGGCGATTCTGGCTCCGGGGCGGCATCCGAGGCCCCGCCAGAGCCCTCCTTGCGCCCTCGGCAAGGCAACAAACCCAAGCATTAGTGCCGCCGTCGTGCCTTGGGGAAAGGGTGCGGTGAGAATCACAAAAACTCCCTAGTGAATATTTTCACAAACAAATGTAGTATAGAGATATGGCAATCACTCCCACCTTTTCAGCACGTCCGCGCGTCCTCGTAGTTGGCGGCGGTTACGTCGGCCTTTACACGGCGTTTAACCTGCAGAAGAAGATCGCAAAGTTCGGTGGCATCGTCACCCTTGTTGATCCCCTGCCCTACATGACGTACCAGCCGTTCCTGCCCGAAGTTGCCGGTGGCAACATCGAGGCACGTCACGCTGTTGTCTCACACCGCAAGCACCTGAAGGAAACCGAACTTATCCAGGGTTCCGTGACCAGCATTGACCACGAAAACCGCACGGCTGTCATTGCCCCGGTTGACGGCGGCGCACCGTTCGAGCTGCCGTACCATGACGTGGTCATGGCTGCCGGCGCGGTCACCCGCACCTTCCCCATCAAGGGTCTGGCCGAATCAGGCATCGGCCTGAAGACCATTGAAGAAGCTGTTGCACTGCGCAACCAGGTTCTGTCCCTTATTGAGCAGGCCTCCACCGAGACCGACCCCGCCGTGCGCGCACGCGCCTTGACCTTCGTGGTAGTTGGCGGCGGCTTCGCCGGTATCGAGACCATCGCCGAGCTTGAGGACATGGCACGCGCCGCCGTCAAGCTCAACAACCGTGTAGAGCAGTCCGAGCTGCGCTTTGTACTCGTGGAAGCCATGGGCCGGATCATGCCCGAGGTCACCGAGAAGCAGGCACTTTGGGTTGTTGACCACCTCCGCAGCCGCGGCATGGAAGTACTCTTGAACACCTCCTTGGACAACGCCGAAGGTAAGGGCATTAAGCTCATCAACCTGCCGGACAAGAGTGTTGCCCAGGAATTTGACGCCGATACCCTCATCTGGACTGCCGGAGTCATGGCCAACCCCATGGTCCGCTCCACTGGCTTCCCGATCGAGCCGCGTGGCCGCGTCTCCGTCAATGCCAACCTGCAGATCACCGGCGAATTCGGTGTTATCCCCAACGCCTGGGCTGCCGGCGATGTGGCGGCTGTTCCGGATGTCACCGGCGGCTTGCCCGATGGCACCTGTGTTCCGAATGCCCAGCACGCTCTCCGCCAGGCCAAGCGCCTTGCCAAGAACCTGTGGGCCAGCCGCTTCAACAAGCCGATGAAGGGTTACAAGCACAAGAACCTTGGTGCTGTTGCCGGCTTCGGTGAATGGAAGGGTGTTGCCAAGATCATGGGCATCCAGCTCAAGGGCCCCCTGGCCTGGGTGGCACACCGCGGCTACCACGGGCTGGCCATGCCCACTGTGGAGCGCAAGTTCCGCGTCATCATGGACTGGTTCGTGGCAATGTTTGCTGGCCGCGACCTGGCTCAGCTGGAATTCCTGGACAACCCGCGCAAGGCCTTCGTCACGGCTGCCACCCCGGCCCCGAAGCCCGCTGCCAAGCCCGCTGAGGTTCCGGCCGCTCCGGCCTCTGAAGCTCCGGCTGCCAAGCCCGCTGAAGCCAAGGTTGAAAAGAAGGAAGAAGCCACGGCCAAGTAGCCAGCACTTCTAAGAAACATACGACGGCGACCCCTCCCACCCTGGAAACAGGCCTAGGCGGGGGTCGCCGTTTTTCACTCTCACGCTGTCTTGGCCTGACGCTGCCAAGGCACCATGGCTCCAAGGGGCTCAAAAAATTACTGCACTAGACTTATCTGATGATCATTCGACGTGAGCAAGCAGGGGATCGGCCTGAGATCCACGCCCTCCTGGAGGCAGTGTTCCCCACTCTCATGGAAGCCAAACTGGTGCGGGAACTCTTTGCCGCCCGGCAATACCTGCCACTGTTGTCGTTGGTGGCGGAGGGAGACCGGGGTGAAATTCTGGGCTATGTCATCACCACGCGTGCCTGGATCGGTGAAGCGCAATCATTGGGTCTGGGTCCCCTTGCAGTGCTGCCGCAATATCAAAAACAAGGTGTTGGTTCGGCGTTGATGAACGCGAGCATCGAGGCGGCGAATGCCATGGGGGAGCGGACTATGGTCCTTTTAGGTCACGCCGAGTACTTCCCCCGCTTCGGTTTTGTCCCTGCCGATTCTCTGGGCATCGTCTCACCTGATCAGTCCTGGGGTTCACATTTCATGGGGCTACCCCTAGCCAACTATGAACCCGGAAGCCACGGAGTGTTCCGGTACGCCGATCCTTTCAACTCGCTCTGACACGCAGTTTCATTGACGGGCAGTGCATCCAGTAGTGTTGACGAGAGCATAAAGGAATTCTCCTGTAAATCAGCCCCAGTAGCCCAATGGCAGAGGCAACAGACTTAAAATCTGTAAAGTGTCGGTTCGAGTCCGACCTGGGGTACCACCAGTCAGCGCCACCGCTTGTGCACACCTGTGGGCTCCCGCGAGTAGATGCGTGGATTGTTACGAGTTCAGCGAACTTTATTCCACTGCGCAACCCCGCGTTTAAACTAAACATGAGCCACCGTCCTATGCTCGTGATGAAGGCCAACTCCCGCCGTATTTCAGTTTCTTCTTGCTGTGTGCCGGCGTTTTCCACCCAAGTTGATATTCCGTGGCTATGAGGTGTTGGTCGGCGATCACTCGTAACGCTCAAGCCTTGATGGGGACAGACTGTGAAGAAGAAAATGGCGAAGAGAGCCAAGTTGCTGTGCGGCGGTATTATTCTGGTTGTCCTGATGGGATTGCTAGGTGCTTGTGGAACTGGCGAGGACATTGATGAGGCCTCTTCAACCGGCACCGCTGCCAGTAATGGCTTCACCCTTCCAAACTACGCGGGAAAATCTCTGGAGCTAGCTGTTGAAGCGATGAAAGCCCACGGGATCGAGACCACATTCGTTGACACAGTTGATGGCAAAACAATCTTGTCACCAAAGAACTGGACCGTTGAGAGTCATGACCCGGCATCCGGGGCACTCGTGGCCGAAGGCGAGACCGTGGTGTTCCAGGTATTTAAAGAAGGCGCCGCCGAGGCCAAGGCCAGCGCCGAAGCATCGGCCGTCGCAGCCACAAAGGCTGCGCAAGATGAGCAGGCCAAGGCGGCCGCCGATGAAGCCGCACGGGTAGCTGCCGAAGCTGCTGAGAAAAAGGCCGCTGCGGAAAAGGTTGCGGCAGATACAGCCGCGGCCAATGAGGCTGCCCGGCGTGCGGCTGAGGAGGCCGAGGCCCAACAAGCCCCGCCTATTCAGCCCCTAGTTGAGGTGCCAGCGGCAGTTTATTATGCGAACTGCAGCGAAGCCAAGGCTGCTGGTGCTGCTCCCATGCATGTTGGTCAACCGGGGTACCGGGGACCGCTTGACCGTGACAAGGATGGCATTGCCTGCGACAAGTAGGCCACTGTGACGGGCACAACGCCCAGCGGAGCGCTGTTTTGGTCAGTTAGGTAAACGTTAGGTGAACGAATACTGGCAATGAGCTGTCAATAGCGTCCAGAAGGCACAAATTGTCTCGTCTACGCATCCTGCTTGGTAGAGTTGGAAGATTACTTCACCCCCTATTTTGGAGGCACAGGCACGATGGCACTTGGTGGAAACCCGGTATTTGCCAACAATAAGAACTTCAAGGAAACGCCGGCCGGATATCGCGGCTCCGTCAACGGTGGAGCTGACACCATGTCCGCCCAGGCGCAGTTCTCCGCGCAGCAGTTGCAGGACATGTACAGCAAGCCCTCAGCCAATGCGTCCCAGACCGGCCGGATGACGTACGACGACGTCATCATGAAGACAGTCTTCACGCTCACCCTGGTGCTGGTGGGTGCTGCCCTGGGGTGGATGGTTCCGGCCCTCATGTGGCCCGGCATGATCATTGGTCTGGTGCTGGGGCTGGTGAACTCCTTCAAGAAGGAACCGTCACCGGTGCTGATCTTGGCCTACGCACTCTTTGAGGGCTTGTTCTTGGGTGGCCTCTCCGGCTTGCTAGAGGGCCTCTACCCGGGCATTGTTGTCCAAGCCGTGCTGGGTACCTTGAGCGTCTTCCTTGTCACCTTGGTGCTGTTCCGCAACGCGAAGGTCCGTGCCACACCGAAGATGACGCGTTTTTTCATCATCGCGCTCTCTGGCTACGCCCTCTTCTCGATGATTAACTTCTTCCTCATGGTTTTCAACGTCACCACCACCCCTTGGGGTATCAATGGCATGAACATTCCGGGAACAAACATCCCGTTCGGCGTGGTCATTGGCCTGTTCGCGATCGGCTTGGCAGCATTTTCGCTGATTGTGGACTTCACCTCCATTGAGCAGGGTGTGCAGCGTGGGGTGCCCACCAAATATTCCTGGACGGCCGCCTTTGGCCTCACGGTCACGCTCGTGTGGCTGTATGTGGAGATCCTGCGCCTGCTGGCCATCCTGCGAGGCAATAACTAGCCCCTCCCACCCCTTCTTTTGACAACGCCCGGCCCCTTGGACCGGGCGTTGTTTACATACTGAAAGCACTTACATACCTTGTTCGAAACTAGCGAGAGCAGCTCATGAACGTATCCCCTCTGATCTGGGGCATTACCATTGTTGTCATTTTGGCCTTGTTGGCCTTTGACTACTTCTTCCACATCCGAAAGGCGCACATCCCCACGTTGAAGGAAGCGGCCATCTGGTCCTCCATTTACGTAGGCTTGGCCCTAGTCTTCGGAGTTGTGGTGCTTGCCTTCGGTGGCGTCACCATGGGCGGGGAGTACTTCGCCGGATACATCACCGAAAAGGCCCTGAGCGTTGATAACCTCTTCGTGTTCTTGGTCATCATGGCCAGCTTCAAGGTTCCCCGCGAAGACCAGCAAAAAGTGCTGCTCTTCGGCATCGTCTTTGCGCTGATCGCCCGCACCGCCTTCATTTTTGCCGGCGCAGCACTGATCAACACCTGGTCCTGGATGTTCTACATCTTCGGCATCATCTTGCTCATCACGGCAGGAAACCTGCTCAAGGAAGAAGACAGCGGCGGCGACGACGCTGATAACTTCATCATCAAGCTTGCCAAGAAGCTCTTCAATACTTCTGAAAAGTACGACGGCGACAAGCTCTTCACGAAGATCGACGGCAAAAAGGTCCTTACCCCGATGCTGCTGGTCATGGTGGCCATTGGTGGCACCGATCTGCTCTTCGCTTTGGATTCCATCCCGGCCATCTTCGGGCTGACCCAGAACGTGTACATCGTCTTCACCGCCACGGCGTTCTCCCTCATGGGTCTGCGCCAGCTGTACTTCCTGCTAGATGGCCTACTGGACCGCCTGATCTACCTTTCCTACGGCCTGGCTACGATCCTGGCGTTCATTGGTGTGAAGCTCGTGTTGCACGCGCTGCACGAGAACAACCTGCCGTTCATCAACGGTGGCGAGGCCGTCCCGGTGTTTGAAATCGGCACGGGGCTGTCCCTGACCGTGATCATCGGAGTCCTGGCAGTGACCATCATTGCCTCGCTGGTGAGCAAGTCCGGCAAGGCGCAGACGGTGTTCAATAACGCCCGCCGCCATGCGGATAACTACCTGGACTTGGATTACACGGCTGATTCCGCTGAGCGGGAGCGCGTGTACAGCATGCTGATGGTCGAAGAAAAGACCATCAGCACCATGGAGCCTAAGTACCGCGACAAGCACAAGGACTCCGAGGAAATCCTGATGCAAATCGCCCAGGCACAGCAAACACACCGGGACCACCTGAACAAGTAGTCCGGCGTCAACACAAAGGCCGCGCCCCACATACTGTGGGGCGCGGCCTTTGTGCTGACGATGCGCTGAGCGCTTAGGCGATTCGCCGGGCGCCCGGAGCCGCAGACACAGCAAAGATGTCAGGTGCTGTGAAGCCGGCCGCTGCGAAGGCCTGGAGAACGCCCTCACGCACCGTGGCCTCGCTGGCCGCCGGAATCAGGGCGATGGCTGAGCCGCCAAAACCGCCGCCTGTCATGCGGGCACCCAGCGCGCCATGAGCCAGTGCCGTGTCCACGGCAAGGTCTAGCTCAGGGCAGGAAATTTCAAAATCGTCCCGCATCGAGGCATGGCTGGCGGTGAGCAAGTCACCAATGGCGCCGGGTCCGGCGTGGTCAAGGACAGCAATGGTGTCCAGCACACGCTGGTTCTCCGTGACAATGTGGCGCACGCGGCGGTACGTCTCCTCATCCAGAAGACCCGCGGCCTCGGGCAGTCCGCTGACAGAAACGTCCCGCAGGGCGGCGACGCCCAGCACCTCTGCACCCAGCTCACAGGAGGCGCGGCGGGCAGAATATCCGCCCGTGGCGTGTGCGTGGCTGACCTTGGTATCAACCACCAGAATCAGCAGATTCGCCGCGTCCAGATCCAACGGCACGGCCTTGGACTCCTGTGTGCGGCAGTCCAGGAACACGCCATGGCCTTCCGTGGCCAGCAGGGAAGCGGACTGGTCAAGGATGCCGGTGGGGGCTCCCACTACCTCGTTCTCCGCGCGCTGGCCCACCAGAACAAGTTCGTTCAGGCTCAGCCCGGCAGATTCCAGCTCGTTGAAGGCCGTGGCCACGGCGCATTCAATGGCGGCCGACGAGGACAGCCCGGCACCCGAGGGCACCGTGGAATGCAGGAACAGATCAAAGCCGCCAAGGGTGATGCCCATCTGGCGCATGACCCACACAACGCCCAGCGGATAGGCCGTCCAGCCCTGCATGGTCTCATGGGAGAGGGTGTCAAGATTAACACTCACGGTGAGCGCCTCGCCATAGCTGGAGCGCAGCCGGGCCACGTTGTCGGTTCGGAGCTTGATGGCCACCGCGGCGGCCCGGTCAATGGCGAACGGCAGCACAAAACCTTCGTTGTAGTCGGTGTGCTCGCCGATGAGGTTGACCCGGCCAGGAGCCGCCCAGACGCCGTCGGGGGTGCCACCAAAGGCTTCGGTGAACGCTGCCGCTACCGCGGTGGCATCGATGGACTGGGTCATAGCAAACCTGCTTTCTGGGTGCGGGAGTCCATGCCGGAAAGGGACCCGGATGTGCTGCTGGATGTGGGACTCCCGGGGGTGTTACGCAACAGAGCAGCAACTTGTTCGGGTGTGGTGTCGTTAATGAAGGCGCCCATGGCGGCCTCGGAGCCGGCCAGGAACTTTAGCTTGTCGGCAGCCCGGCGCGGGGAAGTAAGTTCCAGGTGGAACCGTCCGGCCGGACGCAGCACAGAGTCCAACGGCGCCTGGTGCCAGGCGGCAATATACGGTGTGGGGGAGTCATAGAGGCTGTCCAGACGGCGTAGAACATCCAAATACATGGAGGCCAATTCATCGCGTTCAGCATCGTTGAGTGCGGCAAAGTCGGGGACATGGCGGTGCGGGGTCAGATGGACTTCCAGCGGCATGTGCGCGGCAAAAGGCACGTAGGCGCTGAAGTGTTGGCCCTGGGCGATCATGCGCTCCCCGGACTCGGATTCGTTGGCGAGGATGTTCCCCAGCAGCGTGGCGCCACCATTATGGGCGTCATAGAAGTCCCGGGCAGCAGCGGCCATGACCTGGCTGCGTGGCGGGACGTAGGAGTAGGCGTAGATCTGGCCATGGGGGTGGTGCAATGTCACACCAATATCCTGGCCGCGGTTCTCAAAGGGGAACACTTGCTTGATGCCCGGCAGTGCGCTCAATGCTTCTGTTCGGTGCGCCCAGGCATCGATAACAGTGCGGGCGCGCTCTTCGGAGAGCCCGGCAAAGGAACCTGTGTGCTCGGGGGTGAAGGCCACCACTTCGCAGCGGCCAAAGGCCCGTCCCATGGTGCCCCATTGAGGACTTTCCGGAATGCTGCCCACCGCCGGGCCCAGTGACGGGAAACGGTTTTCAAAAACAGCCACGTCATAAGCGGAATCGGGAATCTCGGAGAGATTCTCGCCCGTGGTGGGGCAGAGTGGGCACTGGTTGGCCGGGGGCAAATAGGTGCGGGTCTGCCGGTGCGCGGCAACAGCCACCCAGTCTCCTGTGAGCGCGTCGAAGCGCAGTTCTCCCGTGTTCTCCTGGGAACGTGCATCAAGGGGACGCGTGTCAAGGCTCTTATGAGACTTGGCTTGAGTGCCGTCGTCAAAGTAAATGAGTTCCCGGCCGTCGGCAAGGCGCGTACTGGTGGCGATGGTCATGAGATCTTTCCGGTTGGGAGGTGGGAGGATGCGCCCGTTTGAGGTGCGGCGAAAAAATGGCTGACCCGTGCGGAGAATAGTTCTACGGTGGCCGGGCTCAGATCGTTGTTGGTGATGATGGTGTCAACAGCGGACAAGGGGGCAATGGCGGCCAGTGAACGTACCTGGAATTTGGAGCTATCAGCCAGCAGAACCAGCCGTGAGGTGGCCTCAATGAAGGCGGCGTTGGTTTCCGCCTCGAGCCAGTTGGGGCTGGTCAAGCCGCGCTCCACATCCAGACCGTGCACGCCCATGAAGCAAATATCGGTGTTCATGCTGCGCAGTGCAAGCCGTGCCACAGGACCAACAAGAGCCTCAGAGGGGGTGCGTTCCCCACCTGTCACTATGACCTTCAGATCCGAGCTGCCCTGGTGGTTATACAGCAACTCAGCGGCCTTGAGGGAGTTGGTGACAACCGTCAGATTCCGCAGCCTGTCCAATTCCGCTGCCAGTGCCATGGCCAGCTGATACGTGGTGGTGCCACCTGTCAGGGCAAGCGTCATACCAGGCTGCACCAACGCAAGAGCTTCACTGGCAATGGCAACTTTGGCATCAAGAGCCTTGTCCACGTTGAGCAGAAAGCCGGGCTCTAACGCGCTCAGCCGGGCCAAGCGCATGGCCCCACCGTGGATCTTGCGGGCCAACCCGTTCTGGTCCAAGGTTTCAATATCGCGGCGAATGGTCATTTCGCTGACATTTAGAAGTACCGCGATGTCAGCCACGCGAACGGCTTCGTGCAATTGCAGTTCTTTGAGGATGCGCGCTTGGCGCTCTGGTGCAAGCATTGAAAAGCCCTACTTCCATCACCGATCAAAAATAACAGTTTCAAACAAAATATTACATTATTGTTGTGGTTTCCGCAGTATGTCTCGTGGTCCAAAACACATTTAACATAGTGAAGGCAGTAACCTAATCAGCATGAGTACTATTGACGCCACCACCGGCCAATCAGCGGCCCCCCGGGCAGCCACAGGCACACAATTTACGTTGCGCCGCGGGGATGCCACCGCCATTATCACCTCTTTGGCTGCTGGTCTGCGCGCCTATGACAAGTCCGGGGTGGCGCTCGTTGAGAGCTACCGGCTAGAAGAAATTGCTCCCGGCGCGGCGGGCATCACACTGGCCCCCTTCGCCAATCGTATTGATGGTGGGCGGTGGGAGCTGGAGGGCCACACGCAGCAGATGGACATTACCGAAGTTGATCGCAACAACGCCATTCACGGCCTGTTGCGCAATACCGGCTACCACGCCTTGGATGTCAGCGAGACTCACGTGCTGTTGGAAGCGGTTATCCATCCACAGCATGGCTACCCTTTTCTGATGCGTCACCAGGTGCGGTATTGCCTTGATGCAGATGGCAACTTGCGGACGGCCCAGACCCTCATTAACGATTCCTCCCGGAAAGCCCCTTTCGTCCTGGGCGCCCACCCTTACTTCACTTTGGGTGATGTCCCGGCGCAGGAGCTGACTCTGACGGTGCACGCCGCCACTCGCTTGGTAGCGAATGAGCGCATGATCCCCACGAGTACGCAAGCCGTGGCAGGGCGCTTTGACTTGCGGGCCGGCCGGCCCGTCCCGGATTCCCTGATGGACACTGCCTTCACCGACCTGGTGACGGACCACGGCGTAGCCCTGCACACGCTATCTGCCCCGGACGGGCGCAGCGTAAGTCTGTGGCACGATTCCAGCGTGGATTATGTTCACGTGTACGTCACCAGTATTTTTCCGGGACGGACCCTTGCCGTGGCACTGGAACCCATGACCGGTCCGGCCAATGCGTTCAACTCCGGTCAAGGTCTGCGCTGGCTGGCACCCGGTGAGAGATTCACCATGAACTGGGGCGTTGACTCCGTACTTTGAGCCTTTGTGGAACGGTCAAAATGGACGCCGTTTTAACAATTTTTGCGCTATAGGGAAGTATTACATTATGACGCCCCCAAAGCAGCACGATGAGCGCACTCTCCAGAATGAAACCTCTATGGTCCCGGTGGGCATGCGCGTGGCCGCTGCCTGGTCCTGGCGGATGGCCGTTGTCCTCATAGTTTCAGCCATGCTGATCTGGCTATTGAGCCAGGTTTCGATCTTGCTTGTGCCCATTATGATCGCCACAATCTTGGCATCATTGCTGCGCCCGCTGGTGAAAAAACTCAAACAAATTGGTGTCCCCCAAGGACTCAGCGTGGCCATTGCCGAGGTGGGTCTGGTAGTTCTGGTTTTGGGTGCCTTGTTCCTAGTGGGTCGGCAAGTGGTGGTGGGCTTTAGTGACCTGAGCCAGCAAGCCATTAAGGGTTTGATCCAGATTCAGGAGTGGCTCAACTCCGGTCCGCTGGGCCTTAGCAACGATCAAATGACGGAGTATCTCAACGATGCCCTAGCAAGCTTGCAGAATAACTCCAACGCGATCCTTTCTGGCGCCTTGGGTGTGGGCAGTAGCCTGACTCACTTCTCCGTGGGGCTGTTGCTGACCCTGTTCATTCTGCTGTTCTTCCTCCTTGAAGGGCAGGATATTTGGGCGTTTGTGGTGAAGTTCTTCCCGCGCCGTGCACGGCCCGCCGTGGACGGCGCCGCCCGTCGCGGCTGGACGTCGCTGGGCAATTATGCCCGCGTTCAGATATTGGTGGCCGCCGTGGACGCCGTAGGCATCGGTGCCGGTGCTGCGATCATTCAGGTCCCCTTGGCACTGCCGTTGGGCGTACTGGTCTTTGTTGGCTCCTTCATCCCCGTAGTTGGTGCGCTCGTCACCGGTGCTGTTGCTGTGCTGCTGGCACTGGTGGCTAACGGCTGGGTCAACGCCCTGATCATGCTCGGCATCGTCTTGCTCGTCCAGCAACTTGAAAGCCATCTGCTGCAGCCCTTCATCATGGGCCGAGCAGTGTCCTTGCACCCCGTAGCCGTGATCCTGGCCGTGGCGGCTGGCTCCGGCGTGGCAGGCATCCTGGGTGCCTTGTTCGCGGTTCCCCTACTGGCCGTGGCCAACTCCTTTATTCGCTACATTGCCAACCGAGGCTGGGAGCATGATGTAGAGATTGGCCAAAAGTATGGGATCCCGCAATTAGTGCCCGACGGCGGTGAGCCCACCGCCGGGCCGCCCGAGCCCACCCCGGCCACCGCTGCCTCCCCGGCTTTCCCTGAGGGTGAATCACGAGACTGACCCGGGGTCCGGAGCGGAACATCAACACGAACCCTTCAAGATTTCCCCGCCGTCACAGGCAGTGAAATTGCTCCACCACCATTTCGCAGAGAAAGAGAAAACTACCGTGAACGCAAGCAGCAAGCTCCCCGTCACCCTTGCAGATGTAGAAGAGGCACGGGAGTTGTTGGCGGAGATTATTGCCCTGACACCGATCGAGAGCTCGCGTGCGCTGGGGCGAATGACGGGCTCTGAGGTGTTTTTCAAGTGTGAGAATTTGCAGCGGGCCGGATCGTTCAAGGTGCGCGGGGCCTATGTGCGCATGGCGAAGCTCTCCGCAGAGGAACGTGCCCGTGGCGTGGTTGCGGCATCGGCCGGTAATCATGCACAGGGGGTGGCTGTGGCGGCCAAGGCGCTGGGCATTAAGGCCCGCGTTTACATGCCCCTGGGCGTGGCCCTGCCCAAGCTGGCCGCCACTCGCGGCCACGGCGCCGAAGTGGTGCTGCACGGCTACAACGTGGATGAATCCCTGGCCGAGGCTGAGCGCTACGCCAATGAGACCGGGGCCGTCTTTGTGCACCCGTTCAACAATGTGGACGTGGTCTCCGGACAAGGCACCATTGGCCTGGAAATTCTGGATCAGGTGCCCAATGTGGACACCATCATCATGGGTGTTGGTGGCGGCGGGTTGTTGGCCGGTGTGTCAGTGGCCGTCAAGGCGCGTGCCAAAGAGCTGGGCCGGGAGATCCGGATCATTGGTGTGCAGGCCGAAAACGCCGCAGCCTACCCGCCCTCGCTAGCCGCTGACGCCCTGGTGCCGCTGAAGAAGGTTTCCACCATGGCTGACGGTATTGCCGTGGGACGTCCCGGTCAGCTGCCGTTCTCCATCATCCGCGAACTAGTAGATGACGTCATCACCGTCAGCGAAGACTCCCTGGCACGGGCCCTGATCTTCTTGCTGGAACGCTCCAAAATGGTGGTGGAGCCCGCGGGTGCCGTGGGTGTTGCAGCCCTGATGGAAGGCAAGATCGAAAACCCAGGCACCACGGTGGTGGTCCTTTCAGGGGGCAACATTGACCCCATGCTCATGCTCAAGGTCATCCAGCGCGGTCTCGCCGCGGCAGGGCGGTTCATGACGGTACGCATGATGCTCAACGACCGCCCGGGTTCACTAGCCACCATTTCGCGCATCATTGCCGAAAATGATGCCAACGTCACAGGCTTGGACCACACGCGCGTGGGCGGTTCCATCTCCATGGGAGATGTTTCCATCACCGTCAACCTAGAAACCAAGGGCCATGAGCACTGTGAACTGGTCCTGACCGCTTTGCGTGCCGAAGGCTTCCAACCCATCGTGGTGCACTAAACCCCAGTTCACTAAACCCCAGTTCACTAAACCCCAGTGCACTAAACCACAGTGTTCTGGGCTCTTGTGCCCTGTGAGCAAGAGCCCAGAAAAATGACCCGCAGCAGACGCCGGATTCGGTGTGTGCTGCGGGTCATTTTTAGTGATGCGAAGCCTTAGCTTACATAGGGCTTGGCGGAGATGATCTCCACGGCAATCTCACGGCCATTGGGGGCCAGGTAGCTGAGCTTGTCACCAATCTGCTTACCCATGATGGCTTCGCCGAGGGCGGAACGCTCGCTGAAGACTTCCAGATCGCCAGCGCCAACTTCGCGGCTGCCGAGCAGGAACGTGGTCTTGTCTCCTGCGATGGTGGCAACCACCACCATGCCCTGCTCCACAACTCCATCATCAGCCGGAGCTTCGCCAACGCGGGCATTGCGCAGCATCTCACTGAGCTGACGGATGCGGGCTTCGATCTTGCCCTGCTCGTCCTTGGCAGCGTGGTAGCCGCCGTTTTCCTTCAGGTCCCCTTCTTGGCGGGCCTGCTCAATTTTGCTGACAATTTCCGCGCGGCCGGGGCCAGATAGCCGGGTAAGTTCAGCCTGGAGGCGGTCGAAGGCTTCCTGCGTCAGCCATGCTGAAGGCGCACTGTGGGTCGTAGGCACGTAGTTCTCCTTGAATGTACAAAAGCAAAGGCCCCGCCGGTGCCGATCCCTTGAACGTTTATGCCTGTGCAACACAGATGTTGCGCAATCCATACGCCGTAAAAATTTGGGATCAACCAAGCGGGGCAGATGGTAATAAGAGCTAGTTTAGTCAATAAGGCGGATAAACCCAAGAATTGACGCGGGGGATGTGACTTCTACTTCACTATCCAGCAGTTTTCCACCAGGCCCGTGACGGCCAAAGTGTCAGTGCGTAGCTGCGCACGGACAATTGTGGTGCGGCCGTTTTCGGAGCCGGTGTCCTTGCTGTTGGGTCCTATGGTGAGCACTTTCCAGCCCACCACGGCGTAGGTGTCATCCATGGCCTTGATGGCGCACTGTGCTGTAGCGTCGCGATCTTTAGAGACAGCGAAGTCCACAGTGGTCAAGGTTGAATCCACCACATGGTAGCTGAGATCTTTATTGCTGATCCCGGCGTTGCCGCCAATGGTGACCCACAAAATCCATGTCAGGGCGAGCACGGCCGCAACAACAATGATGATTTTTTGTGTTTTCTTGGACACCTTACGCTTGGGTGTCCCGTAACGATTGGCTAGGCTGGTAGCTGCTGAAGAATCAGAATTTGTCACTGCATCCACTTGTGTCTGTTCCGCGATTGCCGCGGCCGGCCGCCCCAAGAGATGGAGCGCTGGACCAAGACAAGTTTAGCGTTCTTTCTGCCACCGCGTGTTGTCCCTGTGTGAGCGAAGAATCGAAGGAAGTTTTTACGTGAGTAGCAAGATGAATGAACAAGTGGGGACACTACGACTTTTGGCCGTTCATGCCCACCCGGATGATGAAGCCAGCAAGGGCGCGGCCATGATGGCCTCCTACGTAGCCTCCGGCGTTGAGGTCATGGTGGCCACCTGCACGGGCGGGGAACGTGGTGACATCCAAAACCCGGCACTGAAGGATGATCCGCACTCTGCCCGTGACATGGGAGGGGCACGCCGGATGGAGATGGCCCGGGCCGCAAAAATTCTTGGCGTCAAACACCAATGGCTGGGCTTTGCCGATTCCGGGCTGCCCGAAGGTGAACCGTTGCCGGAACTGCCCGCCAACTGCTTTGCCTTGAAACCACTGGAGATTGCCGCTGCCCCGCTGGTCCGGCTGGTCCGTCGCTTTAGGCCGCATGTGATTGTCTCCTACGATGAAAACGGTGGCTACCCCCACCCGGACCACATCATGGCGCACAAGGTAACCGTGGAGGCCTTCAACGCCGCCGGTGATCCTGCCCTGTACCCCGGGACTGGGCCAGCCTGGGAACCGTCAAAGCTGTACTATGATCTGGCATTCAACCCGCAGCGTTTCCGTTCACTGCATTACGCACTGGAGGAGGCGGGCCTTGCCTCGCCCTACGCTGAACGGATCGCGTCCTGGCTAGAAGCGGATACTGAGGGGCATACCCCGCCTGCCAGTAAACACCCCACCACCACACAGATTGACTGCGGTGACTACTTCGAAAGCCGTGACAACGCCTTGCGTGCCCATGCCACCCAAGTGGACCCCGAAGGCTTTTTCTTCGCCGTCAGCCCGGCCATGCAACGCAAAGTCTGGCCGTGGGAGGATTATTCACTCATTGAATCCCGCGTTCCAACCACTATGCCGGAGAACGACCTCTTTGCTGGCTTACGATAGATAGTGGACGTTTCCCGCTGACACCTTGGCCACCGGGGATGAAACGAAAGACGGATTGTGCTTACACTGATTTTGCTCGCCAACACTGACCCTGCCATCCCTACGCAGCCGGGCCTGCGCCCTGGCCTGACCGAAGATCAAATCACGCCGGGACTGCTGGGCTTTGTCATGACCTTCAGCATTGTGGTGATCATGTTTTTCTTGATCCGTGACATGGTCAAACGCGTTCGCCGCGTCCGTTACCGTGCACTGGTGGAGGAAGAACGCTCGGGAGTCCCCAGTGAGTACCTGGGCATCCCCATCATGTCCGAGTCTGACATGTTAAAGGCCAGCTACCAGAACGCCTTCAAGGACAGTGTGCCCGAAGCGAGTGCACCCGAGAGTTCTGTTCCTGAGAATGCCACGCAGGAGAACGACGGCGGCGCACCGCGGCCCGTGCACACCCCCGGCCCGGGCGAGAAGTAGCCGGATCTTATGAACAGGCTGGCGGGTGAACCTAGCGCTTACCTTCGCCAGCATGCTCATAATCCAGTGGCCTGGCAGCCTTTTGACGAGGCTGCCTTTGCCGAAGCAGTGGCACGTGATGTACCCATTTTTCTTTCAGTGGGCTATGCCGCGTGCCATTGGTGTCATGTCATGGCGGGGGAGTCCTTTGAAGACCCCGCCATTGGCGTCTACCTGAACCAGCATTTTGTCTCCATCAAGGTGGACCGTGAGGAACGCCCCGACGTGGATGATACCTACATGGCCGCCACCCAGGCACTGAGTGGCCAAGGTGGTTGGCCCATGAGCGGTTTCCTCACCCCGGAGGGCAAAGCCTTCTACGCCGGCACCTACTTCCCGCCCCAACCCGTCAGTGGTCAGCCCTCTTTTGCCCAGGTTTTGGAAGCGGTGGAAGAGGCCTGGCGAATGCGCCGTGACCAGGTGGAAGAAACAGCACAGTCCCTGGCCGAAACCCTCGCCCAGCCGCTGTGGCAGGTGCACACAAACGTGCGGGACGCCGTGGAACTTCCCACAGGGCAGGGCCCGGACTGGCTGGGGCCGGGCGAAAAAGCGTTGGCGGCCATGGCTGCGGCCGAAGATTTGCGTCACGGCGGGCTGGGTCAGGCCCCGAAGTTCCCGCCCACCCCGGGCCTTGAATTCCTGCTCCTATTGGCCACCTCCGGAACCCAAACGGCCGCGCAGGCGCGTGGTTTGGCGGGGCGGACACTGGGCGCCATGGTGCATTCGGCTCTGTTTGATCAGTTGGGCGGCGGCTTTGCCAGGTACAGCGTCACAGCTGACTGGTCAGAACCGCACTACGAGAAAATGCTGTATGACAATGCCGGGCTGCTGCAGGTGTTGGTGCGGTGGATAAGGCTGCTTGAGAGCGAGCCGTTGGAAGATCAAAATTCCTGGGTTGCAGCCTGCCCGCCTTCCGTTGCGCCGCTGGGAGGCGCTGCAGCCCGTGAGGCCGCAACAGCCACGGTGCACTGGCTCCTGACGGAACTGCGCCTGCAAGGTGGCGCATTTGCGTCCTCCCTGGATGCAGACACCGTGGTTTCGGGCGTTCACCACGAGGGTGCCAGCTACCAGTGGAACATGACGGAATTGCAGGACGCGGCGCGTGAAATTGAAGAGAATTCAGCTGCCGCGCTGGACCTGGCAGCTGCCGTGGGACAAGCCATGGGGATTAGCGCGGACGCCGGTGCCGGTGATTCCCATCCGCTGCATCCTGGAGCGCCGTTGACTGGGCGCCAGCAACAGCAATGGCAACAGCTCAAGCCCGCCCTGCTGCGGCGCCGGGCCACCCGGATCATGCCAGCCCGGGACGATAAAGTGGTGGCGGCCTGGAATGCCATGCTCATGCGTGCCCTGGCTGAAGGCGCCATGGTACTTGAGGAACCCACGTGGCTGGTGGCCGCCGTGGAACTGGGAGAATATCTGCACTCTGTCCACTGGGATGGGACACTATCTCGGGTTTCCCATGACGGGGTGGCCCGCGGCATCAAGGGGCTACTGGAGGATTATGCAGCCTGCGCCAACGGGTTTTTGACACTGTATGCGGCCACGGGGGATACCCGCTGGTTTGAGTTTTCCGGGGAACTTGTGGCGGCGGCGGAGCAGGAATTCATTGTAGATTCCGTGGTGTTCAACCAGGGCGCTGCGTCCGCCGGACATCCGGTGCAGGGATCGCGTTGTGCCGATCCCTTCGACAACGCCACAACAGGCGGGGTGGCGTTGCTGGCGGAGGCGTTCACCACGTGGTCGGCATACACCGGATCCGCACGGCATCGGGCCATGGCGGAGAGCATGCTGGCAACAGTTCCGGAACTGGCCGCCCGGGCGCCTCGATCTGCCGGAGGAATGCTCGGTGCCGCGCTAGCACTAGCTGCCGGGCCGTTGGAACTAGCCATCGTGGGAGCCCCTGGGGAGCTACGGGAAGCACTGATACGCCAGGCATGGCTATCTGGATCGCCCGGGATGGCCCTTGCTGTGGGGGATGGCGTTGACACGCAAACAGTGCCACTGCTGGCCGGGCGCACAGCGGCTAGCAGCCCGCTGGCCTATGTTTGCAGGAATATGGTCTGTGCGCGCCCCGTTGAAAGCCCCGAAGAGCTCCAACAGCTCGTAGGCCGCCCGCACCGCGTCAAGGCAGAATAACGGCCGTCTGCGCACTGCGGAGACGGCTGTGGGGAGACGGCCGGTAGGTAACGGTGCCCAGAAGACGGTGCCCAGAATATGGTGCCTAGGAGAAGACCACCAGGACCACTGCCACAAAGTGGGTGGCGAAGGCTGCCACAGTGAGGGCATGGAACAACTCGTGGAAGCCAAAGTGGAGGTGGCTGAAATTGGGCTTCTTGATCCCGTAAATGACGGCGCCGGCAATGTACATGGCCCCGCCCAGGCAAATTAGCAGCGTGGGTACTACCCCTGCTGCCCAGAATTCGGGGAGAAAAAACAGGGCTGTGATGCCCAAGAGCACGTAGATCGGGACGTAGAGCCAGCGTGGGGCGCGCACCCAGGCCACACGGAAGATGACTCCGGCGATGGCGCCAATCCAAATCATCCACAACAACAGCGTGGCGGTGGGTCGGGGCAGCATCAAGTAGGACAGCGGCGTGTAGGAGCCGGCAATGACCAGCATGATGTTGCTGTGATCGAGCCGTTTAAGAATGGCCTTCGCTTTTGGAGACCAAGTGCCAAGGTGATAGAGCGCACTGGTGCCAAAAAGCAGTACGCCAGTAAATACATAAATGGCGCACGTGATTTTTGCCTCGGAACTCGGTGCCAATACCACCAAAATGATGCCTGCCACCAGAACCAACGGAGCAGTTCCAGCATGTAGCCAGCCGCGCCAAGAGGGCTTGTGTTCCGTGTTTGAAAGAGTGCTCATGGCAAAAATCATATCCCGCGCACCCATAGGGCTACCGGTGAGTAACAAGTATTTTGCTTTTTCTTGGCAGGATTCCCCGGTGCGTGCGGGTAATCTAGATCTAGCAAGATTCGTACGGCCGCAGGGCCATCATTCGCAAAGGTCCGGTGCATTCTCATGCGGTTGTCCACCGCGTCCATGCGGATGCCAAAGATTCTCTACAACTTCTATGAACGGCGCTTGGCAAGATCTCTTGATCTGGACAGCGTGCCCGGGCACATTGGTGTCATGGTCGATGGCAACCGCCGCTGGGCCAAACAGTTCAATGCCCCCACCAGCCAGGGTCACCAGGCCGGTGCGGATAAGATTCTGGAATTTTTGGGCTGGTGCCAAGACCTCGGCATCAAGGTGGTCACGCTCTATATGCTTTCCACCGACAATATGAGCCGCTCGCCCGAAGAGCTGGATGAGCTCATGGCCATCATCGCCAACACCCTGGATGTACTCGACGCCGACGCTGACATTAGCGTTCACGCCATGGGCGCCCCGGAACTACTGCCCGAATATTTGGCCGCCCGGCTCTCCACACTGACTGAACGGGTCCCGGCGCAGGAACGCATCCACGTCAACATGGCTATTGGCTATGGTGGCCGGCGTGAAATTATTGACGCCGTCCGGGAACTCCTCCATGACGCGGACTCCGCGGGGCGCACCATGGCGGAGGTTGCCAACTCTCTGAGTGTTGATGACATCTCCAAATTTCTCTATACCCGCGGCCAACCCGATCCTGATCTGGTGATCCGTACCTCGGGGGAGCAGCGCCTCTCCGGGTTCCTCATGTGGCAGAGCGCCTATAGCGAGTTCTACTTCTGCGAAGCGCTCTGGCCGGCCTTCCGCAAGATCGATTTCCTCCGCGCGCTGCGCGACTACGCGGGCCGCAGCCGGCGCTTCGGCAGCTAGGCCAGCGCGCAGTGCAGAGCCATCACCGCTCCGAGATACTCCTTGCCGCCGTCCTTTCCAGCGGTGCAGGATTTGTTGATGCCGTGGGATTCATTCATTTGGGCGGCTACTTTGTCTCCTTCATGAGCGGAAACTCCACACGGGGTGGCACGGCACTGGCCCAAGGCAACTGGCTGGGCTTCGCCCTCGCCTTCGGGCTGGTGGCCGCGTTTCTCATAGGGGTGGTGAGTGCCTCGATCCTGCGCCGGATGGTCCCGTCCCGTAAACGGATGGCGGTGCTGCTGTACGTGAGTGCGGCACTGGTCTGCGCCGTCGTACTTTTTGATCTGGGGCTGGGGGGATGGCTTGCCCCGGCCATCATGGCGCTGGCCATGGGCGCTGAAAACGTCATTTTTGAGCGCGACGGCGAGGTCAGCATCGGTCTGACCTATATGACAGGCACGTTGGTGAAAATGGGTCAGCATCTGGCCACAGCACTGACCGGGGGGCAACGGTGGCTGTGGCTGCGCTATGGCCTGCTCTGGCTCTCGCTGACGGCAGGCTCCATCATCGGCGGCTTTGCCTACCTGACGCTTAATCTGAACGCCTTGTGGATTGCCGTGGCCGTCCTGGTTCTGGCGGTTCTGATCAACGGCAGGATTAGCTGGCACTCACCAGGAGCCCCTGAGGTTTCCGGAGGTTCTTAGACCCTCCGGAGGGTTGGAGCAGACGTGGTTGAAACCATGAACCTTGAACAGCAATCCCAGCGCCGGCACACAACGGCCGCCTTGCGTACGTACGTTATTGACACCTTTCGTTTTACTCTCGGACCCACGGGCGGTGACACGTTTCGCCGAGCACCAGGTGGTGGTGCCGATTGTGGTGGTCGCCGAGTTGGAACGCAAGCGCCACGACCCCGAGTTGGGCTACTTTGCCCGCACAGCACTGCGGCTCTTGGATGAGTTGGGCGCAGCTCATGGCGGCTTCGCCACAACCATTGCTCTAGGGCACTGCGGCTGGAGTACCGCAATGAACTCGTGGCAGATTCGGGATGGACTGGGGTGGCAGAGGTGCAGCCATTGACCCATATCCGAGGCCGCTCCCTCCACGATTCATTTGTCATTGTGGATGAGGCTCAGTCATTGGAGAAAAATGTGCTGCTGACCGTCATGAGCCGGATAGGCCAGCGATCCAAGATTGTCCTCACCCACGACGTCGCTCAGCGGGATAACTTGCGGGTGGGCAGACAAGACGGCGTGGTGGCGGAAGTGGAAACACTCAAGGGGCATCCACTATTTGGCCATGTGACACTCACTAGGAGCGAACGCTCGCCTATTGCGGCGCTCGTGACGGAGTTGCTGGAACGGGCAGAGATCTAGGCTACTGATCCGGGCCCAGTTCCCACGGGATGTGGGCCCGGACATCGGTCAAGCCCATGCTGACCTCTTCAAAAAGGTCATCGAGCATGTACTCATCAATACCCAGAAGCACCATCCAGTGCCCTGCCCCGGCACTGTCGCCATCGAGTGACTGGGAGGCCACACAAATCCCCGTCTCCAGATCGATGCGGACGGCTGTGCGGCCCGGAAACAGCAGCGGCGCGTCAGCAAAGAGCGGACGGTAACTTGAATTAGGTGTGAGCACCGCTTCCACGGCGTCCCTGCCGTGGTGAGTTACCACGGCGATGTCCGCAATTTCAGCCACATTGGCGAAGGGTGCTTCCAACGGAACAGGGCGTTCCCCTGTCAGTTCCACCGGATCGAGGGCTGCAGCGGCCCGGCCGGAGCCATAGGCGGGTTCGCCGTAGCGAGCCTCGGGGCGGCGCACCACGAATCCTTGGCTATCTTTGACTGGATTGACCAGTGAGGGCTGCAGTAGCCACGGTTTGCGGCTTCCGCTGATAAAGAGGGAGTCCCGTGATTCATTGATCTTGGTGGTGCTGGCCAACAACTTCCCCTCCAACGTCTCTACCCGCAACGCTCCGGGACGGCGCACCCAGCAATTTATGGACAACGTGGGATCTTTGTCTTCGAGCAGCCCGCGCGTGCGCTCATCAATGCCGGGAGTAGTCTTTACTTCGGCGCCAGCCACAGCTAGCGGCACCCACGAGTTTCCGGAGCCACCGTAGACGGAGTTGGGAAACTTCCTATGCAGTTCAAAGCGCACGCTCTGCCAGCGCCACGGGGAGGAGCGGGCAAGATGTCGAAAGGCATCGGCAGTGAAGGTGGGGGCACTCATATCCACAGCTTAGCCCCGTGGCTGGCCATTTTGGCCCGCAGCAGGAGGCAATGGCGTAGCATCGCGCTTATGGTCACAAGACTGCTGGATTTCTGGGAAGGAAACTCCCTGGCGCTGCTCTGTGCTCTCGCCGCCAGCCTGTATCTGCTGTGGCTGGCCCTGGTGCTGAGCGTTATCGATATCCGCACCCATACCCTCCCCAACCGTTATGTACTTCCGGCCTATCCCATTGTTGCGGCGTTGCTGCTGACGGCAGCCATAGCTGCTCAGGCACCAGGGCATGCGCTCCGGGCCGCCGGCGGAGCGCTGGCCATGGCTGGCCTGTATTGGCTGTTGTGGGCGATCTATCCGGCCGGGATGGGTTTTGGGGATGTGAAACTGGCAGGAGTGTTGGGCCTGTTTCTGGGATTTCTGAGCTGGCAACATGTTGTTTTCGGGATTGCCGCTGGATTTGTTGCCGGCGGGCTTTGGGGCATGCTGCTGATTGTGAGCCGCAAAGGCACGGCCAAAACGGCAATACCCTTTGCCCCCGCCATGATCGCTGGCACACTGGCCACCATGCTGCTGCTCCCTGCCTGAACACACGCCGCCACAGTTAGCGGTCCTCCCATTTGGGGTGATCACACCAGTAGGGCGGCCGTCTCCGGAGGCAGCGCCACCAGATGGAAGGTGCCGCTGCCTCAGCGGTGTCATCCCCTGGGGATAGGCTGGGCACATGGGATCACCGGAATACATTCTCAAGCTCCGCGAAAAGATCGGCCATGATCCGCTCTGGCTCCCGGGGGTGCGCGCCGTAGTTTTTGACGACACCGGCCAGGTGCTGTTGGGCGAGAGGGCTGATACCGGTGGCTGGGCGCTCATTACCGGTATCTTGGAGCCGGGGGAGGAGCCGGGCCCCGGCATGCTGCGCGAAATACTGGAGGAGACCGGTGTGAGTGCCCGGATTGAGCACCTGCTGGGGGTGGCGGCCGTGGGGCCTGTCACTTTCCCCAACGGCGATGTCTGTGATTTCCTGAACATCGAGTTTATTGCCCGCTACGTAAGCGGAACGGCCTGCGTCAATGACGACGAATCCCTCGCCGTAGGCTGGTTCGCCCTGGACGCACTCCCACCCCTGCGCCCTGGCCATCTGGACTGTATTCACCGGGCGCTCGCCTTCAATGGCGAACCTCACTTCCAGCGCTAGCGAGGCTTAGGCACGGAAGGCGGGTGCCGCCGTCGTACCTTTTTCAAGTACGACGGCGGCACCCGCCTCGCCAAGGGCGGACTAAGGTTTGTCAGGGCCTTGCGCAGACTCATCCTTGGCGAGTAGGAGAGTGTCCGTGCCGCTGGGGTCCGTTGCTGATGCCGGATTGCCGGAAGCAGCCTTGTTCGCGGTGCGCTCTGCCTCCAAACGCTCGGCTTCGGCACCGCCTACGGCCTCGCCGCGGGCCACCATTCCGGAGGTGTCTGAGAGCGGAATAACCTTCATGAAGATGGCCAGCACCAAGGCCACTGCCATGAATGGAACCAGGTACCAGAACACGGGGGCCAGGGAATCGGCATAGGCGTTGATGATGCCGTCCTGGATGGACTGCGGCAGTTGGTGCAGCGCCTGCGGGTCAAGGCTGGACATGGAGTTGCCAGCGTCTTCCGGGGACGCGCCAGCTTCGGTGAAGACCTTGGTGAGTGACTCGGCCAGGCGGGTGGTGAACATGGCACCAAAAACGGCCACACCCAATGCGGAACCAACTTCACGGAAGTAGTTGTTGGTGCTGGTTGCGGTGCCCAGCTGTGCAGGCGGCACGGAGTTCTGTACCACGATGACCACGATCTGCATGATCAAGCCAATGCCGGCACCGAACACGAACAGCTGGGCACAAATAACCCAGATGGGGGTCTCGGCGGACAGTGTGGTCAGCCACAGCATGGCAATCATGGTCACGAGAGAACCGGCAATGGGGAAGGCCTTGTACTTGCCGGTCTTGGACATGCGGATACCGGACCAGATGGAGGTGCCTATCAGGCCCACCATCATGGGCAGCATCAACAGTCCGGAGACGGCGGCGGAGGTGCCCGTGGACATTTGCAAGAACGTGGGCACAAACGCGATGGCGGCAAACATGCCCATGCCCAGTACAAAACCAATGGCCGTGGAGTTCAAGAAGATGGGGTTCTTGAACAGGGACAGCGGGATGATGGGATCTTCTGCCCGGGCCTCGGTGGCGATGAACAGGGCAACGGCTGCGATCATGCCGGCGCCCCAGCTCCACGTTGTTAGTGAAGTCCAGCCACCGGCCTTACCGCCGAAATCGGTGAAGAAGATGAGGCAGGTGGTAGCGATGGACAAGAACACCACACCCATGAAGTCAATCTTCTGTGTGGCTTTCTTGGAGGGCAGCGTCAGGGCAAAGAATGCCACGATGAAAGCGGCAATGCCGATCGGGATGTTGATGTAGAACGCCCATTCCCAGGTCAGGTGGTCTACAAAGTAGCCGCCCAGCAGGGGCCCGGCAACGGCGGAGAGGCCGAAGATGGCGCCCAGCGGGCCCATGTACTTGCCGCGCTCATTGGCAGGGACAATGTCTGCAATGATGGCCTGCGAGAGGATCATCAAGCCGCCACCACCCAAACCCTGCATGGCGCGGAAGATCACAAAGCCCCAGAAATCCGTGGCAAACGCGCAACCAATGGAGGCGAGGGTGAAGATGGCGATGGCGGCCAGGAACAGGTTCCGCCGTCCCAGGATGTCACCCAATTTGCCGTAGATGGGCATCACAATGGTGGTGGCCAGCAGGTACGCGGTGGTGATCCACGTCTGGTGCTCTACACCGCCGAGCTTGCCCACAATGGTGGGCATGGCGGTGGAAACAATGGTTTGGTCCAGACTCGAGAGCATCATTCCGGCGATCAGCGCGGAGAAGATGATCCAGATCCTCTTTTGGGTCAACAGGAGGGGTTCCCCTGCTTTGAGTGCAGTACTCATGGAGTTCCTTCAAAGGTGGTGTGTGACAAGGTGAAAAGTTTTTGGGCCGTGGTGATATTCGCGGCGAGGAGGCAGGCGTAGGAGGAGGTGTTGTCCTCGGAAAAGAACGCCATGCTGGCACGCTGTGAACAAGTACCGAAGAGGGCTGCTGCCATGCGGGCCATCGGATCGTCTACGGGAAGCTGTTCGCGTTGGGCTATCAGTTCGGCGAACTCCTGCTCACGGGCATGGGCACTTCCTATCACCTTGATCATGAGCTGGGGTTCTTTTTTCATGGCCGCCAGGAGATCCTGAATGTGTTCCCTGGAGAAGTCCATTTGCTCCGTCATGGCGCAGGCGAGGGTAAATAAATCCTGCACGAGGGTGGTGCTCAATGGCCACGGTTCACCTGCGGGATTGCCTTCGGGGTCCTTGTCCGCTTTTCCGCACGCAAGAAATACAGCCATGGCATCTGCAGGAAATTCATCTTGCAAGTAGCCGATGATGGCGTCTTCCTTGGACGGAAAATAGTTGAAGAACGTCCGCCGGGACACCCCAACTTCTTCACATAATTGCTCTATGGTGAAGCCGTTGAGGCCGCTCTGGGCAGTAAAAATCCGCGCCGCCTTGGTGATGGCGGAGCGGGTTGCCTCGCGTTTGCGGGCGCGCAGGCCGGGGGCCTGGCAGAGTTTTGCACTTTCAGTCACAAAGTAAAAGTTTGCACTATTAACCGCAAAGTGCAAAATCTAGACGTGGTGAGCTGTGCCATAGGCCCGCGGCCTTTAGAAACGGCGGAGGGACCCGCTCCATGTAAAGTGCAGCGGGTCCCTCCGTGGCGGTGCTGAGTGCGCGGTGCTTAATGCGCAGTGTGCAGGAATTACTTGGGTGCGCGAGTCATGGCCATGACGTCCAGGCCCTGATCCAGCTGGTCCATGGTCAGTTCGCCGCGGTCCACGAAGCCCAGAGCCAGGACGGCTTCACGGATGGTCAGGCCTTCCTTGATGGCGTGCTTGGCGATCTTGGCGGCGTTCTCGTAGCCGATGTACTTGTTCAGCGGCGTCACAATGGACGGTGAAGCCTCCGCCAGGAAGCGGGCGCGCTCAACGTTGGCACTGAGGCCGTCAATCATCTTATCCGCCATGACACGTGAGGTGTTGGTCAGCAAGCGGATGGACTGCAGCAGGTTCGCGGCCATGACCGGGATGCCCACGTTCAGCTCGAAGGCGCCGTTGGTGGAGGACAGCGCAATGGTGGTGTCGTTGCCAATAACCTGGGCGGCAACCATGATGGCGGCCTCGCAGATCACGGGGTTGACCTTGCCGGGCATGATCGAGGAGCCGGGCTGCAGATCGGGGATGGAGATTTCGCCCAGGCCCGTGTTGGGGCCAGAGCCCATCCAGCGCAGATCGTTATTGATCTTCATGATCGAGTACGCAATGTTGCGCAGCTGGCCCGAGGCCTCAATGAGGCCGTCGCGGTTGGCCTGTGCCTCGAAGTGGTTGCGTGCCTCGGTCAACGGCAGGCCGGTGTCCTGTGCGAGCAGGGCAATGACGCGCTGCGGGAAACCAGCGGGGGTGTTGATGCCCGTGCCAACCGCGGTGCCGCCGAGGGGGACCTCTGCCACGCGGGGCAGGGCGGACTCCACGCGTTCAATGCCGTAGCGGATCTGGGCGGCGTAGCCACCGAATTCCTGTCCGAGCGTGACGGGGGTGGCATCCATCAAGTGGGTGCGGCCGGACTTGACGATGTCCTTGAATTCCTCGGCCTTGCGCTCCAGTGATTCAGCCAGGTAAGCAAGGGCCGGAACAAGATCATTGATCAGGGCGGAGGTGGCCGCAACGTGGACCGAGGTGGGGAACACGTCATTGGAGGACTGTGAGGCGTTGACGTGATCGTTCGGGTGCACCACCTTTTCGGAGCCGGCAGCAGCCAGGGCCTTGTTGGCCAGAGTTGCCAGGACCTCATTCATGTTCATGTTGGAGGAGGTTCCGGAGCCGGTCTGGAAGACGTCGATCGGGAAGTCGCCATCAAACGTGCCGGAAGCTACCTGATCGGCGGCGCCCTCAATGGCGCGGGCCAGCTCAGCATCCAAAACACCCAGTTCGGCGTTGGTGGTGGCGGCAGCCTTCTTGATGCGCGCCAAGGCTGCAATGTGGGCTGACTCCAAGGTCATGCCGGAAATGGGGAAGTTCTCCACAGCGCGCTGGGTCTGGGCACTGTACAGGGCGTTGGCCGGAACCCGGACCTCGCCCATGGTGTCATGTTCAATACGGAATTCTTGTGCGGAGGCCGCGGCAGTATCAGTCATGACATCCACCCTATCGCCGCCGCCCCCAGGTTCGAAAACCCTGCCCGTGTCCACCCGGGGATTCGCGCAGGCCAGCCATTGACGAAAGGCGGGGAAGAGAGCGGCACGTACGTTCCGCTCTCTTCCCCGCCTCAGCGTGGGGGGCGATAAATCTGGGGTACTAAGGCTCGCGTATTAGCCGTGGATGTGGCCGTTGCTGTAGACAAGATCGGCCGTGCCGTCATTGAGGCGGTACGTCAGGCCCACCACTGCTGTGCGCTGGCGGGCAACGGCACTGGCGATAATGGGGGAGTTTTCCACCAGGCGGGCTGCCGTCTGCTTGACGTGCTCTTCTACCATGTCATTGACGGAACTGCCCTGATCCTTGCGCAGTGACGCCAGCACCGAAGGGGTGATGCGCTCCACGAGGTCGCGGACAAAGCCGGCAGGCATCTTTCCCGTGTCCACGGCGGACTTGGTGGCCGTGACAGCACCGCAGCTGTCGTGACCGAGCACCACAATGAGCGGCACATCCAGGTATTCCACGCCGTACTCCAATGAGCCCAGGGCGGTGTTGTCCACAACATGACCGGCCGTGCGCACCACAAAAGCATCGCCCAAGCCGAGGTCAAAGATGATTTCAGCGGCCAGGCGCGAATCTGAGCAGCCAAAGATCATGACGAAGGGGTGCTGATCGGAGAGCAGTGAGGTGCGCCGGGCAGCGTCCTGGTTGGGGTGGTTGGAGGTGCCACTTACAAACCGGGCATTGCCATCCATCAACGTCTCCCAGGCTTGCGCCGGAGTTTGAGGGTGCATTGCGATTGCGATTGCGGTGCTGTTGCCGTCTTCTCCACCGGTCATGAGTTGTTGCCCTTCGTAGTTGAAATGCTGGAGCTGGAGTTGGAGCGTGCCGGTCCGGCGGCGGGGTTGGTGGTGCCAGCCCCAACCGGTGCCGTGCTGCTGACGTTACTTGCCGTTGCTAAGCGAGTCGGTCGCGGCCTTGGCCAGGAAGTCAAAATCGGCGAAATCCGCAGCACCAGTCAAAATGACGGTGTTATCTCCGGAGTTCAAGATCAAGCTGCGGTCCCCTTTAGGTTTATCACGCACTTCCCACTCGTGCCCATTGATGGCCCGAGTGCCCGTAATAGGGGCGTTGGAAGACTGGTCTGCTGTCCACGTGGGGTTGGCCGTGATGGACTGGCGCAAGGCAATGAAAGTGTTACTTGCCGTGACGTAACCAACGTCCCAAAAAGCCACACCATCTGCACCGGCAGGGTTCCACCGAGCGTAGTTGGCGTACCAACCATCGGGCAGAAGCGGGGCCACAGGGGCAAAGCCGGCCGTATCTGCGGCATGCTTGGCAACCGCGGAGACGTCAATGTCCATGCGGTAGCTTTCGGCTTTTTGCTGAGGGTTAAGCCACACAATAGTCAGCACAATGGCGATGGTGGAGAAGATGGCCAAGAGCATGCCAACCAGTGAAGCATTGGCGCGTTTTGCTGCTCCGGCGGCAATGGTGGGCTTGAAGGGCGGGGTAGGGCTGGAATCACTCACCTCCCCATCTTCCCAGATGTGGAGAGCCAAAGCGTCCCGCTGGAGGCGCTGTGGCGCACTTCACGGCTTTTTGTTTCACGCAGTCACCTATGATTGCTTGAGTAGGCAATAAAACGCCAGGACTGCGTGCAAAAGCGCACAGCAAAACTGCGCCTACCTGAACAATGGGGTTTAAACGTGGCTGAAAAAGCAGCACAGATGGATTATTCGCAATTGTCCCGATCATTGGCCGTCGGTGACGATGAGCCGGACCGCAACCTGGCGCTGGAACTGGTCCGTGTAACGGAAGCAGCCGCCATTGCAGGTGGCCACTGGGTAGGTTTTGGCGAAAAGAACCTTGCCGATGGTGCCGCCGTGGACGCCATGCGCTCGCTCCTTTCAACTGTCCACTTCAACGGTGTTGTGGTCATTGGGGAGGGTGAAAAAGATGAAGCTCCCATGCTCTATAACGGTGAAGTTGTTGGTGACGGATCCGGACCAGAGTGTGATGTTGCTGTTGACCCGATTGACGGCACCCGGCTGACCGCCATGGGCATCAACAATGCTCTCGCCGTTTTGGCTGTGGCTGAGCGGGGCACCATGTTTGATCCCTCCGCCGTGTTTTACATGGAGAAGTTGGTGACGGGCCCCGAGGCTGCGGACATGGTTGATCTGCGCTTGCCCGTGAAGCAGAACCTGCACCTGATTGCCAAGGCCAAGGGTGTGAAAATTAACCAGCTCACGGTGATGGTCCTTGACCGTGACCGTCACCAGGGCCTGATCCAAGAAATTCGCGACGCCGGTGCCCGGACCAAGATCATCCTCGACGGCGATGTTGCCGGGGCCATTGCTGCTGTCCGCCCCGGTACCGGTGTTGACGCTCTCATGGGTATTGGTGGAACCCCTGAAGGGATTGTGGCGGCCTGTGCCATGAAGACCCTGGGCGGCGTCATTCAGGGCCGGCTCTGGCCCACTGACGATGACGAGAAGCAAAAAGCCATTGATGCCGGCCACGATCTTGACCGGGTTTTGTCAACGAATGACCTTGTCACCAGCGATAACTGCTATTTCGCAGCCACTGGCATCACTGACGGAGACCTGCTCAAGGGTGTCCGTTACGATAAGGGCCGTGTCCTGACCCAGTCCATCGTGATGCGCTCCAAGTCCGGAACCATCCGCTTCGTGGAGGGCGAACACCAGGCAGCCAAGTGGGAGACCTACGCCCGCCGCGGCTAACCACCAGCTAACGGAGCCGGGTCACGCGGCCTGCGGGACCCGGCACCAGCAGTAGCCGGTAGGGTTGAAGCATGACTTTAAGTGTTGTGCCGTGCCTTGTCCGTGACGAGTGGGATGCCGCTGTGAACTCGCAGCAGGGCCACCCCATGCAACTGTGGGGTTGGGGTGAGACCAAAGCTGCCCACAACTGGAGTGTGGATCGTGTTTTGGTCAAGGACGGCCAGATGCTTGTGGGCTCCGCACAGATCCTGCTGCGCTCACTGCCCGTACCCTTCCGCTCGTTGGCGTACCTCGCGAGGGGACCACAGGCGGAGCCGGGCCGGGAGCATGAAGTGCTTGACGCCGTGGGCCGGTATGTGAAGGCCACCCATAAATCCGTGGCGCTGAGCATTGAACCGGATTGGGACGCGGATACCGTGGCCGTGGCCACCCTGCCCGCAACGGGCTGGAGTCCCAGCCCCACCAGCATCCTCATTCCGCGGACCCTCATTTTGGATCTGACCCGCACCGAAGAGCAGTTGCTGGCGGCCATGAGCAAGAAGACGCGCCAGTACATTCGCAAGTCCAGCCGGGAGGCGCTGGTGTACCGCGCTGTCACAGCCGCCGAGCTTCCCCTGTGCATGGCCGTGTACAAGGAAACCGCCCAGCGTGCCGAATTCGGTATCCACGAGGACGCTTATTACAGTGACATTTGGGCGAATTTGGCGCAGGGATCACCCATCTATGGCGCGTTTGACGGCGAGAAACTGGTGGCATTCCTCTGGCTCGCGGCAAGCGAGTCCACCGCGTTTGAGCTGTATGGCGGCATGAGCGAGGAAGGCAGTGTGCTGCGGGCAAACTTCTCTCTGAAGTGGCTGGCTATCCAGGAGATGAAGGCGCGGGGGATACGCCGTTACGATTTCAACGGCCTGCTCAATGACGGTGTTTCGAAGTTCAAATTTGGCTTCGCCGACCATGAGAACATGCTCGCAGGCACCTGGGATCTGGGGCTTTCTCCGCTGTACCCCGTGTTCGCCAAGGCCCTTCCCGTGGCACGCCGCTCGCTCAAGAAGGTCCGCGGACTGCTCAAGCGCTGACGTTCGGGCGCGGTGACTCTCAGGCTGAACCTTGGCGGTCACCCCGCGACGGTGACCGCGAAAATGACTGCCGGTTCACTGCCCGCCTGGGCGCCGGGGTGAACCATCACAGGGTTTTCAACAGCAGGAATGAAGGCGCAGCCACCCCGGTGCAGCGCCATGTCGCTGCGCGGCGAGTCCAGCAGGACGGAGCCTTGCACTGCCAGTACCAGTAGCGGGCCGTTCTGCACCAAGGGGACCGGGGCGGCCCCGGCTGAAAGCTCCACTCGCTGAAGCGCAAATTCGGCGAAGGGCGGCTCCCAGACCTGCTGACCGAGATCCGTGGTGCGGGTGGGGACCATGGGGACCGTGTTGGGGCTAAAGTTCACCGTGTCAAGCAGCTCCGGGACGTCCATATGCTTGGCCGTCAGCCCGCCGCGCAGCACATTATCCGATGACGCCATCACTTCAAGACCCAGGCCGTTCAAGTACGCGTGGATGTTGCCAGCTGGCATGTAGATGGCCTCACCGGGGCGCAGCGATACCCTGTTCAACAGCAACGAGACCAGCACCCCGGCATCTCCAGGATATTGCCCCGCCAGTTCCACCACGGTGCGCAGCGAGGCGGCGCCGTTATCCGGCAGCCCTGCACAAGTGTTGGAGGCGGCGCCCTCACCTGCTGCCAGAGCTGTGCTGTCCGCTGCCAGAGCAGCGGCGGCCAGTTCCACAAGGGCTGTGGTGGCAGCCCCGCCGTCCACGAGTGTTTCAAAGGCGCGGCGCACCACCATGGGGGCAGCCATACGGGAATTCAAGGTCATCTCTAGCTGGTGCAGAAGCTCTGGAACCTGAGCGCCGTGAGCCTCGATGGCTGCCGCCACGGCACGGAAAAGGGCCGCGGCCTCGGCGCATGGCCGAAATCCGCACAAGGCCTCGAAAGGTGTCAGAGCCAGAATCATCTCCGGCTTGTGGTTCGCATCCTTGTAGTTGCGGTGCGCGGCGTCGCGCGGAATACCAGCGGCTTCTTCGGCCGCAAACCGTTCCCCGGCCCGCTCCAGCGTGGGGTGCACCTGGAGGGAAAGTGCGGATTCGGCTGCGAGAAGCTTCGCCAGAAAAGGCAACTTCGCACCAAAGTCAGCATGGACCTGCTGGCCCAGCGTCTCAAGTGGATGCTGGGCAATCAGCTCATCAAGGGGCACCCCGCCGTCAGGAGTGGAAGCGATCGAAGGGGAGTCGGAGTGGGCGCCCATCCACAACTCCGCCTCGGGACCGCCGCTGGGCGTGGTGCCCAAAAGTGCGGCAATGGCCGTGGTTGAACCCCATGCGTAGTCACGGGTCACGTTCGTCAGAGCAAACATAAAAATTTCTCCTGGTCCAAGACGAGCTGTAGATCGATTGAAAGTTGTGGCCCGTGGCCGGGCCCCGGCACCCGCGTGGGGTGTTTAGCCGGGGGAGCAGGTGCCGTTGTTCGCCAACAGTGACCCCAGCGTGAGATCGTCACCGTTGATGGCAAGTTGCTGCAGGTATTCGGCAGTGATCTCCGGCCCCGAAGAGGGCGCCGCCGGAGTTGGTGCCTGGGCAGCAGGAGCTTCCGGAGCCGGTTCGGCGGGTACTTCCGGGGCCGGTGCTGCAGGTGCTGCCGGCTCTGCCGGTGCGGGCGCCTTGGATGTAGGCGCCTTGGGAGTGCTCGCCGGAGGGTTCAGGAGCTGCTTGACCCGCTGGTGCAGCACCCCAAAGTCCGGATATGTGGGGAAGTTTTTATCGAAATCCGGGGGACCAATAGTCAGGCGGGCCAGCGGGTGTCCCTTGGACTTCAGCGCCAGGGAGACGAAGCTGCCCAACTGTCCGGCAGGTAAGTCTGATTCAACAACCTTTGATCCGGCATCAGCAAGTGCACTGAATTTGGTGAAGATGGTGGCCGGGTCCATCTGGGCCAGCATCGCGGCCTGAATGCACTGCTGGCGCTGGCTCCGGTTGTACTCCAGCACCCATTGCCGGGAGCGGGCAAACCAGAGGGCATGGTAGCCGTCGAGCTTTTGCACACCCGGGGCAATCCAGCCGGTGGGTGGCAGATGATCGCCGGTACCGTTGATGTCATCGCCGCTGATTGGTACCCAGCCGCCCACATTGACTGTGACCCCGCCCAAGGCGTCAATCAAATCGGAGAAGCCAGCCATGTCCACCAGAACATAACCTTGGATACTCAGGCCCAGGATGCCGCCGGCGGCATCCATCATGGCGCTGGCGCCGGGATCCGCCGAACCCGGATACAGAGTGGGGTGGTTGTTAGTGACATCGGTGTAGAGGAAGTTAATGATGCACTGATCCCCGCAGTTGTAGCCATCCGGGTAAACATCCCATAGGGGAGAGCCGGGCTCAAAGCGCGCATTCTGGAAGTTGCGCGGAATGCTGATGGTGGCAGCCTGACCGGTTTTTGCATCAACACTGACCACCATGATGGAGTCCGGGCGCCTGCCACTGCGGTCCTCACCGGCGTCGCCGCCCATGAGGAGAAAATTGTAGCGGCCGTCAACTGGTTTCATATTGGGGCCGGCCGCGAAAATGCTGGTGATGGCATTGCGTCCGGAATTAATAAGAAAAGCGCCGTAGCCCAAGGAGCCGCTGGTCAGCACCATCAAGACAACCACGGCAATACTGATCATGCCGCGCATTCCCGGTGCCAGCAGGCCGGGCCGGATGATGCTCAGGGTGTTCAGGAACATGTAGGCCCAGCCCACCGCCAAAGCAACCAAAACCACAATGATGAGCAAGGACGGCACGGGGCTGGTAAAAAGATTCAGCAGTGTCTCGCGCTGGAGCAAAGCCAGTAAGACGGCGGCAATCACCAAAGCCCAGACCGTGAAGGTACAGCGCAGTGCCAACCGGCCCAGACGCTTATTGCCTGCCACTACCTGGGCGGCGCCAGGAAGTATAAGTGTCAGCAGCAACAAGATCCAGGCCCGCCTCGAACGCACGGGGGCCGAGGCCGGTTCCGGGAAACGGGCAGGGTCTGTCAACGTGGGCGGAGAATTAGAGGGCCGCGAAACCTTGGGACTGCTAAAGCTCATGCTCTTGTGATCACGCCCCGGTCAGGGCGGAAACGGGCCGGGCCATGGCCAGCGGGTACGTGGCGCTTGCCTTCTCCCGCAGGGCTGCTCCCTTGGCTGTGGCCTGGTGGTTGAGTTCCTGGGCAAAAGTTGCCAATTGGGCCGCCAAGGAGGCTGCCAGCTCGTCAGTTCCGGCCGCCAGCATACGCACGGCCAGGAGCCCTGCATTGCGAGCCCCGCCGATGGACACGGTGGCCACGGGTACTCCGGCAGGCATTTGCACAATGGAGAGGAGGGAGTCCATGCCATCAAGGGTCTTCAGCGGAACAGGGACACCTACCACGGGCAAAGTTGTGACGGAGGCGAGCATTCCGGGCAGGTGTGCGGCACCGCCGGCGCCGGCAATGATGACGCGGATGCCGCGGGAAGCAGCCTGTTGGCCGTAGGAAATCATTTCAAGGGGCATCCGGTGAGCGGAGAGAACGTCAGTTTCAAAGGGGATGCCGAACTCGGACAGGGCCGCCGCCGCAGCCTCCATGACAGGCCAGTCAGAATCTGAACCCATGACAATGCCAACAAGGGGTGTGGGTGTGCTGCTCATGGTTTTACGCTCCGTCTCTAATGATGTTTGCCACGGTGGTGGCGCGGGCACGTACTGCAGTGACGTCGTCGTGCTTGGCACCAATCACATTCACGTGACCAATCTTGCGGCCGGGGCGCACAGACTTGCCATAGCTGTGCACTTTAACGGACGGCTCGGCAGCCAGTGCGGCGGGGTAGGCGCTGAATAAGTCCTGGTTGGCGCCGCCCAAAAAGTTCTTCATGACCACAATCGGCCCGAGCGCGTCGGTGTCACCCAAGGGGAGGTCCAGTACGGCACGCAGGTGCTGTTCGAACTGGCCGGTCACGGCCCCGTCCATGGTCCAGTGCCCGGTGTTGTGCGGACGCATGGCCAGTTCATTGATGAGGAAGCCGGGGGCGCGGCCCGGGGTTTCAAACAGTTCGGCGGCCATGACACCTGTCACGGCGAGCTCGTTGGCAATGCGCAGGGCGGCAGCCGCTGCGGCGCTGGCCACCTCGGGCGCGATGTCCGGGGCGGGGGCAATGACTTCATCACACACCCCGTCAACCTGGATGGATTCTGCTACCGGCCAGGCCTTGGCCTGGCCGGACGGCGTGCGGGCCACCAGAGCGGAAAGCTCGCGGGAGAACTCAACCATCTCCTCCACCAGCAGTGGGTTCATGGCCGCAAACCAATCGGCGGCAGCCTCGGCGTCGGCAACGCAGCGCAACACCCGCACACCCTTGCCGTCATAACCGCCACGGGGCATCTTTAGGACAACGGGCCAGCCGTGGCTTTCACCGAAGGCGGCCACGTCTGCCGGTGAGGCCACAGCGGCCCAAGCCGGGTTGGGCAAGCCAAGGCGCTCAATGGCGGCGCGCATGATCAGCTTGTCCTGGGCATTGACCAGAGCATCGGGCCGGGGCTGGACGTTGACGCCCTCCGCGATCAGCGTCTGCAAATGGCTGTTTGGGACGTGTTCGTGGTCAAAAGTGAGCACGTCCACGCCGCGGGCAAAAGCACGCAAAGTATCAAGATCCTTGTAATCGCCCACGGGGGCGTGGGCCACTACCGGCACCGCACACACCTCCGGCGATTCAGCAAGGACGCGTAATTCAAAACCAAGGGCCACGGCTGCGGGGGCCATCATGCGGGCTAGCTGTCCGCCACCCACCACACCGATTACAGGAAAAGTCACAGTCCCCAGCGTACCGAACCTCTGGCCAGATGCATGCTTTGACCAGTGCTGCTAGGCCTTTATAAGGTGTTTTAGGCAACACACGCACGTCAGTAGTGGAATCTTTGGCTTAGAATTTCACCAGAGGCTGCAGCGAGAATCATCCGTTTTTGGCCAAAATGCCTGACGGAGGACCATGTTTCAAAAGCTTGTAGATCGCATCCAAGGCCTGATGGGCCTCTTTTGGCGTGAAGTGGCAAAGTTCGGTGTTGTGGGCGGTTTTGCCTTCGTTATAGACACCGGAATTTATCTGTGGCTGCTCAGTGGCGGCATGAGCGGGCACCCCACCAAGGCAAAGATCATCTCCGCCGCGGTGGCTACCGTCTTCTCCTGGCTCGCCAACCGTTACTGGACGTTCCGCCACCGCCGCCAAGCCAATGTGCTCCGCGAAGTATTCCTGTTCATCATCATGAACGGTATTGGCATGGGCATTGCGGCAGCCTGTGTATACATCTCGCACTGGGTGCTGGGCTTTGAATCCACCACCGCTGACTTTGTCTCCGGCTCTATCATCGGCTTGGTTCTGGGGACAATTTTCCGGTTCTTCGCCTACAGGTTCTGGGTTTTCACTGACGAGCTGGATCAGGAGCCCGGATATGAGGCTGACCACAGCCTGATTCAGGCTGAACACGAGGCCTGAGTTTCTGCGCTGGCCCCCCCGAAAATTAGCCAGCGTAAATTAGCGCAGCGTAAATTAGCCCAGCGTAATCTGTTCGCTGGCACGCAGGGCGGGAGTATCGGCTACGCCGTCAGCGAGCAAAACTATTGATCCGCCGGCCGCCCAAATACTCAAAGCATCCCGCACAACGGCGTCCCACCCGTCCCTCACATGCAGCAGGACCCGCTGGGGGGCAAGTGGCAATGGTATGTGCGGCACCGAAAGTAATTCGGCACCTGGGGTGAGCAGTGCTGCATAAGTGGTGCTGCACTCGCTGGTCCCGGTGCTGTGGTGCTGCCAGGCCACGTCCTGTGAGTCAGCGGCGCTGTCGGCAAAGAAAACATCGGCGTGCGAACGCACGTCGCCGGAGTAATCAAGAGTTCGTGGGGGCAGCTCTGACATCCAGCGCATCTGCAGAGCGGGCAGGGCAACGGCCACAACCAGCGGATCACTCTTGGCCCCGGTCAAATGGCTGTGCGCCACGTCCGGCCAGGCTGTGGCGAGAATGTCTGCGTTTGCGGCCAGCTCGGCCCACGGGTCGGTCTCCGCATCCGCTCCGGGGGCATCAGTAGTGCTGGAGATAGTTGTGCCGGGAACCGTTACTGCCTTCGCTCCCACAGCCCACGTGGCAAGCAACCAGACTATGGAACGCCAGTGCAGCGGCAAGTGCAGGGCAACCACGGTGCCGGGTTCGGCGTCGAGCTCATCCACCAGATAGTTGGCTGTTTTGGCCACCCAGTTATCTAAGACCCGCCCGGAGAATTCCACCCTTTCGGAGCCCGGGCCGTACCACGTCAACCGGGGTGATGTGGGGTTATCGGTGCGGAAGGCGTGCAGTAGCTTTTCGGGGGTATTCACAGAGCGGTCCATGAGAGCCCATTTTGCCATGGTCAACACGGAGGTCAACACGGAGGTCAACTCGGAGCAGATCTCCACCGATTGGAGGAAATCCAATTGTTACGTGATGTGCGTTACAAGTATGAATCTGGGTATTCCCCATGAATTCTCAAAAAACTTCCAATTCTGCCCAAGAACACGGGATTTTGGCGGTTAGAGACCAAAAGACACGAATGTATTGGTATGAAAATGCCGGGCGTGGCGTGCGGGTAGAACCGCACTGGAAGTGGTTATCATCTCCTCCCGGCTTGACGTGGCGGACTTACATGGATGTAATTAGACGCACCAACCGCTGAGTTTGGCACTGCAGTCCGCATGTTGCGGGAACCGGATGGTTGATTGACAGTGTCAGCGGCAACATTCAGGAGGACGATTATGGGGCAAGCGCAGCTGAGTGTGGAGGATTTTCGTGACGACTCGGTAGCGGCGCAAGCTGCAGCCGCATACCGTTCTCGGGGTGTGCCCACCGATTGGTATGTGGACCCTGCAGATCCGGATGCCGCAGAGTTTCATGAGCGTGAAAATCGTCAGGTCTTGGCTGATGCTGCCACGGCGTTCCTGACCGCACATGAGTTGCAGGCACCCACAGAGCCCGCCTTGGATCAGGGACTTTCGGATGTTGAAGGAGCGGACCCTGACCCCATCTGGATCGGCTTGGGCCTGCCTCGTGATGATTTTAGTGACGAAGGTGAACTAGGCTGGCAGACTGACGCCCTGTGCGCACAAACCGATCCAGAGGCGTTCTTCCCTGAAAAGGGCGGTTCAACCCGGGACGCGAAGAAGGTGTGTGGGGCGTGCAACGTCAAAGCTCAGTGCCTTGAATATGCTTTGGCCAATGATGAACGGTTTGGAATCTGGGGCGGCCTGTCGGAGCGTGAGCGCCGGCGGCTGCGGAAGCGAGCGGTCTAATTCTTGAAGCAGTAAAAGTCACGGCCGTTCTGGTTGCCCACAACGGCGGTGCCTATCTACCCGCAGTCCTAGCCGCTCTGGCCGCACAGACACATCAGCCGGATCAGGTGTTGGCCGCAGACGTTGGCTCCACAGATGACTCTGGTGAGCTGCTGCGCAAGGAACTCGGTGAGCGTCATGTGATCTCCCTCGAAGCCCGCAAAGGCTACGGGGCAGCCGTCAATGCAGTGCTCGAGCACCAAAAGCGGCTCCACGGCGCTGCCGTTCTGCCTGCCCGCACAGCGCGCCACGGATCACAGGGACCTTCCGGGGGAGTGGGTGTGCTCGAAGAGGAACTGCCCACCAGCAACGAATGGATTTGGCTCCTGCAAGATGATGCGGCGCCCGCCCCGGATGCCCTCAAGCTGTTGATCGAAGCCACCGAGCGGGCCACCACGGCCACTGTTGTTGGCTGTAAACAGCTCGACTGGGACAACCACCGGCGACTCGTCGATGTGGGGTTGCGCGCCAACAAGTGGTTTGACCGCTTTTCCCTGGTGGGACTCGATGAGCAGGATCAAGGCCAATACGATCACTTGACTGACATGTTTGCCGTGAATACCGCCGGCATGCTGGTGCGTCGAGATGTCTTTGAAAGACTGGGCGGATTTGACCCGGCCCTGCCCGGCCCCGGAGATGACCTGGACTTCTGCGCCCGCGTCCGGATGGCCGGAGACAGGGTTCTGGTAGTACCCGCAGCCCATATGTTTCACGTGGTGCACAGGCCCAACGGCGTAGGTTCAGCTGTGGCTGCCCGTAAGGCAGGCATTTTTCTCAGGCTCAAGCACGCCCCGGCCTGGGGTGTCCCCTTGCTGTGCATTGGCACGTTCTTCTCCGCTATTTATTGGCTCTTGGCAGGATTTGTGCTGAAGGCGCCCGGTCATGCCGTGCGGATGTTCATCGCCACCTGCGCGGGCCTGATGCATCCCCTCGCGTTGCGGCGCAGCAGGGCTTCCCTAGCCGCCACCCGAACCCAACGCCGCTCCGTCCACAAGGGTCTGCACGTGCCAGAACGGACGGCAAGGGACCACCTGAAAATGCTCCGTGAATCCGTTGGCCCGGAAGAGCACAGCTCCGAGGACATTCTTGAAGGTCCCTCTCTTTTGGAACCCACGGGAGAAAGTCACAGGGAAAATGTGACCCCGCTGGCCGCCACCAGAACGGCACCCATCATCAGTGGGCTCGCCTTGGTAGTGGTGCTGGGGGTGCTCGCGCTTGTGGCGCTCTCACGGTTCCTTGGAGTTCCGGCTTTGATGGGCGGGGCCCTGCTGCCCCTCTCCGCTGATATTGGCACCATCTGGAGCCATGCCACTGATTGGTGGATTTCTCTCGGATCGGGCATGCCCGGCCGGGGCAATCCCTTCAACTTTATTTTGTTTTTGCTCGGCGCACTGGGCGGAAACGCTTCGCTGAGCGTCCTGTGGCTCGTGCTGTTGGCCCTACCGCTGTCAGCCTTCACAGCTTGGCTGGCAGCCGGTGCGTTAACTCTGCGCCGCTGGCCGCGCGTGGTTGCGGCTCTGGGGTGGGCAGGTGCCCCGGCACTGCTGATCGCACTGGGCCAGGGCCGCGTGGGTGCCCTCCTGGCCCACATCCTGATTCCCATCGTCATGCTGGGAATGATCCGCGCTGTCGGTGGCGCGGTAAGCCCCGAGAGCGTTCCGGGCACCGTGGAGGGTGCCCTCCCCAGCACCAAATCCGCAACAGCGAAGTCCGCAACCTCTAAGTCTGCAGTGTTCAAGCTTGGCCGGCCGGGCGTGGGCGGCAACCCCTCGTGGACTGCCGCTGCCGCTGCGGGCCTTGCCTTGGCCGTTGTGTGCGCCGCTGCGCCGAGCCTGTTTGTGGTGGCCGTGGTGGGTGTACTGGCCGCAACCGTGCTTCTGGGGCGCCGGGGTAGGACCATTTGGTGGTCCTTGCTGCCAACGGCCGCTCTCTTCTTGCCTTTTGTTTGGTCTGCCTGGGAAAATCCCCGTGCGCTTCTGGCCGATCCGGGGCTTCCCCTCGCGGCAACTCAGGGCCCTCTCTGGCAACAGATCCTTGGTTTCCCGCTTCAGCTGGACACTGTTGAAGGCGTCCTCGGTTTGGGTGCAGCGCCCTGGCTGACCGGCGTTTTCGTGGGAATCATTGGAGTGCCGGTAGTGGCAGCGGCCGTGATTGCCCTGTTGCTTCCCCTGCGCCGCGCCGCCATGGTGCGCAGCCTGTGGCTCCTTGCCCTGTTGGCGCTGGGGGTTTCCTACGGCGGTAAGCTCCTGGCTGTTGCGTTCGACGGCGGTACCCTCGTCACCGTGTTCAACGGTCCCGCTGTTTCCCTTGCATTCTTCGCCTTGCTCGGGGCTGCTCTGGTGGGCTTTGACGCAATTCACCGTCAGGCCTATGAACCGTCCCGTACCTCTAAGGAGCGGCACCCGGCTGCGAAGGCTACCGCCGTGGTGCTCTCAGTGGTGCTGGTGGCAGCGCCGGTGGCGAGCCTCGGTGCGTGGACAGTGCAGCAATTCTCCTCCGACCACTCGGGTGCGGCGCTAAGTGGTCCGTTCCTGCTGGAAGGTGCCACAGCCGGGACCATTCCGGCCACGGCAGCTGACCGCGGTACAGGTCCTGAAGCCAGCCGCACCATTGTGCTCACGGTTCGCCCTGACGGCAGCATTGACGCGGCACTCATGCAAGGTGCCGGAACAACTTTGGACTCGCTCTCAGGAATTTCCGCAGCAGCACGCATCACGGGTGCGCCGGGGAACGAGGCAATTCTTGCCAGCGATGCGCCAACACAGATTTTGGAGTCAACGGTGGCCGCCCTGGTGTCCAAGTCGGGCATTGACCCCCGAAACCAACTGGTGGATCTGGGCGTAGGATTCGTGGTGCTGCGTCCCGGTGACACAGCCGCTGAGCTACTGGCCAGCGAACTTGAAGGGGTTCCCGGGCTCAATAGCGTTGGACCCACCGAATCAGGGTGGTTGTGGCGTGTTGCACCCAGCTACACAACGGCGGGTGACACTGACGTTGTGAATCGTGTACGGCTGGTCGATGCGGGTGGAAAAGCTACTTCTCCCGTGCCATCGAACGGCCTCGGTGTGAAAAGTGCCATTGCTGCCGGGGCACCTGGCCGCACTGTGGTGATGGCCGAACGTGCAGACTCCCAGTGGCAGGCCTGGCTTAACGGCAAGCCGCTCAAGCCCGTCACCGCAGGCTGGGCTCAGGCCTTTGAGCTACCTGCTAGTGCCGGAACCTTGGAGATTCGCTATATTCAGCCACTGGATGCAGTGTTTACCATTGTCATGTTGCTGATCTTCGGATTGACAATCCTGCTGGCAGTTCCCGTCCGGGCCCGTCGTGGCCGCACCGGTGCATACCGGGATGAAGCATCGTTGCAAAGGGTTGGTAGACGTGCCTGAAAATAAGGACAACAACGTTGAGGCTAACTCGGCTGGTAGTGAAACTCAGGGCGAAAAGCTCATCGAGACCCCGCTGAGTGAACCAGCCGTTGACCCCAAAGCTGCCGCTTCAGCTGAGAAAGCCGCCACGGTTGACGCCAAGGCTGTCGCTTCGGCTGAGAAAGCCGCCAAGCCCTCCAAAGCTGAGAAAGCCGCCAAGCCCTCCAAAGCCGAGAAATTCGAGAAGGCCGCCAAAGCAGCCAAAGACGAGAAATCCGAGAAGCCCACCAAGGCTGAGAAGGCGCAGAAAGCTGCTACCCCGCGAGGTAGGGCTACCCGGAAGGCCACGCGCCGCTGGCCGGCCATTGTTGCCGGCGTGGTCACGGCGGCTGTGGCTGTTGCCGTAGTGGGTGCCGGCAGTTTGTTCCCTGGCGTGGATGCCACCGCCGTGACGACACCGAGCCCGCATGTACTTCCTGTTGGCGAATCCATGGCGAACTGTCAAGGTCCCACTCAACTGCTGGCCGGTTCCGCAGCAGGGGCCGATCCGGAGTTTTCGCCAAGTTCTTCAGGCACCAAGACCTCCGTCAACGCCGTGGTGCTCAGCAGCGCCGAGGGAGACATCCCGGGATCGCAGATTCAGGGGCTGGACGGCAAGTTCTCCCCTCTGGCTGTCCTGGCCAAACCATCAGCAACCTCTGCTTCAGCTCAGGCTTCGGCGAGTGCGCCGGTGCTGAGCGGTGAACCAAAAGCCCGTGCCGAAGTATTGATCGGGAAAACCGTGGCGGGCCCGTCGGTGCTTCGTCTTGACCCGCTCGGCCCCGAGAGTTCACAGGGGAGCGGATCTGTCATCGTTGAGGCCACTGACGGTGATCTTGCCGGGCTAGCGGCTGCCACCTGCCAACAGCCAAGCAATGAAGTCTGGCTTACCGGGGCGAGCACCATGGTGGGACGGACCGCAATCCTTGCTTTGGCTAACTCCTCCCTGAGTCCCGCTACTGTTTCCCTCGAACTTTTTGGTTCAGATGGACCCGTGCAGTCAGCAGGCAGTAAGGGATTGGTGGTTGCGCCGGGAACTGTGCGCTCCGTTGTACTGTCAGGCCTTGCCCCGGACTCGGACGCGCTCAGCGTCCATGTCAAGAGTGTGGGAGGCCCCGTCAGCGCAGTGATTCAGCAGTCGGTGCTCCGCGGTCTGACCCCGGGCGGGATCGATTATTTGGCACCGGTCCAAGCACCGGCCAGCTCATTGGCCATTGCGGGCGTGCAGGTTCGGTCCGTGGCGGAATCCGCCAAGATCACGGCGCAGAATGATTACGCAGATGCCGATACCGCATTGATGGTCACGGTACCTGGGATAAAGGACGCGGTCCTGGAGGTCAAGGCCTTTGGCAAAGACGGCCAGGTGGCCCTGCCCAACGGAGGCGTTTTGAGCGCCGCCGCGGGCAAGGTCAGTACGCTCTCTCTGGCAGGGCTGCCCGAGGGCAGCTATTCACTGGCCATCACAGCGGACACCGCCGTTACGGCCGCTGTGCGGCTCAGCAGCTTCACCAAGCCAGGGGCCGCCGTAGACTTCGCCTACGCTCCATCCTCGCCCCGGCTGGGCGAAACCCATCTGATGACCTTGCAAAATGATGTTGATACCAGCTTGGTGTTTGCCGCCTTTGAAGGCAGCGCCACTATCAATTTGGTGCCCATTTCAGCAAGCGGTGTCTTGGGTCAGGGCAAGGACGTGGAGGTACGGGCTGGCACCTCGGTAGCCGTCAACGCCAAGAAACTGCTGGGTAGTGAAAGCGTTGCCGTGATAGCTTCCGTCTCGGGTGCACCGGCCTTCGGCTCACAAGTACTCGTCAAGGATGGGGGCGCCGGTATTGCCGTGCTGCCGCTGGCCCAGTCCTCCGCCGGAACCCAAGCAATCAATATCAGCACCCGGTACTAGAGCGCCCCCGTTCAGTTGAGCTGGTCAGTTGCTCCCGGTCAGTTGCCCCGGTAACGCCGGAACAAGGGGTCAACTGCGTCCGGATCAATATTGAGAAGGCCAGCCACTTGCTCCACCAAGACCTCGTGCACCAGCTCCCGCACTTGTCCGGCAGTATCGCAGAGCGCTTCCACCGGGTGGCGGTAAATGATGATGGCGGGCGGTTCCCCCTGGCGGCCGTCAGCTGCGGGGAGGGCGGCGAGATACTTGCCCAAGGGCGCCTGCGCTCCGGAAGCGAGCAGGGCCTCCAACTGATCGGGAACTTCCTCCACCAGGTATTCCGCCGTGGCCAGTGCCGCGGGCCACAAGGTGCGAAGGCGTTCGGCGGAGTCCACCACCAGGTCATCAAACTTCTCAGCACGGGTCCGCGAGGCGGGCAAGGCGGCAGCTAAGAGCGGGCCACGGCGCCCCCTGCCATGCCTGTCACGGCGGCGCCGCTGAAACGTACGGGCCGCCGGGTTTGGTGCCGCGGTAGCATCGGATTCCTGCAGATCAAGTGAGATCTGGATCGAACGCTCGCCATGAATTGCCTTGAACTCCATCATTTCACTCTAGGCCGCGGGCTCGCGGAGGGGAAATATCCTCGCGGGAAGGGTAGTGTTGGCAAACGTGGGTATCCTTCGTCAATGCACCAGATCAGCCTGCCGGGAAACGGCCGTGGCCACTTTGACGTACGTTTATGCGGACTCGACGGCTGTCCTGGGTCCTCTGGCCACATTTGCAGAACCACATTGCTACGATTTGTGTGCCAAACATTCCGCGCGCCTCACGGCCCCGCGAGGGTGGGAAGTTATCCATCTGGCACGCTCAGATAAGCCACCAGCTCCGGGCCCGGATGATCTGCTGGCACTGGCCGACGCCGTCCGGGAAGCCGCGAATCCAGGCCCGGAAAAGGCCACTGGCGTGAGCGCAACGCGGAGAGACTACCGGGGAGCCCTGGAACCGCCGTCGCACCTGCCCTCATATTCGGGACCCCCCAGCCGCCGCGGGCACCTTCGCATCCTGGAGGACTAAACTCCTAGAAGCTGAGTCCGCAGCTCACGGCCCACCGTCAGGGCAGTAACCGAAAACTTCCCCTAAAAAAGTGAAATGGAGTGGCACCGGCCATGGCAAAGATAAACGAAGGCCTCTTGGCGTTGCTGCGTTGTCCCGTCACCAACTCACCACTGATCCAGGTGGGCGAAGAATTACTGAGCACAGCCAACGGTGAGCGCGGCACGCCCGTGCGGTACAAGATCGATGAGGGGATTGCGCTGCTGCTCACCCCCGAACAGCTCAGCCCCGAACAGCTCACCGCCTAGCAGCTCACCGCCTAGCAGCTCACTGCTTAGCGCACCGGGCCAGCCAGTGCCTGTGCTTTCCTATCATCAACCAAGCGAGAAGTTCAGTGACGAAGGGGTGGGCCGTGGTGTCAGCGTGGGAGAACATTGGGAGCTTCGTGCGGCGCCGGAGGGCTGAAAACCCCGGACCCATGACCCTTGACGGCACCAATTCCTATATTCTGACCGCTCCCGGGGCATCAGGGGTGGTTGTGGTGGATCCCGGACCGCTCCAGGAGAGGCATCTTGGCGAGTTGGCAGCGGCCGGTTCAGTAGAGCTGATCCTGATCACCCATCACCACGGGGACCACACCGACGGCAGCGCCCGGCTGCATCAGCTCACGGGTGCCCCTGTCCGGGCGGCATTGCCCGCCTTTTGCCATGGCGCGCAGGCATTGCACGACGGCGAGATCATCCAGGCGGGCGGCCTCACACTCGAGGTCCTCGCCACACCAGGACACACCAGCGATTCGCTGTGTTTTGTTGTCACAGATCCACTAGCGAGGGATTCCTTCGGGCAGGGCGCCGGCACGGTTGTTCTCACCGGAGATACCATCCTCGGCAGCGGCAGCACAGTGATTTGCCATCCTGACGGCAAGCTGGGGGATTACCTGGACTCCCTTGCGGCCTTGCGCAGGCGCGGCGCGCGAGTTAACGGAGCTGTCTTTACCCGCCCTGTTGCAGGAGCTGGTGTGGCTGCGCTGCCGGGCCATGGCCCGGTGCTAGGAGACATTGCCGCAGCGGCACAAGCCTATGAGGAACACCGGGCTGTGCGCATTGCAGAGGTTCGCAACGCCGTGGAACTTCTCGCCAGCATCGGGACGGCAGAGCCAACTGCCGCGCAGGTGGCGGCGATTGTGTACAAAGATGTGCCGGAGCATCTGCAGGGTGCGGCGTATTTGTCCGTGGAAGCACAGTTACTGTACCTGCTCGGTTAGCCGCCCCGGACATCTGCCGCTGGGGTCTAGACTTCACTTCCCATAACAACCCCATAACACCGCGGCCCTCTGGGCTTGGCGCGGCTCGCTGGCACGCAATCGTGGCGTAAAATTGTATCCGGCACTAGTGGTGCCACGATAGCGGACATTGGAATTAGTCCACCGAATGGGAGTTTGCATGGCTGAGTTGGATGAGACCAGGAATCGTCGCAAGGGATTGCGAGTTGCCTTGATCTCCTTGCTCGCTTTGGGCTTGGCTTTATCCGGTACAGGGTGCTCTGCAGTGGGCGAAAGTCCCGCCCCCGGTGCCGCTGAAACCAGCACGGCCACCACGGCACCACCCTCCACCACCCCCGCTGTTCCGGTGCAGACGTTGGTCAGCCCCGCAACAGGAACCGTCTCCGTAAACCCTGCCACTGAAGTAAACGCCATGGTCACCAATGGCACGGTGGCCAAAGCCGTCCTAGAAGAACAAGCAACGGGCACCCCGGTTGCTGGTGAACTGGTGGTGAGTAACCGTAAATGGATTTCCAAAGAACCTCTGAAATTCGGCACCGATTACGTCTTTAGTGTTACGGCCCAGGACACCGCAGGCACCAAGACCACCACGTACAGTTCGTTCTCCACCGTTGCCGCCTCACATGAGGCTGATGCCTGGGTATACCCGGCTGAGGGTGCCACTGTTGGAGTGGGGCAACCGCTCGAATTCAACTTCAGCGAACCAGTCATCAATAAGGAAGCCGTAGAGAAGGCCATCACCATCACCAGCAGCACGGGCCAACAGGGCGCGTTCCGCTGGTACTCGGATACCAAGGTTCGCTACCGCGGCGCTGACTACTGGCCGGCCAACAGCAAACTCACGGTGCAGATGGCACTCTTTGGCACCGATATTGGCAACGGCATGATCTACAACGCCAACAAAAGCTACGAGGTCAACATTGGCAACAAGGTCATCATGGAAGCGGATGCGGCCAACATGTCCGTCAGCATTCTCATCAATGACCAGGTAGCCAAAACCTTCCCGGCATCCATGGGCGATGAAAGGTTCCCCTCAGCCTCCGGGTTCATGGTGATTACCGCTGATAAGCAGCGCTACGCCACCTTCAAGGCATCAACCATTGGGCTCAAACCAGGGGATCCGGGCGACTACGGCTCCGTGGACGTGGAATTCGCCACACGGCTTTCCAACAGTGGCATCTTCATCCATCAAGCCACCCCCTATGCCATTCCCTACCTGGGCGTCACCAACCTCTCACACGGCTGCATTGGGCTCTCCCATGAAGGCGCTGGCTGGGTCTTTGAGAATATGCGCCCAGGCGATCTTGTCCACACGGTGGGCACACCCAATGACACCATCCATCCCACGGATGGTTACGGCGATTGGAACTTCGCGTTCAAGGACTACGCCTCACGCTAAGGCAGCGCCTCACGCTAAGGCAGCGCCTCACGCTAAGGCAGCGCCTCACGTAAACGCAGCGGCAGGCTACTTCCCGCCAACCCCGTGATCTAACCAACCCCGTGGCGCCCTAGCGCACTACTGATAGCCGCTGCCCGCGCTGCTGCCGCATCCATGCGGCGGTATTCGCGGTCTCGACGCTCTGCGATGAGTGAGGCGAGGAATACTGTGGGATCGGTTCCGGGAGCCGGAAGAGGCGCCACGTGGGCACTGGCTTCACTGGCCAATTCCATGGCCAGGGCAAAGCGGGAGTTCCCGGCCATGGCGCTTCCTTGACGCAGGAACAAGGAGATGCGCCGCGCCAGAGGATCGGGAAGCCGGCCAATATCAGCCAACGCGGCCCATTGTGCCAGTGCGGGGGCCACTGAAACCTGCAGGGGCACGCTCTTGGGAGCGCGGTCTCGGATGGCGTAAGTGCCGGCAAGCATGTCACCGAGCCGCTTGGACTTGTCATTAAACAATGAAACCAGGCAGGCCACCGAACCCAGCGTGAGGTAAATTTCCAGCACCGCCAGCAGTGCCCTAACCAAGGCGTGCCGGAAGCGGATGGAACCGCCGTCGTCGCGCACCACACGCAGCCCCATAACAAGCTTTCCCAGCGACTTACCCCGGCTCAGCGTCTCCACCGTGATCGGGACAACCACCAGCAAGCCCACCACAATAGCCAAAATGATGGCACGCGCTGCGGCCGGATCCAGCATGAATGCCACCTGGCCCAGTAAAACGAACAAGCCAAACGCCACAGCCAGCGTGACTGTCAGGTCAATGGCCGTGGCCACGGAGCGGGCAGCGAAGGAAGCGGGGCGAAGTTCCAGGACAACGGCTTCACCGGTGATGATTGCGGACATGAAAACAGTCTATCCACGCCCTGGGACCTCGGCCCTATATGCTGGTGCGGATGGACATGGATGCCTTTACCTCGGTACACCGCCCGCAATGGGAGCGGCTAAATACGCTTGCCCGGAAACGGCGATTGAGCGGTGCCGAGGCGGATGAACTGCTGCATTTGTATCAAAGCGTTTCAGGACATTTGTCCCTCATCCGCTCCCTCACGGCAGAAAGTGCTCTCTCCGCCTCATTGTCAGCAACGTTGGCCAACGCCCGGACTCGGTTTACGGGCGCGCGAAGCAATATTTTTCTTGATATTGCAACGTTCTTCGTTGTAGCCCTGCCGGCAGCCTTCTACCGGCTGCGCTGGCTGACGGTTATTATTGGCGGCGTTTTTATTCTCATCGCCTCCCTCTTTGCGCTGTGGGTGGCAGGGGATCCGGCCGTACAGGCGGCTCTGGGATCTGACGCGGAACTGCAGCAGCTGGTCAATCACGACTTTGTGAACTATTACTCGGAAAATCCGGCAGCCTCCTTTGCTGGCGCCGTCTGGACCAATAACGCCTGGATTGCTGCCCAGTGCGTGGCCTTCGGGATCACCGGGGCCTTTGTGCCGTATCAAATTTTCATGAATGCCCAGAACGTTGGTGTCACCGCCGGAGCCATGTTCGCCTATGGCAAGGGTGATGTTTTCTTCAGCTATATTCTTCCGCACGGTCTCATGGAACTGACAGCCATCTTCATTGCCTCCGCCGCAGGACTGCGGATATTTTGGGCTTGGGTGAGCCCTGGGCCCCGCACACGGCTGGATTCGCTGGCCCGTGAAGGACGTTCTCTCATGACGGTGGCCGTGGGATTGGTCTTCGTCTTGTTTATTTCCGGCCTCGTGGAAGCTTATGTCACACCGAGCCCGCTTCCTGTGTGGGCCAAAATCACCATTGGCGCACTGGTTCTTGGGGCGTACTGGGCCTACACCCTGATATTGGGCCGCAAGGCGTTCCTTGCAGGGGAGTTGGGTGACCTTAACCCGGACGACGCCGGAGCCACCATCCGCTCGTCCTAGTAGTTGCGTCAGGCTAATAGATGCTTGCCGCAGGCCTCCCCAAAATCACCCCGTGGGTGCAAGATGGGGATATGGGTGATGACACTGCAGGCCAGGACAACGGACTGTTGCAGAACACGGGGTTGTTCCAGACCACGGTGCAACAGGGGAGCGCGGATCAACTCATTCCACCGCACCCGTGGCGGCGTTTTGTGGCATTGGGAGATTCCTTTACGGAAGGCCTGGATGATCCGGAACCGGGCAGTCCCGGCGGATATCGAGGATGGGCGGACCGTGCAGCGGAGGAGTTGAGTGTGGGAGTGCCAGATTTCGCCTACGCAAACCTGGCCGTCAGGGGGCAACTACTGCACGAGGTAATTGACACCCAAGTGGGTCCCGCCCTGGCGCTGACACCAGATCTGGTCTCATTTCAAGCAGGAGGCAACGATCTCTTTCACACCGGTGCGGACCCTGACAAGCTGGCCGCTCTTTTAGAGGGAGCCGTGAGCCGCCTGCGCCTGCAGGGAGTGAGCGTCCTGATCTTTGTTGGGCCGGACTCCGGGCGCTCCACCGTCATGGGCCAATTCCGTACGAAGATTGCCATCTTCAATGAAAATATGCGCAGCATCGCCGAACACCACGAGTGCCTTGTGGCCGATTTGTGGGCCATGAAGGAACTACATGATCCCCGCATGTGGAGTCAGGATCGGCTCCACCCGTCAGCCCTGGGTCACCACGCAGTGGCGGCTATGGTCCTAGAAACGCTGGGTGTGCCGAACTCCCTGAAGCCACTGACGCCCAAACCGCTTCCTGTGACAAGTTGGCGGAAAGCGAGAGTCGGTGACATCGCGTGGGCCCGGAACTATTTGATGCCCTACGTACTCCGAGGAATCCGGCACGAGTCCCCGACAGGAGGATTCGGTGCCAAACGGCCTGTGCCGGCACCCCTGCAGAGTGTCCCGCTTTCCAGCCGGGGCCGCCTCTTTGGTGAGGCTGGTCCACCAGATGCAGGAGCGGCACCCAAGCCTGAAAAAGAACCAGAGTGACAGTTTGGCATCGTCACGGGGTGGCAGCCACCGGGTGGGACCGCCTGCCGGTATCGTTTGGACTTGTGAGCGAGAATTCAAAGCCCCAGGACTCAGTGACACCCGAAGATGCTGTGACACGCCAAGATGCTGTGGCACGCCAAGAAGTTGGGGCGCAGGCCCCACAAGGCAGTCCCGCCGCCGGCAGCGCTGATACCAAGGCCGCTGATACCAAGGTTGCTGCCAGTGAGGCCGCTGCTCTTGCGGAAAAGGCCCGTGCTCGGCGCGTGGCGGCACCTGTTGGCGAGAGCTCGGTCTCACGGATCAAAATAGAGCAAGTTGCTGACCAGGAACCCATGCGGGCGGCATCGCGGATGCCGCAGTTGCCCAGTGACGAGGAAATCGCCGCAGCACTGGCTAAGAGCGCGGCCGTGGCCGAAGCCGTGGCTGGTGGCACGGGGACACCAGATGTACAGGGCGAGGACAGTGCCGTTGTGCGCCCCTCGGCTGAGGAACAGGCAAAGCGCAAGGCTGCCAGAGACAAGGCCGTCAATACAAAGCCAGTACTGACACGGGTATTTCAGGTCATCATCGCAGTTTTCTATCCCATCGTGCTGCTGGTACTAGCCATCAGGCTGGTCACCACCTCCACGTTTTTGTGGATCGAGTACCACCGCCCCGGGTTCCCGAGCGACTCTTTTGGGTTCAGTACCGAGGACAGGCTCACCTACGGCTCCTACACCGTGGACTACCTGCTCAACTTTGCCCCGCCCCGGTACTTGGGTGACCTGGTCAACGGCATTGGCAACCCCTTGTTCCTGACCCGGGAAGTGGGGCATATGGCAGATGTGAAGACCGTTATTGTTATGGCCTTCCTCAGCGCCCTGCTCCTGGCGGTCATCATGGCTATTGGCGTGATATATCTTTCGCGGCGTAGCTTCGGCGGCAATCGCCGGGCTTTTTTCGCAGGCTCGATCGCCACTTTGGTCTTGATCATTGCTTTGGGTGTTTTTGCCGCAACCGGCTGGGAACGGTTCTTTACTGACTTTCATAAGATTTTCTTCGCCCAAGGAACGTGGACGTTCTACACCGACGACACCCTCATCAGGTTGTTCCCTAGCCAATTTTGGTTGGATTCCGGCATCTTCATCGGTGCCTTTGTCCTGGTGGTCTCGTCGCTGACGTTAGCCTTCACCTGGCCAACAAGAGAGCGCCGCGTGGCCGTCATTGCGGCGCAACGTCCCGGCCGCCGCGCGGCATAGCTGCGCAGCAAGCCCGCTGCGGCAGCCAATAGCGCCAAAAGTAGATACTGCCAGCGTGGCGAACGTTAGCGATAGTACCTCTTTTCATAGGAAAGCCGTCGAGGCCGTTTTGCCATCAATTGACAGCCTCCTTAGCCAGGCTCTGGCGCTGTGCCGGGTACAATCTCATTCAGTAATCATGGCCACCCACGGTTTGGGCGCTAGTAGGCCTCATGCCAGTAAGCCATATATCTGTATTGGGCTTGAAAGCGGGCAGGCCTGAGAGGGCATCAGAGAAGCCAGGCTGTGACAAAAAGCGTGTCATGGGGCCCAACATTATTTCTGATGTAGTTTTGTGGTCCAAAAGGTAGGGTCTCACAATTGGTGAAGAAGTGTGACATTCGGATCCGGAGGTATTTGGGGGACAGCCGTTAGCAGGCCACATCCCCACCTCGCTAACCTTCGCTGCTTCCCAGTCCACCTGCCGGGCTGGCTCGGCGGGTGAACGTCATGAAAAAGGCGGTGGTTAGATCCAGCTGGGCAGCCACATGTGTTGACGCCATTGTTCTTGCGGGATGATCTCCGCCGCCCAAATGGGGTAAAAGAAGGCGCTCAGGGCTACTACGAGGACCAGGAAGATCCCTACGATGATGGCGCCTTGTTGACGACGCCAGGGAGGGTCGGAAACCTTGCCTAGGACCATGCCCAAAACCAGCACCAGAGCCAAGATCATGAAGGGTTCGTAGGCAATGGCGTAGAAGAAGAAGATGGTGCGCAGCGGGTAGAAGATCCACGGCAGGAAGCCGGCAGCGAATCCGGCCAGGATGGCCCCGGCACGCCAGTCGCGTTTGATGGCCCACACGCCCACCAGGAACAGGATGGCTAAGGTCCCGCCCCACCAGATCAGCGGGTTGCCCACGCTGGTGACTGCTGCAGTGCATTTTTCCACTACGCAGCCGCCGTCACCATTCTCATAGTTCTTCACATAGAAAGAGGTGGGGCGGCCCATGACCAGCCAGGACCAAGCGTTGGCCTTGTAGGGGTGATCAGAACCCAAACCGGTGTGGAAGTTATAGGCGGTGGAGTGGTAGTGCCACAAGGAACGCAGCGAATCCGGGATCCAACCCCACACCGTGGAGGGATTCTCGCCAGCCCAATTCCTGTCATACGCATCCTTGGACATGAACCAGCCGGTCCAGCTAGCCAAATACGTTGCAGCCGCCACGGGAACCATGCTGACAAAGGCAACAATGCCGTCCTTCCAGATAGCACCCATCACCCAATACTTAATGCCGGCGATGCGGCGGGCATTCATATCCCAAATAACGCTCATCAAGCCAAAAGCAGCCAGGAAAAACAAACCTGACCATTTGGTGCCAATGCACAGGCCCAGAGCTACGCCGGCGGCCAGCCGCCACCAGCGGATGCCCAGCCACGGCCCATAGAGGAGCTCCTTGGCCGGGACCAAGCCGCCGGGGCCGGCGAGGATGGAAAGCTTCGCAGCCAGCCGCCGTCGTCCATCATCACGGTCCATGATGATGGCGCCAAAGGCGGCGAGGGCAAAGAACATCACAAAGATGTCCAGCAATGATGTTCGGGACTGGACAATGGCATGCCCGTCAACCGCGAACAGTAGCCCGGCCGTGGCGCCCAGAATGGTGGAACGGAACATCTTCTGGGCAATCAATGCCAGCAGGAAGATGGATACGGTACCCACCAAGGCTGCAGAGAACCGCCAACCGAACGTGCTTTCCGGGCCGAAGAGCCACATACCAAAGGCAATCATCCACTTGCCCACGGGAGGGTGCACCACATATTCGGGGGTGGTCTCTAGGCTGGTAAAAATGCCTTGGTTGAAGAGGTCGTTGGCTTTCTCCGCCCAATTTCGCTCGTAGCCGCTTTGTAAGTAGCTGTAGGCGTCCTTGACGTAGTAGGTCTCGTCAAAAACTAACGACGGCGGCTGGCCCAGACGCAGGAAGCGCAGCAGTCCGCCTACCAAGGCGGTCAAGGCAGGCGCCAGCCAAAACCAAAGCCGCAGGCTCGCCGGGGTAGTGGAAAAAGAATAGCGTGCACCAAGCAGCCGTGCGCCAAGAGCCGAGCGGGTAAAAGCTTGCGCAGGATCTCGCAGCCACCGCAGCGAAGAAACTCCCGTGCCCGCCGCGGGTACCGGAGCCTCCACTGCCGGATCAGCCGTGACCGAGTCAGCGCTTACCGGGAGAGCAGAGCTGTCCGCCTGGGGATCAAAGGTGGTGGGGTTCTCCGGGGCCGCCGGGGCGGTATCCATAGCTTGGGGTTGCACGGAGTCAATGCTACCCAAGTGGGCCCAGAAGCTGGGGCGCACTACGCTGGTGTCATGGAAGATGACTTTGGCACAAATCCGGCACCCGCACATGACGACTCGGAAACAACCGAAGAAACCCTCGATTCAAGCCTTGCGCCTCCTGTGCTCCCCGGGGAGGGGTACATTATTCTGGCCGCAACACCCATTGGAAACATGGGTGACGCCTCAGCTCGGCTGATTGCCTGGTTGGGTGCTGCAGATATTGTTGCCGCCGAGGACACCCGCCGCCTGCACCGGCTGGTGACCAGCCTGGGCGTCAAGGTGGGCGGGCAGATCATCAGTTACCACGAACACAATGAGGCCGTGAAGACCGCCGAGCTGCTGGCTCAGGTACAAAGCGGCAAGACACTTCTCATGGTCACCGATGCAGGGATGCCGTCAGTGTCCGATCCTGGCTTCCGGCTAGTGAGCGCGGCCGTTGCCGCAGGTGTAAAGGTGACAGCTGCTCCGGGACCGTCAGCTGTTTTGACGGCACTGGCCCTCTCAGGTCTACCCACGGACAGGTTCTGTTTTGAAGGATTCCTGCCGCGTAAGTCAGGGGAGCGGGCGGCGCGCCTGCACGAACTTGCGCTGGAAAAGCGCACCATGGTGTTTTTCGAGGCCCCGCACAGGCTCGAAGCCATGTTGCGTGCCCTGCACACGGCTTTTGGGCCTTCCCGCCCCGGCGCCGTCTGCCGGGAACTGACCAAGACCTATGAAGAAGTAATCCGCAAACCCCTCTCGGGACTGCTGGAATGGGCTGAAGAAAACCAGATTCGCGGCGAGATCGCCATTGTTGTTGGCGGTGCTTTGGAAGGTGACCTGGGTACCACTGAAGACCATGTGGCTGCTGTCAACGAGCTCATGTCACAGGGGATGCGCATGAAGGAAGCCGTTGCGGTGATTGCCCATGACGTGCATGTCAGCAAGCGTGAACTCTACAGCGCCGTGCTGGCAGCCCGCGGGTAGCCACAGCTGCCAGTCTGGTACTCGCCGCAGATGTTGTTGTGCAGATGTTTTTGTGCAGATGCACAGCGATTCCCGCATGGGCAGTGCGTCCATGCGTAGACACTGTTGTTCGCCCGGAACTACCGTGAACTACAGCACTATTTTCCATGCACTGCCCCGGTAAACTCTGGCGCCCTCCCTGGCCCCGCCTGAGGTGTGGGCACCAGATAAAAGGAGTCACCATGACAGTGAGCCCAACCGCCGAACTCTCCGGCGCCAAACTGACCGAACGCGAACGCGCCTTGCTGGCAAGTGTTCCCACCGGCTTGTTGATCAACGGCGAATGGCGGCCTGCGGCTTCCGGGAAAACCTTTGTTGTGGAGGACCCCTCAACAGGTCAGGCCTTGGTAGAGGTGGCTGACGCTGGCGCCGAGGATGGTGCTGCAGCCTTGGATGCGGCTGTGGCTGTCCAAGAAGAATGGGCAGCAACTCCGGCACGGGAACGTGCCGAAATTCTGCGCCGTGGCTTTGACATGGTCACCGCCCGGGCGGACGACTTCGCTCTGCTGATGACCCTGGAAATGGGCAAGCCGCTGGCTGAAGCCCAAGGCGAAGTGAAATACGGTGCCGAGTTCCTGCGCTGGTTCTCCGAAGAAGCCACCCGCTCCTTTGGTCGCTACTCAACCAACCCTGAGGGCACCGCGCAGATCCTAGTGCAGAAGAAGCCGGTAGGTCCCTGCCTGCTCATCACCCCCTGGAACTTCCCCCTCGCTATGGCCACGCGCAAGATCGCCCCGGCCATCGCTGCCGGTTGCACCATGGTGCTCAAGCCCGCCAATCTGACGCCGTTGACCAGCCAACTCTTCGCCCAGGTCATGATGGATGCTGGCCTGCCGGCCGGAGTCCTCAACGTTGTCGCAACCACCGACGCCGGCGGCGTGACGGGTCCGCTGATCCAGGACTCGCGTCTGCGCAAACTTTCCTTTACTGGCTCCACCCCCGTGGGCAAACGCCTGCTCGTGGACGCGTCCGCGAATGTGCTGCGCACGTCCATGGAACTGGGCGGCAACGCACCATTTTTGGTCTTTGACGATGCAGACCTGGACGCAGCCGTGGAAGGTGCCATGGCCGCGAAGCTGCGGAACATGGGCGAAGCCTGCACGGCAGCTAACCGATTCCTCGTGCACGAATCCGTGGCCGAAGAATTTGCCACCCGCTTTGCTGCCCGCATGAGCGCCATGACCACCGGCCGCGGAACTGACCCGGCCACCAAGGTGGGGCCGCTGATCGACGCCAAGAGCCGTGACAAGGTGCACTCACTCGTGAGCGAGGCCGTAGCCGGCGGCGCCACCGCAATCACAGGTGGCAGTGCCGTGGAGGGTGCCGGATACTTCTACCAGCCCACCGTACTCACGGGTGTGGAACCGGGAGCCCGCATCCTCACGGAAGAGATCTTCGGCCCAGTCGCCCCCATTGTTACGTTCAAGAATGAGGACGAGGCCGTAGCGCTGGCCAACAATACCGAGTACGGCCTGGTGGCCTACGTCTTCACCAAGGACCACAACCGCGGCCTGCGTATGGCCAACCGGATTGAAACCGGCATGATGGGCCTAAACGCGGGTGTCATCTCCAACGCCGCAGCCCCCTTCGGCGGCGTCAAGCAGTCCGGTTTGGGCCGTGAAGGCAGCATCGAAGGTATCGAGGAATACCTGTACACCCAGTACATCGGCTTCCCCAACCCGAACAACGCCTAGTCCCCACCTGCCGGCCCGGTATATCGCTGCGCGATCTGCCGGGAACCTGGCATGTGTGGCCCCACCCACCTGCCGGCCCGGTATATCGCTGCGCGATCTGCCGGGAACCTGGCATGTGTGGCCCCACCCACCTGCCGGCCCGGTATATCGCTGGGCGATCTGCCGGGAACCTGGCATGTGTGGCCCCACCCACCTGCCGGCCCGGTATATCGCTGCGCGATCTGCCGGGAACCTGGCATGTGTGTCGTCGGCTCTCTAGCTTGCGTTGGTGTCGGTGCGGCGGATGAGCGAGGCCGGCATCAACAAGGCGCGCATCCGTCCCATTGGTGTGGATTGTGTCCGTAACCGCGCGGTCACGCTCTGTACAGCATCCGCCAAATCGTCCCGGCGTGTCTTGGAAAGTCCCGCACCGTAGATGGCTTCTTCATAGGCATGGAGCAGCAAGGTCAAACCGGACGGTGTTGTTGGCCCCAGCATTGCCGCGAACTGTTGTGCCGCCAACGCAGGGGTGTGGGCAGGATCTTGGCGATAACCAAAATCTGTGGCCGAATCCTGAAGTTCTCGCCAAGCCCGCACCTCTGGGGAAACAGTGTCGCGAGGATCGTGGATCTTAGCCAGGCGCCGGCGTCGAATAGCACTGCGTAGCAGAGCCGGAGACGCCAGAGCAGCCAGAATTAGCAGCACCCACCCCATCCCTGCCAGCCACCGGCCACTTTTATCAACCGCTGTGCCAGTACCGGATAGAGCGGTGGCACTGACGCTAGTAGTGGCAGTGGAAGCAGCGGTTGAAGGCTGTTCCGTGGTAGCAGCTTGGCTTTGGGGCGCTGGCGCTGGGACGGAGTCTTCCTGGGCGTACGCCGGCACGTCACCGCGGGATGGAGTGGGTTCAAAAGGTACCCAACCCAGGCCCTCAAAGTAAAGTTCGGGCCATGCGTGAGCATCGCGGCCGGCAACTTCAAAGCCGCGCATCTGAAGATTCTCTTCTTGCTTGTCCAAGCCCGGCGTCCGGGTTCCAGCCGTATAACCTACGGCGATGCGGGAGGGGATCCCCACCTCACGCGCCATGACTGCCATAGCTGCGGAGAAGTGGACACAATAGCCTTTTTTGTTCACCAGAAAATCTGCCAGCACACCCATTCCGGAGCCGTCATACCCGTCCGCCACAGGTGCGCTCAAGCTGTAGCTGAATTCATCCGACTGGAAATAGTTCTGTATGGCTATTGCCTTGGCATAGGGGCTGACTGCCGTACTGGTGAGATCCGTGACGGTCCTGTTCACAATTGAGGGAACATCGGAGGGTAGCGCCAAAAAGACCGGGTCAAGTTCTTTCCTCGGCGCTGCCGTTGCCTGATTCAACAGATCCGGCGTCAGGACCGGCATTTCACTGCGCACTACATAAGACTGCCCAGCCGTGGTCGAGGTCTGAGAGACGATGGTGGCTGTGGAGGGGTTCCATAGCCACACTCCAGGCAACTGCTGGACATCCGTGACCGTGAGCGGAGCGGGCAACCACTCATCACCCACACCCGGGACAGTAATACGAGTAACTGTTTTTGCCTTGGGTAGTCCTGAAGACGGCCCGATAGCGGGAGAAAGACGTGAGAGCTTCGCTTGCAGGTTTGAAGGCAGTGCCGAGGGACCCCAGACCTTGCCCTTGAAGTTCTCCAACGTGGTCAGCCGCAAATACTCCGGCTCCTCTGCACTGGTGGTGTACCGCAGCACCACGCGCTCTGACTGGGAGCGCAAGTCATCACCGAGGGTCACCATAGCGTCCAGTGAACCGCCTTCGCCTGTTGCGTTCAAAGCAGAACCTTGCGGATACCGGCCCTCTGTAAACCCGGGGAGGGCAGCTGTGACAAACTGCATCAGCAGGACCACGGAGGCGCCCATGACCAGTGCCTTCGTGAGGGTGCCGCTGGGCGCTTTGGGCATGTCTGTTCGAAATTTTCCATCCGGTACATACCACCGGCAACACGCCAGAATCAGCAGAAACCCGGACGCCGTCCCCACCAGTCCGGGAGTGCTGATCCCTGTCCTGGTGGTCAGCGCAGCTGGTAGCAGGATGAGTAAGAGACCCATGAAACTTGCGGCAGGGAGAGCTACCGTGATGGCGAGTGCGTCTATCAGTAAGGCGGCAAAACCCAGCCCGGCGCAGAACAGAAAGTGCATGGGGGAGGCTGAAGGGACGGGTGCCAAATTTGTCATGATGAGATTTGATGCATCAGAGGCAAGATCCAAGGCGGAGCTCAGAGTTCCAGGAGTCGGGATTACCCCTAGCACAGCGGTGCCAGGGAAGAACATCAGCGTCAGAACCATGAACCAGCCAACAAGAGCACCCAACGGAGCCGCTGGGCTCAGTGCCGAGTAGCGGCGCATCAAGGCTGGGAACAGCAACGTTCCGGCAACCACTACGGCAGCTTGGGGCAGCCACGCCATGTCCTGGAGCACTCCTGCCAAACCAAGCGAGGCGCCCATAACGGCGGAAAAGATGACCAAAGCCAGCACCCAGCGTGCCGGGCCCGTTGCTTGGGTACCCAAATAGCTGTGCAACGAACGGGACTCGGGCCTCCCGCCGTCGCCGTTTTTCTGGTGGGAGGGGTTCGGGCTCGCCAGAACATTATTCGTCATGAACGCCCCTTCCCGCCCCCGTGGTGGGCGTCCAGGTTAGCCCAGGCCTGCCACAGGGTAGTGGCTGGAGTTACCGGTGCAGCATGCCAGCCGGCGCGGCGCAGGATTTGTGCCGCGGGTTCGGCGTCAGTGGCGGTGGCGCACACGAGGAGGGCGTAGGAGCTTTGTGTGCCTTCGGCGTTCCCGGCCAGCAAGGTGGCCTCGGCCTCACTGAGGGCTCCCATGACAGCAATCACCGGGCCGCGGCGCTCGCGGTCATGAAGCCGGTGGGCCAGGGTGGCGGCCAGCGTTGTTTCACCAGGTCCGGCAAGTTCCACAGCTGCCAGGCCAGCAGCCACGGCGTAGCTTCCTTCGCCGCCGCTGTATTCAGCACGGGACGGCTCCGCCGCGGAGGCCGATGTCAACAGTGCCGGGGCGCCCAGATGGTCCAGCAGTGTCAGCGTGAACGCGCGTTCCAGCAGATGCGCGGCAATGGAGGCGGTGGCAACAATGGCCTCTTCAAAGGCCGCCGTGGTGGCCAGTTCTGGCAGATCCTGGGCGGTTCGTGTGGCGGTGCGCAAGGACTTGTTGGTTGGCGGGGCAGGCGCTGTTGGCGCGGTTGGCGGGGCAGGCGCTGATGGTACAGATGGCCCGAACGCCAGGGCGCGCCGGTCCAGAATAAGGATAGCTTCGGGAGTTGTTACGGGTTCCTCCCCCCTGACCATGAGCCGGCCTTGCCGAGCAGTGAGCGCCCAATGAACCCGTCGCAGCGGATCCCCGTAGCGGTAATCACGAGTCATGAGGTCATCCTGATGTGAACGGGCCAGCTCCGAGGTGCTCTGTGAGCCGTCTTGGCCGTGGCCTTCGCTCACGGAAATTGCCGGCAGTTCGAGAGCTGCAGGGGCAATGGTGAGGCGGTCGCCCTGGTCTATTCCGCGCCGTAGAGATGCCACACCAAAAGGATCGGTGAACGTGCACAACAAGGGGCCAATGGTAAACACGCCGCGATGGCGCGGAAGTAAGGAGTAATGATAGTTACTGCTGGAAGCGCGTGGTATTCCGGCTTGGGGGTGGCTGAAGGTGGGTACCTGAGCGAAAGTTGTGGGGAGAGCCTCCACCAGCTGGCTTTGTGAACCCCCAGGATTGTGCCCATGGACCTCAAGGCTCACTTCAACGGGTTCGCCAACACGGCCCAGAAGGGGAGAGATGCGTCGGTGCAGGCTGAAGCCGGATTTGAAGAAATGCAGGGACGCATAGGCTGTGGCTGGCAGCATAAAGCAAAATACGGCAAGGGTCAGAACATCACGCCTACCCAAAATTGAGGCCAAGATGAGGGAAAGAACCGCGCAGGCAAACAACAACCAGCCCCGTGGACGAAGAAGCTGAAAAAAGGACATGGGCGGCTACCTGCTGCGGGCGTCCTGTCCGGCACGCCCGTCCTGCTCGCCAGGAACAGCAACCTCCGCCAGGATCTTTGTAATGACGCTAGCAGGCGTGGATCCTTGGCTGGCGGCGCTTCGCTCCACCAGCAAACGGTGTGCCAGTACCGGTTCGGCCAGGGCACGGATGTCATCGGGGAGAACAAAGCCGCGGCTGGCAAGGGCAGCTGCAGACTTTCCCGCCCGCAGCAATTGCAGCAACGCCCGGGGACTGGCGCCCAGACGCAGCTCCGGACTGGAACGGGTGGCTTGTCCCAGAGCAACAATGTAGGCGCGCACGGCAGGGGACACGTAAATCGCTGCCACCGTGGCCGTCATGGCGCCAACTTGGGCAGCCGTAGCCACTGGGCGTACAGCATCAAGCGGGTTGAACGATTGATGGGTCTCAAGCATTGCCATTTCTGCGCCGGGATGCGGATAGCCCAAGGAGATGCGTGCCATGAAACGGTCACGCTGGGCTTCTGGCAGCGGATAAGTGCCGGCCATTTCAATGGGGTTTTGTGTGGCGACAACCATGAATGGGCCGCTCAAAGGGTAGGTGGTTCCATCCACGCTCACCTGGCGTTCGGCCATGGATTCCAACAGTGCCGACTGTGTTTTTGCGGAGGCGCGGTTGATTTCATCCCCAATGACAATGTTGGCAAAAATGGGGCCCGGACGGAATTCAAAGGCCTGTGAGGACTGGTTGAAGATTGACACCCCGGTGATATCGCTAGGGAGCAGATCCGGGGTGAACTGAATCCTGTTAACCGAACAGTCAAGGGTGCGGGCCAGCGTCTTGGCCAGCAGCGTTTTGCCCACGCCGGGCACATCCTCCAAGAGGAGGTGCCCACCCGCCAGTAACACTGTCAGGGCAAGCCGGACGGCGTCTTCCTTACCATCCACAACAGTGTTCATGACGGCCATAATGTTTTGGCTTAGCTCAGAAAAATGTTCCGGAGCCATGGCCAGTTCGGATGCCTGCGGGTTCATAGCCCCTGCAACGTCTGCTGCCAGTAAAGTTTCCTGGAGGTGCATGCCTCACCTTTCGAAAAAAACCCAACAACACACCATGAGCTGCCTCGTGTGATCCACGCTACTAGTGTGGCGTGATTTTGGGGTCATTGGGACAAAGAAATTAAGCAAACGGTAAAGTTGGCAACCATGTGCACCCATGACGTTCCGCGCCCTTATCGCCCTGAAGAATTGACGGACATTGGCGGAGCCCGCCCGGGTGCCTTTGCCGGTGCCCCCGCACCGCTCCCCGTCCCCGTGTATGACAATCACACGCACTTTGACTTTGGCGACTCTCCAGTTGAGCTGCGTGCGGCCTTGGATGCGGCAGAGGCCGTAGGTGTTGCCGGTGCCGTTCAGGTTGGCTGTGACCTGGCGTCCTCCCGGTTTACAGTTGCCGCGGTCGATGCGGACCCACGCCTGCTGGGCGCGGTTGCCATCCATCCCAACGACGCCCCCGAACTGGCTCTGGCGGGCACTCTGGATGATGCTCTGGCTGAAATTGATGCCATGGCCGCCCATCCCCGCATTAGGGCCATCGGTGAAACAGGCCTGGACTATTTCAGGACGGGCGAAGCGGGCTTGGCGGCGCAGCACCATTCTTTCCGTGCGCACCTGGACATGGCCAAGCAGCGTGAGCTCGCGCTGCAAATTCACTGCCGTGACGCGCACACCGATGTCCTCGCAACACTGGATGAGGTGGGGGCACCCTCAAGGTTAGTTTTTCACTGCTTCTCAGGGGACGCCGAATTGGCAAAAATTTGTAACGAAAAGGGATGGTTCATGTCCTTTTCTGGGACCTTGACTTTTAAAAATGCCCATAATTTGCGTGCGGCCCTTGCGGTGGCTGACCCGGCGCTGATTCTGGTAGAGACTGACGCGCCATTTCTGACACCTCATCCATTCAGAGGGCGCCCTAATGCCAGCTATATGCTGCCTTACACGGTGCAATGCATGGCACAATTGATGGACTTGGACTTGAGTGAAATGGGCCACCTGCTGCGCACAAATACTGGCTCTGTTTACGGCTCCTGGTCCGATTGATCCTGTACTTTCGATCACTTTTCCGTGACCAAACCTTGTCCGTTTGGTCACGATTGGGTTACGCTGGGGAATTATTAGCCGTGGTCGGGGAAGGCCAACGGATGAAATGCCATAGGACATAGCGTAAAAAAATGATCCGTGGCAACCGTTCGCAAGAACAATTCTGGCAGGACCGTCCGCAGTATCTTGCGGCCACTATCCACCAGTGTTGCTCCGTACTTTCCCGTGCCCGGGTGCTCTAGTAGTAACGAGAACTCGTGTCTTCTTTCCTTACCGTCAATGGCAAATTGAGTTATTTGAAGCTTGCCTGCCAAGGCGCAGTGCTCATAGCACTCGTCGCGGCGCTCATGGCATTCATCACGGCCACTAAAACCGTCACTCTCGTGGTGGATGGCCAAGCCAGCTCAATTCAGGCTTATGGTTCCTCCGTCAGTGACGTGCTCAAGCATGCAGACGTGAGTGTGAACTCTGGTGACCACATCACACCGGCTCTGGATACCAGCGTCGAGAGTGGTTCAACCATCACCGTCAATACGGCCAAGGACATCAAGGTGAGCTTGGATGGGGCGGAACACACTGTCACCACCACCTCCACAAAGATCAGCGGATTGATGAGCCAACTAGGCATCGCCGCCAACGCCAGGCTCTCACTGCCGGCAGATACTCTGCTCGCCAATTCGGCTGACCTGAGCATCATCACCCCTAAACAAATCACGCTCGTGGCTGACGGCAAGAAGCAGGTCAAGACCACCACGGCCCAGAATGTTGGCGATTTCCTGGCTGAGACTGGAGTGACGCTGGCTAAGAGTGATCTCGTCTCCACTCCCGGCGTGGCAACAGTTGTTGAGAACATGGTGGTCAAGGTGACCCGGGTCAACACCTCTGGAACAGCCAAAGAAACAGCAGATGTGCCGTTTGAGACCGAACAAAGCGTGGATCCTGCACTCTTCAAGGATCAGAAGAAGACCATCAGTGAAGGTGCCGCCGGCACGCTGCAAAAGACCTTCCGTACGGTAACTGTTGACGGTGTGGTTGTCAGCCGCACCGAAACCGGGTCCACGGTTGTCAAGGAACCAGTTGCCGCGAAAATCAGCATCGGTGGCAAAGAACGCCCCGCCCCGAAGGATGAAACCAGCAGTAAGGCTGCCAACACCGAAGCCAAAGCTGGAGCCAACACCGGAGCTAACACCGGGGCCAAGGCACCGACCATGTCCAACGAGGCCATGTGGGATGCCATTGCGCAGTGTGAAGCCACCGGAAACTGGTCCATCAATACCGGCAACGGCTACTACGGCGGCTTGCAGTTTGACATTGGTACCTGGCTGAGCAACGGCGGCGGAGCCTACGCCCCCAACGCCAGCCTGGCCACTAAAGCCCAGCAGATTGACATTGCCAACCGTGTTTACGCCCAGCGCGGCCTGCAGCCGTGGGGCTGTGGACATGTGGTGCAGTAGCAGCCACCCTGATCTAGCTCTCTCCCTGAGTGAGTGGCCGCATTGAGCGGCGGAGCCTGTGTGACGTTGCACAAGTGATAGTCAGTAGATACTCCCCGGAGCGGTTTCAACACCGATGCGGGGAGTGTCTTCGTTAATAGCGGCTACCATTATTGCGTGACCTCCCCGCATCCCACCCCAGCCACCCAGCCACTGCTGGGCGCCACCGAAATTCGCCGCTTGGCAGAAGAAATAGGTGTGCGCCCCACCAAGACACTGGGACAAAACTTTGTCATTGACGGCAACACCATCCGCCGCATTGTGGCCGCAGCCGGTGTGGACCCCAGCGAAACCGTGCTCGAAGTGGGCCCCGGACTTGGCTCTTTGACACTGGGGCTACTCGATGTCGCCGCCCGCGTGGTCGCCGTGGAAATAGACCCCGTGCTGGCGGCGAAGCTCCCAGATACCATCGCGGCGTTCCGTCCGTTACTCACGGGAAATATTGATGTGGTGCTCTCGGACGCCATGCGCATCACCGAGCTTCCCGCTGAACCCACAGCCCTGGTGGCTAATCTGCCCTACAACGTGGCAGTCCCCGTGGTACTGCATCTACTGGAGCATTTTCCTTCGCTGCGCCACGGCCTGGTCATGGTCCAGGATGAGGTGGCAGACAGGATGGTTGCCGGTCCCGGTTCCAAGACGTACGGGGTGCCTTCCGTCAAGGGCGCCTGGTACTCGCAGATGCGCAAGGCCGGCGTCATTGGTACGAATGTTTTTTGGCCAGCCCCGAAGATCAATTCCGGGCTGGTGGCCTTCACCCGCCGCGAACCTCCCGTCACCCAGGCTTCGAGGGAGCAAGTGTTTGCTGTCATCGACGCTGCTTTTGCTCAACGCCGCAAGACCCTCCGGGCAGCCTTGGCAGGCTGGGCCGGCGGTGCTGCCGAGGCTGAAGTCTTCTTGCGTCAAGCTGGAATAGACCCCACCGCCCGTGGCGAAGTTATTGATGTGGCCGCTTACGCCCGTATCGCCGAAGCAAAGCTCATGGCAACGGCCTAGCCCATGGACCCTATGAACAAGCGCGGAAGAGGCGGGGCCGCCACACCAAGCAGTGGAGCCCCGGGTTCCGCCGATCAGTTCGCCACAGATCCCACGTGGGCCCCGGCCGCCCGCCGGGTCAAAGTGCGTGCCCCGGGGAAAATCAACGCCTATTTTCAGGTGGGTCCGCTACGTGCGGACGGCTACCACGCCGTTGCCAGCAGTTATGTGGCGGTCTCGCTGTACGAGGAAGTGGCTGCCACATCCCGCCCCGGTACGCCCGCCACGGAGATCACAGTCTCACTCAGCCCGGAAAGCTCCCTTGAGCCGGAACTGCTGGCAACCATACCGCTGGATGCCAGCAACTTGGTGGTCAGAGCTGCACTTCTGGTAGCTGGGATTGCTGAGGACCCCAGCGGGGTTCATCTTGAAATTACCAAACATGTGCCCATTGCTGGTGGCATGGGCGGCGGCTCGGCGGACGCCGCAGCGACCCTCGTGGCCTGCGACGCGCTCTGGCATACCGGCCTCTCCCGTGAAGAGCTGGCCCAACTGGGGTCCGAACTGGGCGCAGACGTGCCGTTCGCACTCATGGGGGGTGCCGCCGTCGGGCTGGGCATTGGGGATGAGCTCAGCCCTGCTCTGGCACCCACGCCACTGCATTGGGTGCTGGTTCCGGCAGACTTTGGGCTGTCCACCCCGGTGGTCTATGACAGGCTTGATGCGCTGCGCCTGGCTGCCGGGATCACCGCTTCGGAACCCAGCCAGATCAAGGCTGGTGTCTTGGCGGCGTTGCGGGCCGGGGATGCGCAGGCACTGGCCCCCTGGTTACACAACGATTTGCAGGCCTCGGCAGTGTCGCTGGCACCGTCGCTGACCCAGACCCTGGCCGAGGGAAAGTCGCTGGGTGCGCTGGCAGCGTTGGTGTCCGGATCCGGGCCCACCATCGCGTTTCTGGCCGAGGACGCAGACCATGCGCAGTCGTTGTCGGCGGCTCTGGCCGGGCTGGGCCATGAGGCCTGGGCTGTCCAGGGACCTGTTCACGGCGCCCACATAGTCGCCTAGAAAAATTTTTACATCCAAAATCTGAAGGAAAGTGGTACCACGTGGCTCATTTGCTGGGCGGAGAAAATCTAAGCATTGCCTTCGCCACCCGAACCGTGCTCGACGGCGTCAGTGTCGGGCTTGAAGAAGGGGACCGCATTGGCATTGTGGGACGTAATGGCGACGGCAAGTCCACGCTGATGCGCCTGCTGGCCGGGCGCCAAACTGCGGACTCCGGCCGTGTCACCGTGCGCGGCGGGGTCCAGGTCAGTTACCTGGACCAGACGGACGTGCTGGACGGCGAACATACGGTGGGCTTCGCGATTGTGGGGGAGGCGGCGGACCATGAATGGGCGTCCAACCCCAAGATCCGTGAAATCATGGGTGCGCTGGTGGGAGAGGTGGACTGGCATGCCAACATCCATTCGCTCTCCGGTGGGCAGAAACGCCGCGTTGCCCTGGCCAAACTGCTGATCGGTGATGACGATGTCATCATGCTCGATGAGCCCACCAACCACCTGGATGTGGAGGGCGTGGCCTGGTTGGCCAAGCACCTCAACCAGCGCTGGCGGGCCAACGAGGGCGCCTTCGTAGTGGTCACCCACGATCGCTGGTTCCTGGATGAAGTGTGCACCCGCACCTGGGAAGTCCATGACGGGATCATTGACCCGTTCGACGGCGGTTACGCCGCCTACGTGCTGGCCCGGGCCGAGCGGGACCGGATGAACTCAGTGGTTGAGTCCAAGCGCGTCCAGCTGGTCAAGAAGGAACTTGCCTGGCTGCGTCGCGGCGCCCCGGCGCGTACGGCCAAGCCCAAGTTCCGTATTGAGGCTGCCAACGAGCTGATCGCGGACGTGCCAGAACCCCGTGACTCGGTGGCGCTGTCGAAGATGGCAACCGCCCGCCTGGGCAAGGACGTCATTGACCTTGAGAACATCTCCCTGAGCTATGGGGAGGGTGAGAACGCCAAGGAGATCTTTGACAACATCACGCTGCGTCTTGCCCCGGGCGAGCGGCTCGGCCTGGTCGGTGTCAACGGTGCCGGAAAGACCACCCTGTTGCAGTTGCTCAACGGTGAGGTTGAACCGACCTCCGGCAAGGTCAAATGCGGCAGCACCGTCAAGACCGCCGTGCTCACACAGGAAGTCAAAGAGCTTGATGACGTCCTGAACATGCGCGTCATTGAGGTTATTGAGCGTGAAAAGCGTTCCTTTGACGTGGGCGGCAAGGAAATGAGCGCCGGGACGCTCGTGGAGCAGCTCGGGTTCACCAAGGACAAGCAGTGGACCATGGTCAAGGATCTCTCCGGTGGTGAGCGCAGGCGTTTGCAGTTGCTGCGCCTGCTGGTGGGGGAGCCGAACGTGCTCATGCTCGATGAGCCCACAAATGACTTGGATACGGACACCCTTGCGGCCGTGGAAGATGTGCTCGATGGCTGGCCCGGCACGCTCGTGGTGGTCTCGCATGATAGGTACTTGCTGGAGCGCGTCACCGATCACCAGATGGCGCTGCTGGGCGACGGCAAGCTGCGCGGGTTGGTGCGGGGCGTGGACGAGTACTTGGAGCTGCGCGCCAATGCTGGCGTGGGGCCCTCAGCGTCCAGCCCGGCCGCTGCCACTGCGGCCCCGTCCGGCCCCACGGAGGGGCAGAAGCGCGACGCCCGGAAGGTGCTGAACCGGCTGGAGCGTCAGCTGGGCAAGAACTCCGCTGCCGATGCCAAGGTCCACGCTCAGATGGCAACCAGCGTGGGAGACTATGACGCCCTGGCTGATCTGCAAGCGAAGCTGGCCAAGCTCGCCTCCGAGCGCGAGGGCCTGGAGCTTGAATGGCTTGAGGCCTCGGGCGTGCTCGAGTAACACGTTTGGGGCTGCGCACCGTTGTTCCTGCAATGGTGTGCAGCCCCAAGAGTTGCGCACCATTGTTCCTGCAACGGTGCGCAGCTTCAGAGGGCCCTATACGCAGCCGTGTTCCTCCACAGCCCTAGCTCGGCGCCGGCTTGTTCACATTCACGACGTCGGGGCTGTCGCCGGCTGAGGCTCTTGGCTCACTATGGGTGGCATGAACGTACAAGGCAGCAGTACTCGCAGACCCATTGAAAGCGTCATTGCCGCAAGCGGCGGCGCGGTTCGCCGTGTAGCGCTCCTGGACAAAGGCTTCTCCGACTGGCATATTAGGCGGGCTCTTGGATCAGGGGCCATCCGGCGTATTTCTCGCGGCGTTTATGCCACTTCGGGCTCGCTGCCCTTGGCCGAACACCTGGCTAAGAACTAGGCACAGCTGACGTGTTTTGGCCGCGCAAAGCAGGAGGGCCTCTGGGTCCTTCATGATCAGGACGTACCTCACGTTGGGATAGCTCACGGGCGGCCCGTATCAGGCTGTGTGAGCCACAGATTCAAGGGCACGTTAACGCTTAGGGACATCCTTCGCCATTGCGCGCAATGCGGCACTGAGCTGGAGATCCTGTGTGTTTTGGAATCGGCCGTAGTCAAGCACAAGGTGACCTTGGCGCAGCTTCGAACGTTATTCAATCGCCGCAATGACGGCCGTGTTCGCACAATCATTGAATCCATTGACCCCCAATCAATGTCCATTGCAGAAACCTGTGCCAGGTACCACTTGAAAAAGGCTGGATACAACGTCCAGGGCCAGGCGCATATCCGGGGTATGGGTCACCTGGACGCACTGGTGGATGGCCAACTAGGGCTTGAAATTGACGGCCGGGAATACCATAACAATGAAAAGGCTTGGGAAGAGGATCTTCGTCGCGGCAACGTTCTGGTGATTGAAGACGTGCCTGTTCTGCACTTTAGGGCAGCCGTGGCCATGTACTACCCGGAAGAGATGCTGCGGTGGGTGCGCCAGGCACTGGAGAGCATTGCAGCCACGCGCCATTAGCCCCGAACCGTGCTCAGATCCATAAGTTGCGCACCATTTGGCGCCAAACGGTGCGCAGAATTTGTGAGCTTCGCCACCCTGGGGCAAAAAAAGCTCCGCCACGGGAGGGCTCAAGTCGCGCAACAGCCACTCGTCATGGCACACTATATTCTCGTGAGCTTCCAGCGGAAGCAAGATGCTCATGGTCCGCCCTGGTGTAACGGCAGCACCCCAGCCTTTGGAGCTGTGGAGTACAGGTTCGAATCCTGTGGGCGGAACCACTTTTAGGAAGAGATCAGGCCGCTCGGCCAAGCAGGTACCATGGAATTGTTTCCCATTGCGTACGTTTGAAATCGGACCGAGGTCCGGGCAGGAGCGCCACTTAGTGAGCCGCCAAGAGATCATCAGTAACAACCCGGCAGCTGTCATTGTCCTCGCTGCGGGCGCAGGCACCCGGATGAAGTCACGCACACCCAAGATCTTGCACACCATTGGTGGGATCTCCATGGTGGGCCACGCCATCGCCGCCGCACAAGGCTTGAACCCTGACACACTGGCAGTGGTTGTCCGCCACGAGCGCGATCTTGTTGCCGCTCACATTGCGGCTCTCGATGAAGGCGCCCGCATTGTTGATCAGGATGAGGTCCCCGGAACCGGCCGCGCCGTCCAGCAGGCACTCGAAGCCCTAGACGCCCAGGCCAGCTCGCAGCTAGACGCCCAGGCCGGCTCCCAGCTAGACGCGCAGACCGCCGTGGAGGGCACTGTTGTTGTCACTTACGGTGACGTGCCGCTGCTGACCACAGCATTGCTGGCCGAGTTGGTGGACACGCACAACAAGGACGCCAACGCCGTCACCGTACTGACTGCGGTTCTGGATGACGCCACCGGCTACGGCCGCATCCTGCGCGATGGCACTGACGGCACGGTCTTGGGTATCCGTGAGCATAAGGACGCTACTGAATCTGAGCGTGAAATCCGCGAAATCAACTCCGGCATCTACGCCTTCAACGCTGCCGTCCTGCGGGAAGCGCTCAAGAGTGTCACCACAGATAACAATCAGGGCGAGATGTATCTGACGGATGTGCTGTCCCTGGCCAGGAACAGCGGTGGCCGGGTGGCCGCAGTCTCCACCACTGACCGCTGGCAGGTGGAAGGCGCCAATGACCGCGTTCAGCTGGCGGCGCTTGGTACCGAGCACAACCACCGCATTGTTGCGAGCTGGATGCGCGCGGGTGTGAGTGTCATTGACCCCGCCACCACCTGGATAGATTCCACTGTGCAGCTGGCCGAAGATGTCACCATCTTGCCCGGCACCCAACTCCACGGTAAAACCACTGTGGCGAGGGACGCCGTCGTGGGTCCAGATTCAACGCTGACCGATGTCCAGATTGGCGAAGGTGCCGAAGTCACGCGCACCCACGGCTCCGGTGCCATCATTGGCGAGGGCGCCCATGTGGGTCCGTTCACCTACCTGCGTCCGGGGACCGTTCTGGGTGCCGACGGCAAGATCGGCGCGTTCTATGAAACGAAGAACGTCACCATTGGCCGCGGCTCCAAGCTCAGCCACCTGGGATACGCCGGAGACACCGAAATTGGTGAGGACACCAACATTGGCTGCGGCAACATCACGGCCAACTTCGACGGCGTGAACAAGCACCGCACGGTCATCGGCTCCGGTGTGCGGACCGGCTCCAACACTGTCTTTGTAGCTCCTGTCACGGTGGGAGACGGCGCCTTCACGGGAGCCGGAGCCATTGTCCGCAAGGACGTTCCGGCAGGTGCACTGACCCTGACCGTGGCCCCACAGCGCAACCTCGAAGGCTGGACCGCGGCGAACCGTCCGGGGAGCATCTCTGCCCAGGCTGCCGAAAATGCCCGCGCCACAGATGATTCAGCCAACTAAAACTTCTCACCGACCCCACCACTGCGAGAAAGAAAATCATGAGCGAACTAGTCCATAACGTCGACAAAAAGCTGGTGCTGGCCTCCGGCCGCGCCCACCCTGAACTGGCCGAGGAAGTGGCCAAGTGTCTAGGGACCGAGCTGCTGCCGATGTCTGCCTACGACTTCGCCAATGGTGAGATTTACGTCCGCTCCGGCGAAAGCGTGCGCGGCAAGGAAGTCTTCATCATCCAGGCTCACCCTGCCCCGATGAATAACTGGCTGATGGAGCAGCTGATCATGGTTGACTCCATGAAGCGCGCTTCTGCCCGCCGCATCACCGTGGTGGCCCCGTTCTACCCGTATTCACGTCAGGACAAGAAGGGCCGCGGTCGCGAACCCATCTCGGCTCGCTTGGTGGCAGATCTGTACAAGACCGCTGGCGCAGACCGCATCATGAGCGTTGATTTGCACACCGCACAGATCCAGGGCTTCTTCGACGGCCCCGTGGACCACCTCTTCGGCATCCCGCTGCTGGCGGACCACATCCGCAAGGTCATCGGGGACGACGCCGTCACCGTAGTTTCCCCGGACACCGGCCGTGTGCGCGTGGCTGAGCAGTGGGCCGAGCGCTTGGGCGGTGCCCCCTTGGCGTTCGTGCACAAGTCACGAGATCTGACAGTGCCGAACCAGGCTGTCTCCAAGACCGTGGTGGGTCAGGTTGAGGGACGCACCTGCGTTCTGATCGATGACATGATCGACACCGGTGGAACCATTGCTGGTGCGGTACGTGTCCTCAAGGATGCTGGCGCAAAGGATGTCATCATCGCCGCCACGCACGCCATCCTTTCTGACCCAGCGTCCGAACGCCTGGCCAACTGTGGTGCCCGTGAAGTGGTTGTTACCAACACGCTGCCCATCCCGGAGGAGAAGCGCTTCCCCACGCTGACAGTGCTCTCCATCGCACCCCTGCTGGCACGGGCCATCAAGGAAGTCTTCGAGGACGGCTCAGTCACCAGCTTGTTCGACGGCGATGCCTAGTCCCCACGCCCTCCCACTGTCCAGCCGCTGGCGCGTCTGAACACCGGGGCCCTCGGGCCTGGGGGCCCACCCACGCCCTCCCACTGTCCAGCCGCTGGCGCGTCTGAACACCGGGGCCCTCGGGCCTGGGGGCCCACCAACGCCTCCCACTGTCCAGCCGCTGACGCGTCTGAACACTGAGGGCCCAGCACCACTGACGGCCGCTTCCCCTCTCCGGGAAGCGGCCGTTGGCGTTTGCTACCCTCGCGTTCTGCTAAACTTGTGCAGTAAACCTTGGCGAGGGACACCCATAGTGTGGGTGTCCGTGATCGACTGGGTCTCGCAGCTCCTGACGAATGTGTTGTGGATTGTGTTGACCTGTTTAGTCCACGCCCACCCATCAAGAAGGAGCATTTTTTATGTCTGATCTGACTCTCAACGGCGAACTGCGCAACGAATTCGGCAAGGGCGCGGCACGCCGCATCCGCCGTGCCAAGCAGATCCCTGCTGTTATCTACGGCCACGGCCTGGCCCCCCTGCACTTGGTTCTGCCGGAGCGCGAGACGGTTCGCGCCATCCGCGCCTCCAACGCGCTGCTGACCATCACCATCGACGGCGAAGCTCACTTGGCCTTGGTCAAGGACATCCAGCGCGATCCCGTTCTGCAGATCGTAGAGCACATTGACCTGCTGACCGTTAAGAAGGGTGAGAAGGTCATTGTTGACGTTCCCGTCCACCTCGTTGGCGAGCCTGCCCCGGCCACCGTTGTTAACCAGGAAGAAGTTGTTGTCAGCCTGTCAGCCGACGCAACCGACCTGCCTGCCTTTATTGAGGTCAGCATTGAGGGCTTGGCCGCCGGCCAGCACGTCCTCGCCGGCGATCTGGTACTGCCTGCCGGCGTCGTGCTGGTCAACGAGCCTGACCTGCTGATCGTTCACTTCGCTGAGCCGGTTGTTGTCGCTGAAGCTGAAGAAGCAGCAGAGTAATACCTCATACTTATGAGTGATACTTGGCTTGTAGTCGGGCTCGGGAACCCCGGGCCCGGCTACAGCCGTAACAGACACAATATTGGCTACATGGTGGTTGAGGAACTAGCCTCCCGCCTAGGAGCCACTTTTAAGACCCACAAAGCCAAGGCCCTGGTTGCTACCGGGCGCATAGCTGTGGGCGGGCACAAGTTGATCCTTGCCAAGCCCACCGTCTTCATGAATCTTAATGGAGGCCCCACGGCGGCACTGGCCAAGTTCTATAACCTCCCCGCCGCCAATGTCATCGCCGTGCATGACGAAATTGAGATCCCCTTTGACACCGTGAAGCTCAAACTTGGTGGTGGCGAAGGCGGGCACAACGGTCTTCGGGATATTTCCCGAACCCTTGGCACCAAGGATTATTACCGTGTGCGTGCGGGTGTAGGCCGGCCTCCGGGCCGCGCTGACGCTGCCAGCCATGTGCTGCGTGATTTCTCCACTGCCGAAAACAAGGCGCTGCCGTTTCTGATAGATAACAGTGCCGATGCTGTTGAACTCCTTGTTGCAGAGGGATTGCTGGCCGCCCAAGCCAAGTTTAACTAATAAGCCACCCCGCACGCTGTGCTACACGTCACGGTATGCTGTTCTGTTTGTCGGGCCACCCTGTTATGATCGCAAATATGTGGTACAGCGGCTCTGAGGGGACGTTGACTACGGAAAAAACGGGGTCTCGACATGGCTATTTTCAATGATGTCGCTGCTCCCAAATGGTCGAGGCCCTTAAAATCGGGGACTTTTGAAGCCATGGGGGCGGCTGATAGGAAGTTCTGGTCTTCTTTCGTCAGGCAGACGGAAATCGACAGGACTGTCCTTGCACTAAATGACCCTAAAACTTATGGGGTCGCTGTTTTGGGGCCATGGGGAGTTGGTAAAACCACCTTGGCCCGTGCCGTCGAAGAAGCTTTGGCCCCCACTACACACATTGAACGGCTCTTCGGCTCGTCCGCTGAAACGCTCGTCGCCTACGGCCCTCTGTCCATGCTCATGGCCCGGCTGCCTGCCACCGCCTTGGAAACACCTACCGGGGTGATCCGTGGGATCGATGAACTCATTCGCTCCGATGCGGGCGGGCGCAAGGTGCTTTTGGTAGTTGATGACCTGCCGGGGCTGGACTTTATGAGCGTGGGTGTGCTGATGCACCTGCTCATGGGTGGAACTGCGAAAGTTCTGGTCATGGCGCGCGATTCCACCGACATGCCCGAGGACCTGGTATGGCTTGCCAAGGACGGACAACTGGGTGAAATCAGGCTGGAGCACTTCAGCCGGGCCGAGGTCGGGGAATTGATTGGGAAGGCCACTGGAACCTTCGTTTCCGAAACTGCGGTAACTGCGCTCCACCAGGCGAGCAACGGCATTCCACTGGTATTACAGGCACTGTTTCGCGAGCAAGTGGCCAAGGGTGGCATCAGGAAACACTTGGGCGGCTGGGTAGTCAAGGATTCCATCAATATTGACGCCGATAGTGCGCTGGCGGAAATTGTTCGGGCCAGGCTCTCCCGTGAGGATCCAGCCGTGCGTCTGGGGGTGGAGAGAATGGCTCTTCTGGGCAATGCGCCGCTTCAGCTTGCCATGTCCGCCTTGGGGCAGGAGGTACTCTGGCAACTTGAAGAGCGCGGATTTGTTGAGATTTCCGTGGAAGGACGGCACCGCGCATCCCTTGCCGAACGCTACATCGGTGACATTGTGCGCAGCGGCCTCAGTTCCACAAGAATGTCTGAAATTTTTGCGGACATTGCGCTGAGCCTCAACCAGGAGCTGGAATCGCTTGACGAGCGGGAGATCATGTCCCTAGCGGCCTGGACCCTGGACGCCGGCATGGTCCTGGAACCGCCACTTGCATTGGCTGCCGCGTCCAGTGCACTGCGGCACTTTGACCCGGAGTTGGCGCTGCGCTGCACTGCCCAAATTCCCTCCGCCAACCCGCTTCGGGCCAAGGCGGTTCAAGCACGCAGCGCCGCTTTCCGGCTGCTGGCAGACTATGGCACCGCGGTAGCTGAACTTGATGCCTTGCCAGAAGAGGTCATTTCCCGGCTTTCTCTTGAAGAGTACGGTTCCTGGGTCCTGGCCATGGCCGGGGCACTATTATGGGTGCCCGGTGGCGAACGCCGAATTGTGGCGCTGTTGGCACAGGCTGAGCGGCGTTTGGCCTCGGCGGATGGCACTGCAACCATGGAAGCTAGCCGCGCGGCCGGAACGCTGATCAATCTGGCCCGGTTTGAGTTCCAAGTTCATCTGGGTGAGTTCGCCGCTGTCATTCCGGCGTTGGAAGCTGCGCTCCATGGTGAGGACACGGAATACAGCCTCAATTGTGCGTGCTTGCTGGTGACTGCGCTGGCTGTGGTTGGCCGCGAGCTTGAGGCCATCACCTTGGCCCGAAGTATTGAGAAGGACACTACTGCGCTGGGACTGACACCCCTTTTCAGCGACCACTACCGCAATGGCCTGGCGGTTGCCCAAATCTGGAGCGGACAGTGGACGGACTGTGTTGAGCTGCTCCGTGAGGAAATCGAGGATGGCCAACGGCCGATTCCTTACCGCGGCGGCTTGATTGAGCTCAACCTCGGCCTGGCCCACGCCTATGCCGGACGCGGTGCCGAGGCGGTGCAAGTGCTGATGTCGGCGGCCGCCCAACTTGAAGCCCGCAACAGTGACAACGCCTTGAGCTTGGCTTATGCGGCGCTGGCCTTTTGCCATGCCCAGGTCAATAACGAACAAGAGGCTATGGCGTGCCTGGCACTTGCTGATTCAGTTCAAGGACCCACACTGTGGACCAATCAAGCCATGCTTGAATTCTTCAGGCTGCTGGCCATGCGCTGGCTCGATGATCCCCGGGCTGCGGATAACTTGCGGGGCTCTGCCTTGATCGACATTGAAAAGAGCCGCGTTACTACTGCGTCCATTTCACTTTTCGCCGCAAGCGTCCAAGCAAGCGAGAAGGATCATGCCCTGCTGGAGGAAGTTTCCCTCCTCCGCCAAGGTCCCATGGCAACTGTCAGCGTATTGCTGGCCCGCAGCTACCTGACCCGGAGTGCCGAGCTGGCACTTGAGGCCGCACAAATTGCCCAGTCTTTAAAGCTCGACGCCGTGGAGTCCCGCTGCGCTGTCATCGCCTTGGACTTCGCGCGAGATGCAGGAAGAAATACGCTCGTTAAACTGGCCACACAGCGTTTGGAGCGGCTCAACAAGAACTTGCCCAAATTGCCCCACATGCCGGTGCGGGCCGGAGTGAAACTCACCCAACGGGAAATCCAAGTGGCCAAATTAGCTAAACGCGGGCTCGGCAACCGGGCTATCGCAGATCGCATCGGTGTTTCGGTGCGGACAGTCGAAGGCCACCTGTACCAGCTGTACAGCAAGCTGGGCATCACAACGCGGCATGAACTTGCACAAGAGCAGGAATTTTAGGATATGCCGGGGACTCAAAATCAAGCCCGCACCGCTGGCACTGTGCCGCTGTCCACGTATTTCTGCCGGCAGGTGGAACTCGATGAAATCTACGCCCAATTGCAGCGTCCGGACTGTAGCGCCATTTTCCTTAGCAGTGAAACGGGAATGGGTGCAACGTCTCTGCTGCGTGAGCTGGCCACCATTGCGTCCAAGCGCGTTGCCGTCATATCACTGCAGGGCACCCCGTCGCTGGCAGCTATACCTTTTGGAATTCTCGCACCTTTTTTACGACGCACCTCCTGTGCCTTTGTTGAATCGCATGTGGATGCAATCCGGAAGACGTTGGCACTCTTGGATGACAAGCAAGCCCATCTGCGGGCCACACTGGGGGAGGGCTTAGATCTTGGGCGTCCGCTGATCATCATTGACGAAGCGGACTACATTGACACGGCAACTGCCACGGTGGTTGTTAGCCTTGCACAGGCAGAGAAAATCAAGGTTGTGGTTGCGCACCGCGCAGCTAATGACCCTGTCAGCCCGCTGCCCCAACTCTGGCAAGCGGGAGTTGCTGAAAGATTCCACCTGCGCCCCCTGAACCGAGAGGACGGGCACGAATTTTGTGTGGGCCTTCTGGGCGGGCCAACCACCGCCAACAGCAGCTGGTACTTCTGGAACACTGCCGGCGGGAACCCACTGCTTATGCGGCTGGTCATGGAGGACGCGCTGGCCAGCGGCAGGCTGCGGCTCAGAGGCGATCTGTGGATCATGGATGTCCAGTCCGTTTCAGTGGGACACCAATTGCAGTCCGTGGTTCGGGAACAATTGCGTGGTCTGTCCTCAGATGCACGTAAAACCCTGTATTTGGTGGCCCTTTCTGAACCGGTTTCTGCCGAAATAGTTAGCCAACAGCTAGGCGCAGAGGCGTTGAAAGAACTGTTCGAACGGGACTTAGTGCAGGAAAGTTTTGATTCCATCAGGCTACTAAGGCTGATAAACCCCATCTATGGTGAAGTCATTCGTGAGATGGTGCCCCGATCCGAGAGCCGGATGCTGCACAGCCGGCTCATCAATGTGCTCAAATTGGAATCCAGCACTCCGGAGTCGGCGTTGAGAATGGTTATTTGGACCTTGGAAAGCGGGCTGCCAGTCCCGGACTCTGAAGTGTTATCTGCAGCCATTTTTGCCGGCAAACTCTATGAATCTGGTGTGGCGTTGCGGCTTGCCGAAGAGATTAGAGACCCCCACAACCAAGGCAGGGCGCGTGCTGTCAAAGCCCGTGCACACTTCAACATGGGGGAGTACGCGCAGGCTGCTGCACTGCTGGAACATCACGATGAGAACGCCGCGAGCATCAGCGAACTTTTATTTGGTGGATTGCTGAGGGCCGCTTTGCAGTCCGCACTGGCCCTGCCACCGCAGGCCATTCATGATGCGGCCACCGCGTTGCGCCAGCATGGTGAGAGGCTGGCCCGCAAGGATCCGGAGAACGCTGCGGATATTTTGCTGCGATCTGGGGAGCGGGCCCACATTATTGACTTGATGGCCCACTCTAGGGCAGGAAACTACAACCAGATGAGCGGGCACATCCAGGAAGTGCTCAATCGAAGTGACGGGCATAACGATCCCGATCACGTGTGCAACCGATCCCTTGCGTTGGCGTTCGAGGCGGAAAAACTTAGTGCCTTAGGTTTTCCGCTGGCCGGTATGGCACAAGCAGCGGCAGCCTTTGCCATTGTCCAGGCGGAGGACCACGACGTATTCTTCGTGCCGGAGTGGATCATTAGCCGCGCGCAAGTAGCGATTCTGACGGCAGGCCAGTGGGAAGAAGCTGAACAAAGTCTAAATGTTCTCGCAGTCGATGTTGGAAAAGGCACCATTTCATTCGGTGGCAGTGTGGGCGTAGCCCGCGGAATGATGAGGCTGCAGCAGGGGCATCCGGCCGCAGCACTTGAGGTGCTCTTGGAGGGACTGGACGTGTTGCGGCACAGCGATCCGCAGCAGCTCATGGGCTACTGCATCTCGATGGCCGCCTATGCCGCAGCCAAGCTGGGACGCCATGACACCGCTCGGGAACTCATTGAACAGTACGGCGAAGACACCAGTATGTATATTGTGCTCGCTCACGAGAGGGCTTTCATCGCGGCAGCACGCGAGTACCTGAACGGCGACGGAGCAGGCGTTGGTGAACTCCTTGGTGTGATCGAAGACTCTGCTGAGCGAGGCCTGCTCTCGGCAGAGCTGAACGCGCTCTCGCTACTGATGGATTTTGCGCCCGGCAACGCCAGAGCACGGATTCTTTCCGTCGCCGGCAAGGTGGAGGGAAGATGGGCTGCGGGGCTGTACGCGTACGCTAGTGCACTAGAACAACGGCAAGCTTCCATCATGGTGGATGCTGCCGAACAGCTCTTAGAAGCACAGATGTACCAACATGCTGGCAGGTTGTTGCGGCTGGCAGATTCAACAGCGGCTAAAGAACGTGACAGCCTGATTAACCGGCGGATCCGTCACGGCCTGGAACAGATTGAGCAGACATTGGGGGCGCAGGGTGAACCCGGAGGAAAAAAATCCGGTGGTCATCAACGGATGAGGGAACGGCTGACAGCCAGAGAACTAGAAATTGCGCTCATGGCCGCGCAGGGGCTCACTGATAAGGTCATTGGTGCGCAACTGCACGTCTCAGTACGGACCGTTGAAGGTCACCTCTACCGGGCGTATGCCAAGCTTGAAATAACCGATCGAAACGACCTTGCGTTAATCCTTTCAGACTAAGAAATACGGTATTTAAAGCTACTCGCTAGCGTCGAAAAAAACCAAAAAAACCACTGTCTTGTACCGTCCTTTAGGGCGTATTAGACGGTGGTTTTTTATGTATAGACCTGGCAAACCAAGTAGTGAACTCAGCTATGCAAGTACCGCTCTAGGTAATTCCAGAGAAGCTACTTGGGCAAGCTGTGACTAATCACGTAGTGCCCACTCGGGTAACTCGCGCCGAAAAGCCGTTAGCTGGAGTTATTCCACCGAACGTTAGTGCAGGAAGGTCTCAATGTCTCAGCCAATGCACGCGGTGGTGCACCTTGCCGGGGGAGTTACAGCCTGTCACGAAGCGCACCTACGCTATCCAGTTGCCCATGCTTCGAACTCACCCGTCAAAAAACAGCCCTGTGCCTGCCACAGGGCTCCAAGATCGGAGTCGACGGCGGATAAGCCTTCTGAGACCAAGGCTTTCCCCCAGCCGTCGTCGGCTCCCCCTTACTTTTGGCCTCAGGATCGGGCTTTTACAGGGCTCCCCCCGCTCACAGCAACCCTCGGAAAGAGGTTGTCATGAGCATCTTGAAAAACCATTCCTTGTTCTCATCAGCTGGCACAGCACCTGCACCGGGTCGCCGTCAGCGGTTGAAGTCGGCACGGAGCAGGCATTCCGTTTGGGATGCAGTGGTTCGGCCCGCGGCCACGGACAACCCCGTGATGGGCGTCAACTGGTCCACCACTTACGCTCGAAATATCCGCCTGACCGATTTCCTAGTCACCTGCTTGGTTGTGACCGTGGCATTTCTGGGCCGGTTTACGTTGGACCAGCCCACCCAGTTGCACGGGGAGCCCAAACAGTACATTCTGTTGAGTCTTCTTCTGCTGGTGTTGTGGAATGCGGACCTTGAAATGTTCCGCACCCGTGAGCGGCAAATTTTTGGCTCCGGTGCCACCGAATACAAACGCATCATTCACTCAACTTTGCGCGCCTTTGGTTTTCTGGCCATCCTCTTGGTTGTTGTCAAACTCGAAGTGGTCCGCGGCTTTTTCGCCACTGCGCTGCCGTTGGGGATTTTCCTGCTGCTGATGAGCCGCTGGCTGTGGCGCCGGTGGTTGGCTCGGCAGCGGGCCGGAGGGAGTTACTTCTCCAACGCCGTGATCATGGGCGGTACCGAGGACGCCGGCTATGTGATCTCCCAACTGCGTGCCAACCCCGGCACGGGGTACAAGGTGGCAGGGGTGGCCTTGACCTCTTTGGCCGTGGGCAGGGAGCTGAACCGGCCGTGGTATCGGGTCCCGGTTTTTTCCAGTGAGGCGAAGATTGAGAAGATACTTGCGGTAACAGGTGCTGACACCGTGATTGTTGCCGGAAATCTGCCTGGCGGTCCCGGTGCCATCCAGCAGCTGGGCTGGGACTTGGGTGAGTTGAAAACTGAGTTGGTGCTCGCTTCAAGCCTCACTAACGTGGCCGGACCCCGGGTGCATTTTCGCCCTGTGGAGGGGCTGCCGTTGATGCACGTGGAGCTGCCACAGTATTCAGGTGGAAAACACGTTTACAAGCGAGCTATGGATGTTGGACTCTCAGCCATGGCACTGCTGGTCCTTTCTCCGCTGTTGCTGATTTTGGCACTCATTGTCCGGTTGGACAGTTCCGGGCCGGCACTGTTCCACCAAGAACGTGTGGGCCGGGATGGGCGCACTTTCAAAATGCTCAAGTTCAGGTCCATGGTCATGGATGCGGAGAAGTTACTTGCCGATCTTGCCAACAAAAATGAGGGGGCAGGGCTGCTGTTCAAGATGGCCTGTGACCCGCGCATTACCCGTTGTGGGCGTTGGATGCGCAAGTACTCCCTCGATGAACTGCCACAGTTCTGGAATGTCTTGGTAGGGAACATGAGCTTGGTGGGGCCCCGCCCTCCGCTTCCCACGGAAGTAGCCAAGTATCAGGCACCTGTAGGACGCCGGCTGCTGATCAAGCCTGGCATCACCGGTCTGTGGCAGGTCAGCGGACGCTCGGAATTGCCGTGGGATGAAGCCGTGCGGCTGGATCTTTACTACGTGGAGAACTGGTCACTAACAGGGGACTTCATCATTTTGTGGAGAACAGCTAAAGCTGTCTATTCTCCGGCGGGCGCCTCCTGAGCATCCGCTGGCGGAAAACACCACAACTTCAAACAGAAATGGAATGTATCATGGTCTCAAATTCAGGTCCTCTCCATCAGGAAACACCGGCTGACGCCGGTGCGCCTTTGAGAGTTGCAGTGATAGGTGCGGGTTACTGGGGGCCCAACCTGGCTCGGAATTTCAAGGCAAGCCCGGATTGTGAGCTGTCCGCGATAGTGGACCAAGACACTGCCAGAGCTCTGAAGGTTGCTGGGCCTTTGGGGGACGTGCCGGTCTTTGAATCACTAGAGCGTCTCTTCGCAGAGATCGATGTTGACGCCGTCGCCATCGCCACACCCGCCCGCACCCACCATCTGCTTGCTTTGCAAGCACTTGAAGCCGGCAAACACGTCCTGGTTGAGAAGCCGCTGGCTGCCAGCCGGGAACTCGGTATGCAAATGGTAGAAGCGGCCGCCAGCCGCGGGCTGATCCTGATGGCTGACCACACCTATTGCTACACACCTGCGGCACTGAAAATTCGCGAACTCATCCAAGAGGGTGAGCTGGGCGAGATCTTGTTTATCGATTCGGTGCGGATCAACTTGGGCCTGGTCCAGCCGGACGTGGACGTGTTTTGGGACCTGGCACCTCATGACCTGTCAGTCATTGACTTCATCCTCCCTGGCGGACTGCGGCCCGAATCTGTGGCAGCCCATGGCGCCGACCCGTTGGGGACCGGCAAAGCCTGTGTAGGTCACCTGAGCTTTGACTTGCCCAACAATGCCATGGCCCACATCAACGTCAACTGGCTCAGTCCCACCAAGATCCGCCAGATGATCATTGGTGGTACCAAGCGCACTCTGGTCTGGGATGACCTGGTACCGCAGCAGCGGATCAGTGTTTATGACAGGGGCATCAATTTCCAGAAGGCCTCCACTTCTGCGGCTCAACGCAAAGCCCAAGCCATTTCCTACCGCATGGGAGACACCTGGTCCCCGGCATTGCCCGAGACGGAAGCCCTGGGACTCATGGTGACTGAATTCGCGGCCAGCATTTTGCAAGGACGCCCCTCACGTACCAGTGGCATGGCGGGGATGCGGGTACTCAATGTTTTAGAGGCGGCCAGCCGGAGCCTGGAACTGGGCGGGGAAAGAAGCTTCGTGGCAAGCAATGACGTTCAACTGGAGGGAACACGATGAGCAATCTTCACGGTGCAAATGTTCTGGTAACCGGCGGTGCTGGAACCATTGGCTCCACCATTGTGGACCAGCTATTGGACGCGGGGGTTGCCCACATTGATGTGTTGGACAATTTGGTGCGTGGACGCAGATCAAATCTGGCCGGCGCGCTTGCCACCGGAAAAGTAGAGCTGATTGAAGCGGATCTGCGGGACCGAGACAGTGTCCACGATCTGACCCTGGGCAAAGACCTCGTCTTCCACCAGGCAGCCATCCGCATCACCCAATGCGCTGAGGAACCCCGGCTGGCTTTGGAGGTACTGGTTGATGGAACCTTCAACGTCATAGAAGCTGCTGCCGAACATAAGGTGGGTAAGCTGATCGCCGCCTCGAGCGCCTCCGTCTATGGCATGGCGGAGGAGTTCCCCACCACAGAACGGCACCACCACCACAACAATGACACCTTCTACGGGGCGGCCAAGTCCTTCAATGAGGGCATGGTTCGCAGTTTTAGGGCCATGACCGGCCTGGACTATGTGCTGCTGCGCTACTTCAACGTCTACGGACCCCGCATGGATGTTCACGGCTTGTACACGGAAGTGCTGGTGCGTTGGATGGAACGGATCGTTGACGGTCAGCCCCCGCTGATCTTCGGTGACGGACGTCAGACCATGGATTTTGCCTATACGGTGGACATTGCCCGCTCCAATATTTTGGCCGCGGAAAGCAAAGTCAACGAAGGCGTCTATAACATTGCCAGTGGGCAGGAGACCTCCCTGCTGGAGCTGGCGCAGGCGCTGCTGCGGGCCATGGGTTCCAGCCTGCACGTAGAACATGGTCCCGAGCGTGCCGTCAACGGTGTGGTTCGGCGCTTGGCTGATATTTCTGCGGCGCAGCGTGATCTGGGATTCGCAGCTTCAACACAGCTTGAGGACGGACTGCGCGAACTCGTTGAGTGGTGGCGTCCGCTGCGTGAGGAAATCGCTGCCGGGCGCACCGTGGGGGCGGGTACCCGATGACCATCTCAACGTCATCGGATGTGACGGCCCTGCCGCGCATCAACGTCATGAAGCCGTGGCTGGGCACCGAGGAAGCCGAGGCGCTGGCGGGCGTCATCGCCTCAGGCTGGGTGGCGCAGGGTCCCAAAGTGGCAGAGTTCGAGGCGGCCTTCGCGGCCGTGCAACAGGCCGGATTCGCCGTGGCCACCTCAAATTGCACCACGGCACTGCACCTGGCTTTGGTGGTGGCCGGGATCAAAGCTGGGGATGACGTGGTTGTGCCCTCCTTCTCCTTTATCGCCACGGCCAACGCGCCCACCTACGTGGGTGCCCGGCCGGTCTTTTGCGATGTTGAGCCGGCCACCGGCAACGTGAGCGCAACCACCATCGCCGCGGCCCTGACAGATAAAACACGGGCTGTCATTGTGGTGGACCAAGGCGGCATGCCCGTAGACCTGGATTCGATCCGGGAACTGTGCGATCCGCTGGGCATCACAGTGATTGAGGACGCCGCCTGCGGCGCCGGGTCCACCTACAAGGGCCGCCCTGTTGGGGCCGGGGCCGAGCTGGCGGCGTGGTCCTTCCACCCGCGCAAGATCCTGACCACGGGGGAGGGCGGCATGCTCACCAGTTCCCGAGCTGATTGGGCGCAGCGAGCCGCCAAACTACGCGAACATGCCATGAGTGCCTCTGCCGCGAGCCGGCACGCCTCCGTACTTGCACCGCCTGAGGAGTATACGGAAATTGGCTACAACTTCCGTATGACTGACATGCAAGCGGCCGTGGGAATTGTCCAATTGGGGCGCCTTGCACAGGCTGTAGAGCAGCGCCGCCGGATTGTGGCACGCTACACGGAAGCCCTCACGGGGGTACATGGGCTTCGGCTCTGCGGTGACCCCGAGCATGGGAGCAGCAACTTTCAATCCTTTTGGATTGAGGTACTGCCGGGCTTCGGGACAAGCCGCGAAAGGTTGCTGGAACACCTTGCGGTGCAGGGTATTTCGGCACGGCGCGGCATCATGGCCTCCCACCGTCAACCGGCTTATGCCGGGCGGGATACAGGCGACGCCGAGCTGGCCGTGACCAACAGGCTCACCGACAACACTCTCATTCTGCCCGTCTACCACCAGCTCACAGACGGCGAGCAGGACCGCGTGATTGACGCCGTGAGAAACACGGGGCGGCACTGACATGGGGCAACTGATCCTCGTAGCGGCCAGTGGCCTGGCACGCGAAGTTCTCGCCTCACTCCGGGCTGCTGGGAAGGACCAAGTGGTTGGTTTCCTCGATGACGATCCTGCGCTCGCAGGCACCCTGCAAGGTGGTGTGCCCGTGCTTGGGCCCATAGCCGAGGCAGGAAAGTATCCGGATGTGCGCTTTGTGATTTGTGCCGGGAAGGGTGCCATCAGGGAACGGATTGCCTACCAACTGGCGGATCTCGGGGTGGGCGCCGGTCGCTTTGCCACCGTCATTGCCGCCACCGCAACCGTTCCCTATGGCACCGCAGTGGGCGAGGGGAGCATCCTGCTGGCCAACGTGGTGCTCACGGCAGATGTCCGGGTTGGGCGGCACGTTGTGATCATGCCGCAAGTGACTTTGACGCACGACTGCGAGCTTGAGGACTTTGCCACACTGACGGCAGGCGTGTCCCTCGGTGGGGGAGTGCGGATTGGCCGCGGCGCCTACCTGGGCATGAATTCCAGCGTGCGGGAACGGCGCACCATTGGTGCCGGTGCCACGGTGGGGATGGGGGCCGCCGTCGTCCATGACGTACCTAGCGGGGAAACCTGGGTTGGGGTACCTGCCCGGCCGCTGGCAACTATGGGCAGGGAAGCAGATAAAAGAGTTGAATTGGGGAGGCTTGGCTGAGATGGAACACATTCCTTTGGTTGACCTGCAGGTGCAGCAGGCGGAAATTTATGACGATATTTCTGAGGAAATAGAGGACGTGTTGCGGTCGGCAGCGTTCATTGGCGGCCCAGCCGTGCGCCGATTTGAAAACGCTTATGCGGACTTCGCCGGGACATCGCATTGTGTTGGCGTGGCCAATGGGACCGATGCCCTGGAGCTGGCGCTGAGAGCCTGCGGGGTGATGGCCGGTGCAGAGGTGATCCTGCCAGCGAATTCCTTTATTGCAACGGCGGAGGCTGTGGCGCGCATGGGAGCAACGCCGGTGTTGGTAGATGTGGATCCGGTGCACTTGCTGATTGATCCGCAGTTGGCCGCGGAGGCTGTCACGGCCAAGACGCGGGCAATTCTGCCCGTCCATCTCTTTGGACAGCTGGCGCCCATGGAGGAAATCCTTGATGTTGCCGCGTCCTGCGGTGCCGTAGTGATTGAGGATGCGGCTCAGTCTCAGGGTGCCAGTTATAACGGCAAATTCTCAGGGTCCTTCGGCCTCGCTGGTGCAACAAGTTTTTATCCCGGGAAGAATCTGGGGGCAGCCGGAGATGCCGGTGCCGTCACCACTGATGATGCCAAGGTTGCCGAGCACGTTCGAATGCTCGGTGCACACGGCAGCCCCAGTAAGTATGTGCACGAGGTTGTGGGCATGAATTCTCGCTTGGACACCATTCAGGCGGTGGTATTGGATGCCAAACTTAAGCGGCTACCACGTTGGAATGGTATGCGGGGTAAGGCTGCCGCGTTGTATAGCGAACTGTTGAATGATGTGCCTGGGGTCAGCCTTCCTGTGGGCCGGTCCGGTTACGAGGACGCGTGGCACTTGTATGTGGTGCAGGTGCACAATCGCGATGCAATCCTGGCGCAGCTCAACGCTGCTGGTATTGGGGCAGGCATTCACTATCCAACCCCGATCCACATGACCAAGGCCTTCTCCTATTTGGGGCAGGGCGCAGGCGACTTCCCTGTCACCGAAGCTGCGGCTGGCCGGATTCTCTCACTGCCCCTGTTCCCACACATCTCCGCGGAACAGCAGGAACGGGTGGTTGGCACTCTTCGCCAGGCGCTGCGGACAGGGTGAATTATTAATGGCCACTCCACTTCAGGAATCTGAGCAGGCAAAACCCACCGCTGCACGGGCCTTTGCTCTGAGCCTGCTCAATACCGTTATATCCAGATTCGGCACCATTGGGATTGGCATAGCTCTGGCACGCCTGTTGGGGCCGGAACAATTTGGCACGTACGCCATTGCCTTTGTGGCGCTCATTGCCATTTTGAGTTTCAATGAACTGGGCGTCAGCCTGGCCATAGTGCGGTGGCCTGGTGATCCAAAGGAAATTGCCGGAACCGTCACCACTATTTCTATTATCAGCAGTACCCTCATTTTTGCGGGTGCTTTTCTGGGCGCTCCCTATTTTGCTGCTGCCATGGGGGATCCAGAAGCTACTGCCGTTGTCCGAGTTATTGCCAGCTGTGTCATTATCAACGGAGCCGTTGCCACCCCGGCGGCGCTGATGCAGCGGGACTTCTTGCAGGGCCGGCGCATGATCATTGATCAGGTCAATGTATGGCTTGGAGCAATTGTCTCCGTGGTTTTGGTTGTTGTGGGGCTGGGCGCAATGTCCCTGGCCATTGGGCGGGTAGCGGCCAGCCTTGTGGCAGCAATAATGTTCATAAAATATTCGCCGTTACCGGTGAGGTTCGGTTTCAATAAGCTCAAGCTGCGAGCATTGCTTGTGTTTGGCCTGCCACTGGCAGGTTCCAGCATTGTTGTTTTTGCTGTTGGGTACGCGGACCAGATCATTGCTGGCAAAGTCCTTGGTGCTGTTGCGTTGGGCTTCTATGTACTGGCCTTTAACCTTTCAAGCTGGCCCACAAGTATCTTTTCCCAGCCATTGCGGGGCGTGGCACCACCCGTTTTTGCAAAGTTACAACACGATCCCCCTGCCATGCGCTCGGCAATGTTGTCCCTCACCGGGGTTGTTACGGCGGCGGTCCTTCCTGTGGTTGCCGTCATGGCCGGTGTGGCCGTCCCGCTGGTGACGTTTGTTTACGGGACACAATGGGCACCTGCGGCTGTGCCGCTGGTGTGGCTGGCCGCATTTGCTGTTTTCCGGATCCTCTTTGAACTGGTCTATGACTATCTGGTTGTTTTGGGAAGTTCCGGACCAATATTCAAAGTACAGATCCTTTGGCTGGTGGTTCTTATACCCGCCTTGTTTGCTGGCGCGCACTGGGCAGGCCTGGCAGGTTTAGCTGCGGCACCCGTTGGCGTTGCCGCGTTGGTGGTGCTGCCGATCTACCTGCGAATGCTAACGGCGCGAGGATTTCGCCTGGTCGAATTTCTTGGCAAGATGTGGCCGGCCATTGTAGTGGCGATCCCCGTAGCAGTAGGTAGCCACGTCCTCTCCCTCACTATTGCCACTGACTGGCTGGCAGTTATTGCTGCCACCGGGTTGGGCACAGCTGCCATGGCAGCATTGTTGTTCATCCGCAGAAAGGACCTGGCAGCCATCCGCAGCTGGGGCCGGGAACAGGAGCTTGTGACATGAAAATACTTGTCTATCCTCATGATCTGGCCATTGGCGGCAGCCAGCTCAATGCCATCGAACTGGCTTCGGCAGTCAAAGCACTGGGCCATGATGTGGCAGTTTACGGGCAACCGGGCCCCTTGGTGGACCGGGTGCATGAACTGGGGTTGGAGTTCATCCCGTCCCCGGCGGTGCATCGGCGTCCAACTCCGGGCGTTGTCAGGCACTTGCGCCGGACAGCGAAGCAACGCGGATTTGACGTTGTTCACGCTTATGAATGGCCGCCGGCGCTCGAATCTGCCCTTGCCTGTGCTGGACGTGGAGGGGCAGCGGCAACGGCAACGGTCATGTCCATGTCGGTTGCCCCTTTTATCCCGAACAATATGCCTTTACTGGTAGGCACGGAACAGATTCTTGCCGCAGAAAAGGCCAGGGGCCGTGGACGGGCAGCACTGTTGGAGCCGCCCGTGGACACAGTTCTCAACGCGGTCTCAGATGATTCCCGCCCTGATGCCTTCTTGGCAGGGCTCGGTACCAGCAAGGACGTCTTCACTGTCTCGATAGTTTCGAGATTGGCCCACCAGATGAAGCTGGAAGGCATCCTGTGCGCCATCACGGCTGTAGAAAGGCTCAATGCAACGCTTCCCGTTCAGCTCATCATTGCCGGCGATGGGCCAGCCCGTGCGGAGGTTGAGCAGGCGGCACGTGCCGCCAACCACGCGTTGGGAACCACTCGGATCATTCTTGCGGGCGAGCTGGATGACCCCCGGCCGGCCTACGCCTGTGCCGATGTCAGTATTGGCATGGGTGGCTCGGCCCTGCGAGCCATGGCTTTTGAACTTCCACTCATTGTCCAGGGCGAGAGTGGCTACTGGCAGCTTTTGGATAAGTCATCGGTGCAGACATTCCTGTGGCAGGGCTGGTACGGGGTGGGCTCCGGGAGCGAAGGCGCCGTGGACAGGCTCATGATCATTCTTGAACGGTTGGCTACGTCCCCCCGCCTGTGCGCCCAGTTGGGGCAGTTTTCTCGGACTCTTGTGTGCGAGCGTTTTTCTCTAGAGGTTGCTGCGCATAAGCAACTCGAGTTCTACAAGGAAGCCCTCGAATTGGCCCCGGCTGGGCCACTTGATGAACTGCGCCATGCAACGCTGGCGGCAGGAAGGTTCCTTAACTACAAGGCCACCCAATTCAAGGCCAAACTGGTGGGACGGTATTCGCTTGATGATTTCAATGCAACGCCTGTTGCTGTGGCTGAGCAGGTGAAACGATGAGCGCAGACGCCCCCAGACTGGTGGTCATGATCGCTGGGAGTCGATGGGAAAATACTAGGGGCACCGATCACCGCTTAGCTGAGGCCCTGGCCAAACGGGCTTCCGTATTGTGGGTGGATCCGCCCACACCAATTTTTGGGCCCGCAGCCTCGGGAAGGCCACCGTTACGGCCCGGCTATGCGCTGGATGGGATCAAGCCGGGCATGCTGCGCCTGCGTGTTGCGGCTCCTCCCGGGTTTACCAAGCCAGTACTGCGTGATGTTGTCAAGGCTCTTGTGGGCCGGGCCATTAGGGCCACGCTCCGAGAGCTGCCTTTTGAGCACTGTGCAACTATTCTCCTGTCACCGCGGGAGGTGTTCCCTGTGGGGATTGGCGGGCGGAAGATTCTTCATGTCACGGATGACTGGGTGGCAGGTTCGGCCATGATGGGGCTCTCGCAGCAAGCGGTCTCCAGCACTTTGCATAGCAACATTGATGAGGCGGACACTGTGTGCATTGTGTCTCCTTCACTGGGTGCGCTGATCACTGACCGGAATCCTGGCTGTGTCCCTGTCATCCTCCCTAACGGCTGCCTCAGTAGTAGCGGCAGTGGCCAACGCAGCAACAGCGGCGCCGCGCCTGAACGCCGTGCCGTGGCCGCACTTGTGGGCCAGCTCAATGAACGTCTTGACTTGGACCTGCTTGATCAGCTGGTGGCTAGCGGTGTGGAAATAGAAGTCATTGGCCCGCGGAGGGAACGGGATCCGCAGGTCCGCCGCCGTCTTGATACTTTTCTGGCTTCAGAGGGTGTCTCGTGGCTGGGGGAAATTGATGAAGGTGATGCTTTTGCGCGGATGCAAACCGCGGCCGTCGGCATCACGCCCTACGCGGATACTGTTTTCAACCGCGCCAGCTTCCCCATTAAGACCCTGGATTATCTTGCAGCTGGCATGCAAGTGGTCAGTACCGACCTGCCCTCAGCGAGGTGGCTCAACAGTGAATGGGTGAACATTGCGGACTCGGCAACGAACTTTGTCCACATGGTCCGGCAGGCGTTGGCAGCCCAGGAACCAGATCAGTTCGTTGCTGCCCGGCGCTCTTTTGCCAGCCAACATACCTGGGACGCGCGGGCCACGCAGCTGATGGCAATGATTGATAAGGGGGATTGATCTTGGATACTTACGGCCCAGACAGGCGTTCCGAGTCACAAGCACGCCGGAATCTTGACTACAGAGGAGCTGCCAGATGCGTATTGACCATGTTCTCCTGACCAGATTCAACCTCCCATCCGTCGGTGTGGAGAGTCTGGTCCGGGCCCAGGAAGGGTGGCTTGTGGACCGTATTGCCCTCTTTGAGCGCTACTGTCTCCCCGCTGTCGCGCAGCAATCCGAACAGGGATTTCATTGGATCATTTACCTGGACACGCAAAGTCCGCAGTGGTTACGGGAGCGGATAGGCGAGCTCGGCAACTGCGGCCTCTTCACAGCCATCTACCGTGACGAGGTGCCCCACGATGTCCTCGTTGCAGACATTCGCGGGGTAACTGGCGCAGGCGGGGACGTCCTCCTGACTACCAACTTGGACAACGACGACGGCCTGGCGGTGGACTTTGTTTCTCGCCTGCAATCAGCGGTCAAGTCTCAGAGCCGGGTGGCGGTGTATGTGGTCAATGGGCTGATTCAGCAAAGCGGGAGGCTCTATTTGCGTAGGGACCGCGTGAATGCTTTTTGTTCAGTCTCAGAAAGCTGGGAGGCTCCACTGACGTGCTGGACCGATTGGCACACCAAGCTGGGGGAGTTGATGCCAGTCATTGAAATCCTCGGGCATCCGGGCTGGCTGCAAATGATCCACACCGGAAATGTCAGCAACCGCGTCAGGGGCACCCGAGTGGCTCCGGGCAAGTATCGGGAAATTTTTAAGGTGGGACTGGATGAGGCGGGAGATCCTGCCGCTTTTGAACTGATCCTCGATAGTTGTGTGTTTTCACCGCTGCGGGCGGGAAAAGACGCGCTGCGCGGTGCAGCCAAGGCGCTGATCTTGGGCGTCGCTGGAAAAAAAGGGTTGAACGCGTTCAAATCCTTCCTCGCTGGGGGTGCGCCTACACGTGCAAATTGAAACAAATGTTGATACAGACAACAGGTATATGGTTGGCGTCACACGTCAAATCGAGCTAGGGGGCGCTTTCATTGTTGGTTAGGGACATACTGATTAGTTGTCTAAGACGCTGGTATTTTGTGGTGGCTGGTTTGCTCATTACCGGTGTCTTAACGTATTTCGCGTTCACCATGGTCCCGCCCAGTTACGAGGCGAAAGCCAGCATTGTTCTCCTTCCCCCAGCTGTGGCCGTGACCGTTGGGGATAACCCATACCTTTACTTGGGCGGTCTGGACCAGGCACTTGGCGTGTTGCAGGTCAAAGCGGCATCTCCGGAAGTGTCCGGACCGCTGCTAGAGAAGTTCCCTGGCTCCTCCATTGCCATGTCCAAGGATGGCACCACCTCGGGCCCCATCATGGCGGTAACGGTTGCAGGGGAGAACGCGGATGAAACCATGGAGCTGCTGCGGGCTTCGCTGGATCTCATACCGGCCACTTTGGCATCATTACAGCAGGACATGTTGGTGCCAGCACCGTCAGTCATTACGGCCTTGGCGTTGTCAGTGGACACAAAACCAACCAAGATTGCCAAGAAACAAATCCAGATGACTGCCATGGCGGCCCTAGGCGGGCTAGCAGTGACTCTGATAGCCACCGGATTTATTGATCGGATCATGTCCAGGGAAAAGGGGGCACGGAGAAAGAAAAGCCTGGATACTGCCCCTGACCAGCCGATGGGCCCACGAGCTATTGTCACTGGCAAGCAGGCGGACCCAGCCATGCCCGGCGCAGATACCGGCCTTCGTCGGCAAAAGTACCGGGACGGGGTAGAGAAGGGCCGCGCTGAGAGCAGCGAATCAGCAGATGTTGGCACCTGAGACCCGCGCGGCAGAACCCCTGCCGGCAAAGCAAGCAAAGAGCAGGAAGCTGCCGCCGCCACGGAAACTGCAATCACCAGATGCGGTGACGGTGCTCTCTATCTATTTGTTTCTTCTGGTGGCAGTCCCCTCCGACCGCGGTATTGCGCCATTGGGAGGAGCCGGCTCGCTCTCAACCATTTTTGGACTTGGCATTCTGCTCTGGTGGATTTGGCATCAGGTTCGTCATCAGCGGCCCGATGAATTTCGTAGGGTGCAACCGGTGCGAATCGCGTTCGTGATCTTTGCCCTGGCTGTTTTGGCAAGCTACACGGTAGCGGCGCTTTCCTCGTTGCCGTTCATTGACCAGAACGCCTCCAACCTGGTCTTGGTGAACGTGGCCTCCTATGTAGGAGTGGTCCTGCTTGCCAATGACGGAATCGAGAGCCGCGAACGGTTCTTGGTGTTGTTGCGGCGCATCGCACTGGCTGGGGGACTCTATGCGGCGTTGGGTCTCATGCAGTTCTTTACGGGACTGAACTTTGTGGATTCTCTCCAAATCCCGGGCTTGGCCTCGGGCGGGACCGGAGGCGTGGATACTCGAGGTGACTTCGTTAGGCCGGAATCAACGGCCAGGCATGCCCTGGAATACGCCGCTGTGCTTTCGATGATCCTCCCGATTGCTTTGACAATGGCCATCGGTGAATCCCGGAAGCGAATGTTTATTCGTTGGTTTCCTACAGCCGCGATCCTGATGGCGGCGTTCCTGTCAGTCACCCGGTCTGCACTGCTGGGGATTATTGCCGTGCTCCTGGTGCTCATTCCAACGTGGGAACCAGCAGTGAAGAAGATGGCAATCTGGGCTGCTTGCGGCGGGGCGGTGGTCATGTACGCTCTGGTGCCAGGGCTGAGCGGGACTATTTTAGGCATGTTTTCCGGTAATGACCCCAGCGTGGATTCACGTACCGAGAGCTACTCGGTTGTTGGAGACTACCTTAGCATTTCACCCTTGTTTGGCCGTGGATTAGGCACCATGGGACCTCAGTACCGCATCTTTGACAACCAGTACATTGGCTTCATCATTGAGACGGGTGTGATTGGTACGGTGGCGTTTTCCCTGCTTGTGCTGACCGCCATGGTGACAACTTTTCTGCGGCGGCGCGCACCCGATCCGCTCATTGGTGCCCTTGGCCCTGCACTTTGCGCAGCTGTAATGGCCGGTGCCCTGCTGAGCGCTTTTTTTGACTCGTTCCATTTTCCGCAGGCAGTCGGCATGCTCTTTCTCATGATTGGCCTCAGCGGAGGGCATTGGAACATCAGGCAGACTGTACCTGCTGAGTTGGACGCGCCCGGCGCGCACGGTGGTGATCCCCAAGAGAACACCGGAGCCAGACGTTTGAGTGGATCCTTGCGTCGACGCTGGTATGTGGGTCTGGCAGTGCTGCTGATTTTTATCCCCATGGCCATGGTGGCGCGTAGTGCGCCGGGGGTCTATTATGCGAAGTTCAATATAGAGCTCCAGGCGCCGGCGGGGGCAACAAAGGGTAATGCCTTGCGCACGGAAGCGTCATCGGTGGTGCACTTTGCGGCCGTGGTGCAGAGGCTGTATGCGGATGGGCATGTAAATGCTCCAGTGGTGCCAACCTCGGCCCCGCTCTATGGCTCGGGCCTGAGGAATGCTGTGGCTGTCTACCTTCCCAGTGCCGGAGGGCAATGGCAGACCAACTTCAACAGTCCCGCGATAGCGGTGGAGATCGTGAAATCCAACCCGCAAGATGTGATCTTGACAGCCGAGAAAATCACTGCCGATATTGAGAAACTTGTGGTGCTGCCACAGGCGCAGATGGGCATCTGGGAAAAGTCCCGGATCACCAGCGAGAGGCAACCGGCACAAGTCACGGTGGAGTACATACCCGTCCGCTCAAAATATGCTCTGCTGGCCATTGCTGCGCTGGGCGCTGCCACCGCTATGAGTTCGGCCATTGTGGTGGACCGGGGAATCCGCCAGCTTCGAAGGATCAGGAAAAGAAACTAGCTCGCGGCAAATGCCAATGGGGTGCCGCCCGAACGAATGGTCCGGACCGCACCCCGTCGAAAAGGCTGGTGAAGGCTAGCCGATCTTGTAAATGTGGTAACTGTATTCATTGGCAAAATTGTCAGTGAACTTTCCATCAGCGCCGACGCTGATGGTGCGGTTTTCATCCACAACCTCAACGGAACTGGCCTTGATGTCCTTAGGGAGTTGGAAAACACGGCTACCTGGCTTTGAGCTGCCGTCGATCATGGCAAAGATATAGGCAGAGCCGTTCGAGGTCTTCAACATGGTGTCCAGTCCCGCGCCAAAGGAGTACTCGTAAGACTGGGTATTTAGAACAGGTGCCAGCTTGTGGATCTGGTTGTTGACCTTGGCAGCTGCATCAACCTGGGGCTTACCGCAGAAATTGTTGCTCACCTGTGACTGACGCAGCAGGCTGCCACCTTGGCACGGTCCGGACAAGCTCTGATTGAAGTACACCAAGCCGCGCGCCTCATTGATGATGGAGCTCATCACGGCACCTTGCAACTGTCCCGGGGTGATGTTGTCCGTGAACGGTCCGCCGCCCGGGCCGCCATTGAGCAGTTCAATGAACTGCCACGGTGCCTGCAGTTTGCCGTCAGCGGCATCCTGCTGGCGAAGGGACTTCATGGTCTTGCCGTAGCTTGAGGCGGTTCGGCAGTTTTCCTGGTAAACGGGCGTGATGTAGTTCTGGCGGTAGGGGGTCCAACTGCAGAACGGAACTGTGTACCAGTACATGTCCAAGGAAACCGCGTCGGTGTAGTTATTGACGTAGGCCTGAGAATCGGAGGCCTTCATGTCATTGCTAATGACCATCTGGGTGAAATTGGAGTAATTGAAACGGCCGTTTCCGGCGTATTCGTCCTTCATCGATTGCATCCACTTGCGGCCTGCTTCAGGGGTGAAACGGCCGTCAACCTCGTCGTCAAGGAAGTTACCCACCCAGTTGGTGCTGTCATCGGTGAAGGTGTTGTTGAGTTTTCCGCCGATCCAGTAAACATCGTTGTCCTTGAAGAGGCTGTAGGGCGTGTTGGCGTCCATGCCGATGTAGGTGTTGAAACCCGCCTTCTTGTCATACTGGGCTTCAGCGTTGCTGCTGATGCCGTTGTACCAGACCGTGATGGGGAAGAACGAAGGATCTGACCACCCGGCATCATTGGCGTGCTTGAACTGCTTCCAATAGCTTGCCCCGCCTTCCCAGGGAATCCGGGGAAGGTTCAAGTCCCCGGCGACAGGAGGATTGGCGGGCGGTGCGGTTGTGGGCGGCGCCGTTGTGGGCGGTGCCGTGGTCGGCGGTGCGGTTGTGGGCGGTGCTGTCGTTGGTGGTGCTGTGGTGGGCGGTGCTGTCGTGGGGGGTGCGGTGGTCGGTGGTGCCGTCGGCTCGGTGCTTGAAGCCGGGTTGAAGACTACGTCAACGTAGTAGTTGGAGTTGTTGTAGCTACTGCTCGGGTAAGTGCCACCCTTGCCGTAGGCGTAAACGCCTCCGCCAGCCAGAATGGTCAGTGGTCCCTTGCTCTTTGCTTCCCTCAAGCCCTGCTCATCAGCTGAGTACCGACCGTTCGGAGCGATGTAGGAAGCCAGATACTTCTGCCCCGCGGCAATCTTGATTGGCTCCGGCAAGGTCACCGTCTGCCATCCTGATGCCGTTTCAGATGTTGAGGGCAAAGTAGCGGTAGCCAGGATACGTCCCTGCGGAGACCATAAATTCGCTACGTGAGGCCCTGTATTCTCGGCAGTCTTGTAGAACCGGATGGCCGAAACGGAGCCATCTTGCGACGTTGTGAATTTGGCTCCCAGTTCAACAGAAACGGTATCCGGGTCCACAAGGACACCGGGCGCAGAAGCGTCGATAACTGAAACTGCTGATGCGTAACTGGGCGAATTTCCTGAAGTTGTCGCCACAAAAAGTGGAACTAGCAGAGCTAGGGTCGCCATTCCGGCAATTGTTGATTTTCGACGGCTTTTGAAGTCCCAGCGGGTTGAACCCCGCTCAGACTGCTTGCGATCAGTGATGTTTTGCATGATTGGGATAGTCCTGAAGGATTGTCGTTTAGACCTAGGCAATCTCCCCCCGAGATGAAATCGTAACATACTACCTCGGCGCGTCGGCTGGCCTGGAAGGCTCCGCCCCTGTTTGAACTAGGCCAAGCGGCTGCTTTCATCCCGGTCCCATCCGCCGCCCACAGTCAGTGAATTGCCTCTGCGCAACTTGCCAGCGAACGCCAACGATGCATAAACCCCAGCGTCCATAAGTTCCAGAGGGCCGGTAATGCTCGCAGCAAGATTCGCCAATCCGGAGCTCATGGCGGTGCCGGGAGCAAGTTCATGATTACCGCGATAAATCCGGCGCAGGGTGTGGTGTAGTTCGCGGGTGGAGCGCGGTGTCCGCACCAAAAGCGGTGGCGTATCTAAAATGACCTTTTCGCCATGCATAAACAACGAATCTACGTAGGCGTCATCCGCTGTGGCCTCGGGAAAGGTGGGAAAACGGGCGTGCCCGGCCGCGCTCACAGCGTACGCGCCAGCACCCCAAAGATGCTGTTGCATTCCGCGGATCCGCGTCCTGGCCCTGTAGTAGGAGCGCACCCGCAGATCGGCTCCGGAGGTGTCATAACGGAAGGTGGGGCGGGCAGCCAGAGCCCCAGGCTGGGCCAGATGGGCGAAGACCTCGGCAAGTGCTCCGGCAGTGATCTCGATGTCCGCGTCAAGGTAGATCCGGGGCCAGCGTGTGGCGATGGCGTCAGCGGCATTCAGCGCTGAAGTTTTGCCCGGCTCTTGCAGGTCAAGAACCACTACTCCCGGGAATGTTGAGGCGACTGCAGCGCTCCCATCTGAACAACCATTGCAGGCCACAATGACTTCAATGGCCCCGGAAGCGGCCAGATTCGCCAACGGACGAAGAGTCCTCGCCAAGACCCCCGCTTCGTTATAGGCCGGGATGATCACGGTCCCGGAAGGAAACGCCCCCTCTGCTCTATGCAGAGGCCGTGCACCAGGTGAAGCCTTGGGCAGGTTCTCCCAGGACCGCATGCCCAACAGCATCCCCGCCGCCATTCGGTGCCCGGGCTGGGTGGCACGTGCCACCGAAGCGGCTGCCACAATGCCGCGCATGGCCAGTGAGTAGAGCCGGGAATGGTGAGCTTGGGCGTAGCGGACCTTATTGACGGCCATGAGAGCCGTGAGGCCGGCTGAGCTACCGGAACCGCCGCGTTCATGGTTCATGACAGCGAGAGGTTCAAACCAGATGGTTCCGCCAGCGTTTCGAATCTTGCGGAAGTAATCGGTTTCCTCGGAATACAGGAAGAACCGTTCGTCCCACGGGCCTAGTTTCGCGGCCAGCTCGCTACGAATAAGGATCGCGGCTCCTGTGGCCCATGAGACCTGCCTGGCGTAAACGTAACTTTCTGCATCTGTTTCTATTTCCGAAAGCCACGCCGGGCGGTCCGGGAAACGGCTACCAACCACCGCATCGCCAATACTTCTGGACAGCGAAGGTTCCCGGCGCAGTGAATGATAAATTTGGCCGTCGTCATCGAGCAAGCGCGGCACAACAGCCCCAGCACCCGAATGGCGCATACGGGCCAACATTGCCTTGATGGCACCCCGGCTCACAGATAGATCGGGGTTCAGGACCAAGAGGTGCTCGGCTGTGCCGGCAAGCTTGGCAGCAACATTGATACCACCGGAATAGCCAAGGTTACCTCCGGTGCTGACGGTGATGACGTCAGGATGGGCGGCTAGCGTCTCCAGTGTTGCATCGGAGGAGGAATTATCCGCAACAATCACCCGAAGGCAATGATCCGCCGTTTCTTCCCGCAACGACTTCAGTAGCTTGGGTATATCGTCGGCATTGTTGTAGGTGACAACCAGAACTGCCACATCCGCCGTGTCCTCCGGCCCGGCAAAGCTTCCGGCAACGGGGACGGCTCGGGCACTTTTGATCCGATACGGCTCCCTGGAGGTATGGCCCTTCGGCGCAGTTTTCACGCCCGTGCTGGCACGCAGTGCCACGTACGACGACGGCCCGTCCACTAGGTAGCGCCGGCTCAGTCGCCGCGGCTCGCGGGAGAGACGCCACGCCCATTCAAGACCGTTGTCCGAGGCCCACCGCGGGGCGCGGGCAACTTTTCCGGCCATGAAATCCACGGCAGCGCCGAATCCGAGCAGTACCTTGGCACCAGTGTGGGCGGCGTATTCTGCCATCCACAACTCTTGACGGGGTTTTCCCAGCCCCACAACCAGCACATCGGTTTGGGCGGCACGGATTTCCGCCGCCAATTCTTTGGACAGTCCGTGGTTGGATAATTGACTCCGCTCGGGGGACCACCACCCGGAAATAGCCATGTCAGGGCGTTCGGCAGCAAAACGGGTTTGCAGAGCCTGCTGAGTCTCGAGCGAGCCACCTAGAAACCCAATACGAGATCCGTGCCCGATCGCCTTTTCCAGGATTGGTTCAATAAGGTCGCTGCCAGCAAGCCGCGGCCACACCCGGCCCGTTGAACGCCTGGCCTGTGCCGCAATAGGTGCGCCGTCAATCAAATTCAGGAACTCCGAAGGGCCCGCATGTTCCAAAGCGCCATTCCAGCGGCCTGAGGTGCCGAAATGGTGAATGTGATCGAGATTGATGGACACAACACAAAGGGGTATCTGGGCGGCTTCAACCAGCCGGTGAGAGATAATTGACATGGTGCGTTCAAAATCAACCAGATGGACTGGAATGCCTGCTGAGTACATGGATTCGGGAACATCAATGGCCACGGTGAAGACCTGCCTTCTGCGGTGAGAGGCGGGCCAAACTGCCGGTCAGCGTGCGGGAAATTCCGCAGGTGGATCGGCCAACCTCTTCAAGGAATGTTTGTGGGAAACACATTCGGCAGACGTTGGGGCATGGGTTAGCACTCTCACGTTGCCCACGGATCTCCGCGCACGTAGACATGCAGATGTACATTTGCCCCCCGGCCGTTTGAGTGTGAACCCGCTATGTTCGCAATGGGTGAGAACACAGCCGGACACGTCCAAGATGGCACCGCACGCTGAGGTTCGGCATGCCAGAAAAAGACGTATCGATGCCGACTTTATGGGCACGCAGAAGCGGCCGCCAGAGTAGCTTGGTACTTGCAAGTAGCAGTGCTCATGCTGGCGTGTACTTGGTTTGTGGCGCAGGGGGCAGGTAATTTTTGGGTCGCTGGAGGGCGGATTTAGCCCGTGATCTCGCGGACTATGTGCTCGGCAATTGCCATGGATGATGTGGCTCCGGGGGAGGGGGCATTGCGTACGTGGACCATCCTCGCCGAACCTGTAATGACGAAGTCATCCACAAGGCTGCCATCACCATTCATGGCCTGCGCGCGTATGCCGCGGCTGCCGGGGCGAACATCGCCAAGGGTGAGGTCCGGGACATAATCACGGGCCGCGCCAATAAAGGAGCGTTTACTAAGAACAGTGCGTCCTTCACGGATTGCTGCCGGGATATTGCCTGCGGCAAAGCGCCAAAACCCTGGCATCGAGAGAGTTTGCGCCAAATCCTTGGGCGAGAGCTGCCACGGCGCATAGGCTTCCCGGCCACCTGCGAGGAAAGCATTGGGACCCACCATAATTTCGCCGTCGATCCGCTTGGTCAGATGCACCCCCAGGAAAGGGTAGCGGGGGTCCGGGACGGGGTAAATGAGTCCGTTCACAAGATGGCGGCTGGTGTCCTTGAGCAGGAAATAGGACCCAAAGAAAGGCACGACGCGCGGGAAATTCTCATCCCCGGCGGTTCTGGCTACCCTGTCGGATTGCAGCCCGGCACAGTTGACCACTAGCTCGTAATTCTCTGAACCGGAACTGGTGCCAACGCCCACTCCAGAGCCCTTATCCGCCAACGCCGTGACGGGCAGGCCAAGGCGAACCTCGCCGCCGAGCTCTTCAAACTCACGGGCCAAGCCCAGTGTTACTGCCTTGTAATCGGTGATGGCCGTGGTGGGTGAGTACAGTGCCGCAATGCCGCGGGCATGAGGTTCAATCCGGGCCAGCTCCCCGCCGTCGATCATCCGGACGCCGGGAACACCGTTGGCACGGGCCCGTTCCAGAATGGTGGCAAGGCGTCCAAGCTCACTGCCGTCCCGTGCCACCACCACCTTCCCGCATTCATCGAAAGGCAGATTTTGCCGCTGAGCCAAATCCTGTAGCAAGCTGACACCGCGCCTGCACAGCCGCGCTTTGAGGCTGCCTGGTTCGTAATAGAGGCCGGCATGGACCACGCCACTATTGTGCCCGGTCTGGTGTTGGGCGAGTTCGTTTTCCTTCTCGTACAGGACCACCTCGGTGGCAGATCCTGACTGCAGCAGTTCCCGGGCCACCGCAACACCAATAATGCCCCCACCAACCACTGCGGCCCGCACCCCGCTCACCTCTCCCGCCGTGACTGCAGATACTCGCCAAGCCGTTGAGCTGCCGGTGGCGGAGAGTTCCCTACTGCTTGGAGCTTGGCGAGATTCAGCGTTGAGTGGACAGGGCGGGGAGCAATGTTTTCCTTATCGGCAAAGTAGTCTGCCGTACTAATTCCTGTCACGAAGTCACGGGGGTACCCGAGGTGTTCATAGACGTCCGCAGCAATCTGAGCCCAGTTTTGAGTGGGTCCGGTGTTGCTGACGTTATAGGCGCCGTACGGTGGGCGTGTGTCTAAAAGATGCTTCACGGCGTGGACAATATCCTCGGTAAAGGTGAGGCGCCCAAATTGATCGTTGACCACACTTGGTTTCACACCCTTGGCAGCGAGTGTGGCCATGGTGGCAACAAAGTTGCTGCCGTCCCCTATCACCCAGCTGGTGCGGATGATGTAGTGCTTGGGTGTGGTGGCAGCAGCCACGTCACCTGCAGCTTTTGACTGGCCATAGACACCCAGGGGGGAGAAGGGTTCCTCTTCACCGTGCACTTCCAGGCTGCCATCAAAGACGTAGTCGCTGGAGATGTGCACCAACGTGATGTTGTGTTGTGTGCAGGCGCTCGCCAGCGCAGCAACAGCTGTGGCGTTGACTGCCCACGCGGCGGCTCGCCCGGCCTGTGTCTGCGCCCCATCCACAGCCGTATAGGCGGCTGCGTTGATGATGGTGTCATAAGCAGTGAAGTCAAAGCTGGAGAAGGGTGCCGGGCCGGCCAGCTCAAGGTCGCTGCGTGTTGCGTAATCCACGTGGGGGTCTGCGCCGTGAAATGCCTTGATGGCGCGGCCCAACTGCCCGTTGGAGCCCAGTACCAGCGTTTTTTTGCCCTTCATGGGTACAACCTCGGAGAGGAAAGGATGGTTTTTGTCCTTCTCCGATAATTCCGCCTGGTCTAGGGGGATAGGCCAGGGGATGTTCGCTGTAGTATCACCAAGATTGAGGAATGTGTACAGGTGTTGAGCTGCCGCTGACCAGTGATCGTTGACCAGGTAGGAGTAAGCCGTGTCATCTACCAAGGTTTGGAAGGCATTACCCACCCCGGCAGGTACGTAGATAGCGCAGGACGGGTCCAGCACTGTGGTGAAAACGGTGCCAAAGGATGCTCCTTCGCGCAGGTCAACCCAGGCACCGAACACTGCGCCCGTGGCCACTGAAATGAATTTATCCCAAGGCTCGGCATGGATGCCACGGGTGGTGCCAGCTGTTTCATTGAAGGAAATGTTGTTTTGCACGGGAGTGAAATCAGCCAGCCCCGCAGCCGCCATTTTCTCACGCTGCCAGTTTTCCTTGAACCAGCCACGGTTATCGCCATGGACTGGCAGATCAAAAAGAAGAACACCCGGAATGGGGGTATACCGCCTGCCAAGAGACTTTCCAAAGACCGGGCCGTGAGGTGACGCTGTTGGATTCATCGTTTGGCCGCCGTCTTTACTTGTGCTTCCACAACCCGCTCGCCCGCGGCTGCATATTTACTTTCCGTGGCGTCTTTTTGCGGACGCCACCAGGACTCGTTGGATTTGTACCATTGGATGGTTGTTGCCAGCCCGGCGGAAAAATCGGCGTGAGAGGGGCGCCAGCCAAGTTCTGTGCGTAACCGTGTGGGGTCAATGGCGTACCTCAGATCATGTCCGGGACGGTCGCTAACCTGATCGTAGGCGTGCGAATCCTGTCCCATCTCGGTCAATATTGCCTCGATCACGGCCTTGTTATTGTGTTCGCCGTCAGCACCGATCAGGTATGTTTCTCCCGGAGTGCCTTTTTCCAAAATGGTCAGAACAGCAGAGGAATGGTCATCCGCGTGAATCCAATCGCGGACGTTTTCTCCGGAACCGTAGAGCTTGGGCCGCACACCGTCAATCACGTTGGTGATCTGGCGGGGGATGAATTTTTCTACATGCTGGTACGGGCCGTAATTATTTGAACAATTGCTGATGGTAGCCGCAATCCCGAACGATCTCACCCAAGCCCGGACCAGCAGATCTGATCCTGCTTTTGTTGAGGAATAGGGGCTTGATGGGTTGTACGGGGTGTGCTCAGTGAAACGGTTCGGGTCATCGAGGGCAAGATCGCCGTACACCTCGTCCGTTGAAATGTGGTGGAAGCGTTTCCCGTGCCTGCGCACAGCCTCCAACAGGGTGTAGGTACCCATGATGTTGGTGGCCAAAAATGGTGCTGGGTCTGCAAGGGAGTTGTCATTGTGCGATTCCGCCGCGTAATGGACCACTGCATCAACGCCGGACACCAGCTCATCCATCAGTTCCGCATCGCAAATATCGCCCTCTATGAAGCGGAAGCGGGACTGGTCCAGGCCCGCAAGCGAGGCCAGATTCCCGGCATACGTCAATTTGTCCACCACCATCACCTCAAAGTTGGTGTGAGCCATGACATAGTGGACAAAGTTGGACCCAATAAAACCGGCACCGCCGGTCACCAGTATTTGCATCATGGCAACAGCGTAGCTGTAGGTGCCATGCAAACAAGGTACAGGACGGTAATAATGCGTGGCATCATTCTTGCAGGTGGAACCGGCTCGCGGCTTCACCCAATTACTCTGGGCATTAGTAAGCAACTTGTTCCGGTTTATGACAAGCCCATGATCTACTATCCGCTCTCTACCCTGATATTGGCCGGGATCCGTGACATCCTGATTATCACCACGCCCCACGATGCCGAACAATTTCAGCGGCTTCTAGGTGACGGCTCCCAATTCGGTATCAACCTCAGCTATAAAGTCCAGCCGGAACCTGAGGGCTTGGCGCAAGCGTTTATTTTAGGACGCGAACACATAGGTAATGACACCGTTTCACTGGTGCTCGGAGATAATATCTTCTATGGTCCCGGCTTGGGTGGCCAGTTGCAAAAGCATGAATATGTTTCCGGGGGCTCCATATTTGGTTACTGGGTCAAGGACCCCCGGGCCTACGGTGTGGTGGATTTCGACGCCGACGGGCGAGTTCTCTCACTGGAAGAAAAGCCGGAGAAGCCGCGCAGCAATTACGCTGTGCCTGGGCTGTATTTCTATGACAATGATGTCATCGAAATCGCCGCAGATCTAAAGCCTTCTCCGCGCGGAGAGCTGGAAATTACGGATATCAACCGCACCTATCTAGAGCGTGGGGAACTCCATGTGGAAATCCTGCCTAGAGGAACAGCTTGGCTGGATACAGGTACCTTTGCCGATCTCAATGATGCCTCCACCTTTGTGCGCACTGTAGAAAGCCGTCAGGGATTAAAAATAGGCGCCCCGGAAGAGGTTGCCTGGCGCCAAGGATTCCTCAGTGACCAAGAACTACGCCAGCGCGCCGAGTCCATGCTCAAGAGCGGCTATGGAAGCTATCTGCTGCAGCTTCTGGAACAAGAACTGCTCTAAAAAGTAGCAAACACCAATCCCGCTTGACCCGCGCGATTTGCGCTGACATGTGCCCGAAACTCCCGGGCCTATCAGCTGCGCCCAAAACTTGCCAGCAACTTCTAGGACACAGCTGGGACACGACTGTGCAAACCAAGTAGTCCTCACAAATATGCAAGTACTACACAAGTACACGGCCCCTTTTGTGCTGCCCGAATCGGGTAGTGGCGTGTAGTGCTTTCGGGCTGAGTTGATTCTTTAATGGGACTAACAAGGACTAACCACTTGACGCAAGGTCTATTACAAGAAGGTCTCACATGTTTTGCCAGGGGTACCCGGGGGTACGCTGCATTTCGTTAATTACCGGAGCAGTAGTGACACCCCATGTGTGGCTGCGAAATTCTTCATTGCGCCATTTTGAAAGTCCTCCCAGTGCAAAGCACACTACGCGGAGAATGACATGGCAATGAGAATTGGATACGCAGCCGGGGCCTTTGACCTCTTTCATGTTGGCCACCTAAACCTGTTGCGCCAAGCCCGCTCACGCTGCGACTTTCTCATCGCCGGGGTGGTCTCCGATCAGTTGCTGATTGCCCGTAAGGGCCGAACACCTGTCATCCCGCTGTGTGAACGCCTTGAAATAGTCCGCAATGTTGGATTCGTGGATGAGGCAATAGCAGAAACCTTGGCGAGCAAGGTGGATATGTGGCGCCAAACCACGTTTGACGTTCTCTTCAAAGGCGATGACTGGAAGGGCACAGCCAAGGGATTAGAACTCGAACAGGAATTTGCGCCGCTAGGCGTTGAAATTATCTATTTTCCCTATACCGTCCACACATCCAGCACCATCTTGAGGCGAACGCTTGAGCTTCTGGAGCGAGAGAGCGAGGAGGCAAAAAAGATTCATCGACTAGTGCGGTGAACCTCATCAACGCAGCCGCGAAGACGGTCTGCAGGTCTCATTATTACAAAAAAAAGATGTCTGGGGGCAATTATGGTTCGGTCAGATGATCGGCAGCAAGCAATGCGCATCGCACTAATCGGTACACGGGGAGTGCCTGCGCGTTATGGCGGATTTGAAACGTGTGTAGAAGAAGTGGGCCGAAGGCTTGCTGAACGCGGGCATGAAGTTACTGTCTACTGCCGGCAAACTAACGCAAGTTCACCTCCGCCAACAACGTACTTGGGAATGAACCTGGTGACGCTGCCGGCGCCCCGGCGCCGGTCCTTGGAAACCTTGGTGCACACGGGGCTTTCCACTGGCCATCTTCTGGCCCATCGGGTGGACGCGGCAGTGGTTTTCAACGCCGCCAATGCGCCGTGGTTGCCGGTTCTGCGAGCCGCACAAATTCCTGTGGCCACTCACGTTGACGGGTTGGAATGGCAGCGGGCCAAATGGGGCAGTGCCGGCAAAAGCTACTACCAGTGGGCAGAACGCATGGCCGTGCGTTGTTCCAATGCCCTCATTGCCGATGCCGCCGGCATCCAGGAATACTACGCCACCAAATATGGCGCAAAAACTCATTTGATGGCCTACGGCGCCCCCATTCTGGGGGCCATAGGTTCGGAAAAACTTCGCGGCATCGGTTTAACACCCGGTAAATTCCATTTGCTGGTTGCTCGCTTTGAACCCGAAAATCATGTGCACACCATTGTTGAAGGCTTCAGCCGTAGCGATGCAAAGTACCCGCTGGTAGTGGTGGGCTCGGCACCGTATTCGGAGCAGTACACCCAACAAATACACAACGCTGCTGATTCACGGGTGCGGTTTCTGGGCGGAGTATGGGACCAGGACCTTCTCAACGAGCTCTACTCACACGCCTTGGTGTACTGGCATGGGCACTCCGTGGGAGGGACCAACCCGTCTCTGCTGCGAGCCATGGGTGCCGGTGCAGCCACCAATGCCTTTGACGTGAATTTCAACCGGGAAGTACTCGCAGACGCCGGCCAGTACTTTTCTACTGAAGAACAAATTCCCGCACTGGTAACCGCTGCAGAATGTGCCGAATCAAACGTTGCCCTCCGTGGAGCAAAGGCCTTGGCACGGGCCGGAGCGTATTGCTGGGATGACGTTGCTGATAGTTATGAGAATCTGTGCCTGCGCTTAGTCAGGCGGGATCTGGGCCGGGTGGTTCCGGTGCCGGAGATTGAACTCAACGCGCCGCTGAGGCGCCACACTGTGGTTCCGGAGCATGGTGCATCACGATGAAATCTAGAACAACGGTGCGTGTGTTGGAATCTTTTGCTGAACCGAGGCCCACAACCAATCCTTATATTGTGCAATTGGCCCGGGCTCTGGAACAGGAGCCGGGGTGCGAAGTGCTCACATTCTCCTTCAAGCGTGCGCTCTTTGCGCCTTACGATGTTTTTCACGTTCACTGGCCCGAGGTGATTTACGCTGGAAACCGCGGGCTCAAGGGCGTTGCCCGTGAACTGTCGTTTGCCGCGGTCCTGGCCCGCCTTCAACTATCGGGGAAACCCGTGGTGCGAACCCGGCACAATATAGCGCCGCATGAATCCCTGTCCCGCAGCCAACTGCTGTTAGAAGGGTGGCTGGAGCGCCTAACCCGCGTAACCATCACCCTCAATAGCAGCACCGACCATGGCCCGGACATGCCGGCCTCCACCATCTTGCATGGCCATTACCGGGACTGGTTTGCCGGCATAGCTGTTAACGAACCCACACCAGGGCGCATCACCTTTTTTGGTCTGATCCGTCGCTATAAGGGAGTGGAAACCCTGCTCGAATCCTTTCTGAAAACCGAGCTGGCGGGATTGACCCTATCAATTTCCGGCAAAGCCGCAACGGAAGAGATCAGCCACAACCTTCTGGAGATGGCACAGGGAGATGACCGGGTGGAGTTCGATTTCCGTTACCTCTCCGATGCCGAGTTGGTGGCCTCCGTCACCCAAGCAGAACTGATTGTTCTGCCGTATTGCGCTATGCACAATTCAGGTGCGGCCATGGCGGCGCTGTCCTTAGACCGTCCGGTACTGCTACCTGATACGCCCGTCAACCGGTTGTTACAAGAAGAGGCAGGGCCCGGATGGGTGTATCTGTTCAGGAATGAGCTCACGGCAGCCGCTGTAGAAGGCACACTCATGCGTCTGCGCGAGCATTCCTCCAGAACCGCACCGAACTTATCGGCACGGTCATGGCAGTCCACAGGTGCTGAACACCTGCGGGTTTTTGAAAACGCGCTTGACCACCAAGCGAAGCACGGTGCGGGGATACACAGCAGGCTTGCCGTCAATTCAGATGTGGGTTAGGAGGGGCCATGGCGCATATTTCAGGGGGAACTCCCACAGCTTTCGCCTTGCTAGTTGTCAACTACGGCTCTTCGAACCTTCTGGAGGAAAACCTCCAAGGACTTGAGCTGAAAGCAGCTGGGGGCCGCATTGTCATTGTTGATAATTTCACCAGTGCCACGGAACTAGCCCGGCTCAACGTGCTGGCCACCCGTTACGGCTGGAGCGTTCTAGCGTTGGAGAGCAACCGGGGATTTGGCGCCGCTGTCAATGCGGGGGCAGCTGTGGCCTTGAGCGAGGGGGCCCAGGCGCTGGCAGTGCTCAATCCTGATGCCCGGATTGACACCGGTGACCTGGTGGCGCTGGTCTGCGCAGTCGCTGCCGAGGCAACTCTCATGGCCGCACCCCTGATCAGGACCAGCAGTGGCGAGGTGTGGTTTGACGGGATGGATTTGTACCCGGCCTCGGGGAGGGTGGCGAGCCGCCGCAGTCCGCTACCGGATGGACCGCACCAACCGTGGCTGTCAGGAGCCTGCTTTGCCATCTCCGGGCAGATGTGGCGGACAGTGGGCGGCTTTGATGAAGATTACTTCCTGTATTGGGAAGATGTGGACCTCTCACGGCGGGTTGTCAGTCACGGCGGGCGCCTGGCTGTCCTTCGCGAAATTTCCGCGGTGCATGACCCTGGCGGAACACAAACCGGGGTAAGCGGGGAGGGGACCAAATCAGAAATCTACTATTTCTACAACATCCGCAACCGCCTGCTCTACGGCGCTAAACATGTTCAGGGAAAACAATTCCGGAGCTGGATTTATGCAACACCCAAGGTTTCTTACGAGATTCTGTGCCGGGGCGGGCGTAGGCAATTGCTGCGTTCACCGGCACCTCTGCGCGCCTATGTCCGCGGAATTCTCAGCGGGTTGGTAAGGGCGCGTGAGATCCGCAGCCGTGAACGGGCCAAACAGCTGCGCAGGACCTCGCCGGCATCGGGTGCCGGAGCAGCAATCAGCGGAACACTAGGGAATAGGTGAAACCATGAGTTACTTTGGCGCAAACAGACTGGCACCCGTGGCGCTCACGGTGTTGGTGGCTTTTTCCGCAGTCCTGTTCACCGGATGTACCTCAACCACGGCGGCGGATCCCGCACCGCTGGCTGGTTCCACGGCGGGAGCCAGCGCTGCATCCACAGCGGTTCCCACAGCGGCACCCACGGCGGCGTCCCCGGCTCAGCCGGTGGCAACACCAAGCGTGGCGCCAGGGAGAAGCAAGCCTGTTCCGGCGCCGTCGGGCGGGTCCATTTTGCAAAAGGTTCCCGCAGTCAGCCCCGGGCCGGTGACAAAAGTTGAGCTCAACAAGACGGCGGCCCTGCCGGATAAGGTCTCGATCACCGTCTCCAAGGCGGAAGCCTTGGAGACAAAAGCAACCACACCGGGTGAAATTGCTGGCCCGGCCGTGGCCATGTTCGTTTCCATTCGCAATGGCTCGCTCAAGAGCATCAGTGTCGATTCGGCAATAGTGACACTGAGCAATGCCAGCGGTGTTCTGGGGCAGCCAACAACCTCAGACCCATACCTGCCCTTCTCAGGGGAGCTTGCACCCGGAGCTTCTACGCAGGGCGTTTACGTATTTCTTATCCCAACAAATGCCAGAACCGGGCTGAGCCTGTCAGTGGAATATGCCGCCGGTCAGGCAAGCGCCCAATTTGTGGGCAGTGTTTCCTGATGCGCCATGACAACCGAGGTGGACAAGCGATGAAAACCATTACCCGAGCACTGCGACGGTCCTTCATATTCCTGGCTGCGCTGCTGGGCGCATTGAGCCTCACTGTCATGGGTTTCACGGTACCCGCGCAGGCAGCAGATCTGCTGCCTGGCCCGGCCCCCATAGAACAGCGCAGCGCCACCACTGTGACGAGTGACCGGCTGCCAACCGTGCAGATCGATTCCGGGGTGGTGTGGACTCAACAAATCATTGGGAACATTGTGTACGCCGGCGGCGCGTTCACCAACGCCCGCCCGGCTGAAGCTGCCCCCGGCACCAACCTCATGCCGCGCAGCAACCTTTTGGCTTATGACATCAGGACGGGCATCATTACATCCTTTGCCCCCAAGATCAACGGCACCGTGAAATCGCTCGCGGCATCCCCGGATGGAAAACAGCTCTACGTGGGCGGTTCCTTCACATCCGTTGACGGCCAGACCCGTTTTAATCTGGCGGCCTTTGATGTAGCTAGCGGCACGCTTTTATCCACCTTCAAGGCGGCGGTGGGTGGCTCCTATGTCAACGCCATTGTGGTGACAAATACTGCGGTTTATGTTGCCGGGCTCATCGGTGCTGGCAACGGCGTTGTCCGCAAGAGCTTCGCCGCCTTCACTACCAGCGGCGCTCTGCTTGCCTGGGCGCCCACCTCAGATCTGCAAGTGGACGCCATGGTCCTGACCCCGCAAAAGGATAAATTGATTGCGGCAGGCCGCTTTGGCACCATCAACGGTGTTTCGCAGCGCGGGCTGGCTGCCCTTGACCTCTCCTCAGGAGCCTTGCTTCCGTGGCAGGCACCCACCATCATTCAAAACGGTAAGGGAAGTGGCAGCGGAGCCGGCAAAGCAGGAATTTGGGGACTCACCACGGATCAAAACGCCGTGTACGGAACAGGCTGGGTGTATGCCGATGTCACTGTGGGAAACCTGGAAGGCACCTTTGCCGCCGCACCAGAAGACGGTAGCATCCGGTGGATTGCCGATTGCCACGGAGACCATTACGGGGTTTATTCGGACGGCACAACTGTCTACACCACCAGTCATGAGCACGCGTGTGAATCGGCCGGTGGCATGGTGCAAAAGCAGCCGCAAAACATGCGCAACGCCAGCGCCACCACGGCAGCACCCAAGGGCACACTAAGCCGCAGTCCGTGGGTCAACAGCATTTACAAGGACTGGAGCGGTTACCCTGCCCCCGCTGTGGTGGACTGGTATCCGGATTGGCTCACCGGGACCGCCACCGGCATGGGACAGGCGGGCTTCTCCATTGTTGGGACTGGTGGCTTCATCTCTGTTGGCGGTGAATTTGTGGGCGTCAACAACCAGCAACAACAGGGACTGGTCAGGTTCTCCTCAAACCCGCCGGGCGGTCCAAAGCAGGGCCCGCGGCTGTCAGGGACTGCGTGGACGCCCACGGCCAAGTCCGTCGCAGCAGGTTCGGCACGTGTGAGCATCCTGGCCAACTGGGACAGGGATGATCTGTTCCTGAACTACAGCTTGATGCGGGTGGGCAAGGCGCAGCCAGTGGCTACGAGCACCGTGCAATCCACCTATTGGAACCTGCCAAGCATCACTCTGACCGATACAGGGCTCCCTCCAGGCTCGGCCCAAAGCTACTACGTGGTGGCCTCCGATCCTGATGGCAACAGCGTCTCTAGTCCACAAGTCTCGCTAACCATTGGCTCTGCTGTGGCATCGCCCTATGTGAGCGGTGTTCTCAATGACAACCCTTCCCTCTTCTGGCCTCTGGGCGGCCCGGCAGCCACCGCTGCGGCTGACTGGGTTGGTGGCAATGACGGCAAGGTTGGCACCGGAGTTGGAACAACGCCCGCCGGGGGAGGAGCCATTGCCGGGGATACGGCACCAGCCTCCACCTTCAACGGCACCGCCAACGGTGTTATTGGCTCCACCTCCACAGTGGCAGTGAGCCCCGCGTTCTCCACTGAGCTGTGGTTCAAGACAACCACCACCAGTGGCGGCAAGCTCATGGGGTACGGTTCCAGCAATTCAGGAACTTCTTCCAGCTATGACCGGCATGTTTACATGCTGAACAACGGGGCACTGTCCTTTGGTGTCTACACAGGGGCAACAAAGACAGTGACCAGCGCAACTGCCTACAACGACGGCGCGTGGCACCACGTAGTTGCCACTCAGGGAAGCGCCGGCATGGTGCTCTACGTGGATGGGCAGGTGGTGGGCAGCGATGCCCAAACAACCACGGCCCAAAGTTACCTGGGCTACTGGCGGGTTGGCGGAGACACTCTGGGAAATTGGCCCAACGCGCCCACCAGTAACTACTTCAACGGCACACTGGATAATTTCGCCGTGTACAACAGTGCGCTCTCTGCGGCGCAAGTAGCCTCACACTACGCACTGGGAACAGGTCAAGGGGTGCCAACAGCATCGTTTACAGCAACATCGAACAACTTGGCGCTCGCCGTCAACGCGTCGGCGTCCACAGCACCGTCAGGGCAAACCATTGCCTCTTATCAATGGGACTTTGGTGACGGCACGCCAGCTGGCACTGGCGTCCAGGCTAACCACAACTACAGCAACCCCGGAACGTACACCGTGGTGCTCACAGTTAAAACCGGATCTGGAGTTCCGGCCACCACCTCCCGCACCGTCACTGTAACCGCTGCGAATGTGGCTCCTGTGGCTGGGTTTGCTGCGGTGGTTTCGGGGTTGGGTGTTGCTGTGGATGGTTCGGCTTCTGCGGATGCTGATGGTTCGGTTGCCTCGTATGCGTGGGCGTTTGGTGATGGGTCTACGGGGACGGGGGCGACGGCGGCGCATACTTATGCTGTTGCTGGTAGCTACACGGTTTCTTTGGTGGTCACTGATAATCAGGGGCTTGCTTCTGCGGCTGTGACGAAGTCGGTGACGGTGGTTGCGGATCCTGTGGAGCCGGCGAATGTTGTGGCCAAGGATGCGTTTGGGCGCACTGTCAGTAATGGTTGGGGTTCTGCTGATACGGGTGGGGCCTGGTCTTTGACTGGTTCGGCGGCGATGTTCCAGGTTTCTGGCGGTGTGGGAAAGATGCCGTTGGGTGCTGGTTCAACACGGTTTGCCACGTTGGGTTCGGTCTCTTCTACGGATACGGATTCTGCGGTGACGGTGGCGTTGAATAGTGTGCCTACTGGTGGTGGGAACTATGCCAGTGTTGCTGGGCGGCGGGTGGATGCGTCCTCGTATTCGATGAAGTCCTGGGTTAAGGCTGATGGGTCTGTGTGGTTGGTGTTGTTGCGGGATTCTGTGACGTTGAAGTTGGTCCAGGTTCCGTCTCTGACGTATTCGGCGAACATGGTGTTGAACCTGCGGTTGCAGGTGACGGGTACTTCGCCCACTACGGTGCAGGGGAAGATTTGGCCGGCGGGTCAGGGTGAGCCTGGGGTGTGGTTGGCGTCGGCTACGGATAGCACTGCTGCTTTGCAAACCGCTGGCAGTGTTGGGTTGGGTGCTTATCTTGCCGGTTCAGCTACTGCTGCTGTTCAGACTAGTTTCGATGATTACGTGGTCACTACCAGCCAAGCCCCCGCCGCGAATGTGGCTCCGGTGGCTGGGTTTGCTGCGGTGGTTTCGGGGTTGGGTGTTGCTGTGGATGGTTCGGCTTCTTCGGATGCGGATGGTTCGGTTGCCTCCTATGCGTGGGCGTTTGGTGATGGGTCTACGGGGACGGGGGCGACGGCGGCGCATACTTATGCTGTTGCTGGTAGCTACACGGTTTCTTTGGTGGTCACTGATAATCAGGGGCTTGCTTCTGCGGCTGTGACGAAGTCGGTGACGGTGGTTGCGGATCCTGTGGAGCCGGCGAATGTTGTGGCCAAGGATGCGTTTGGGCGCACTGTCAGTAATGGTTGGGGTTCTGCTGATACGGGTGGGGCCTGGTCTTTGACTGGTTCGGCGGCGATGTTCCAGGTTTCTGGCGGTGTGGGAAAGATGCCGTTGGGTGCTGGTTCAACACGGTTTGCCACGTTGGGTTCGGTCTCTTCTACGGATACGGATTCTACGGTGACGGTGGCGTTGAATAGTGTGCCTACTGGTGGTGGGAACTATGCCAGTGTTGCTGGGCGGCGGGTGGATGCGTCCTCGTATTCGATGAAGTCCTGGGTTAAGGCTGATGGGTCTGTGTGGTTGGTGTTGTTGCGGGATTCGGTGACGTTGAAGTTGGTCCAGGTTCCGTCTCTGACGTATTCAGCGAACATGGTCTTGACCATGCGTTTGCAAGTGACGGGTACTTCGCCCACTACGGTGCAGGGGAAGATTTGGCCGGCGGGTCAGGGTGAGCCTGTGGCGTGGTTGGCGTCGGCTACGGATAGCACTGCTGCTTTGCAAACTGCTGGCAGTGTTGGGCTGGGTGCGTACCTTGCCGGTTCAGCTACTGCTGCTGTTCAGACCAGTTTCGATGATTACGTGGTCACTACCAGCCAAACCCCCGCCGCGAACAAGGCTGCTGCCGGGCTCGACGCTAAACTAGCTCCCGCACCGGCACCTGCACCTGCTCCGGAGGCTAAGCCCGGACCGGCGGCTACTGTTCCGGAGGCTAAGCCCGCACCTGCTCCTGCTCCGGCCCCTAAGCCCGCTCCGGTGGCGCCCGCTGATCCTCCTGCAGCACCTGCTGCCCCTGCTGCACCAGTTGCTCCTGCGGTCCCGGCACCTGCTCCTGCCCCGGCAGCCCCGGCTGCGGCGGAGGTCCCCACGCCTGAGCATGTTGTTCTGGTCATGATGGGCAAGCGGTCATCGGCTGATGTCATGGGCAACCAAGAAGCCCCTTTCATCAATTCGCTGGCCAAGGACGGGGCAACAATGTCCAAGACGGTGGCTGGGCCAGATAACCTGAGCCTGTTCTCGGGGCAGACCCAGGACGCCGCCGGTGGGCTTTGCCCTCAGGCGTTCACCACGGACAACATTGCCACCCAGCTTGCAAGCGCCGGCAAGACTTTCACGGGTTTTGCTGAGGATCTGCCCAACGCCGGATTCACCGGCTGCGTGAGCGGCCGCTATGCAGGTGTCAATAATCCGTGGGTGAATTGGCCCGCTGTCCCGGCCTCGGCCAACCAGCCTCTGACGGCGTTTCCTTCCGACTTCTCCAAGCTGCCTGCTGTCTCCTACGTGGTTCCTAACCTGGACCATGACGGGCACCAAGGCTCCATTGCTGACAGTGATGCTTGGCTGAAGAAGAATTTTGGCGGGTACGTTGCCTGGGCACAAGAACACAATAGTTTGCTGATCCTGACGTGGGGCGCAGCAGCTGATGGGCAGCAGATCCCCACTCTCATCACCGGCCAACAGGTTCTTCCGGGAACGTACACGGAAGCAGCCACACCCTTCAGCGTTGTGTGCACCCTGGAAGACGCCTTTGCCTTGCCAGCCAATGACGCCAGCAAGGCCGCGCTTCCCATCAGCTCCATTTGGCAGAAATAGGAAGGAAAAGCATCCATGATTCTCTTGGTGCACCCAACGGCGGAACTCTACGGATCCGACAGAGTTTTCCTGGCAAGCGTTTCCGCCATGATGCAAGGCGGTCACGCAGTGTTCGTGTCACTGGCGGAAGCAGGCCCGCTGGAAGCGGAGCTCCGCTCCCGGGGCGCGGAAGTCCTTGTCTGCCCCAGCCCCATCCTGCGCAAGAGCATTTTCACACCACGGGGCTTTGTCCATGCCGTGACAGAGAGCCTGCGGGGCATAACCCAAGGTTCGCGGCTGATCCGGCAGCTGCAGCCCGAGCTCATCTACGTCAATACCATCACCATTCCGCTGTGGAACATGCTGGCAAAAATGCACCGCATACCACTGCTAGTCCACGTCCATGAGGGTGAAGCGTCAACCGGGGCCTTGATGAGAAAAGCGTTGGCGTTGCCGTTGTTCGCAGCGGACGCCATTGTTGCCAACAGCAACTTCAGCGCCGGAGTCATCAAGAGCTCCTTCAAGCGGCTGGGCGCCCGGATCCAAGTTCTCTACAACGCCGTTCCCGGGCCCGCCACCCCTGAACCGGTGCGCACTGAGCTTGCGGGTCCTCTGCGGCTGGCCTACATTGGCCGGCTCTCGCCGCGCAAAGGTGTGGATGTGGCCATCGACGCGCTGTCAATCCTCAAGCAACGGGGTGTCGATGCAGAACTAGATCTGATTGGTGCCGTCTATTCCGGCTATGAGTGGTACCAGGACCAGCTCCACGAACAGGTCCGTGACTACGAACTTGAGACAAAGGTACGCTTCCGGGGCTTCAAGGAGGAGATCTGGGACTTGGTGGCACAGAGTGACATTGTTGTGGTGCCTTCCCGCGCGGATGAACCCTTCGGGAATACGGCCGTCGAGGCCATCCTCGCTGGACGGCCGGTCATTGCTAGTGAAACCACAGGCTTGATTGAAGCCATTGCCGGTTACCAAGCGGGCACTCCGGTCAAGGCAAATGACCCCGTGGCACTGGCCAACGCGGTACAAAAGATGATGGCCACGTGGGCTGACATGCAGGCACGGCTCACCCGTGACTTACAGACGGCCAAAAAACGCCACAGTGTTGACGCCTACACGGATTACCTTTCCGAGATTGTTGATCAGATCATCTCGCCCAGAGAAGTCCGTGTCTTTGGCGCGTCCAAGGGCTAGTGTGGTGCGTAATCCCCGTTACAGGGGCGGGCAGTATTCATTCTGGGGGCATTGCCAATGATCGTTGAAACGAGCAGGAGATGAGTGAATCCGTGGCCGAGGATGCACAGTCGCACCGGGGCCGTTTTCGTGCCACCATGGCACAGCTTGAAACGGCCCAGAAAAAGCGGGGACGCGGTGCGCCAGCCTATTCCATCTATGTCAACCGGCCTCTTGGCAGGCGTGTGGCCGCAGCGGCTTTCCTGCTGGGGCTGGCGCCCAACACCGTCAGCTTGATCAGTGCGTTCTTTACCTTCAGTGCCATCATCTTGTTAGCGGTGCTGCCACCAACAGTGTGGCTGGGAGTCCTTGTCACAGCGTTGCTGGTCATCGGCTACGCCTTCGATTCTGCCGATGGTCAGGTGGCCCGGCTCCGCGGCGGCGGTTCACCGGCGGGGGAGTGGCTTGACCACGTTCTCGATTGCATCAAGTGCTCAACCCTGCATTTAGCTGTATTGCTGAGCGCATTCTTGCATTTCAATCTGAGCCCGCAAGGTTGGCTGCTGGTACCACTGGGTTTCAGCATGGTTTCAGCTGTCTCCTTCTTTGCCAGCATCCTCAACGATCAGCTCAAAGCCAGGCATCCTGGCCCCGAGAACCTCACCGAACCGAAAGCCAGCACACCCCTTCGCTCCCTGGTGGGGCTCCCCACGGACTACGGCGTCCTGTGCCTGATTTTCCTCTTACTCGGCTGGCCCCAGTATTTCTTCGTCATCTACACCCTGATCTTCGTGGCAAACTTGGGCTACCTGATCCTGGCCTTGCCGAAATGGTTCGCTGATATGAAGGCCCTGGCATGATGAACGGCACCGGGGCAGGGCCAGCCGCGCTGCAACCTCAAGCTCCAGGGCCTTTGCAGGTGCTGGTCCTCTGGGCAGACGATAGTTCACCGAACCTGGGAGTCCGTGCACTGGGCCGAGGAACCGCAGCGCTTGTGCGGCGCGTGTGGCCAGACGCCGCCATCACCTTCGTGAACTACGGGCACGGTTCCCCGCACCTGCCCATGGGCCGGCTGCGTTCACTGGTGCGTGAACAAGTCACCGGGCGCCGCGGCATGCAGAAGTGGCTCTCTGGCTTTGATCTGGTCATTGATACCCGGTCAGGAGACAGCTTCGCTGATATTTACGGCTTGAAGCGGCATACCATCATGACGGCCGTGGCAGCGTGCGTGCGCCGGGCCGGAATTCCCTTGGTGCTAGGCCCGCAGACCGTGGGGCCCTTCAACTCCAAACGCGGCAGACTCCTTGCCAAAGGCTCCCTCTCTCGTGCCAAAGTGCTCATGGTCCGGGACGCCGAAAGCGCTGACGCAGCCGCCAGGCTGGGCCGGGCAGTGGATGTGCAAAGCACGGACGTTGTCTTTGCCATGGAAGTCCCCCAGGTAGAGAAAAGCCGGGACGTGATCCTGAACATTTCCGGATTGCTATGGAATCCCAACCCCCACGTTGATTTCCGCTCTTACCGGGATATTGTGACCCGCCTGCATGATGGGCTGCTCGCACAAGGGCGGCAGCTGACACTTCTGGCCCACGTCCTAGACCCTTACCCAGGGGTGGGCACACAACAGCCCACCAGTAAAGATAATGACGTTCCGGCCATCAGGGAGTTCCTGAACAGTGCGCAAAGCCAGGCTGAGGTGCTTATCCCTAAGGATCTTGATGAGGTCCGTGCCGCAGTGGCATCAGGCAACGTTGTCATTGGATCTCGGATGCACGCTTGCCTCAACGCCCTCTCGGTTGGTACCCCCGCCATTCCCTTGGCCTACTCCCGGAAGTTTGAACCGCTGCTGCGGGATCTGGGCTGGCAGCACACCGTTGACTTGCGGGACACGTCCACGGATCCTGTGGCAGCAGTCCTCCACCAACTTGGCGCAGACGCCATGGCCGGCGATCTTGCGGCCTTAGCCGAAAATGCGCAGCGCCTGCTGCTCCGGGCCGAGCAAGCACTGCGGTCCCTTTCATGAGCCCACACGAACGGCTAGACGCCGCCATCAAACGTGTAGTTGAGGCAGATAATTGCTCCGGTTGTGGGGGCTGCGTGCAACTTGATCCAGGGCTCACCATGGAATTGGACGCGGAAGGCTATCTCCGGCCCATCCGTAAGAGTCCGGACGTTTACCCACCAGAGGCTCGCGCAGGTACCCCAATAGGTGCTGCCGGGAGACCGGGGAGGGATGTGGAACGCGAATTCGCTGCGGCGTGCCCCGGCGTCCGGGTTGTAGCTCAACGGCCTCCCGGATCACACCGCCATGCCCAGCTCGGTCCTGTAGTCCAGGCCTGGGAAGCGTGGGCAAATGATCCAGCAGTGCGCCATGCTGGCAGCAGCGGCGGCACACTCAGCGCACTCGCCGCCTGGCTTTTGGAGACCGGGCAGGCCGCAACGGTCATTGGCGCAGCCTCTGATCCGAACAATGCGCGAAGGACCGTGCCGGTACAAATAATCAGTAAGGAGCAAGCCCTCAAAGCTGCCGGTTCCCGCTACGCCCCGGTGGCAAATGCCTCGGTACCCGGTGCTCGGGACGCTGGCACAGCCTTCGTGGGTAAACCGTGTGAGGTCTCTGCCATCCGTGCCCTAGGCCCCCGTGGCGAACGCGCCAGCGCAGAAGATGGGGGAGAGGCGGCTGCTGGCGAGGGCCCTCTCCTATTGTCGTTCTTCTGTGCCGGCACTCCCAGCCAGAATGCCACGGACCGTCTAGCCGCTGATTTGGGGGTGGCAGAAGGAGCCGGGGTTAGTGAACTTCGTTACCGCGGGCAGGGGTGGCCGGGAGACTTTTCCATCACCGACACCGATGGCACAGTGCGGAACGCTAGCTATGACGAATCGTGGGGTCAGTACCTCGGTCCAACCACGCAATGGCGGTGCAAGATTTGTCCTGATGGGGTAGGGGAGAGTGCAGACATTACTGCCGCAGACTTTTGGCGCACCGACGCCACCGGGTACCCCCTGTTTACCGACCGGGCCGGTATTAGTGCCCTGATCGCGCGCACGGAACGGGGCAGGAGCCTTGTGCTGGCCGCAGCCGCTGCCGGTGTGCTCACTCTCAAGGCAATGGACGTGGCTGAACTGGTGGCCGTCCAGCCACTGCAACGAAAACGCCGCGAAACACTTTTAGCCAGGCTGGCTGGCACCCTGGCTGCCGGCGGATCAGTGCCACGATTTTCTGGTTTTTCCCTGTGGCGTCTGGCCCTGCCCCGGCTCAGGGAATCCCTCCGGACAGCGCGCGGAACCTTCCGGCGGCGCCGGGGTCTGGACCGGCAAAAGTAGCGCTAGGCGCGCGCTTACAACTGCTTCTTGCGCAATCTACTAGCTGCGGAGAGCAGATCCGCCACGTCCCGCCTCACCGCCGGGACAAAAAGTCCCAGGGCATAAACAAGTACGGCTGCGGCCATCGCCACCAGCACTTGGGCCCACCTGCCTTGGTTGGCCAGTAATACAGTTGCCAGGAAGGCGCTTGCGGCCCCCAGCCCGGCCAGGGCTGACATGCGCAAGAACCCCGTCACGAACATTCTGATGGGCACCTGCTCCACTGAGCGGGCAATCCAATACAGCGAGAGCGGCCACTTCAAGAACGTGGAAATCAGGTAGCCGGCCGCAACACCGTTGACGCCCCAAAAAGCACCCACCACCAGAAATACCACCTTGACCCCAACACCCACCAAATTGAACTTGAACAGGGCTTTAGTGATGCCCTTGGAGACGTAGATCCAGTAGCCAAAGTAGGCCAGCGTCTGGAAGATGGCGGCGGCAGAGAGCATGCTCAAAATGGGTGCTGAGGCCACCCACTCATGCCCCAAAAGGATGTCAGTGATAGGGACGGCCGCCCCCGTGGCAACGGCAAGGCCAGCCACTAGTGTGTAGCCCAGGGCAAGTTGGCCCACCCGTGCAAACTCCCAGTACTTAGCGCCGGCATCCTGCAACCTGGACAAGACAGGAATGGCCACATTGGAGATAGGACTGCGCAACTGGTTGGCAATGTTCATGACCAGTTGATAGGGCCGGTTGTAGTTACCTAGCGGGGCAGCACCAAACACCAACCCAATTGTCACGGTGTCGGCGTTATTTCCCACATACGTAACAACCTGGGTTGCCACCATGTGCCAGCCAAAACGCAGGAAACCACCTATCTGGGTGCCACGCCTGGGCCGTCCGGGAAGCCAGCGGGAACAGATCACTGAGGCTAGTAAAACAACCAGTGAGGAGATCAGCACTTGAAGGACAAGAGACCAAACACCGAACCCGGAAAGAGCAAAGGCAATAGCAGCCGCCAGCCCAACCACGGTTGAGAGGAAATCAATCACAGCCAAGGCCGTAAAGCGCAGAGAGCGCGTCAGGCTTGCCCGGAATTGAGTGGCAGCACCATTGACCAAGAACACCAGTGAGAGCGCCTGGATCAAGGGAACCAGCTCATCGTGTCTGAAGAAGGCGGCTATGAGCCACGCCCCGAAGTAGACGCTCAGGGCAAGAACAACACCAATTGCGGTGTTGATCCAGAACAATTGATCACGCTGTTCCCGAGACAGCGTTTTGGCTTGGACAGCTGCCTGTGAGAGGCCAAAGTCCCGGAAGATCTCCGCAACTCCCGCTACGGCCATGACCATGGCGAACAAGCCGTAATCGCTGGGGCTCAGCAACCGGGCCAAAATGATAACTGACAAGGTTTGGAGCAGGACCTTGGCTCCTTGACCCACCACGGTGACGGCTGCACCGTGAACGGCCCGGCGGCCCAGTCCTTGGCCCAGACCTTCTCCTAGGCCGCTCTCCTCAACTCGTGGTTCCACAGCCCTCACCCCAACCGGCTGCGCACGTACGGCAGTAGCGGATCAGCCGGGGAGGACAGCCCGGTACGGTCCGTAAGCCTGGTGGCTGTAGGGGTTTGGGAGGTTTCCAACCGCAGTTCCGGACCGGCAAGGCGCTGCGCCAATTCCGGAAAAGAAGAATAGTGGGGGCCCAGCACATGAGTGGCCGCTGCCAGCATGTACACATCAACAACGGAGGAGGAGAGCGCCTGCTTACTGTTGTAAGGCCCCTTGTTGGCATTGCCGTGAGTGTGAGGAAAATGCTTTTGTACCTCGGCGAAGGCCTCGGGAGTGTCAGCGGAAACGTAGAAAGGTACCTCCGGCCACCATTGCCGGATCTCCCGCATGCGGTGCAGATACCACTCCAAGGGCGAATGCTTGAGTGTTTCCTGATGAGCGTTGCTATTGGTGCGGATCATGACCCCAATGAACGGAACACCGCTGGGGCCTTCCGCGAAGGCGGATTGGATGCTTGAGCGCACAGCCTCGGCGGGGCTCAGCGCTCGCAGCTCCTGCTCCCACGGCGTGCAGTCAGGCGGCAGCAGCAGCGCGTGAGCGGTGCGTATTTGCCATACACGCTGGGCCCTGGCCGCGGCATTGAGCCAGAGCAGCTTGTTGTCTTTATAGGGAAAGCATGGAGAAACAAGGCGTGATATCGCCGTGCTCACCACGGGTTCCTGAAAATCCCAGAGCTCGCTGAACGCGGCACCGAACGCCTTCCCCACGGGCCACGTATAAGCAAAAGCACGCCCTTCATCACGGGCAAGGATCCGGGCACCCAACACGGCCCTGATCCGGTTTCCCAAGCCATGGTGCTTGTCAGTGACGGCAATGAGCGCGGGATTGCTCAGCAAACCCAACACATCATTGGCCAGTGGAGACATGGCTATTCCGTTCCCTGTGAAATGTGGGCCCGGCTGCTTTCAGAGACAACACTGTGCGGGACACGGGTCTTCTCGAGGTGAGCTGGCTCGCCTTTCCCCTCCGTGTAATAGACATCGTGTAGCCGCAGCGGTTTGACACGGTTGAGGATAATTCCCGCCACGTGTGCACCCGTGGCGTCGAGGGCCTCTGACGCCTGGTCAAGTTGGGCCTGATGCAGTTTTCGCGAATCCACCACCCAGACAATCGAGTCCACCAACTGTGCAATGACGGCCACATCGGCAACAGCCAGCACCGGCGCGGTGTCCACTAAGACAACGTCATACTTCGCTTTGGCTTCTTCGAGCAGGAGGCGCATGGGTTCAGAGCCCAACAGTTCGGCTGGGTTGGGCGGGATGGCACCAGCGGCGAGGACATCAAGAGACGTTGATCCCAAATGCTGGACCGCGTCATCGAAGCTCACGTCTCCAACCAATACCGTTGTCAGCCCCACGGCGCCTTCAAATCCCAGAGATCCTGCCACGCTTGGCCGGCGCAGATCCGCGTCAATGAGCAGGACCCGGTCCTTGTTTTCGGCCATGATGATTGCCAAGTTCAGGCCCGTGAGCGTTTTGCCTTCTGAGGGGATGGCAGAAGTGATGGCGATGGCTTTCATCTGATGGCTTGCCGCCGCAAATCTCAACCCCACTTTGATCTGGCGGAATCTTTCCGTGGCAGAACCGTTTGGTGCCCGCAAGGCCACAGGCCGGGAGTCATTACTGGCCCGGTTCTGCTCTACTGTGCCCAGCAGTGGGCGGTCGCTCATGCTCTTGAGAACAGCGGTGGAACGGACTCTGGTATCCAGCATCACCGTCAGAGCAATGGCAAGAATAGAAAGAGCTCCACCAAACATGCCGCCCAACAGGGCATTTTTTCGCTTATCGGGCGATGACTGGAACTGTGCTGGGACAGCAGGTTCAATAACATTGACAACAATTCCGCCCTGCTTGGTGCTTTCATCGGGAGAAACCTTGGTCACCGCAGCCGTCAAGTTCTTGGCTATGCTGTTGGCTGTCTTAGCCGAGAGCTCCCGGTTAGTGGTCCCCACTGAAATATCGAGAATAGCCGTGTTTTGGGGGGCCGAAACACTCATGCTGCGACGAATGTTCTCTTTAGTGGCTGCCGGGCCAAGATCCTTCAGGACCTGATCCAAAACTAAGGATGAGGACGCTAGCTGGGCAAAGGAGAGCATCTGGTTTTGCGTGTACGCGGAGCCTTGATTGATATCAGTGGCTGAACCAGCGCTACGCAATGAAAAGAACAGCGTTGTGCTGGAGGTGTAGACAGGTGTCACCGTAAATGACAGCGCAAACGCGGCTAACGCAGCCACTGCAACGGCCACCAGCACCACATACCAACGTTTGGCTAGGGTGGGCATAATGCGTGCTGAACGCGCCGTGCCTGCTGTCATGATCGAAGCCATGGTGCTTCCTCTCCATAAACCTTCAGGGGGGCGGTGGTGGTGGCGGTGCTTGGGCGGGTGTGCGTGGTCAGTGCGAGGGCTCCGGCGCCCAGAGTTGTAACTGCACGGGGATATGTTGCCACCGCCAAGCCCGCCAGAAACCATGCCAGCGTTGCGTACTGAGTGATCAATGCAACGGTAGCGAAGGCTGGGATCATGCCGGTCACTGCCACCGCTGCCGGGGTGGCCCGCTTAAACATCACCGTGAGAACACAGCAAATTATTGCGCCAATGAGCAAGAACACTGGGATGAGTCCAAACCGCAGGGCCGTCAGGACCAACTCGCTGTCAATTGATTGGAAAGTACCGTAGTAGATCTTTCCATCCGCACTTGCTGTCCAACTCTTCGCCAAACCCAGGAAGGAAGCTGTATCGAAGAGGGAAAATATTTCCTCCCTGTAAGCGGCACTTCCCGTGGCTTCGCTACCGGCGGCGGAAAATACTTCAGCCAGCAGCGGAAGGCCAACAAGGGAACCAGCAGCCAAAAAGCCGGCCACTTTCCAGCGAAACGCCGGCAGCATTTCTCGGTGCAAGGTGAGTAAACCGATGACAAGGGTCAAGAGCAGAACTATCATCCCAATTCGGCTAAAGGTGAGCCCTACCGCCGTGGCAAGGATAAGCAATGAGAGCAGCTTCAACCACTGTGGCCAGCACACCACAAGTATGAATACCGAACACATCGCCAGGCTGGCGCTAAGGGCAATGGATTGCCCAAAGGCTCCTTCTACCCTGAGCTCGCCCCCTCGATAGCGCAAGGTGTGCCAGGCCTGGTAGAGATTGTTGTTCAGTTTGATTAACACGAACAGATTCTTCCCGCTCAGGAACTCGGCAATGGCCAAACAAGACGCTGCCAATGCCCCCGTTGCAATGCAGCTGTAAATCCATTGGGGGTTAACGCGGGAGGGCATGAGCCGCCCTCCCATGTAAGGGATCATCCACCCCCAGCAGACAATCACCAGGTGGCCCCACTGAACCCAACCCAAAGCCCACCCCAGAATCACCAAGGTGGCGAAGGAACCAACAAGAAAATCGACTACGGAAAATCGGAATCCATGCACTGACGATGACGCAATGACCAACAGGGTGACAACGGTTATGGCTGAATAGAAAACACCCACCTGTGCGCCCAGCCAAATGGGCACGCAAAAAAGTGTGGCGGCCCATACCGTCATCATGGATTTTGGAGACCGCCTGAAAAAGAACACGAGGATCAAGAGCGCTGCGAGGGCAGTTCCCAGAAGAAGCGGCGTGCGAATAAGGGATTCGGTCATGGGGTTGACCCCGCACGTTGCCCGGTGAGTTGTTGGAGAGACGGAAAGGGCTCAGTGAACCTTGATGACGGGCATGTAGACCGCCGCAACCGGCATCACCTAGCTACCGTGAAGGCTGCGGGTACTGACAGGGCAGCGCTGGATGCCAACATTTCATCACGGAGGAGCTTGGCGCACAAAGCCCTGAGAGCAGTGATCATTGCGGTCCCTCCATACGCTGCGTTTACCGGATTGAGCCAGAATACGGCGAGCCTAGCACACCACTTTGGGGTTTACGCTCAGATGAAGCAGTTGGTGCTGTTGTGGCAATTTCATCACCAGAGAAGGGGCATTGCCCGCAGACTTCCCTGCATGATAGAGCTGTAACAAACCGTGATGCACGTTCCATCCGAGGGAATGATCTACAGTGGCCCCGGCAAGATGAGGAGAAGCGAGTGGAGGCACCAGCCAACCCTTCAGTGGTGATTGCCGTCTTGACGTATCAGCGCCCTGAGGATCTGCAACTTGCCTTGCCTAGGCTGTTGCAGCAGGCTGATTCAGCCACCATGGAAGCCACCGTGCTGGTGGTTGACAATGATCCCCACGGCAGCGCCCGCAAAAGTGTCCAAGATCTGGCAACGGCCAAGTTACGTTATGTCAATGAAACCAAGCCAGGAATCTCGGCCGCCCGCAACCGGGCATTGATGGAATCCTCCGGTGCAGACCTATTGGTGTTTATTGATGATGACGAGGTTCCGGTGGAGAACTGGCTCAACCAGCTGCTGGAGGTGCAGCGGAGCACAGGAGCCACTGCTGTTGCTGGGCCGGTGCTATCTGAATACGCACACGAACCCTCAGAGTGGATCAAGGCGGGAGAATTTTTTACTCGCAGGCGAATGGCCTCCGGTACCCGGCTGAGTGTCGCCGCCACCAACAATCTGCTGTTGGATCTAGCCACCATCCGCAAATTGGGCCTGGAGTTTGATGAGCGGTTTGGGCTCAGTGGCGGATCAGATACTTTGTTTACCCGGCAGCTGGTGAAGCATGGGGCAAAAATGGTGTGGTGCGATGAAGCAGTAGTGATTGACAGGGTGCCGGAAGGGCGGCTCACCACTGATTGGGTGCTCAGAAGGGCGTTGCGCAGTGGTAATTCCTGGGCACGGGTTTGCCTTGAACTTGCCCCGGGCCCACTCCAGCGAATCTCCGCCCGGGTGCGGCTGGCCGGGCTCGGCGGAGTACGGCTGGTAGGCGGAGGCGGGCGCTACATTGCAGGAGTTGCAGTGAGGCGCATCAGCCACCGGGCCAAGGGGATGCGGACCGTCGCCAGAGGGTTGGGCATGCTCTCAGGGGCTTTCGGGTACGTCTACAGTGAGTACCGCCGCCACCCGCGTCAGTAGAGGCCGGGGTGCATAACGCCAAAACGGCCCCGGTCGTGAAATAAACACGTCCGGAACCGTTTAGGTGGTGCCATTGCTGGCCCAGGCAACGTTACTTGTTGAAGTAAATGCCCTTGTTGGTGCCCTCGGTCAAGGGGGTTTTGGTGTCCGCCCACTTGTTGGTGGAAAGCCCGGTCACCGTGCTGGCAGCGCGGTCCACAACGCGGATGGGGTACTTAGCACCGTCCCAGGCGTACTGGTTGTGGCCCAAGTAGTTGTTGCGCACAGTGATGTCAATGTGGCTTTGTTTGTTGGCGCTGTGATCGATGGTGATGCTGGTGAAGCCGCCATCAACGTAGTTCTGTTCAACAACAACATTCTTGAGCTTGGTGACATGCTGTTGCAGCAACATTGCCGTGGTGGTGTAGAGGCCACGTACCGGGGCGGCGCTGCCCTTTCCAGGAACCACATCACCAACAATGTTGTTGCCGGAGATTAGAATGTTCTCTCCACCCTGGAGCTGAATACCGTCATTGTGGGTGCCGTCCTTGTGGGCGGGGTCTTTACTCCAGTACGTCAAGGCATGGATGTAGTTTCCCTTGGCGGTGACATTGGCTGCCGCCGGGCCGGTGGGACGGTTGAAGATGCCGAGACCGTCATTGGTGCCCTTGATGTGGTTGCGGAGCGCCGTGTAGTCGTGGCCGACAATGCCATCACGGTAGTAGGAAGGGCTCTGCGGGATGATGGTTGAATCCTGCACCACAAGGTTCTTGACCTTGGCGTCATTGGCATCCACCACACCGGTGTTGGACTTGGGGATTTCCACTCCGCCGTGCAGACGGCTGTTCTTGATGGTGACATTTGCAGCGCGGACCTTGATGTCACCCCAGATCTCCATACCGTCCAGAACTGTTCCGTCCTGGGTGATGATCAGGGGGGCGCCACTGGTGTTGTACGGCTTCAGTGCCGTACCGGAGAGAACCCCTGTAGTGCTTTCGCTGGGCTTGTACGCACCCGGTACCAGGGAATCGCGCCCCTGATCGAGGCTGGGAATGCCTGGCAGGGCTGTGTTGTTTTCGGTGCTGCCGGAAACCTTCAGGTTGTCATAACGCACGGTGATGGGCGCGTTCGTGGCGCTGCCGCTGAGGTACCCGCCCAAGGCTACGGTGCCAGTGGTCTGAAGTGCTGCGGTGGAGTCAGTGACGGTGAGCTGGTTGGCAGGCAGCGGTGAACCTGAGGGCCAGACAACGGCACTCAGTGTGGTCTTGTCCAGACCTTTCAGGGAAACCTTGACATTGATGGTGCCGCTGGCTTTTGCCGTGAAGCCGCCTGCTGCGCTCTGCAGTAGTGTTTCAGCGCCGTTGACAATACGCACTGCGTCAAAACGCACGGCGCCGTTGGGGCTGACCTTGACCTTGAGGCGGTATTCGTTTTTGCCGGCCTGGCGGGGGGTGATGTACATGTACATGTCACCGGCCACGGGCAGCTTGTTCATTGAGAATGCAATTTGAGTATCACTGGTGCGGGAGCTGAAGCCGGAGAGTGAGTTGGAGAATCCTTGGCCGTTTTTGATCACAAGATTTCCGCTGCTGCCGTTGACTAGAGTCTGGCCGCCGGCTGCTATCCAGGTGCCACCGGAATCGGCTGCGCCCCAACCACTAGATACGCTCCTGTTGAAGGAATCTGTGGCGGTCACTGTGGAGGTGGCCGCCATTGCGGTGGCACTTCCGCCAAGTAGCGCGGCGGCTGCAACAGCTGCTGTGGCAGCTGCGGCAGTGAATTTGCGCGCGGTAAATCGGCGGTTTGGAACAGGGCTGTGCATGAAAATCCTTAGCTGGGGGGAAGGCAACGGTAATGATCGTAACCTTATTGTTATTAATCACCCAAGTTAATGGGTGTTGTTGGCCGTAACTTTCGGGTATAAGCGTCATTGTGTGCCATTTGTACCAAGTAGGGGTTTTGTATTGAGGCATCCCCCTGTTGCAGGCATCTTTGGGTCATTTTGTGACGAATCAAAGTGGTTCAAGTCACATGTCAGGCGAGGTTTTGTGATTGTTCACACAGAGACGTATTTGTTATCCATCACACTCACATCTAGCGCAGCTGAGGTGGTTTATGGACCTGTGGGTCGCGCACTTGTAGCTGCGCTGCAGGACTGACTTTCGGCGCTATAGCTGAGGACGTCCCAAGGCGCGGTATGTCCAGCCTGCCGAGCGCCACTTTTCCGGATCCAAGCAATTGCGTCCATCCACAATGGTCCGCGTGGCAACCAGGCTGGCCAGTTCATAAGGATCCATGGAAACGTACTCTTGCCATTCGGTGAGGACCATGATGGCATCGGCACCCCGGACGGCTTCTTCTAGGGACTCCGTGAGTACAAGGTCAGGGAAACGTTTGGCGGAGTTGGTCACGGCTTTGGGATCGGTGGCCACCACGGAGGCGCCCTGAAGTTGCAATTGGGCAGCCACGCTCAGTGCGGGGGAGTCGCGCACGTCGTCGGAATTGGGTTTGAAGGCGAGCCCCAGGACGGCAATTTTTTTCCCCAGCAGGCTGCCACCGCAGACCTCCCGGGCCAGGTCGACGGTGCGGGAGCGGCGGCGCATATTAATGGAGTCAACCTCCCGCAGAAACGTTAGGGCCTGATCAGCGCCCAACTCACCGGCCCGGGCCATGAACGCGCGGATGTCCTTGGGCAGGCAGCCGCCGCCAAAGCCCAGGCCTGCATTGAGGAACTTCCTGCCAATTCTGGGATCGTGGCCCATGGCATCAGCCAACTGGACAACATCAGCCCCGGAAACCTCGCACACTTCGGCCATGGCGTTAATGAAGGAGATTTTTGTGGCCAAAAAAGCGTTGGCGGCAACCTTGACCAGTTCCGCTGTGGCGAAGTCAGTGATGATGCGGGGCACTCCGGCATGCAGCGCTGATGCGTAAATTTCATCCAAGACCAAGGTGGCCTCATCGTGGCCCGGCCGGATGCCGTACACCAAGCGGTTGGGGGAGAGGGTATCTGAGACGGCAAAGCCCTCCCGGAGGAACTCTGGGTTCCAAATCAGAATAGCCTCGGGGCAGCTTTTTTGGATCTGATCACTCAGGCGTGCCGCCGTACCAACCGGAACCGTGGATTTTCCCACCACAATGGCGTCTGGGAGCAGATGGGGGAGCAAAGCTTCGATGGCGCCGTTGACAAATGTGAGGTCAGCGGCCTTCTCGTTTTTGCGCTGGGGAGTACCAACAGTGAGGAAGTGAACCTTGCAATCCTTCACGGCGGCTATGTCCGTAGTGAAGGTCAGCCTGCCTGAGGCGAGTGCGTCAGCGAGTATTTCCGGCATACCTGGTTCAAAAAACGGGGCAATTCCGGCATTGAGGGCATCAACCTTAGTAACGTCAACATCCACCCCCACCACTGTGTGCCCTAGATCGGCCATGCAGGCTGCATGAACCGCGCCCAGATAGCCGCAGCCAATGACTGAAATTTGCATGGAAACCCCTTTAGCCTTGCAAAGGAATACTGCCCTCTGATGTCAGGGCCAGTGTAGGCCATGGTGCGCGGCTAAGTGGTGGAAAGAAGTGGGCGGCAGCAGAGCCAAGCAGCAGAGCTAGGAAGTGCTCGCTAAGGAAGAGGTGCTGCACTAGGCTTCGGATATGCACGGTGGGTCACACCAGGGGAGGGGACTTGATGAGTGTTCCGCAGGCAGGTACACGGCTCCAATGGATGGATACTCTGCGGGGTTTAGCCATTCTTCTCGTACTTATCTGGCATGCACCAGCCATTCCGGCACTCTTTGGCTATGAGATGCCACTGTGGCTCGAAGCCGTAAATAACTTCTTCCTCCCCTTGAGAATGCCAACGCTCATGTTTCTTTCAGGGCTGTTGCTGACCCGCTCCATGGGCAAAGGGCTGAAGATATATTACGTGGGGAAGTTCAAAGCGCTCCTCTGGCCGTACCTACTCTGGGCCGGACTGCACATGGTGCTCTATGGCCACGGTCTTGAGTTATCAAGCCCCCGCGCATGGATTGCCACAGGATACTTGTGGTTCCTTTTTTACATCACCTGCTACTACATGGTGGCGCCCCTAGTAACGAAACTGCCCGCGTGGCTGCCACCCATTGCGCTGATAGTGGCTTCCATCCCGTTGGAGGACGGGCTGGCCAAGAAACTGCTTTACTTTGCGGGATTCTTCTTCGCTGGACACCTAGCCATGCAACACCGGAATATTCTCGCAAAACTCACGCAGTGGCCTATTGCGGGATACTGCGGTGCTATTGCTGCACTCTTTGGGATTGTCTCTGCCGCCAGAGGCACTGAGCTGGCGTACCGCGGGGAGTTTGCTCTCTTTAGCCTGATGGGGATTGTGGCAGCAATAACCCTCACTGAGAAGTACTCCGCGGCGCGGTGGGTGCGTCCCGTTGCCTTCGTAGGCAGGAACTCCCTGATCTACTATGTTGCCCACTTTCCAATCATTTTGTGCGTGCTCTATTTGGTGGAGGCCATGGGACTAGGCAACGTGTGGCTGATTGCTATTCCGGGACTGATCCTCTCGCTGGTTATTTGCACGCTGTTGTCCAAGTGGCGTCAAGTCATTCCCGTGAGGTGGCTGTTCCAAGCGCCTGATCCAACAAAGATCGTATCAAGCCGCGTGGACGGCTGAGTGGGGATAAGCGGCGAGTGTCAGCACCAAGACGATATATGGAGCAGCAGATAAGCCAGTGCAGTCTTGCGCAGGTGCATGGTGTTCACAAATTCATGCCCGAGATACAGGGGAGCTCGCGGCTCCGAGAAAGACCTTGCGGATAAGATCCGCTACTGCCTTCCGGAACTTGGGCGGAGTAGTTCTGGAGGAAATATCGGAAACCTCAAGAGCTCTCCGCGGCGCTACGGCGTCTAGGCACCAAGCCCCACCCGCCACCTTGAGGCGGCGGTGCAAGAAGCTTAAAATCTGCGTCAGAAGACGTGGGGATATACTGCTGGATCTTGGGAGGCTTCAGGCAGCAGCTCGGAGGAACACCTCGAGCCAAGCGGTCACTAAATCTAAGGAACCTGCCGTTTCCCTACGACCCTTCTATGTCTGTCAAACGTCTTTTCCTGCTACCTCAAATGCGTTGAAGATTCGATAGACCCTTCGGGCAAGATAGCGTTTGATACATCGTCGAATTTCCTTGGTGGTGCGCCCTTCCGCTTCGCGTTTCTGCACATATCCACGAGTTTCCTCATCGTGGGTCATGCGGGTGATGGCGACCATGTGCAGTGCGCAGTTCAGGCTCCTGTCACCGCCTCGGTTGAGCCGGTGACGGACGGTGTTGCCTGATGAGGCGGGGATCGGATTAACCCCGGCTAGGGATGCGAACGCGGCTTCCGAGTGGACCCGGCCGTGATGGGACCACACGGTCAGGCATGTGGCGGCCGTGATGGCGCCGAAGCCCGTCACGTTCAGAAGTGGCGCAGCTTCGCTGACCTTGACCAGGTCTGTGATCTGCTGGGTATTCTTGGCCACATCCTTGTCGAGGTCATCGATCCGCTTCGCTAGCCGGACGGCCTCTGTTCGGGCCACCGAAAGCGCCAGCTCCTCGTCCCGGTCCCGCCACCGGGACACCGCTGCGATTTGCACGCCCGTCAGGGCCTTGCGGGCATTCAATCCGAGCGCGTTGACGCGCAACAGGGCGTTCAGCGCGTTCACCGCACGGGTGCGCTCACCGGTCATTGAATGGCGGGCGCACACCAAGATCCTCAGGGCAGCGCGGACGCCTTCATTCAGCCGCGGACGGCGCAATTGCTGCTCCTCCAACGAGAGCACGGCCCTGGCTATTCGCTGTGCATCAAGTTCGTCGGACTTGCCAACGCCGCGGTGGGCCCTTGCATCCATACGTGCCGCTTCGACTACCGGGTACCCCACACCGGCCACCGTGCCGGCGAGGATCGCCCCGTAGGAAGCAGCGCCCTCGATCACCCACAGCGCGGAAAGGTCCGCACTCGTACGGCGGGCTACCCAGGCGAGGGCGCGGTTGATGCCAGCACCGGTGGTGGGGAAATCCCTAGTATCAATGTGTTCACCGGTTGCAGTGGTGATGATGGAGTAAACGTGGTTACGGGCATGGGTGTCAACACCGACGACAAAAGCGTGTGAATGCGCGACGATAGACATGACGGTCATCTTTACCTTCCTCTTCACGGATATGGTCATGGCCGTTGTCGGCCGGTACCGGTCCGGGTAGAGGTCACTTCGGAACAACACTGTGATGAGTCACGCACTGAAGAGCGGACAACCTTCTTATCAAGTCACCGAGGTGGGCCGGGCAGGTACCGGCCGACCGCCCCATGATTGGACAAGTCGTAGGAAAGACACCAATGGGTCACGTGTCAGGAGAGTCACAACCATGAGGCAGAACGACCAGTCCCCATCCTGCCAGCCAGTCCCAGACCAGCTGCAGTAAGTCTCACAGTGTCAGGGTTAGGTGGGGCTAGTACCCTAATGCGTGGGCCACCCTGGTTAATTTCTGTGGCCTCGATGCTCGGAAGCGCCGTTCCGCCGGGCCAAGTAGAGTGCGGGAGGGGCTGCTCCCTTACCAACAGGACCAGCTATGAGGCCTTTCCTCAGAGTGTGAGTACGAGTTTCACTGATGTGTCAACGATGCCGCCAACTAAAAATTACGCTACTCAGATTTTTTGCTAGTTCCTAACTTCGAGGAGGTACTTCCTGAGACGATCGCGTGCGGCAGGCGCATCGAAGCCAGTGCTCTGCAACTTTGTCAATGCCAAGGTGGAGTGAGCCGGACGCGCAGCACTGACTTTACCGGCAAAGTATTCTGCTGTGCTTACGCCGGTGACAGACTCGCGCCGGTGGCCCAGGATCTCGTAGACATCTTCTGCTATGTCGGACCATGACTGGACCTGGCCTGAACAGCTCACGTTATATGTTCCAAAGGGTGCACTAACGTCGAGCAGGTGCTTAATGGCCGCTGCGATGTCTTCTGTGAAAGTCAGGCGACCGAACTGGTCGTTGACAACTGAAGGGCGAACACCGCGTCCTGCCAAGGAAGCCATAGTGGAAACAAAGTTGTTTCCGTCTCCAATGACCCAGCTGGTCCGAAGTATGTAGTGCGCCGGGACAGTGGCGGCAGCGGCGTCCCCAGCTGCCTTGCTCGCCCCGTATACGCCCAACGGGGAAAATGGTTCATTTTCATGGTGTTCTTTGAGCTGGCCGTCAAAGACGTAGTCGCTGGAGATATGCACGAGCGTGATGCCGCGTCTGGTGCAATGCGTGGCCAACGAGGAGACAGCTGCGGCATTCACTGCCCAGGCTGATACCCGCCCAGTGGCGGTTTCCGCGGCATCCACCGACGTGTAGGCAGCAGCATTGACGATTTTGTCATACGTGGAAAAGTCGAGATTAGAAAAGGGATCCGGACTGGATAAATCAAGTTTGGACCGGGTGACAAAATCAACGTGATCGTTATCGCTGTACATCCTGCGCAGTGCTAAGCCCACCTGTCCGTCGCCACCTAGAATCAGGGTTCTCCGTGGCTGCATAGGTGCAACGTCAGCTAGAAAAGGGTGGACGCGGTCCTTCTCGGATAGTTCTGCCTTTGACAGCGGGATAGGCCACTTAATGGCCGCTGAGGGGTCGGAAAGATTCAGGAATGTGTATTGACCTTGTGCGTCGGCGGACCAGTGGTCGTTGACAAGATATGTGTAGGCTGTGTTGTGCTCGAGAGTTTGGAAGGCGTTGCCCACCCCGCGAGGGATGAAAATGGCGGTCGTCGGGTCGAGAACGGCTGTGAAGGTGGTGCCGAATGACGGCCCTTCGCGCAAGTCCACCCAAGCTCCAAACACGCTACCGGCGGCAACAGAGATGAACTTGTCCCATGGTTCGGCGTGGATGCCGCGCGTGGTGCCGACGGACCCGTTGAAGGAAATATTGTTTTGGACCGGTCCGAAGTCGGGAAGCCCGGCGGCTAGCATTTTTTCGCGCTGCCAGTTCTCTTTGAACCATCCGCGATTGTCCCCATGGACGGGCAAGTTCAGAAGCAGCACACCGGGGATAGGGGTGCTGCGGGCAGCCAGAGGCTTGCTAAATTCTGGGCCCGGCATTTAGGCGCCCTGCCCATGAATAGTCGGGGAGAGCTGGAGGCCTAGACTATCTGGAACATGGAGCTGCTCCCCTGCGGCAAAGTACTTCGCTTCGGTGCCAGCCTTCTGATTCCGCCACCAGTTTTCGTTGTTCCTGTACCAATCAATGGTTTCAGCGAGTCCTGCAGCGAAGTCAGCCTTGCTCGGAGTCCACCCTAGTTCGGTGCGGAGCTTGGAAGGATCGATGGCGTAGCGGAGGTCGTGCCCGGGCCTGTCGGTCACGTGGTCGTAATCGTCAGCCGAGCAGCCCATACCGACAAGGATGGCCTCTATAACCTCTTTGTTGTTCTTCTCCCCGTCGGCACCTATCAAATACGTTTCCCCAAGGCCACCGCGCTGGAGAATCAACAGTACGGCGGCGGAATGGTCGTCGGCGTGGATCCAGTCGCGTACGTTTTCGCCCGAGCCATAAAGTTTGGGTCGGACACCGTCTATGATATTGGTGATCTGGCGCGGTATGAACTTCTCTACGTGCTGGAACGGGCCATAGTTGTTAGAGCAGTTGCTGATAGTGGCCTCCACGCCAAATGAGCGCACCCAAGCCCTCACGAGCAGGTCCGAGCCGGCTTTTGTGGACGAGTATGGGCTGGAGGGGTTGTACGGGGTGTGCTCGGTGAACCGCTGAGGTTCGTCAAGGGCCAGGTCGCCGTACACCTCGTCCGTCGAGATATGATGGAAACGCTTTCCGTGCTTTCGTACAGCCTCAAGCAGCACATAAGTGCCCATGATGTTCGTTTCCAGGAATGGCAGTGGGTTGGAAAGGGAGTTGTCATTGTGCGATTCAGCGGCATAATGGACGACGGCATCGGCCTCACCGACCAGCGAATCTACCAGGGCCGAGTCGCAGATGTCGCCGTGTACAAAGGTTAGTCGTTTCTCCGGTAGGCCAAAAAGGGACGACTCGTTGCCGGCATATGTCAACTTATCGAGCACAGTCACCTGATAATCGGTGTGATTCAAAACATAGTGGACGAAGTTGGTGCCGATAAAGCCAGCGCCACCGGTTACTAGGATTCTTTGCATGCCTAAAAGTCTAGCGGTTTGGTCATACGCTCATTACCCGAGAGAATGTTATTCATGCGAGGAATAATTCTTGCCGGGGGAACCGGATCACGTTTACATCCCATTACTTTGGGCATCAGCAAGCAACTTGTCCCAGTGTATGACAAGCCGATGATCTACTACCCGTTATCCACGCTGATCTTGGCTGGCATCAGGGACATCCTGATCATTACCACTCCTCACGACGCAGAACAGTTCCAGCGGCTGCTGGGCGACGGCTCCCAGTTCGGGGTCAACCTCAGCTACGCTCAGCAGCCCTCGCCGAATGGTCTTGCGGAAGCTTTTGTACTGGGCGCGGACCATATTGGCAATGAAAACGTTGCTCTGGTCTTAGGTGACAATATTTTCTACGGCCATGGCATGGGTGCCCAATTGCAAAAATATGAAAAACTCACAGGTGGATCCATATTTGGGTATTGGGTCAAAGACCCCAGCGCATATGGTGTTGTGGAATTTGATACTGCAGGAAAAGTTGTTTCGTTGGAGGAAAAGCCCAAACAGCCCCGCAGCAACTACGCCGTTCCTGGTCTGTACTTTTATGACAATGACGTCATTGACATCGCGAGGAACCTGGAACCCTCCCCTCGGGGTGAACTGGAGATCACCGACGTCAACCGCGCCTACCTGGAACGCGGGGAACTCAATGTAGAGCTACTGGAGCGTGGTACCGCTTGGCTGGACACGGGAACCTTCAGCGACCTCAACGATGCGTCCACGTTTGTGCGAACCGTGGAAAACCGCCAAGGACTCAAAATTGGTGCACCGGAGGAGGTTGCTTGGCGAATGGGATTCCTTAGTGACAGTGAACTACGCACACGGGGTGAAAAACTTCTCAAGAGCGGCTACGGCTCCTACCTGCTCCAACTGCTGAAGTAGGAAGATTAAGGGTCGGTTCGCGCGCCAGGGCTACATAATACTTGGCTTCGAAGCCATCGGCACAGGCCTGAGGGACAAAATTTGCTCGGGCAATGCGGTCTTGGGCGTAGCTGTTAGGTGGCGGTGTAAATTTCTGTTGTCAGGCAATGTCGGCGTGAGTCAAGAGTGTAGCTGCCAGTCTCACTTCTCCAGTGGAATTCGGGTACGCGTACGTATGCCCCGAAGGATGACGTTGCTGGAGGTATATGCACTCGTCGGATTGTCTGCGTAGCGTTGAGTCGGCCGGCCTCCCTCCTGTCCTGACTGATTGGGTGGGTGTAAATAGAGTCAATGACGACCGTCGCCGTGTATCCATTAGCAAGCTTTTGACACTGACCTTCGAATTCGTGGTCCTGGTGGGCCTCGAATGCCCAATTCATCGCTATGTTGAGACCGTTCCATCGCCAGCGTGATGAATGTCAGTGCGAAATTGCTAGCTACTTCTTTCCGAATAGCTAATTAAAATTCCGTATCGATGCGACAAATGACGTTCGCGTGAGCCTGAGAGCGATGGTTGTAGGGCCGAGTGTAGATGGCTGAGTAAGCCCAACCTCATATGCTCACATCGGCAATCAGTGTAACAATTAGGTGAAGCGGATGTGCCGTAATCAGATACATCCCGGCTACGCCGAACAACGGCTGGCTGAGCTAGTGCCGAGGAGCGCTGATTTTGTGACAGGACCTGCTGACCACGTCTACCCGTTGAATAATACAGAGGTGCTGCGCATCCGTAATGACTTCCCCATCCTTGAGACACAAGTCAATGGAATGCCGCTTGTCTACCTGGACTCCGGGGCCACCTCGCAAAACCCTCTCAGTGTGATGGAAGCCGAGCAGGAGTACTACGAGCAGCGCAATTCTGCAGTGCACCGCGGCGCCCACACCTTAGCGGTGGAGGCCACTGACGTCTTCGAAGACGCCCGCAGCACGGTGGCCGCCTTCATTGGCGCCGCAGACAATGAGCTGGTGTGGACACAGAACGCTACGGCGGGCCTGAACCTCATCGCCTACTCCTTCGGCAACGCTAGTGTTGGCGCCGTTTCAGAGGCTGCCAAAAAGTTCGCCCTCACTGCCGGAGATGAAATCCTCGTCACCGAGATGGAGCACCACGCCAACCTCATTCCCTGGCAGGAACTGTGCCGGCGCACCGGGGCTACTTTGCGTTTCATCCCCATTCACGACGACGGCACCCTGGACATGAGCGCCGCCGCAACACTCATTACAGAACACACCAAGGTTCTTGCCTTCACCCACGTCTCCAACGTCACCGGTGTCATCAACCCGGTTGCGGAGCTGACGGCAATGGCCCATGCCGTGGGCGCCCTGGTGGTCTTGGACGCGTGCCAATCGGCACCTCACCTGCCCCTTGACGTCAAGGCCCTGAACGTTGATTTTGCCGTGTTTTCCGGCCACAAGATGCTCGGCCCCACAGGCATTGGCGGCGTGTACGGCCGCGCCGAGCTGCTCGATTCCATGCCGCCGTTTTTGACCGGTGGCTCCATGATCACCACTGTCACCATGGAGGAGGCAGCTTATCTGCCGGCCCCGCAGCGTTTTGAAGCGGGCACCCAGCCCATTTCCCAGGCCGCCGCGCTTGCTGCCGCCTGCAACTACCTGAGCGAGACCGGGATGGAGCGTATCCATGCTTGGGAAGCGGAACTTGGCCAGCGCCTGGTGAAGGGGCTGGAAGGTATCGAGGGGATCCGCGTCCTAGGTCCTCCCTCGGGCGTTTCCAGGGCTGGCTTGGCCTCCTTTGAGGTGGCAGGGGTACACGCGCACGACGTCGGGCAGTTCCTTGACGCTGCCGGCATCGCCGTCCGCGTGGGTCACCATTGCGCCCAGCCGCTGCACCGCCGCTTAGGATTGAACTCCTCCACCAGGGCGAGCACTTATTTGTACAACACCAGCGGCGAAGTGGACGCATTCTTGGCCGCCGTGGCCGGGGTCCGTAGCTACTTTGGCGTGGAAGGAGCAGCACTGTGAGCGCGTTGGATTCGCTGTACCAGCAAATCATTTTGGAAGAGTCCAAGACCCGACGGGGCGCGGATTTGCGCAACGATCAGCTTGATGGGCAACACCTGCCCGCCAACGTGGGCCAGTGCCACCAGCTCAACCCTGTCTGCGGGGATGAGATCACCTTGCGGATAGAGACGGCTAATTCAAAGGTCTCAGGCATCCATTGGGCAGGGGACGGTTGCTCCATTTCAATGGCGTCGGCTTCTATTCTCAGTGACATGGTGGTGGGGCTTGACCGCGGGGAAGTGGCTGCGTTGATTGAGAGTTTCCGCGAGGTTATGCGCTCTCGCGGGAAATTGGTGGCTGATGAGGAGATCCTCGGCGATGCCGCGGCGCTCTCCGGTGTCTCAAAATTCCCGGCACGGGTCAAGTGCGCCATGCTGGCCTGGGTTGCTGCCGAGGACGCCCTGAGCCAGACCCGGTAAGCCAGATAGCCTAAGCGCCGGTGGGTCGCCTTGCCGGTCTCAGTGGTTTAGGTGGGCAGCTCTGAGGCGGGCGGGACCAGTGGCTGCGCGGGCCTAGATACCCGGAACAGGGCAACGCACAGCGCCCCGAGCAACGCACCGGAGGCGTTGGCAACTACATCGCGAGGGTCCCCGAAGCGTTCGGGCAAGAAGTAGTTCTGGCTGAGTTCTATGATCGCCGAAAGCAGCGCACCGGCGGGCAACGCCAGCCACCACAAGTAGGGACGCAGCCGCACTGCCACAATGACCCCGAACGGGATGAACATAATGACGTTCGCGGTGAACTCGATGGTGGTGTAGCTGGCAATCCATTGGGGGATACTCAAGGACCGTAGCCAGCGCAGGAAATTGAGCAGCTCTCCGCCAACGGGCCGGTCAACGGGCGTAGGCCAGAACACTATGGCCGCCAATGCCACAAAGTATCCCACAACAAGGATGATAGCCACTTTGCGGCGCCAGGTGTTCACATGATCAGTCTAGGCGAACCCATAAATGCAGGAAGGCCCGGAACCATTGGTTCCGGGCCTTTCTTAGTGCTAGCGGGTTACCCCGGCAGCGCAGTGGTTCTTTATGCGTTAGCGGACTCGCGGTTGCGGCGGCGAGAAACCACCACGGTGCCAACGCCAGCACCAAGGGCGCCTACGCCAACCAGTGACCAGATCAGAACGCTGGAATCAATACCCGTGGAGGCCAAGCCGCCATCATTGTTGCCAGCTGCGTCATTTCCTGAGCCATTGCCGCCGGCGCCTGCGCCATTGTCAGCAACTACCTTGACAACCTGGCTTACAGTAACGCCTGATTCGCGGCCTGTGGCGGTCAGGGTGTAGGTACCCGTCTGGTCCAAGGTGATGGCCGTGGAGAAGCCGCCGTTGGCATCAGCCGTTGTGGTGGTGGGTGCCGGAGCAGCAGGCTTGATGATCATGGGTACGGAGGCTGAAACGCCGCCACCCATTGAGCCAAGAGCGCCGCCAGCTACAGGGCTGGTCTGGACAACGGTGATGTCAATGATTTCACCGGGCTTGAAGCCTGAGCCTGCAAAGATGACAGCTTCACCGGGAACAACGGTTCCGGTGGAAACGTTGGATGACGGCGGGCCAGCCGGGTAAGAGTCGGAAGGTGCGGCCTGAGCGGCAACGCTTCCTACGGAAAGTGTCAGGACGCCCGCAAGGGCAAGGCTGATGAGAGTTTTCTTCAAGGTATGTTCCCCAGATTCATATTTAGGTATCGGCGGTTCCCCCGGTGAGACCCCGATTTATTGACAGATTATCAGTTTGAGTGTGACTTTACCAACCGAGTGGATGAAGTCTCACCCTTTGGCTAGTGCGGTTTTATCAATAGGTTAGAATGCGTTTTTCGCGTTCACACGCCATTAGTTTTCCGTACATCCAGTGGCCTTCTGTTCGGGCAAAATGACGTCCTTGGTGTCCTGAATAGTAGGCGTCACGCGAAGTTCTGCCTGACCGTTCTGGACCACTTTGGAAAAATCAATTTCCACGGTCTGGGTTTGGCCAGGTTTCAGCTGCACGTGCACAATCCCCACTGGACGTTCAGCATGGGTATAGGAGGCTATGCCAACGTCCTTGCCATCTATCCTGGCCTTCTCCGCACGTGCTTGTGCGGGTCCGTAGGCAATAACGTTGGTAGCCACATTGCCTATGGGCACGCCGAATACTGCGTTTCCGCTCACGTAGGCGGGAAGGGACTCGGCAGCGTTGGCCGGCGCGGTGTTGGTCAGGGAGATTTTGGCTGTGTACTGGGCATAACCGCCTGCGTGGCAACGCTGGATGAGCTGCACCGTACGTTTAACGTAATAGTCCATCTTGGCCCCGGTGCCGTCATTGAAATAAACACCAAAGCCAGCAGCAGGCACACTGGGACCCGAGATGGCGCCACTAATTTTTGTATCGCTGAGAATGGCTTGTTCATTTCCGCGTGCTGACCACAGCAGGATCCGGTTATCACTGACACCCGTAGCTAAGGACTCAACGAGTTTATCCCCGGGAGTTTTGCCAGAGGCCACAGTATCAAAGACTTTCTTCGCAACTTCTGCAAAGTAGGCGTCTTGGAGTACTGGCTCTTGAATTTCGGCGTACACCTGAGAAAGCAACACAGGAACCAGATTGGCGCTGGTCAATTGGGTGGGCAGTTCACCGATGCTGGCGCCCTCTGGCAGGGCAGGGTTCACCGTGATGGGACCTGTTGCCTTCATGACCAAGGAAAGCGCTACCGGGTCAATGGAGATGACGCCGTCAATTACTTGCCCAGGGTGGCGCTGCAGCCAGATGGATCTGGCCGTGGAAGCAGCTGTGGGGAAGTCAGGTGTCATGTTGACGTCCTGCATGTAGTTGCCCATGCGGGTGGAAAAGATGGTTTCCTGTACCGGATCCACCTTGATGGCGGGGCTGATTGCACCCATGGCGCTGGCTGAGTCCTGATTTGTGAGAGTAATTTTCCCATTCTCAGCATGGAGTACGGCAAGTGCGCCGGGGATGCCGCCGCTGGCACGGACTTCTGCGTTGTTTTGAATCAGCAGTAAATAATCCCGTGGTCCATCCACGCCCATCATGGCAGGCACTAGTTCAGCAGCGTCAGCAGCAGTGGATAGCAGCCCCCGCAATTCATTCAGCTGGTCCTTAGCGCTATTCAAGGGTTCTGAGATTTGTGTAAGCAGAGGCTTCTGGTCAATACCGGCAAGCCGATGGTAGGAGAGCTCCACTGAATTGGCGGCGGAAACTACGCTGGGAGCAGCTTTTTGGAGTGGGGCAAGCTGCACGGCTCCGTCAACTGGGGTGAGGGCTTTCCAATCCAAGGACTGAAAGGCGCCCACCAATGGTTTCGCGGCAAGGGTCACCACATCATCCGCTGTTGTACTCACTTCTGAGGCTGCGGCTAGGTTGGGACCTATCCAAGGCAACCCGCTGGCCAGCTTCCAGAGGGGATCCGTGCCAGCCTTCTTTGCAGCTGCAGTGTGCTCCGACAGAGAGTTTACGGTGGCGGTTGCACTGGAAACGTCATTGGCCAGCAGGTCCTTTTTGAGGACCGGCAACAGTTGGTTTGTGACCTCAAGGTTGTCCTTGATTTCCATGGCTCGGAAGCCCAACCATGCTGTTGCACTTACCACCAACACCAGAAGAGCGAGAGCCGCGAAAATAGGCCTGAGCACGCGCTTGCGCCGCCTGCTCTTTCGAGTTTCCCGCTGAGCGCTCTTACGGACTCGTTGGGCACCGTTTTCTAAATTTTGTGATTGATACTTGCTCCCAGTCGGATCCGACATACCTATGGGTGCCCCTTGCTGAGGCGCATCCACCAGGAGCTCCGCAGCTTACCTACGATTTCGCCCGTAATTACGGAAAGTAACATTTAAATGTCTTTCTACTAAAAAATTGAATTGCAAAAGCTAACGATTAGTAGGCGCCATCGCGTTGCAGAACGGCGCGAATGGTTCGGATTAGGATCACCATGTCCCCGGTCATAGACCAGTTTTCAACGTAGTAGAGATCTAACCTTACTGAGTCCTGCCACGAGAGGTTAGACCTACCACTGACCTGCCACAGCCCGGTGAGGCCAGGTTTGACCAGTAAGCGGCGGCGCACGTGATCCTCGTAGTCTGCAACTTCGGCCGGCAGTGGAGGACGGGGGCCGACAAGGCTCATTTCGCCGTTTAGAACGTTAATAAGCTGTGGAAGCTCGTCGATACTGAAGCGGCGTAGAATCGCACCAACACGGGTCACGCGTGGATCGGACTTCAGCTTAAACAGCAGGCCACTGCCATCGTTATCCGTTTGGAGTTCAGGCAGGCGAGCTTCGGCATCTACACCCATAGACCTGAACTTATACATGCGGAAGGGTTCTCCGAGAACTCCAACTCGGTCCTGTTTGAAAAATACGGGACCCCTACTGTCACCCTTGATGAACACGGCCACCAGCGCCATGAGCGGTGCGAAGAATAGCAAGAGGATTCCCGACAATGACATGTCGAAGAGCCGCTTAGCAACTCGCTTTCCACCTTCGAGCCTTGGCGTCGTGACGTGTATGAGGGGGAGCCCCGCCACTGGGCGGGTATGGATGCGGGGCCCGGCTATGTCAGTTAAAGCGGGTGCTAGAATCAAGTCAGTACCGGAAGTAGACAATGCCCATCCCAATTGGCGCATGATTAAAGGGCTGAGACGTACTCCTGTCGTGATGGCCACAGCATCCGCGCCGCAAACAGCCACAGCTTGCTGAATACTTTCCACTGTTTGCGCCGATCCAAGCAAGGGCAAATCCGGTATCCCGGTAACACTTTGATCGTCGTGGCCAGGAATGTGAAGCGCCACCGGTAAGTAACCTGCATGGGGATGCCGTTGTAGAGCTTGCACCAGATGTCCAACAGCCGCCGCGCCTCCCACCACCAAGATTCGGGATGCACTTCCTCCATGGCTACGCTCTAGACTTAGATGCTGGCGTAATATCCACCTACCTGCAATCAAACCCAGAGTTCCGGTAGGGAAAGCTATTCCAACGTAGCCTCGTGCCAAGTCTAGCTGAAACGCATAAGATACGATCGCCACTGCACCGAATAGCCACAAACTCGCCGCAAATACGCGTTTATATTCTTCGGGCCCGGCGCCGAGAACGCGCGTCTCCCTTGTACCCCAAGCGCCGAGCATGAACCACCACAGGCAGGGGAGAAGCGTTGAAACCGTTACGTAGGATGCCATGGATGTGCCGGCTATTGGGTTGGTACCTGCACTTGTCAGACCAAAGCGGAGAAGGTGCGCACCAATAATAGCCCACAGCACAACGACTGCGTCGACTGCTCCTATACGGCGCACATAGCGTTTGCGCCAGTTCTTTGAATTCAATTGTTTCCCCAAAATGCGTGTGAGTGAAAAGAGGCGGATATCCAGAACTGTGGTGAATTCGATTGTTCTGCAGTTACTGGAGTGAACTTGTTAATCAAGACGCGGAAATTACCCTCGCCTAGAGGCTCTGGTCTCCGCTCCTCGTAACAACTTGTCAAAGTCATCCTCGGGAGGCTCCAGAGACCCTTCAACGTTAGTTGTTGAGTTGGACGGCTTGGATTGTTTTTGCCTCTCCGTTTCCATGTTCGCACTGTAGCCATAATAGCTGTAGGCGTAGGCGTCAGCTCCTTTGACGGGAATCCTATTCAACACGACGCCTAGGACATTGGCATCGATCAGCTGGAGAGTAGCCATGGCTTTTGTAACTTCCGGTTGCTTTGCAGTGTGGCAACCCACCACGACAATGACACCGCCGACCTTTTGGGCTAGAACAGCTGCGTCCGTGACGGGCAGAAGGGGTGGGGCGTCGATGACTATTGCGTCGAAGTGCTCCTCTAATCGCTGTATCAAGGTTGACATAGCCTCTGAGCCCAGCAGTTCGCTAGGGTTTGGCGGTATAACACCAGAGGTAAGCACATGTAAATCATGAACACCCCAGGGCTGGAGGAGATCTTTGATGTTGGCATCGCCGACCAACGCTGTCGTCAACCCTGCAGAACCCTCGAGCCCCAGATACTTTGCCACCATGGGGCGGCGCAGGTCCGCGTCAATGAGAGCGACCCTCTGGCCAGCCTCCGCCATTGCGAGAGCTAGATTGGTGGCCGTAGTGCTTTTGCCTTCCCCCGGCAGCGAGGACGTCAGTAGAAAAGTCTTGCTGTTATTGGTGATTTGAGCAAAGTGAAGATTGGTTCGGAGCTGCCTGAAAGACTCTGAGCGTTGACTGTGACCGGATATTTCGTTCAAAAGCGGATTCTTGAGCGCATCCTGCTCAAAGGCAATGCCGCCCAACACCGGTGCTTCGGTGAAGCGCCGCAGATCGCTTTCACTGCGAACTCGCGTATCCAGGGTTGTCCGCAGCAGTGCTGCAGCTATACCCAGAGCTAGACCAATGACCAATCCGAGAGCCAGATTTATTTTTAGATTGGGTGAGGAAGGTTGTGTTGGTGCGGTTGCGGGTGTTACCACTGATAGTTTGACCGGCGACACACCTCCGTCTGTCGGCTTTTCTAATGTGTCGACGGCCGTGATTAGACTGGTGGCTACAGCGTGAGCAATGGCTGCCGATTGCACGGGAGAATTGTCACTGACTGAGATAGTTATTAGTACGGTTTTCAGGTCTGAGCTGGCCTTAATACTCGAGGCGAGTTGCTGGGACGTAACATCAAGCCCCAATGTGTCAATGACAGGTTGAAGCACGGTTGGTGTCGTGGCTGTAACGACATAGGACGAGACTCTCGCAGTGATGAAAGTGTTTCCAGTCTGCAGGTCTTGTACAGACCCTGAGTTCTGTGTCGCTACAAAAAGCTGTGTTTTAGAGGTGTAGACAGGTTTGCTGAGCACAGAGAACCCGGCACCACCAGCTAGCCCAATGAGACTAAGCGCCACTATCATAATCCAGTTGCGGCGCAGGATGCGTATGTAATCCTGTAATTCCAAAAGTGGGTTCCCCCCATAAATTTTCCATAATCCCGTGTCCGTAGACGTCAGGACCAAATTGACTTGCGCTATCTCATACCATTGTATCCGGTGCTAGCGCAATGCATCCTGGGAGCATTCGCGGCGCTAAACTTCCCAAGAAAAACCGAGCAGCTTGGGAAAAATAGCACTTGCCCGCTGACAGTACCCACTCAAAACTGCGACTACCTCACAGCAGGATATTCAGCACCAAGATATGTCATTACACCTACCATGCCAAACAAAGATTCCTATGACCTAACAATTCAAGATCGAGAAATCCTTCTATACATGACAACCGTCCAACCGACGACGCAACTCTCTTACAGCATCGCCCCATCGCCATAAGGGCTCGCGATCTGTGGCATCGTCGTTGACCGGAGAATCATTCCAGACGGACAAGATGCCCTTGCTAATATCATGGGCATTTGGGTCCACAGCTATCGCAGCATCACCAAAGATCTGGGCCATACCACTGTCGGAACTAATAACAGCAGGTATTCGCAGATACTCTGCTTCTGCTATAGGAAGGCCAAAACCCTCGTCAGTAGAAACTAGCACAACAACAGAACTTCCAGTCATGATCGCCACGTATTCTTCGGCGCTAACAAATCCTGGAAAATCAACATAATCAAAAACATTATGCGCCTCAGCCAGTGCCACTAAAGTTCTGCGGTAATCATTCTTCGCGCCTAAAACAGTCAGACGCATCCCCGGAGGCATATTTCCACTCGATCTGAGAAGTCCAAATGCTGAAATGACCAGTTCAGGTCTTTTATTATTGTGGTGGCCGTATGTTACTACCATCCCTTGAAACCGTTCGATGTTATCAACATCCCAGAATCTGGCGTGGTCCCGGCCGTTGGGGCAAAGGAAGGTCTGGCTACCAGAAACGAAGCGCAAGGTTTCGAGCTCCGCTTTCTCGGAAATGCAGGCATTAATATCAGCAAATTTCGCAGATATTTCCCATAACTTCCTGTAAAGCCGCTGTGTAAGTGGGAACTCCTGTGGGTTCAGCTTATGGCGCCAGTCATGTTGGAATGCCACTGACTGACGCTTACCGACGAAAGGGGTCACAATCGGACTGAACGAAATTACGGCGTCAGTAGCATGTTTCCGAGCCAGTCTCGCCGTCCGAAATAGCTGGTTATACGATCGAAAAACGGCGTTCTCGTTCTGCGAAATTTCGAGAGTGCAATTATAGACCGAGAACTCCTTCCTAATCCATTCAGGCCCATGAATGACCAAATCATCTTCAGGAAAATCTTCCATCCAAGCTCGAATCATTTCAGTGGCATGAAGTTTCATCCCGCCAGATTCGACAGTAGACGCCAGTACGTCGATGAGATATTTCATTTTGAACCCAACGACCAAGGATTTGGCAAGAACAAGTATTTTGGATAACGCCGATAAAATTTTAAAGCTGAAGAATACTCGAGCATCCACCCCCGAAAGTTTAGGCCGCTGGCCTCTCTAGCCCATCCGTGGACCCAATTTAGTTGGCCGATTACCATCGACTTAATGCCGAGATGAGCAGCACGTAATGCCAGGTCCGTATCTTCGTAATAGACGAAGAAATGATCATCCCAGCCCTGTAATCGATGGAATACGTCTCTTTTACCGGCTACGACTGCTCCGGTTAGCCATGTCACGGCACCAGTCTCGTGTGACTCGAACACGTTAGTATAACGACCAGTAACCAGCTTGGGAAAAATACGATTAAGAACCTTATATATTAGATAGGGACCCATTCGGCCATTTGGCTGAAGCGTTCCGTCAAGGGAAACGAGTTGCGGAGAGACCAAACTCAAAGGATTCTCGGATAAAACTTCAGAAATCTTATCAAAGTCCTTCCCAACCACACGTACATCCGGATTCACAAAAACTATAAATTCTGCGTTTGACTCTGCCAATGCAATGTTGTTGGCTGCAGCAAAACCCACATTCTCTTCTAGCTCTATTACTTTCGCACCGATTTGCCTGGCCACTCGCACAGAGTCATCTTCGGAGGCATTGTCTACTACTATCCACTGTACATTTGGTGGTAGCCTAACATTAGCCCAATATTTACTAAGGACAGCCTCACTATTATATGTTACTGTAATGATTGTCCAGCTTTTATTCATGATCAAAAGTCCTCGAAATAGCGATAGAGTTTTTAGTTTTGGCGGCGCGAACAGCGATATAGAGCAGGGCGACCACAAGTCCCCAAGTCGGGATCTGTGCGCCGATTGGGCCTCTCATAATACCCAACATGGCAAATGAAATATAGGCACTAATAACGGCATGCGGAGCTGTCGCTGAGTAGAGCCATATTTCGTCAAGTCGAAAAATTAACCAGCCCATAAAAATCATCAGAATTATCATTCCAATGTATCCAAACTCCATGTAAAACTCAGCATGGAGTGGCAAAGAAAGATTTGTCCAGCTATATCCTGCAGATTCTGCTACTGCGTAACTTGCAGGCTCGGATTTTGTCTCCCAGACGCTACGCGGAATGAAGAATCCCATTCCAGACAAGATCTGATTTCCGAATGTGTGCCCATTCTCCTGAACATAATTGAGGGTGTTGATTATCTGTTGAAATCCATCGAAATCAGGACCTGTATACGCATCGACGCCTGATCTTAAGCTCACGGTCTCAGAGTATCTGAATAAATTACCAAAGGGATATGCGACGAGAACTGCAAACATCATGCCAACTGCAGAAATAAATCCCCATCTTACGCTCCGCACTCGGAAAAAAATCAGCAGTGTGGCCCCTAGAAATGTTGCCAGCGTATATCGAGTACTAGTGAAGGGATTTATGTATATAACTAGTGTTACTCCAATAGCAATCACCGCAAGGATTAAAATCGTCTGTTGTCTTTTAGCCCGTTTGGGGAGAGATTTTGAATACACAATTAGCAGTAGAATAATGGCGATTGCTAATGCGCCCGGAAGAATGCGGATTACAGCATATGCAGGTCCACCCAGGACGTCTATGGAGACGCCGGCACTCCGGCGCATTGAAGATAATTCATTTCTACTAGAGAAGAGACCGCCTAGGCCACCAGAGCTCCGTATGACAAGAGGAGTGAGAACTACCAGACAGACTCCATATACAAATAACATCCAGGGCCGAATCTCAAACGCCACAGAAAATCGAATCAAGTTCTTTTTCTTGACGCTGGAGAAGAATTCGCCACAGCCGAAAGCCATAAATGCGAGCAGGGTAAGTTCCAAAGCACGAGATACTTGGTGTGTATCTAGAAGAACTGTGCTATCTCTCCAAGCCGCAACGCCTTCATTAATCTGTATAGCTGAGGCCACCACTATCCAGCAGAAAGAAAATGTGTAGAACACCAAAGCTGCGGGACGAAATCCGCTTTTGAAGGACCGCCAAATACCGGTAAGGCATAGAATTGAGGAAAGAAATAATACAATCGACATTCGTAGGTCATCAACTTGAATTGCAATTAATAATGAGGCGCCTATGGACAGTGGTATATAAAGTAAATTTATAAATAGGCTGGATGATTGCGCGTCATATGAGTGCAGTCGTTCTGGGTAGTGTGCTGAGGAATTATTTACTGCTCTGATTTCCTGTTACCAATCTTTTTTGCAGGATTTCCTGCCCAAATTTCCCAGTGTCCTGTCGACTGATTCAGAACGGAATTTGCCCCAAGAACTGTGCCTTTTCCAATAATCAATTTACCGGTTTTGCTCACGACTACTGCATTTGCTCCAAGAATTACGAAGTCTTGGATTTCGAAACCCATGAAACTTTCGTCCGGTTCACGCCATATGTCGGCGCGTCCAATGGTCGTGCCTTGGTGCAACATAATGTTATTCCCCAAACGAGCATCTGTGTGAACTACAACATTTCCTGCATGTCGAAGAAAGAGATTCTTACCGGGCGCAAGAGTCTGTGGGGGGATGTCGATACCGCGAAGCTTCAGCGCATGGCGGAATAGCTTCCCGATCAAAGGATTCTTCTGCATTCGAATGCACCAGTTGACTAGGTGATCTACGGGGCCTTTGGGTGGACTATAGATAGGTCCGTCCTCCTTGAATCTGACTATCTGACCGATAATACTGCATTGTATCGTTTTCTAACGCAAATTATCTGTACTAAAAATATTATGGTTTCGGCAACTGCAATACTGAGTATTGCTCCGATTGAATAGAAATTACTAATAAGAGGAAAGACGATTATCGCACATATGCTTGCACCAATCGTTACAGCCAAGAGAAGTTCATGTTTCCCGTTCAAGGCAACCAATGCGCCCATTCCTAACCATTGGTTAGTGAACGACATTAACAGGGCTAGCGAACTTAACGCTATAAGGGATGGTGACAGTCTAATGCTGTTCGATCCAATCGTCTCTCCGAAAGTAAACACGAACATTAGATACCCAATCGCGAATAACATTGATAATGCGAGCATTTTTGGAATTCTCGATCGCGCGCGAATTGCTGTTTCAACCGCAGATTTTGCCGGGATGGTGGTCTGAAGCAGTTGAGAGATGGGCCGCAATCCTGCGAGTGCAAATTTGTAGATTCGATCTATAAGAGCGAACGGCGCTGCAGCAGCTGGCGTGATTGATGCCAAAATCAGCAGGGGGAGCTGCTTGTAGACAGTTGCGACTAATGCAGTACCAAGTCCAGGCAATTGCTCGATAAGCACTCGACGATCTGTTGAAGTATCCCATATAAAATAATGACCGATTGGTTTTCCATATTTTTTTGCTATCAAATATGAAGAGAAGAATACTGGTAATAATGCCCCCAAAATAATTGCAAAGTTGTACGCCCAGATATTCCCTAGGAACATCGTGCAAATAGACCCAGTAACAGTAATAAATGCTCTCGGGATTGCATCGCTTATCAGCATGGTTGTAGGATTTTTCGTCCCAACGAAAAACCAATTAGCCGAAAGGCCCGTTGCTGCAAAACCAACGATAACAAAAAAGTTCCACTCTGTAGTGGTTGTCTTCGACAATTGGGTCAAAACTATCCAAAGGGTCAATGCTGTCATTGAAAGTAGGAACGCGAGGCACCTGTACTGAACGGATTTCGAGTAGAAGGCGAAGTGTTTGTCACACGGCATGGCTGCGACTTCAGCAGTTCCTGTAGCTCCCCAACCCAACTGCACGAGAACGGCAATTATGGTTCCGAGTGCCTGAGAAGCAGCGATAAGCGCCCAGGGCTGAGACCCGATGCCTGCGACTAGCATTGGGATGGTAACCAGACTCGAGATCCCTGCAATGAGCGCTGATCCGGAGAAGCCGGCCAGCAACTTTATAGGTCGCTTCATTTTAAGGTGGGTGTCTTCCTTGAAAAGACTGGGCCAAAATTCATAATAGGTGTGGGTGGTGTCTGAATGAGTAATTCTCGTAATTCGGGAAGCTTGGAAAGCCAGTTAACCAGGTCAGAGGCGGGTGAATCACTAATTTGTGGAATACCTAACCAAGTCCGTGTACTGGCTCTCAGGAGTTCTTCTCCACCGTGCTCAATGCTGTAAGCGAATTGTGAGATATTTGCCGTTGAATTCAGATTCAGTCCGGGCAGACGGTCCATGATGTCGTGAGGGAAGAGCCCTCGCCGGCTGGTGTATTCTTCTAGGTCGGGTGTGAAAAATGCTATTGGTCTATCAAGTATCAGGTACTCGATCCATACCGAGGAGTAGTCAGTCACCAAGCCCGACGAGCCTCCTATGACCAGGTATAGAGAGCTCTCCAGCTGATCAAGCATTTCCGCTGAGATGGTCAGATCAACGAGACTGGCCATGCTGTTCTTCTCCAACGGATGAAATTTACCTACGAGTGCGGTGTCCTGAGAATGTAAAATTTCACGCAAATCATTTAGTGCAGATGCAAATCCGGACTCTGTAATGGACGAATCGAAGCGTGCGCGATTTCGACCAACAACTCCAGCAGTCCTGAAAGTAGGCATCCAAATTACGTATTTCTCAAAGCCCGTAATTTCAGAGAGACGATTCTTAATTTTGTTGCAGGCGTCGGTTCTCAGCATTGCACCGAGGCGTGGCGCACCAGTCATAATTACTGATGATTCAGAGTATCGCAGGTCGACAGCGCGCTGGTCCGCTAGTACTCGACTGGTCCCGACAGTATAATTTGCAGGGAAAGGCGATGTTTCCAAGTGAGAAAATTCCGGTTTTTGTTTAATTCCATCGCCATGCCACAGATTTACGTAAATTTGCTTACCAATAACTGGTTCTATGGATCCGAATAGACCGTGTGTGAACAGAACTAATTGCGATGTCAAATAGGAATATACACCCTTGGCGGAATTTTTCTTCATCAATCGCACGCGTGTGTATTTCTTTTCTAGATCCCAAATATTTGGATCATCCACTAAAACGTTAATTTTAGCTGTCGTTAAATCGTGAATCACTCGTATCGTTTCGATCACGTTTCCTTCGTCTGAAGGGTAACCCGAAATGGTAATATGATCTTTTTTGGGTAAAATCCTATTGCAGAAATTGATTAGCATATTTGTCTTAGACATTTCTGCTCTCCTGAAGTATCGACAGTGCGATTGCGTGATCGATTGGCTGTGTAACCTTGATGTTTGAAAAATCACCTGGAACAGTAGAAATATTTTCTGTTACGCCCGATTGGAGTATTAGCTCGTACAGTGTTGTTGCGCTACGTATTTCGTCTGAGCTTGCTCTGGAAAAGGCGTCAAGTAATATTTCAAGTCTAAAACCCTGAGGCGATTGTCCTCTTAGGACCTGCTTGCGTGACTGGATGGCCATAACCTTGTTTTTAACGACGTTTATCAGCGGATCTTCAGATTCTATTACTGGAATTACTGCATCTGCAGTGTCCAATGCACTGACGACACGTTCTACTAGTTTCTGAGTAACTAGGGGTCTAACAGAATCATGTACTAAAACTTTGTCTCTGACGGTAAATCGCTGGATTTTTCGGATACCGTTTAGGACGGATTCATTGCGATTCGAGCCACCCATCACAAATTGTATGTTTTTACCAATAGGTTCTGATTTTGAAATGGCAGTTTTTATGTGTTGGTGCCACATAGGATTGACGACCACTATAACCTCATCAATTTTATCTGAATTAGCAACTATGTCGAACGAGTGAGAAAGAATTGGACGTCCGTCCAGTTCAACGAGCTGTTTTGGGCCGTTTGCTGAGAAACGGGTCCCCAGCCCTCCTGCCAGTAGTATGCAGGTGCAGTGGCTGTCTTGCATCTTGAGCGATCACGCCTTCGTTGTTATGTTTACGCAGTGCTGCCGTATGGCAATTTATAGTCTGTTAAAGGTGTACAGTCCTTTTCAAGGATAAAAACGTCTCCACTTCGTCTTATCTAGTGTGCTGATGCTTGATGTATTGGGGATCTGAGATCGGTTTGCTATCTTGGATTTTTTATTCGAATTTCTGATGTTGAAAGTTTGCTTGAAGCGATTTATTAGTGAAGCGACCATTAGGCCGCACTCAAGTTGCATGTATGTGGTTAGGTCCCTGTAGCTGCTTCGATAGTCTATGGATCGTTGGATGCGTCGAGATTCTGAGCAGTTAGGCAGTACTGTCCCCTCAGTTTTCTCCTTAGTTCTTAATAGGCAGATTTCGAAGCCAGTCCATGGCCCAACGTTGAATCAGCAATGGCTTAAGGCCGTGTTGTGCCGAGACGACGTCGTTAGGCGATCAGGAGCCAACAATATCATCCATGCTGGGAAAGATTATTCTATACGAATCTGTCAGTGCTTCCTTCGAGCGTGACGTAGTTGGCCTGGTCTGGCTTGCGTTGAGGGCGGTTGAAAAGTCGCCTAGATGATAGTTATGCCTACTAGTTTCAATGTTCGGGCAGGATAGTTTCGGGCGACGCAGGTGGGTTTGGTGTGAGTGACCTTATCCGTCTGGGCTTCGGCAGTTAAGATCCTGAACACACGACGGGCCAGATAGCGTTTGACGCAGCGTCGGATTTCCTAGTCTGTGTTGCCCTCGGCGCGAGTTTTCTCGACGTAATCGCCAGTTTTAGAGTTATAGGTTATGGTGGTGATCGCAGCCATGTGTAAGGCGCTGTTGAGTCTTCTGTCGCCACCCCGGTTTAGCCGAAGCCGCAACGTGTTTCCTGACGATTCAGGGAGGGGATTCACCCCGGCCAGACAGGTAAGGCAGCCTCGCTACGTACCAGTCCCTCGTGTGACCACGCCACCAAACGCTTCGTCGCAGTCACAGCCTAGAAGCGCTTCTCGTCGAGCAACGGTGACGCCTCGCTGATCTTGACCAGCTCGTCCATCTTTTGCTCGCTGGAGTTCAACTATTCACCAAGGTCCAGTATGTGTTTGGCGAGGCGTACCGCCTCGGAGCTGGCGATACTTGACGCCAATTATCACTCTCGTTCAAGCCACCGGGAGATCTTCTCGATCTGGCCCGGGGTGAGCTTCGTGCGTGCATCGATTCCGAGGGCGTTGCTGCGCACCAAAGCGTTCAAGGCATTGATCGAACGGGTACGGGCCCTTACTCATGGACTCCTGGGCGGTCATCAGTATCCTCAAGCCCTGACGGATCCCCTCATTGAGGCGAGGACGACACAGCCGATCAACAAGTTACGGCAGCACTGCCGTCGCCATTGATAGGCGTCTAAGGCATCGGATTTTTCGACGCTACGGTCCTTTTTGGCGTCCATGCGTGGTGCTTGGGTGACGGGAAATCCGTGGGCAGATACGGTACCGGCGAGGATCGCTCCGTACGACGCAGCTCCCTCAACGAGGCACCACCACCGGGGCCAAAATCGGCTGTGAAATATATCCTGTCACCAAACCCGGGATTAACCGTGCCATCGCCTGGATCCGCAGGAATACCTCCGGGGAAATCTTGGCATCCATTGAGGGAACGGCGGTGTCATACCCTCGAAGCAACAAGTTGGTTGAATAGAGGAGTTGCGGGTGGGGCGTAGACCGTTGTCGTTTTCGGATCGGGCGGACATCGCCGTCGGCATCCAGGCTGGCAAGACGGATCGGCAGATCGGCGCTGATCTTGGCCGGGACCACACGATCATTTGGCGCGAACGCCACAGGAATTCGACGAAAACCCGCGGCTACCGTCCCGTGAGTGCGGACTGTGCTGCTGAGCGCCGGCGCATACGTCCGCGGGCACGGAAAATCGATACAGACGTGGTCCTTGCAGCCCGGGTGAAGGCGGATCTGGCTAGGTCAAGAACGCCGCGGCAGATCGCCGGCCGTTTGCGTTTAGAAGCCACAGACGCCAGCGTTGAGACCATGACGAAATCACCCGACACCGAAAGCCGCACCGTCTCCCACGAGGCCATCTACCGCTGGATCTACGCCCTGCCCAAGGGCGAGCTGGCCAAGTCCGGAATCCTACTGCAGTCCAAGCGTACGAAGCGAAAATCAGTGAAGCCATTGGGAGAACGCACAGGTGGCCGGATCATTGGCATGGTCAGCATCGACGACCGCCCAGAAGAAGCCTCAGATCGCCGTGTTCCCGGCGCGTGGGAAGGGGATCTCGTCGTCGGCAAGGGAGGCAAGAGTGCCATCGCAACCCTCGTCGAGAGACACAGCAGGTTCTTGATCATGCTTGGCCTGCCCGAGTCAAGAAGGCCGACGGACTCGCCGATATCCTCATCAATCGGGTCAATGACCTGCCGGCCCTGATGCGCGGATCCCTGACGTGGGATCAGGGCACCGAGATGGCCCGCCACGCACAACTGACCGTGGCCACGGATCTGCCGGTGTACTCGCGCACCCCCACTCGCCTTGGGAACGCCCGTCAAATGAGAACACAAACGGGCTGATCCGGGAGTACCTGCCCAAGGGCATCGAGCTCACCAGCCACCAACCTTACCTGGACTCCATCGCTGATGAGCTCAACGACCGGCCCCGCGCCGTCCTAGGATTCCTCACACCACGAGAAGTATTCACCAAGCTACTCAACGACAATGTTGCTAAGACGGCTTGACACCGCCAACCAACTCCTACAGGTCTTCCATTCGCCATGCGCTCATTGGTGAGGGAGTGCGCATAGTGGAGGTGAAGCCTCCAAAGAAGAAGACCCGTCATGGGCGCGGAAAATCCGATCCGGTCGACGCATTTGCTGCAGCTAGGAGTGTTCTGGGAAAGAGACAGAGTTGCTGCTTCAACCCCCGTTGTGACGGGGAACGTGCTGCGATCAGCATGCTTTTGGCTGCTCGACGCCGTAGCGATCATCAGCATACCGCATACCGCAATGCCCTGGTGCGGTTAATCGACTTAGGGTTTGATGCCCGCCATGCGTCGACCGAAGCCCAGCTCAAGGAAATCAGTGAGTGGCGCACACGCGAGCATGACAACATTGACCAGCGGGTCGCCCGGGCCGAGGCTATCGACCTGGCAAAATCCAACAAGGCCAGCAAGGCAAGGCTCAAAGTAATCGAGGCTGAGTTAGTTGACCTTGATGAGAAAATGGCGCCAGGATTGTAGGACCAATTTGGTATGGGCTTGGTGACCGTCGGGATCATCTTGGCCGCGTATTCACACCAGGGCCGGGTTCGCTCTGAAGCTGCATTCGCAGCCCTAGCCGGCACTTCACCGCTGCAAGCGTCCTCCGGGAACATCAAACGGCACAGGCTTAACCGCGGAGGGACTGAGCTACCGAGAAATAAAAAAATGCCTGAAAAGGTTCCTCGCCCGATCAATATTTAGGCAACTCGAAGCACTTGGGGCTTGATTTAATCCGTAAATGGGTCTACAAAAAACAGCGGCATCAAACCGGGGACGGTTCAGGGCCTACGGAACTTCAGACTAGCCTTCCGCCAGATCAAAGCGGTCGATATGGACTGGTTTGCGGTGCGCACCTATGCTTCATTACGGAGTTAGAATTTGGACTTCGGTGGTTCGTATTCTAGGCCATGGTGAAGGCCTACGTCGTAGCTGTGGCAATATCACAGGGGCATAGCCAGACACCTAATTCGCCGTTCGGTAAACAGTGATCGTGGGAAACATCGTGGGTCTCCCGAAGGCAGCCGAGAACTCCTGATGATCCATCTGCCCAGTTACCATCCGACCTCATTCAATACTTACTCATGTGATTTCTCCCATTTGGTAATTCGTTGCACTGCTGGCACTAGTTGCCGTCGCATTTGTTCAAAGACGTGGTCGCTGCGGCGGTAAGGATCAACTACATCGTCATCGTCAGCTGATGCTCTGTGGAGGGTGCGGGCGCGCATGGCCAAAGGAATGGCTAACTCCCAGCGTTCAGCTGGATGGACACCGCGAGCCCCGTCAACGTGGGGGAGGACCCTGGCCAGTTCGCGTAAGGTAAAAGTCCTTTTCAACAATCCTGGGTGCATCTCCACGATGCGACTGCGGTGCTCACGAGTGAGAGCCAACACTAAGTCCTGCTGATCTAGAATGTCCCGGGTGAGCTGCTTGGCAGAAAATCCATCTGAGGATGCCCCGAATGCCCTGACGAAACCCTGGATGTGCGCCTCCATGGCGGATCCCACCATGGCAGCAGTACCGGCACTCTCTACGGCGAAGACACCGGGGGATAACAGGTCAAGTTCACTTTGCAGCAGCCGCTCAGCCATGGGGGAACGGCAAATATTTCCCGTACAAACGGTTAAAATCCTAAAAGGGGGCACAATGCTCATGACCTTTACCGTACAGCCCAACTTGCTCTTCTCTGGAAACGTGCTTTGTATGAGCCAGGTGGTAGGTCATAGCACCGATGCAAGCACCTGCAGTGTTCGCCACAATATCCATAATTGAAGCAAAACGGTCAGCGAGGAAAATCAACTGCGCCAACTCTATGAGGCATGAAATAACAGCTCCGAGCACTGCGCCAAGCCAAGCCCTCTTAGTCCAACCCGAGGCAATGATCCCCATGGGGACAAACATCACGACATTCGCGGTGAACTCGATGGTGTTGTAGCCAATGAACGTGGGAACGCCGTGGCTGTGTATCCACACAATCAGGCTGTGTAAGGTTCCGGCTGCCGGACGGTCAACCGGTGTTGGCCAAAAGACTATGAGAACCAGAGCTACAAGGTAGGCGCCAACAAAGCACAGCGATATGCGGTGGAGAGTCTGATGTTTGGCGTTCACAACATAACGGTACGCCACGGAGAGGTACGCTAACGGCAATTGGCTGGCAATCTCATTGCCTAGGGAATGTCAGCAGTGGTCATTTGCTGCGTTAACTGTCAGAAAGGACAGCGGTGAGATCAAGTGCTGTGGTGGCCGGACCTGTGACCACACAGCCCGGGAGCACGAAGATTAGGGACGTACCCACCCCTCGCTCGCTGCGGAGCTCAATGGTCCCGCCGTGCTTGGAGATGATGGCCTTAGAGATCATCAGACCTAAACCAATTCCAGGGATGGAGCGCTGCATTGCAGATTTTGCGCGGAAGAATTTGGTGAAGGCCTCAGCTTGGTCAGCACTATTCATACCCATTCCCGTGTCCTTCACCTCGCACCAGAGATCCGAGCCCTGCGCCCACGCGCGGACGGTGACGGTGCCACCATCGGGTGAGTACTTGACTGCATTGGAGACCAGATTATCCAATACCTGGCCCACCCGAAGAGCATCGACGAACGCTTCCAAAGGAGCTTGAACTTGGGTTGAGAGTGCCACCTTGTTGGCGTCAGCGACCGGGGCTGCCGTTCCCAAGCTGTCCGCCACCAGCTGTGCCACATCAACGCGGGCAACGTTCAAAGTTACCGAATCGGTGCTGAGTAGATCCTCCACCAAGGAATTCAGGCGGTCCACATTCCGTACGGCAATGGTCAAGTACTTTTCAACATGTGGGGGTAACTCGGCAGGCTCTTCCAATGCCATGTCCAGATAGCCCTGAATAGAGGTCAGTGGCGTCCGGAATTCGTGCGAAACGTTGGAGACAAAATCATTTTTGGCACTTAAAGCTGACATCATGTCCGTGATGTCATGGAAAGCGACAACTGCGCCATCGAATTCCCCTTGCTCGTTCACCATGACGCGTGAGGCAACTGAAACAGCACGAGCGGTTTCGCCGCTGCCCAGCCATAACTGGTAGTTGCTGAATTCCTCTGCATGAATGGCCCGTAGGACGGGACGTTCCTCGGTAGGCACGGGGGTGATGCCATCCTGGTTGAAGACAAGCAGTTCCTTTTCCTCCGGATCCGCAATTCCTTCAGGTAGAGCGTGGCCGTGCAGAACGCTTTGCGTAGCGTTCATGAGCACGTCATGGCCACCGGAATCTACCACCACCACGCCCACGGCTACAGTGTCCAGAATGGTGCTCAGAAGACGTTCACGCTGCTGACTAGCCGCTAAAGCATCCCGTAACTGTCGGTCCTTGGCCTGAAGCGTTTTCCTTTGCACGTTCATGGTGTTTGTCACCGCCGCCACCGTGGTGGCAAAGGCGAAGACCACCAGTGGGAAAAGCAGCGGCTTGACAAGCTGCTCGAACGTGAGCGCGCCTGATTGGGTAAAAATTGGCACCCATACGATGAGCAAGGCACCCACCACACTGACGGAAACTGCCGTACGTTTGGCCATGCCCGAGGCTGCCAGCCAAAAGACAGGGAAAAAGATCAGCAGTCCCACCGCAGTGAGGAATTGATAATTGCCACCCCGGAACAGCCCAATAGCAACAAAATCGAGGTAGGGAATCACCAGGAATGACCCACGGGGGAGACGATCCCAGGGGACGAAAATTGCCGCCAGTAAAAGAAGCACATGCATCACTAAGGAGGTGACAAATAATGTCTCGCGAAATGATTGCGGATAGAACGCCAGTGCAAGAATGACAGCCACAACCATCAACAGTGACAAAGGCAACTGGGTGAGGAAGACCCTTTTGCGCAAGCCCTGCAGACGGTAAAAGTGACTAGTAGTAATGCTTTTCGACTCAGACGGTGTCATGATTACTTTCATCCTTGAACGGTGGCGCACAACAGGCCAGCATATACCTCGCCAATTTGGTTAATATACACGGGCCACTTACGCGAACGCGTTTTACCTCTGATAGACGTCCGGTGTTCCGTCACCATCGTCGTCACGACTCTCTAATTCGGCAATAGTGCGGTAATGGCTATTCCTCAACCTCAGAACCACCGAAGCCAGAAGGGCGGCAATCACAGACCCAGCCAAGATGGCCACTTTCGCGTGATCGTAATGGGGGGCGTCATCACCGAAGCTAAGCTCGCTAATCAGCAGGGAAACGGTGAATCCCACCCCTGCCAAAAGTGCCAGACCGGCAACATCCACCCAAGCTAATCCGTCATCGAGCTCTGCTTTAGTGGTTTTGGTGACCAGCCACGTGGAACCAAAGACGCCTATGAACTTGCCCACCACCAGGGCCAATACGATGCCAATGGCGACGGTGTCAGAGAGAGAGTTTTTCAGCCCACTCAAGCCACCCACGACCACGCCTGCTGAGAAGAAAGCGAAGAGTGGTACGGCAAATCCGGATGAAATGGGACGCATGACATGTTCAAAATGTTCGGCCATTCCGGGACCCGCATCCGGTCCACCCATCTTTTTGCTGCGGATGACGGGCACGGCGAAGCCTAGAAGTACGCCTGCCACTGTGGCGTGGACACCGGAGGCATGGACCAAACCCCATGTTGCGGCAGCGAGTGGGATGAGTAAATACCAAGAGCGGATGCGCTTTTGAACCAGCCACGTGAAGACCAACAAAGGCAGGACGGCCAAGGCGAGGTATTGGAAGTGCATCTCCCCGGGGTAAAACACGGCGATGATGGCAATGGCGATCAGATCATCCACCACGGCCAGTGTTAGCAGGAACGTCCGCAGTGCACTAGGCAGGTGTGTACTGATGACAGCAAGAACGGCTAGAGCGAAAGCAATATCCGTGGCGGTGGGGATGGCCCAGCCTTTGAGGATTTCGGGACCAGCGGAGATGTTTACTGCCACAAAGATCAACGCAGGGACAATGACGCCACCAAAAGCAGCGGCAATGGGTACCACGGCCTTGGCAGGACTACGCAAGTCCCCTGCCACGAACTCCCGCTTGAGTTCCAGGCCGGCAACAAAGAAGAAGATTGCCAGCAGGCCGTCTGCGGCCCAAGTGCCCAGACTGAGATTCAGATGAAGAGATTCAGGGCCAATCTGGAAATCGCGCAAAGCGAAGTAGCCCTCGGACCACGGGGAATTCGCCCAGATCAGGGCCAAAACTGTTGCTGCCAGGAGTAGGGCCCCACCTACAGTTTCGGAGCGTAAAATTTCGCTGACACGCAGCGATTCGGCATAAGTGCCTCGGGTGAAAATACGACGTTCGGAGTTTTGGGCCATGGGCCTGTGCCTTCTAACTTGGGGCAATGTTGCAAAGAACAATTGGGTTCGACAATTACATTGCCGACCAGACTTCCCGGCGCACCTGAGAATCAGTTTAGCGTGTGGAGACCATTCTGGACGATTCCGCAGGGAGTTCGGCGGTGAATTCGCCCAACCATTCGCGTAGATCCTCGCCCAGATCTTCGCTTTCGCAGGCCAGCGTTACAACAGCTTTCAAGTAGCTGAGCTTATCTCCCGTGTCGTAGCGGCGGCCGCGGAACACCACACCGTAGACCCCGCCGCCTTCGCCCTCCATAGTTGCCAGGGTCTGGAGTGCATCGGTCAGCTGAATTTCATTGCCGCGTCCGGGTGCCGTGTGTTCAAGGACTTCAAATACTGCCGGGTGCAGCACATAGCGGCCAATGACGGCCAGGTTGGACGGGGCTTCCTCTAGAGAGGGCTTCTCCACCAGATGGTTGACCCGAACATAATTCTCCCCCTCGATCATTGTCATATCGGCACAGCCATAGGAAGAAATCTTCTCCGCAGGAACTTCAATCAACGCCACCACGGAGCCGCCGGTACGTTCCTGAACTTCGATCATGGTGGTCAGCAGTTCATCGCGCTCATCGATCAAGTCATCACCGAGTAGAACCGCAAACGGCTCGTTGCCCACGTGAGTCTTGGCGCGCAACACTGCGTGCCCCAGACCCTTCGGGTCACCCTGGCGGACATAGTGAATTTCGCCGAGGTCGGTGGCATGCTGGACCGCCGCGAGACGTTCGCGATCGCCCTTTTCCTCCAGCAGTTGCTCGGTGACCGGAACCCGGTCAAAGTGGTCTTCCAAGGCGCGCTTGTTGCGCCCTGTAATCATCAAAACATCGGTCAGTCCGGCGTTGACAGCTTCCTGAACCACGTATTGAATGGCAGGCTTGTCAACAACAGGCAACATTTCCTTGGGCATAGCCTTGGTCGCGGGCAGGAATCGGGTCCCCAAACCAGCTGCTGGAATAACGGCTTTGGATACGCGAGGTAAAAGTGTCATTTCATGATCTTAACTGAGGATTTCCCGGGAAGTAGCTCCATGAAGCCCGGGCGACATGCGGTGGCGCAGTTCAGAGGACAAGATCACTTGTTAGCCGGTGTTGCCGGACTAGGTGACGGTGCTGGACATCTCTGCACCTATGACACAGGCACGAATGCTGAAACTCATGGTGGTGCCCTCGCCTTGGCGGCTGGTAAAGGACAGGGACCCACCATGAGTTTCAACGATGGTCTTGGAGATCATCAAGCCTAAACCAATACCCGCAATGACAGCGCCCCGCCGTGGGGCGAATATTTCACAACATTCGAAACGAGGTTATCCAACACCTGGCCGATGCGCACGGCGTCAACGCAAACCATCAATGCCTCTTGAGGATCGAAGTTCACAACGACCCCATTTTTCTTACACGCGGGAGCGGCGCTGTCTAAGCTTTCCGCACAGAGCTGGACCATGTCAGTAGGAGCGCGATCCACCGTCATGGTTGTGGTGGACAAGAGATCTGACACTAGGCCACTGAGGCGTTCAGCGCTCCTATCTGCAATGGTCAGGTGGTTCTCAACTTATTTTGGGTGTAATCCGGGTGATTCCATGGCGAGCGCTAGATATGACTTGATGGCGGTTAGCGGGGTGCGAAACTCATGCGAAACATTGGGACTAAATCATTTTTGGCGGACAAGGCGTTGACGATGTCAGTGACATCGTGGAAGGCGATGACAGCCCCATCAAACTCATGTTGGTCACTGACGGTATCCACAATAGTTTCCATGAGACGTTGGCGGGCATGACTTTCAGCTAAGGACGTTCGCTGTTGTTTGTCCTTGCCTCTCAAAGCTGCACGCTGCCCTTCCGTGCCGGAGGTCTTTATCGCCACTGCAAGGGAGCAAATAAGCATCATGAAGGGGAAAGCTGCGGCCTGACCGGATCCTAGGCTGTGAGCGCCGTCACGAAACAGTGAAACGGCCAGAAGATCCAGATAGGGGATGACCAACAATGATGCCGGGTGCAATTTTTCCACGGAACTACAAAGCACGCCAAGAACAACAGAGCGCTCAGCGACCAGCCGATCTGAAGCGATGGCTCCATCAACACGGCCAGGTCTAGAACCGCGATCAGGATCAAGAATCTGATCAAGGTTATGGTGACAAAGAATGGCAGCTGGGAAAGGATCACCCGCGTTCGGATAGAACGCAGATAAAGATGCCGGCCAATGAACTGATTGGGAGAGTTTACAGACAAGACAACTTCCAGGATTGCTGCTGATCGGGCAGACAATGCGTTGACCATCGCGGCGGTTAGTATGATGTAACCCAAAAATGATCAAAGGACATGGTGATAACCCGTGATCACCGCTAACGATGATGCCATACTGGATGTATGCAAAGGGTTGGGGCCCTGCCATAAACGCATCCGAAAGTTATTTCCAACGGTCTTAGCAAGTTTAGTGGAGTAAAAATGGACAATACTCAGGTAGCGGTAGTCATTGAAGATGACCAAGACATCCGCGAACTTATTGGCGTAATACTGTCCCAAGCCGGTTTTGAGGTTCATTGTGCATCCACAGGTGCAGATGGCGTAGAAGCGGTCCGAGCTCACCACCCCGACATTGTGACCCTAGATCTGGGCCTTCCTGATATCAACGGTTTCGAAGTGGCCCGGCAAATCAGGGCGTTCACTGACACCTACATCATCATGTTGACGGGGCGTGCCGATGAAATGGACACGCTCTTGGGCCTCGAATCAGGTGCTGACGATTATTTGACCAAACCGTTCCGACCCCGCGAGCTGAGGGCAAGAATAAGCACCATGATGCGCCGGCCCCGCACTGATGATGAAGTTGAGCAGGGGCAGCATGGCCAAGATAGCAGCACTGCGTTTCCAGGTTCAGCTGCCCCTGCAGAGCTGGCGGAAGCGAAGCCTTGAGACGAACGATTCAGTTCTCGCTCTGAGCAGAAAGCTGTTCCATAACTTTCGTGCCAGTTGGCAGGAAGCCCAACGGATCAGGCCTCTGGGAAGCTTCAGCTAGTGGGCTGAACGTACCGATCTTTTAGATCAGTCATAGTCTCTGTGCCGCACAAGGCCACTGCGTTGAGAGCTTCTTGAGCCTTGTCAGGATGTCCCTGCTTGATCCACTCCACCATGTCGCCGCTCATCTGGCCTAAGCGCTCCGCTCCTACCATCACGCTGGATGAGAAGATGCTCAAGGCTGCCTCCGCGGCGTCTTCTACATTTCCGGCGCCTAACGCGGTCTGAAGACGGGCATAGCGTTGTGGCCACATTTCCACGTAACGTCCCACGAAACCGCGGGAAAGCATGGTCTGTCCCTCGAGAGAGTCCTCAAGCATAGCCAAGGAGTCCATACACACCAGGGGTAAAGAAGAATAATTCACGATCCGCTTTCTCTTCCCGATAGTGTGATTAATGAGTTCAAAAGAATCGATATTGAGCGCATCACGCGCTGCCTAAGGCAGCACTAACCATAATACTCTGAGCAACGGGTGCACGGTGGCTTTTTGTTGATGCAGCCGGTGAAAATTTATGGAGCATGTAGAGACTGTCTCTAGGGTTGAGCCGTGACTGCAAGCCACGGAGCACCTTGGAAACTCTCAAGCCAAGATGAGGTGATGTCCGCAGCGGGAACGGGGCGACCAAAATAATAGCCCTGCCCGGTCTCGCAGCCCAACTCTGTGAGCATGGCGGCCTGCTCTAGAGTCTCTACTCCTTCGCACGTGGCAGCAAGGTTACAGGACTTCACTAATTGCAAGATGGCTGCAATGAAAGGACGCGAGGCACCACCATCGGTGGGGCCCCCTATCAGTGACCTATCCAGTTTCACCCCGTCTACCGGAAGGGTCCGCAAGTAACTGATGGACGAATACCCTGTGCCGAAATCGTCGATGGCTAGGCCAACGCCTAGTTTGCGCAGGCCTTGAAATGAGTACAGATCCCATTCGTTGCCGGTGACCATGGAGTATTCGGTGAGTTCTAGGACTAGAGCCGAGGGATCAATACCCTCAGCCAGCAATAGGCGCTGAACGTCATCCAAGAGGTAAGGACGTTGGAGCTGAGTGGCTGAAATATTCACCCGCACGGTGAAGCGAGGATCTAATTCCAACGTCTGCTGCCACTGACGCAACCGTGCCAACGCTGTCTGAAGGACCCAAGCTGCCAAGTTCGGCATAGCGCCTATTTCCTCTGCGAGGTCAATGAACTCGTCAGGCATGACAAGCCCACGGGTGGGGTGTTGCCAGCGAACCAGAGCCTCAACGCCAAGCAGTTTCCCGGTGGCGAGCTCGACAATGGGCTGATAGTGCAACACCATTTCATTGTTTTCGATGGAATCTTGGAGTTCTGCAGCAAGTACCCGGTGAAGCCGCCGCGCATTGAGAAGATTGGGCTCAAACAGGGCAACCTTGACGGCAGCTTTATTCTTGGCTGTGTACATGGCGGTGTCCGCATGGAGAATCAGATCCGCGGCGGAATCACCAGGCATGGCCGCAGCTATCCCGACACTTGCGCCCACAGATAGCTCCGTGGTTTCGATTTTCATTGGCTCGGCCAGTACTGCCACGATCCGCCTGGATACTGCCTTGGCGCGCTCTGCAGGTGTGTCTTGGAGGACCACGGCGAACTCGTCACCACCTAGCCGTGCCACGGTATCAATTTTTCGCACAGTATCTCGCAGCCTTTCGGCTACAACTTTCAGCACGGCGTCCCCTGCCGGATGCCCCAGAGTGTCATTAATGCTCTTGAAAGAATCCAGATCCAGCAGAAGCAATGCAGGAGACCCGTTGACGCCCTGCTCGGCCAGGCTCGATTCCAAAACCGTTTCGAGAGCCGCACGGTTGCGTAATTGGGTCAACGGATCAGTCAAAGCCATCAGCTCCATTTTGCGGAAGGCATCCGTCAACATGGTGGTTCTGGTTTTCATCCGAGTCTGCACTTGTTCCTGAGACCTCTGAAGATCCTGAGCCATCTGGTTAAAGTTGTTGATGATGGCAGACAGCGAATCCTGCTCCGTCCCGGCTGGGACACGAGTGCTCAGTTCACCTGCGCCGATCCCTTCAATCCCGGTCATCAGAGCGGGCAACCGCTTATCCGTTGGATCAACGATCATGAAGGCCTGCTTCCGGTGGTTGCCAGTATCACCTTTGCGCCACCCTACGGCGTCGGTCCGAGCCTCCACGCAAATCTCGGTTCAGTCTTCTGTCTCCGTGGTATAGCAGAGCCTGCCAGTCGACTTCCTCAGCAGTCTTGGGAACCACGGGGGATACGGCGGCACGAGGTACCCGTGGCTTGATGTACAGCCAGTTGATAGCACCCAGACTTATATCCACTAAGGAATTCTTCACACCGATATAGGCCTGGATTGCGAATGCCGCCAAGGTTGCATTGAGCGCTGCGAAAGCAACGTTGCCCCAGTTACTTACCACTGCATCTCGCCACAAGGTGAAGACCGAGAAGAACACAATTAAGTACGGGACTATAACGTACAGTGCCGGAGCTGCTGTATGGTCCTTAACTTTTGGTGTTCGAACGAAAGGAATCTTGTCTCCAGTGAACGCCTGCTGAAGGGACTTGAGCACGCCGGCCAGGTTGACCGGCAAGAGAACAAGGTTGAATCCGTAGATCCGGAAAATGTCACTAAAGCGGTGCCCACAATCACGTAGATCGCTACCCATTGCCAGGAAGTACGGCAGGGCAGCAACCAAAACCAGCGGACTCAGCAAGCGGCTGTCATAGGGGTAGGCGAGCAGGAACAGCAAACCGAAACTTGCCCAGGCTATAGAGGACATGTAGTTAACGCGCAAGAGCAGTTCCCGGAAAAGAATTGTCTCGCGGCGCTGGCGGCGCTTACGTACTTGGTTCCAGAGCTTGGGCAGGATGAGCAGGCCACCGTTGGCCCAACGGCGACGCTGGACCACGAGGGAACCAAAATCCGGGGGAGTGGCGCTGTAGCTCAACCGCTCCGGGTAGTTTGAAAGGGTCCATCCATGGGTACCCAAATCCACGCTGGACTCTGTGTCCTCGATGACAGTTCGGTCTTGAATGTAGGTGCGGACTTCAAAACCGCCCACCGTTTCGACTTCCACGATGTCCTCTAGCGCGACTTTACGAATGACAGCGTTAGCGCCGACCCAGAATGTGGCGCCGTAGTAGGTCATGCCTTGGTGGAGGATGTGCTGGATATCCGTGCTGGCCCCGGCAATCCGCTCGATGCGGGTGGGTGCGCCGCGGAAGGAAGAGTATGGTGTTTGTGCCACAGCGACGCGCTCATTGCCAGCTGATTCTAGGTAGTAGACCAGCCGCAGGCAGTAATCCCGTAGCAACAATGAATCAGCGTCAAGTGTCAACAAATAAGTTGTGTCCGGCGTATCGAGATCGTCAGCGCTACCTGGATCATCTGCGGCGCGGCGGCGCAGCACCACGTTTCCATCGGTGACTTGGCGCTGCCAACGTCCGCCCATCAAGGAAATGTAGGCATTGAGGTTCATAGCCTTGTTGGCTTCGTGAGACAGGCTTGCGTACGCCTTGCGTTCAAAGTATTCGGTTTTGACATTGAAAATCCATGTCAGGCGGAGATAGAGTTCCTCAACTCGTTGGCGTTCAGGTCCGGTGGACTGAGCCCTAGCGGCTTCAAGCGCGAGTAGGACCAGCCGTAATTCCCGGGCCAGGCCCATCAGTACCAAGTCAACAAAGAATTCATCAACGTGGTCATCCACGGCCTCTGCTTCAGCCATTTCCTCGAGCCAGCCAGCAGCATATTCATATTCCGCAATGACAGCATCCACCTCTGCTGCAGGGACTACGCCCGCGCTGGTGTCCCGGCAACGGAAGTTTGCCAAAGCGGTATTGACCCGCGCTGCAGGAATGGAGAGCGCCTGGGAAATTTCACCTGCTAGCGCTCTAGTGGCGTCCAATTTCTCTGCTGCCTGAGGATCCTTTGGATGGGGCGGATCATCAAGTAAGAGCACTACTTTTAGGTCAGGGAATTCCTGCAGGGCAGCAGACCACAGAGTGCCCCTCACCACCTGGACTTCCTCTGCATAGGAGGGCACCAATACTGTGATGCCTTCTTTGTAGTCGACAAAATGCCTGTCCAGTTCACCACGTGGAACGCGAGCATGGTCTCTGAAACGGTAGAGGGCTCCTTGGCGTGCCAAAAGATACATTAGGGCGGAGAACGTCAAAAATGTAACTACCAGAACATACGAGACTGCTTCAACCTGGAAACGGAACCCTGCGTTGGGGTTGTCCGCCAGTTGACGGACCACTGTGGTCACCAGATAGAGCAGCCACGCTGTAATAGTGACAACAATGGCCAGCCTTCCCAGCGTAATTTTACGGCCGGAAGGCTTTGGGTGAACGATGGAAAGCGGCTCCGAACGCTTCTCAGAGCCACGCTGGCGGCGTGGGCCAGCCTTTGGCACAAGTGCGCGGTCTGAAGCCGTCATCTCAGACGGGACTGCACTGGCTTCTTCAGCCACAACAAGCGCCTCGGTCATAAATCCCTCATGCAAAGAAAATATGCGTGGATTCACGCATATTCTAAACGGCCGCCCTTTGACCGAGTGAGACCGGACGACGGATGTTGATCAGTATGCTTAGGATAATACAGTCTGGCCGCTTCTAGCGGCAGCGGTCTCTGATAGCAACGCAGTGAATGGGGTTCTAGTGTCTCAACGCTTTCCTGGGCGCAAGCTCTCCTGGTTCCGGCTGACGGCTTTTATTGCCGTAGTGGCGTTGCTCGCGGGGGCGGGCTACGTTGCGTTGGGCAGGTATAACGATGCTAGGGCTGCTTCGGCAGAGCCTGCTATGTTCAGCGGTTACGTGGATGTTACGGCAACCCCGTCATACAGTTTTGAAAAACCGGTCTCCGAGTCTGCTGATTCCGTTGTTTTGTCCTTTATTGTCTCGTCCAAGGACAAAGCGTGCGAGCCAAGTTGGGGAACTTTCTACTCCATGGATGCCGCCGGGCAAGAACTGGACGTGGATCGGCGTATTGCACGCCTACTCCAGCAAGGCGGCTCCGTATCCGTCTCGTTTGGCGGCCAAGCGAATGATGAGCTCGCCGTGCGCTGTACGGATGTTGCGGAACTGCAGGCCGCCTACGCCTCAGTTGTGGAACGCTACGATCTTTCCGCGATTGACCTTGACTTAGAAGGCCCAGGTCTATCCGATACCGCTGCCCTCAAGCGACGAGCCACAGCAATTGCTGCGCTGCAGTCGCAACGACTTGCTGCAAAGCATCCGTTGTCAGTGTGGCTGACACTCCCAGTTGCTCCCACCGGGCTAACCACTGAGGGGACCTCGGCAGTTGCTGCCATGCTGGATGCAAAGGTTGACCTTGCGGGAGTCAACATCATGACTATGGATTACGGTGGAAGCAAGGCGGCAGGAAGCACTATGTTAGAAGCTTCTACGGCGGCTGCCACGGCGACTCATGCGCAGCTCGGGGCACTCTATAAGGCCGACGGACAAGATTTTGGCGCCGATTGGTTGTGGCGGAAAATTGGGCTCACCCCAATGATTGGCCAAAACGATGTTGCTGGTGAGATTTTCACTTTGCAGGATGCCGTAGGTCTCCATGATTTCGCTGTGGCGAAAGGCGTTGGCCGAGTCTCCATGTGGTCCTTGAACCGGGATGCCACCTGTGGCCCCAACTACCCTGACCTGACTCGGGTTTCCGACGGGTGCAGCGGCATTGACCAGAAGGGCAAATTGTTCTCAACTGTGCTGGGTGAAGGGTTAAGCGTTCTGCCTACGCAATCTGCCACCAGTGCACCGGCGCAACCCACCGTTCAGTCCACCTTTCCCACGGATAATCCCGCAACGAGTCCTTATCCGATCTGGAGCGATCTGGCAGTCTATGTAGAAGGAGACAGGATTGTTCTCAACGGCAACGTCTACATGGCTAAATGGTGGACTCAGGGAGATGTGCCTGATAACCCAGTGGCAACGGACGGGCTGACTCCGTGGCAGCTGATTGGTCCTGTTCTTCCCGGGGACAAGCCGGCCCCGCAAGTGACTGCGCCGGCAGGAACCTATCCGCTGTGGAGTGCTGCGAAGGTATATGACCAAGGGGACCGAGTGATGTTTGATGGCCGTATATTCGAGGCCAAATGGTGGAATCGCGAAGAAAGCCCGCTAGCTTCCCTGCAGGGATCGCCCTCGGCAGCGTGGAAGTTGTTCTCCAACGCTCAGGTGGCGCAGATCCTGGCCACCCCGGATGGTAAATAAGGTCTAACAAAGCGAAAGGGCGTCCCGATCCTATGGGGCGCCCTTGCGCTTTGTTAGACCAGCCGTCGCTAGCTGTGTGTGGTAATCCATTCCTGCGCCAGCGTGGCCTGCAAGTTCAAAGCCCGGCCAATCACCGGCTCGGCGGCAGAGACGATTTTCGCGCCAAGGAACGGCACGCTCGACTTCACCTCACCAGTAAGCTCCACCAGCGTGGATTCGCCGTTCACGCTCAGTTTCTGCACAGCTGAAACATCCACCGGCGCCTTGGCCACGGACAACTTGATGGTGTTGGTCCGTGAACCATCCGGCGCCGGTGCGCTCCAGGACTCATCCTGCGTCACGGTCAGCCATTCACCGACAAACTTCTGGACCAAGTCAGGCATTCGGGTGGTGGGCAAGGTGCGCACAGTTTGCGTTGTGAACGCCGCCGTGGTGGGGCCGCTGATGGTGAAGGACTTCAATTCCCCTCCCACGGTTTCGCTGACATGTTGGATGAAGGCTTCGTTGGTGAAGACCTCCGTCACTTTCTGAGCTGTTGCAGCAAGTGTTGTTGAGGCGGCAAGCGCCATGGTTCCTCCAAGATAAGGGGGTTTTTGGGGCAGCTCCTAGGATAGCAAGGCCGCTGGCGAGTAAGCTGGACAAGGTCCCCGAGGCGTTCACAGATTTCGGGCCTTCGTGCTGTCCCGGCACGGTGAATAATCGATTTTTTGGCCACGTATGGTCAAGCACCAAGGAGAACACCACGCATGAGCCTTGCAGGGTTGCGGAGCGCACTGTCAGCCGATCCACTCTTCTCCCGGGTACGCAGCTATGCGGCTGCCAACCCCGCCACACGCAGCAGTGACCTGGCCTTCAGTGCTCCCGCTGGCATGTGCGCGGTGCTCCTGGCCGAGGTTGCCGATGGTTTGGCCGCCAGTTCCTCCTCTGCCGAACGCCCCGGCATTGTCCTTGCCGTGACCGCCACGGGCCGGGAGGCGGAGGACACCGTTGCCGCCCTACGCTCCTACCTTCCCGATGCGGCTGTGGCCGAATTCCCCAGCTGGGAAACCCTCCCGCACGAGCGCCTCTCACCACGTTCGGACACTGTGGGCCGCCGGCTTTCAGTCCTGCGCCGCCTGGCTCATCCCGAGCACGATTCCGGTGAACACCTGCGCGTAGTGGTGGCACCCATCCGTGCTGTAGTCCAGCCGCTGGTGGCCGGCCTGGGTGAACTGGCTCCAGTGCGGGTCAAAGTGGGGGACGAAATTCCCTTCAACACCCTCATTAAATCTCTGTCAGAGGCGGCCTACGCACGGGTTGACATGGTCACGCGCCGTGGAGAATTTGCCGTGCGCGGCGGCATCATCGATGTTTTCCCGCCCACTGACAACCACCCGATCCGTGTGGAGTTCTTTGGCGACGAGGTTGAATCCATGCGTTGGTTCAGCATCGCCGACCAACGTACCCTGACATCCAGCAGCGGGATCACACACCCGGGCGAACTCTACGCACCTCCTTGCCGGGAAATTCTCATCACCCCCACTGTCATGAGCCGTGCGGCCAAGCTCAAGGACGCCATGCCGGGAGCCGCGGCCATGCTGGAAAAGATTGCCGGCGGCATTGCAGTGGAAGGCATGGAATCACTGGCCCCGGCCCTCGTTGATGCAATGGTGCCCTTGTCCTCACTGTTGCCGCCAGCATCCATCGCAGTAGTTTTGGATCCTGAAAAAGTCAGTGCCAGGGCCCATGATCTGGAATCCACCAACGAGGAATTCTTGGAAGCAGCCTGGTCCACGGCCTCCGAAGGCGGCAACGCCCCACTAGATCTGAGCCAGGCCAGCGGGGGCGCCGGCGGTGTGGATCTAGCCTCTGCAGGATTTAAATCGCTGGCGCAAACCCGCGAAGGAGCCCTCAGGCACGGTCTGAGCTGGTGGACCTTAGGCTCTCTGGCTCAGGATGAGGAGCTAGAGGTCAGTACCGATGTGCTGAACCTGCACGCTCGCGAACCCCGTGGTTACCGGGGGGATGTGGCCGAGATGATGGAGTTCATTGGCTCCCGGGTCAAGAACCAGTGGCGGATTGTGGTGGCCACCCAGGGCCCCGGCCCAGCACAGCGCCTGGCCGAGCTATTCCACGAAGCCAACATCCCGGCCTCACGCGTGGAATCCCTAGACGCCGAACCGCAGCCGGGAATCATTGAAGTGACCACCGCGGACACCGGGCGCGGATTTGTTCTGGACTCTCTAAAAATGGGTCTGCTAACCGAGGCAGACCTGTTGGGGCGTGCCTCCGCGGTCTCTACCCGGGACATGCGCAAGATGCCCTCCAAGCGGCGCAACGCAGTTGACCCGCTCCAGCTAGAGGCCGGGGACTATGTGGTCCACGAGCAGCACGGTGTGGGCAAGTTCGTGGAGCTGATCCAGCGCAAAGTTGCCGGAGCAGGTGTTGGCGGTGCGGCCGGGCTGCGCGAATATCTGGTGCTTGAATATGCCCCTTCCAAACGCGGTGCTCCGGGGGACAGGCTATTTGTACCTACCGACCAGCTAGACCAAGTGACCGCCTATGTGGGCGGGGATGGGCCGGCGCTGTCGAAGATGGGTGGCTCTGACTGGGCCGCCACGAAGTCCAAGGCACGCAAAGCCGTCAAGGAAATTGCTGGGGAGCTGATCCGGCTGTATTCGGCGCGCATGGCCAGCCGCGGGCACGCCTTCGGCCCAGACACCCCGTGGCAGGCCGAGCTGGAGGAGGCCTTCCCTTACGTTGAGACACCCGACCAGCTGGTGGCCATCAACGAGGTCAAGGCGGACATGGAAAAGGAAGTCCCCATGGACCGGCTGATCTCCGGAGATGTGGGCTACGGAAAGACCGAGATCGCGGTCCGGGCCGCCTTCAAAGCGGTGCAGGACGGCAAACAGGTAGCCATTTTAGTGCCCACCACGCTGTTGGCGCAGCAGCACTACGAAACATTCAATGAACGTTTTTCCGGCTTCCCTATAAGGGTGGCTCCGCTCTCACGCTTCCAGAGCGCGAAGGAGTCCAAGGAGATTGTTGAGGGTGTAAAGAATGGTTCCGTGGACGTGGTCATCGGCACGCACCGGCTACTCTCCAAAGATTTTGCGTTCAAGGACCTGGGCCTGGTCATTGTTGATGAGGAACAGCGCTTCGGTGTGGAGCACAAGGAAGCGTTGAAGAAGATGCGCACCAACGTGGACGTGCTGGCCATGAGCGCCACACCCATCCCACGCACACTGGAAATGTCCATGACAGGGATCCGTGAAACCTCCACCCTGGCCACCCCGCCTGAGGAGCGTCACCCCGTGCTGACCTACGTGGGTGCGCACAGTGACAAGCAGGTGGGTGCCGCGATCCGCCGTGAGCTCATGCGCGAGGGCCAGGTCTTTTATGTGCACAACCGAGTTAAATCAATTGAGCGCACCGCCGCACACATCCAACAGCTAGTGCCTGACGCCCGCGTGGCTGTGGCGCACGGGCAGATGTCCGAGTCCCGGCTGGAACAAATCATTGTGGACTTCTGGGAGAAGCGCTTTGACGTGTTGGTGTGCACCACCATCATTGAGACAGGCCTGGATATCTCCAACGCCAACACGCTGATTGTGGAGCAGGCCAACAACTACGGCCTCTCACAGCTGCACCAGCTGCGCGGGCGGGTGGGCCGCGGCCGTGAACGTGCCTACGCCTACTTCCTGTACCCGGCCGATAAGCCCCTCGGCGAAGTTGCGCTGGAACGTTTGAAGGCGGTTGCGGCACACAACGAGCTCGGTGCTGGCATGGCCCTGGCCATGAAGGACCTGGAGATTCGCGGCGCCGGAAACCTGCTGGGAGGGGAACAGTCGGGGCACATCCAAGGTGTTGGCTTCGACTTGTACATCCGCCTCGTGGGCGAGGCTGTGGCAGATTTCCGCGGCGAGGGTGAAGAGCGGGCAGCGGAGATGAAGATAGAGCTGCCCGTCAACGCACACCTGCCCCACGATTACGTACCGGGGGAGAGGCTCCGATTAGAGGCTTACCGCAAGCTGGCCGCTGCCGTCACGGTGGCAGCCATCAACGAGGTCCAAGAAGAACTCATTGACCGTTACGGAGAGTTGCCGCCCGCTGCCGTGAACTTGATTGCCGTGGCGCACTTTAAGGTGTTGGCCCGTGCCGCCGGCCTCTCAGATGTGGCGCTGCAGGGGAACTTCATTAAATTTGCCCCCGCAGATCTGCCGGAGTCAAAGCAGATGCGCCTGACCCGCATGTATCCGGGCGCCATGGTGAAGCCAGCGCTGAACTCGGTGCTGATCCCGAAGCCGAAGACCGCCAGGATCGGTGGCCGGGACCTGGCCGATGCTGAGGTGCTCAGGTGGGCGGAGGGCGTCCTCGAGGCAATCTTTGAGGTGACGCCGGAGACGTTGTCCTCACCCTAGCGGCACCTGGGGGCGGGAGAAACGCAAGGTTCCTCCCGGCGTCGTACTTGAGTCCGTGAACTGATTAAACAACAAACCCGCAGTAGTCAGCTTGCACCGATTACTGCGGGTTCGTTATACGCGGGATTATTCTCCTGCGGAGTCCGAGCGGCCCATGATGGTCACGGGGACAAAGATTGCCAGTGCGCACAGGCCAATGCCAACGCCAGCCGGCACAAAGGCATGCGCAAAGCTCTCAAGGCTCCAGTAGGAGAAGGCAAAAATGCCGCCAAGGAACAAGGCAAAGAAAATGACGAACAGAACGACGGACTGCACCAGGCTATTTTCGCCGCGGTAAGCGTTATTGGACACGGTTCCTCCTGACCCCGAGACCGGGGAGCTGAGTGGGTGCACCGGGGTGCCGGCGCTGATGATCTACCCACGATCTTAGTACGAATTAGTAGGAGCTGGTGCCCACAGCGCCGGTGACGATGGCAATACCTGAGCTGGTACCAATGCGGGTGGCACCGGCTTCAATCATTTCCAGGGCCTTTTCACGTGTTCGAACGCCGCCTGAGGCCTTCACGCCCATCTCTGAACCCACGGTTTTACGCATCAGGGCAACATCTTGGGTGGTTGCGCCGCCGCCATTGAAGCCGGTGGAGGTCTTCACAAAATCGGCGCCGGCTTCGAGTGCTGCCTGGCAGGCCAGAACCTTCTCGTCATCGCTGAGCATAGCCGTCTCAATGATGACCTTCAGTAGTGAATCACCCTCATGGACCACCTCCGCCACGGCGGATATATCCGAGACCAGAGCCGCCTTGTCCAGTGCGCGGGCAGAGGCGATATTAATCACCATGTCCACCTCATCCGCGCCGTCCATGGTGGCGCCGCGGGCCTCAAAAACCTTCACATCGGTGTTGTGGGTGCCGAGGGGGAAACCCACCACGGTGCACGTCAGCACGCCCGTGCCCAGCAAGGCCTTCTTGGCTGTTTCTACCCACACGGGGTTGATGCAAACGGCTTTGAAGTGGTACTCAGCGGCTTCTTTGCACAGCCGCAGAACGTCTGCCTGGCTGGCGTCAGGAGCCAAGAGTGTGTGGTCAATGTAGCGAGCAAGTTCGTCGCCGGATTCGGCGGGGAAAGGGCTGTTGGATGTCATGCTGGCAATCCTCCCATGGGCAATTGTGTTTGACTATCCTGCCACAGCGGGGCGCGGTCATCAGGAGCGCCGCTGTGGCAGATGCTGTGGTAGCTGGTGTTAGAGGTCCGCAAGTCCCAGCGCGCCTTTGATCTCTTGGACCACGGTGGCCAGTGCACGTTGCGCTTCTTCCCTGGCTGGCTGGAGTTTGTTGTGCCCGGAGACGGGAACCACCACTTCCAAATAGCATTTGAGCTTGGGCTCAGTGCCGCTGGGACGGACGATGACGCGGGTGTCATTCTCCGTCAGATAAGCCAGGCCGTCCGTGGCGGGAAGATCTGCCGAGCCCAGGGCCAAATCGGTCAGTTCTATCACGGCAGAGCCATCAAGCACCGTTGGCGGTTGCTCCCGCAAGGTGGCCATCATGTTCTTGATGCCAGCGGGATCTTCTACCCTGATGCTGATCTGGGTACTCGCGTGGAGCCCGTGAGCTAACGCAAGAATGTCCAGAACATCAAAAAGTGTCCGTCCAACAGCCTTGAGCCCGGCTGCCATTTCAGCAATCAGCAGCCCAGCGGAAATTCCGTCTTTATCTCTGACCAGCTCCGGGGCCACGCAGTAACCCAGCGCTTCCTCGTAGCCGAAGCCCAGCCCCGGAACGCGGGAAATCCACTTGAAGCCCGTCAGGGTCCGCACATGCTCATACCCGGCAGTAGCGGCAATCTTGGCCAACAGCCTCGAGGAAACTATCGAGTTTGCGTAGACGGGAGCCCCCGCACCGCTCTCAGTCGCCTGCAGACGGCCACCTCTGGACACCAGATGACTGCCGAGCAAGGCGCCTACCTGATCGCCATGGAATTGGTGCCATTCTCCTGTGGCCGGATCAAGGGCGCCCACGGCCACCCTGTCCGCGTCCGGATCATTGGCTATTACAAGGTCTGCGCCCACTTCCTTCGCCAAGGCGAAGGCCATGTCCATGGCCCCTTCCTCCTCCGGATTGGGGAAGGAAACTGTGGGGAAGTCCGGATTAGGTGCGGCTTGTTCGGAGACGGCGTGAAGGTCCGTGAACCCCGCCGAGGTGAAGACAGCGCGTGCCATCTCATCACCCACACCGTGCATGGACGTGTGCACAATGCGCAATTGACGTGCCGGGAACGTGGCGGGATCAGCCAACCCGGCAACGGCCGCCCGGTAGCCGTCAACAAAGTCTTCACCGAGCACGTTCCAGCCACCCTCAGCCATGGCAATCCCGGAGGTGTCGCCGAAAGAGGCGGTGTCTGAGACGTGGCTGATCTGCGTGGCGATCAAGGCATCATGAGGTGCCACGATTTGGACGCCGCGGGCCTCTGGAACCACCGCACGCCCGCCCAGATACACCTTGTAGCCGTTGTCCTGGGCCGGGTTGTGGCTGGCCGTGACCATGATCCCGGCCTCACACTCCAGCGCCCGGACGGCATAGGCCAGAACCGGGGTTGGCAGGGGTGTTGGCAGAATAAAGGTCTCAATGCCTGCTGCGGTAAAGATCGCTGCGGTTTCCTGGGCAAAATCACGCGAGTTGTAGCGGGCGTCAAAGCCCACCACCGCCCGCGGCCGGTAGGGGCTAGTGACGGCGGCGGTTTGGCTGGCCTCGGTGGGATTGGCCTCGGGGGAGGCGACGGCGCTGTCCATCTCCTGCGTGGGATGCCCAGCCTCCGAGGAGTGCCTCATTTCCGTGGACTGCCCGCTTTCTAAGGGCTGCTCTGCCAGGGCCAGCAGGTGCGCGGCAACTCCTGCGGCTGCCCGGCGCACCACCATCCGGTTCATCCGGTTGGGGCCCGGACCCATGGTGGCGCGCAGCCCGGCCGTGCCGAACTGGAGGTTGCCATCGAAGCTATCCGCCAGCTCGGCCACCCCGTTGGGATCATTGATTAAGGACTGCAGTTGCGCGGCTGTTCCGGCATCGGGATCATGCGCTGCCCATTGCTGGGCAGCTGCCTGCAGGGCGGCTAGCTCGTTGGCTGCCGAGGACTCTGTGGGGCTTTCCTGTGCGTGTCTCACACCCCAAATGTAACCGCACCCACAGCTTTTGCCCTAGAGCTTGGCAATAATGGCGGCCAAAAGTGCCGAAATACGCGCCCCGGCAGCCGCCCCGGCTTCCAAAACTTCTTCATGTGAGAGCGGCTGGGAGCTAATGCCAGCGGCAAGATTAGTCACCAAGGAGATACCAAACACCTCCATGCCGGCGGCGCGGGCGGCAATGGCTTCCAACGCGGTGGACATGCCCACCAGATCGGCGCCAATCCGCTTGGCGTACTGGACTTCTGCCGGGGTCTCGTAGTGCGGGCCCGTGAACTGGGCGTAGACGCCTTCGGACAAGGACGGGTCCACCTCGCGTGCCAGAGCACGCAGCCGGGCGGAGTACAGATCCGTGAGGTCAACGAACGTGGCACCCTCCAGCGGGGAGGACGCCGTCAAGTTGATGTGATCGCTGATGAGCACTGGAGTGCCGGGGGTCCAGTCCGGGTTCAGACCGCCGCAACCATTGGTCAGCACCACGGTTTTGGCGCCGGTGGCAGCTGCCGTGCGGATGCCATGCACCACGGCACGCACACCCTTGCCCTCATAAAAGTGCGTACGGGCGCCCAGGATGAGCACGTTCTTGCCATCAGGGGTGCGGATGGAGCTCAGGGTGGCCACATGCCCGGGAACGGAGGGTGCGTGGAAGCCGGGGACCTCTGCGGCATCAACGGTTGCGGTGACCTCACCAATGAGGTTCGCCGCACCGCCCCACCCGGAACCGAGCACCACAGCCACATCATGCTGGGGGACACCCGTTGCGCGGGCAATGTAGTGGGCCGCCTCGGCAGCTAAGAGTGCGGGGGAGTCGGAAGTCTGTGAAGGATTCATGCATCCAACATAGCCGCAGAGGCGCGCCAACGTCCTGCACAACACCTCAGCCGCATAACACTGTGAGAAGTTCTAACGGCGGAAGGGACACGTTCTGCACTGTGTGTTGCACCACTTAATCGGGGCAAAGTTGGTGCCTACGCACCGATAGGCGAGAATTGTGAACTGTGACCAGCAATCAGGATGTCTTCAAGCCCTTTGCCCTTCCCCGCCTCGCTATTCTTGGCGGTGGCCCCGGCGGATATGAAGCCGCCATGGTGGCAGCGTCCATGGGTTCCGAGGTGACCATTGTGGAACGCGCCGGAATGGGAGGCTCCGCTGTCCTCACCGATGTGGTTCCCTCCAAGACGCTGATTGCCGCGGCTGAAGCCATGAACCGCAGCATTGACTCCACCGAGCTCGGTGTCAGTTTTAATGCCACCGACGGCAACCCCAAAGCCGCTATGAAGGCCGATCTCAAACAGATCAATGAGCGTGTGATGCGCCTGGCCCGTGAGCAGTCCACTGATATTCGCCGGGGACTCGAAGCAGTGGGTGTCAAAATCATTATTGGCACCGGCCGGTTGCTGGATAACCGCACCATTGAAGTTGACCGCGGCGAGACCAAGGAAATCATCAAAGCGGACGCCATCCTCGTGGCCGTTGGCGCCCACCCCCGTGAGCTGGCCACGGCACAGCCTGACGGGGAACGGATCTTGAACTGGACTCAGATCTATAACCTTGAGGAACTCCCCGAAGAGCTCATTGTGGTGGGTTCCGGTGTAACCGGAGCCGAATTCGCTTCCGCCTTCAACGGCCTGGGCTCCAAAGTCACCCTGATTTCCAGCCGTGACCAGGTCCTCCCCGGTGAGGACTCTGACGCCGCCGCTGTCCTGGAAGACGTCTTTGCCCGCCGCGGGCTGCGCGTGCTGTCCCAGTCACGTGCCGAGGCCGTGGAGCGTACTGCCGACGGCGTCATTGTCACCTTGGGAGACGGCTCGCAGATCACCGGCACTCACTGCCTGGTGTGCGTGGGGTCCATCCCCAACACCACCGATATTGGTTTGGAAGCTGCCGGCGTGGAAGTCACCCCCACCGGCCACATCAAGGTTGACGGCGTTTCCCGCACCAGCGCACCCAACGTCTACGCCGCAGGGGACTGCACGGGTGTCTTTGCCTTGGCCTCCGTCTCCGCCATGCAGGGACGCATTGCGGTGGCCCACTTGGGCGGCGACGGCGTGCGGCCCTTGAAGCTGAACCAGGTCTCCTCTAACATTTTCACCTCCCCGGAAATTGCTTCCGTGGGTGTCTCAGAGGCGGATCTGGCCTCCGGTAAATATCAAGGTGATGTCATCAAGCTCTCCCTGCAGACCAACGCGCGGGCCAAGATGCGTAACGTCAACGAGGGCTTCATTAAGATCATTGCTCGCAAGGGCTCCGGAACCGTCATTGGCGGGGTGGTTGTGGGGGCGGGAGCATGTGAACTGATTTTCCCTATCGCCTTGGCTGTGACGCAGAAGCTCCACGTGGATGATCTGGCCAACACCTTTACCGTGTACCCCTCCCTTTCAGGCTCTATTGCCGAGGCCGCCCGCCGCCTGCACGTGCACATGTAACGCTGTTGGATGTTTGTGCAGCGCGCTAACACACCTTTGGGAGTGCGGCGCAAATTCGCGGCAGCATTTCTTGGACAGCAGCCTTCAGGCCGTTCATTTTAGTGCCCAGGCCTGCACCGGGTTCCAGTGCCCTGTAGGCATCGTCCGTGAACGCAGACCATTGGGGTATCTTTGCTTGGCGGCTTTCGCGGGCAGCGCTTTTCCATGAGGTGGCACACGTTCCGGCACTGTTGCTCAGATCCCAGCCGTCCTTGAGCTGCTCAAGGGGATCGTAGTCAACGGTTGTGAGGGACTTGTGCACTTGAGCGCCAGTGTCATAGAGCGCATGAGTGCAGTCCCAGAAGGCTTGGTGCGTGGGGGAACCTTCCGCCATGATTTCATCCAAGGCATCCATACCGTATTCGTTGAACTTCTTGAGAATATAACTGCCTCCCGTCCAGGCCACGCTCAGGTCCGGGTGAATAGCCCAAGAGAGGCTCTGGTCTGCGCCGTTGACGGTGACAATTTCTCCCGGAACCATGTAGGTGGTGCTGTAATAGGATGGAAAAGTAGTGTGAAAGAGGGCAACTTCGGGGCTGCGTTCATCTGCCGTGATCAGGGGCGCAGGAAAAGAGTCACTGAAAGCCCACACCATCTCGCTATAATTCTGCAGTGAGATTGTCCCGGAAGTTTCGTTACTGCACACCGCTATGTAGTTCAGGTATTTAACTTCGCCAGGATCGCTGGTCTCAACCGTTTCCCGGTGCGGGAAGCCAACCGTACATCCAGGATCATGCAGTGCCAGTGGCGGTGATGGGCGTTGGTTAGAGGAACAAGCGGCGAGTGGCAGAAGCAGCGTCAGCGCCACCGTGACCGCCGCGCTGCGCAGGTGCCGTCTCCTTGCTTTGCTCACACGTCTATTCGAGCTACAAAGCTCAGAGCCCGAGGATTCTAAACTGCCCGATGAAGCCATCGCTGCCACCTCAATCCTGCACAGAGCGGTGTCCCTGTGTAGCGAGTGTAAGGGAATCCCCAAGCCGTGGCACCAGTAGTGGTACCTGCATTTTTGCGGGCAAGTACTTGCTTCCAGCTGCGGTTGCTGAGCTCGCCGCGGCAGTGCCACTGGGCTCTCCAGGAACGTTTGAGAGCGCCAAGTAGTTCCCAAAATGACGAAACTTGCTCACGGATGGGTTAATGTGGCCTCATGACAAATTCACCCGCTGGCCGGAGTAGAGCGGCTGCTCCGGCCCGTCGAGAGACCTTCTCCTCGCGAAAACTGTTCATCCTCTCAGCGATCGGCTCCGCCGTTGGCCTGGGCAATATTTGGCGTTTCCCCTACATCGCTTACGAAAACGGTGGGGGCGCCTTCTTGATCCCTTACCTGGTGGCGCTGTTGTGTGCGGGCATCCCGCTGCTCTTTTTGGACTACTCCATTGGCCACCGCTTCCGCGGCTCAGCCCCGTTGTCCTACCGGCGCCTGCACCGCGCTGCTGAACCCATTGGCTGGTGGCAGGTACTGATCTGCTTTGTCATCGCCATCTACTACGCCGCGATCATCGCGTGGGCTGCCATGTATACGTGGTTCTCCGTGACAAAGGCCTGGGGAGATGATGCAGAGGGGTTCTTCTTTGGCGATTTCCTGCAGACAGCGGATACGGCCGGAGTCTCCTTCGACTTCGTCTCCAAAATATTCTTCCCCATGCTCGCAGTATGGATTGTGGTCATTGTGATCATGGTGGCTGGCGTTAACAAGGGCATTTCACGGGCCAACGCAGTGTTCTTGCCGCTGCTGGTGGTCATGTTTGTGGTCCTGGTGGTGCAATCGCTGTTCCTGGACGGTGCCATGGTGGGCTTGAATGCCTTCTTCACCCCCGACTGGACAGCCCTGCAAAACCCCAGTGTCTGGGCAGCGGCCTTCGGCCACATCTTCTTCTCCCTCTCCGTGGCCTTTGGCATCATGGTCACGTATTCCTCCTACCTCAAGCGCAAGACCGATCTAACTGGCTCCGGCCTGGTAGTGGCCTTCGCTAACTCCGGCTTTGAACTTCTGGCCGGGATCGGCGTCTTTGCGGCTCTTGGATTCATGTCCGTGGCCTCCGGGGTGGCCGTGGATGAAGTGGCCTCCGGCGGTATTGGGCTGGCGTTCGTAGCATTCCCCACCATTGTTTCCGAAGCTCCCTTCGGCGCAGTTCTAGGCGTGCTGTTCTTTGGTTCGCTGGTGTTTGCCGGATTGACCTCACTGGTCTCCATCCTTGAAGTCATTGTGGCGGCGTTCCAAGACAAATTGGGCTGGAGCCGCAAGGGCGCCACCCTGGTAGTCACCATTCCCATTGCCGTGATCTCCTTGATCCTGTTCCCCACCACCACGGGCATCCAGCTCCTGGACACCTCGGACGCGTTTGTGAACCAGTTCGGCATTCTTGCATGCGCCTTGGTAGCGATCATTGTGATCTCCGCAGGGTTGGGCAGCCTCCCGCGCCTGCAGAAACACCTCAATGTGACCTCCACCCTGAAGGTAGGTACCGTATGGCGGATTCTGGTGGGCGGCGTGGTGCCGGTGGTCCTGGGCTACCTGCTCATCAATGAGCTCCAGTCCAAGAGTTCCGAACAGTACTCCGACTACCCTGCCTGGTTTAACGGAGTGTTTGGCTGGGGCATGGCTGGTGCCCTGATTGTGGGCGCACTGCTGCTCTCCCTGATTCCCTGGAGCGAGAAGTCCAAGCTCAAGGATCCCGAATACGAAGCATTCAATGCCGCCGCACACGCGGAAGGCGATGTTGACAACAACCTTAAAGAGGTGAATTCATGACCCCTGTAGCCATCACCATGATGATTATTGCCGTGCTGACCATTGGCGGCGGGTTTAGCCTGGCCCTATGGAACCTTGCCCGTCACCCGGAAGAGGACGAGGAGCTTCCCGAGGATCTGCCCCACGAGCTCTAGCCTTCCTGCACCTGAAGTACGACGCCGTAAGGGTCCCTCCGCGTGGAAGGGCACCTTACGGCGTCGTACTTTTTTGTGCCCAAAGCCAGGCAGGCAATTGACAGAAGTGTCCACATGCTGGCGGAAGTTGTCCATCAGTTGGACATAGGATTAGGATTGAGCGCTTGAAAGAATTGAAATCGCCGCGCCGGGTATGCAAACTCGGCAGAGTCCGGAAAGAAAGCACCTCATGAGCCCCTCCCACAACGCGCAGACCGTGGAGACACCACCTGTCAACAGCCGCGGCCGGGTTATTATTGCCAGCCTCATTGGTACCACCATTGAGTTCTACGACTTCTATGTCTATGCCACTGCGGCCGTACTGGTTTTCCCTGCCTTGTTCTTCCCCACCGCAGACCCCGCCACGGCGCTGTTGAGCTCCTTCGCCATCTTCGGTGTGGCGTTTGTTGCCCGCCCGCTGGGATCCATTGTCTTTGGCCACTTCGGTGACAAGGTAGGCCGCAAGGGCACTCTGGTGGCGTCACTGCTCACCATGGGTGTGGCCACGTTCCTGATTGGTTGCCTGCCAACAGCGCTGGTACCCGGATGGACTTTTTGGGCACCGGCACTGTTGGTGGTGATGCGCTTCCTGCAGGGCCTGGCCCTGGGCGGCGAGTGGAGTGGCGCGGCACTGCTGGCCACGGAGAACGCACCCGCAGGGAAACGCGCCATTTGGGGCACGTTCCCGCAGCTGGGCGCACCCATCGGCTTTATCCTGGCCAACGGAATCTTCCTGTGGTTGAGCTTTGGTCTGAGCACCGAACAGTTCCAGGCCTGGGGCTGGCGCGTGCCGTTCCTGCTCAGTGCCGTCATGGTCATTGTGGGCCTGTATGTCCGCCTCAAGCTGGTTGAGACACCGGCATTCCAGAAGGTCATTGACCAGGGTGAGGTCTCCAAGCTGCCCGTGGGCCGTGTCTTCAAAACCAGCTGGCGCCCCCTGATCCTGGGTACCTTTGTCATGCTGGCCACGTATGTGTTGTTTTACTTGATGACCACCTTCACGCTCTCCTACGGCACGGCTCCGGCAACCATTGAAGCCGCCAAGGCCAAGGCGGAAGCTGCTGGCAAGCCCATGACGGCCGATGCCATTGCCTCCTGGGTGCCCGGCCTGGGCTACACCCGCAATGAATTCTTGATCATGCTCATCATCGGTGTGGTGTTCTTCGGCATCTTCACGCTGGTATCCGGCCCGCTGGCCGAGAAGTACGGCCGCCGCAAGACCTTGCTGTGGGTCACCGCGGCAATTGCCCTGTTCGGGCTGACCTTTGTGCCGCTCCTGGGTGCCGGCACCGCCGGGGTCATGGCGCTGCTGATTCTGGGCTTCACCTTGATGGGGCTGACGTTTGGCCCCATGGGTGCCCTACTACCTGAACTCTTCCCCACGAACGTGCGCTACACCGGATCCGCCATCAGCTACAACATGGCAAGCATCCTCGGTGCCGCCGTGGCCCCGTTCATTGCCGTTGCACTGTGGCAGGCTGCCGATGGAAGCCCTGTCCTGGTGGGTATCTACCTCACCTCAATGGCGGTGCTGACTCTCATTGCCTTGTTTATCATGAAAGAAACCCGCGATCTGGAGTACACCTCCAACGTCAGCTAGTCTCGGCTAGCTTGAACGCTTCTCTAACGAGGCGTGCCGGGTACGCGTGCCGGGTACGCGTGCCGGGTATAAGTAAGGGCCCGCCGGGACCGACCATTTCTGGTTGGTCCCGGCGGGCCCTTACTTATGAGGATTTAGTGTGATTCCTTGCAGAAGTCTGCCAATTGACCGGCGGTTTGATTTCCGCAGGACTGCAGCGTGGCCAGTTTTGTCATGGCTAAAGCATGGCTGTGGGATTCCAAGAGAAGGATGAGGTCTGTGGTGAGTTCACCGAGCCGGGCTGCCCCCACCATGACGGAGGAACTTCTCAGGCTCAACGCCGCATCAAGGGCGGCCTCGTTATTGCCGGTTGCCACAGCGGCATGAATGCGAGCAAAGCGCCCAGGCCACATTTGCAGATAGCGGCTGACAAAGTCGTGGCACAAACTCTTTTCGCCACCTAATGAATCCTGTAAATCAAGCAGCGTATCTACGCACATTAGCGGCAACTGGATTATGACCATAGGGTTCCCGTGCCTCCAGACTGATGTGTAGTGCGGCTCCATGCCAACGCTCTTAGACCTAACGATAGCGCGGGAAAAGCCACAATCAGGCGATTTTTCACTGCTGAGCAACTACTTGCGCGAAGCTTAAGTAAGCAAGGGAAATGTGAGCCTTAGCGCTAGCCTTTCGGATAGGAAATTCGCGTCTCCTGCTGCATTTCTTGAGCTTTTCTTGAGCATTGAGCGGATCTTTGGTTCTTGAGACTAACTTGTTCAAACCTTCCAGATTTCCAGTGCCCTTCCTTAAGTTGGTGACGGCAGAGTAGTTCTCATCGGCAGGAACGCTTGCCAAGAAGAACACGAACAAGGGGTCTGGCAATGAACAAGATGACAAAAGGCGTAATCGCAACCGGTGTTGGAATTGTCCTGATGGTAGGCGGCGGCGGCACGTTGGCTACCTGGAACCAAGCGCAGAGCGCCTCCATGGGCAAGGTAGTTTCCGGTGATCTGAACCTGGTTCCTGCTACCGCCGGTGTGTGGACCAATGCTTCCAACACCGTTGTTGACATTGCCAAATACAATGTGGTCCCCGGTGACACACTGACCTACACGCAGCCCCTGACTGTGAGCCTTGATGGTGACCTGATGGTTGCCCGGCTGGCAGTAACCGGCGCCTCTGCAGCAGATGGCTTTGGTGCTAACGCCACCGTCTCAGCAACCACCTTGACCAAGGCCGACAAGACGGTAGTTTCCGCCACTACAGACTTGGTCCCCGCTGATAGCGGCGTTGTGACGGCCTCCACCACCTTCACCTTCAACAAGTCCACCACCGGACGCACGGCCACTAAAGCCTCAGTAGACCTCAGCGGCATTGGCTACTCCTTGGTCCAGCAAGCCCCCGTAGCTAGCAACGCCAAGTAACCAAAGCTCCCAGACCCCGGTGGTGGGGGGGGGGGGGGGGGGGGCCCCCCCCCCCCCCCCCCCCCCCCCCCCCCCCCCAACCCCCCCCCCCCCCCCCCACTAAACGCGGGGGGGCGGTGTGGTTGGGGGAGGGGGAGGGGGAACACAGCCGGGGGCGGTGG
>NZ_JBEPPB010000005.1:0-279965 GCF_040547105.1 Arthrobacter sp. UYCu511
AGCCCTTCGACTGAGCAACTACAAAACCAGCTCTGCCCGCCGCGTACCCCACAACAACGATCCCCGCCCCACCAAAGGAAAAAGCAACAAGCTCTCGACAGGCCTCCGAACTTAACAACTACCTCCGCACCGCCCACATCAAGTGGCTCATGCCGCTGAACTTGTGCAGTGATTACTCCCCCGGTTGGGCTGCGCCGCAGGTGTCCGCATTCGTGGACACCGCGACCCTACTGACCAAGATTTGGGGTTCTCCGCAAGTAGTGGACACAGGGTCTGCCTCACGCTGCTTGCGGGGCCCCGGGTGTGGGCAACCGGCGAGACGTCGGTCCAACCAGAGCACAGTCAGGAACTACCCTGAGATCTATCCTGACGTACTTCAACTAAAAATAGACCAGGCCATAACAACTGGTTCCTGATTCTCCCCAAACGTGGTCAAGCCAACTTACTGTCACCGTGGAAGTGCTCCAGCCCGCCATTGCAGGGACCCCAAGCACCGCCCCTGAATGCAGCGTGACAGTCCACGCCGCCGGCACCAAAGATGTGCCGGCATGGAAGTCTTGATCGTCACCGATGCCGGTTAGTCACAGGATATTGAGATGGGCCACGAGCGCCTACCCCACACCCAAGAACTGTCTATCGCGGTTGGTAGGTCTCTCACCAAAATCCTTGTTGCGACCAACGCAGAAGGGCCCTGCGCCACTGTATATATACGGTGATGCAGGGCCCTTCTGAGTTTTGCGGCTTAGCCTATGGGCCTACCCTATCCTGCGTCCACGGCCACGCTGGCGCAGTCCCACAACCAACCCGCCAACCAGGAGCAGAAGTGCCGCGAAGGAAGCCAGGACGGCAGCGTTACTACCCGTGCTCGCCAGATCGTCACCTGAATCGGTGGCTGTCGACGTTGCAGTGGCGGTCGACGCCGCGGTGGCAGTCGTTCCCGGCTTAGTCGACTCAGTCGTTCCCGGCTTAGTCGGCTCAGTCGTTCCCGGCTTAGTCGGTTCCGTTGTGGGCGGCTTAGTCGGTTCCGTTGTGGGCGGCTCGGTGACTTCTGCTGCTACAACCGTGATATCCAGTGATCCCGTAGCGGCTTGACCGGCCGGGTTGGTTCCGTTGACTCGTAAGGTGTAGTCACCCAGAGCACTCTCAGCTGGAATACGAGTCTGCAGCACAGCATTGCCGTCGGCATCGGCCGTGGCCTGCTCAGAGTCGCCGGGAGCAAGACTCAATGCAGCAGCGCTGCCCGATTCCAGTGTGAACGTGACATCACTGCCCGGTTTGAGGTCCGGTACAGTCACGGTGAAGGCGCTGCCCGGGTGCAAAGCCCCGGTGCCTTCTCCAAGGGCTGGGCGCAATGCAGCCGCTTCACTGACATCTACTTCACGTTCGCCAGGTTCAAAACCAACCGGCGGAGTGATGACAGGCTCCTCACCATTGGTTCCGTAGACACGCATTTCTGCGGCTGCGGCAAAGCCCAAACCGTTGTGGGCGTTGAGGCCCTCAAACTTGACGTAGCGTGCAGTGTTTCCTGCCGGGATGGGCAGAAGCTGCATTTGCACACCGGTAGTCAGGCTTCCCGAGGCAACAGCGGTGCCCCAGGTGACGCCGTCGTTAGATACATAGAGCTTGTAGTCCTTGATGCGACCATTGTCTCCACCATCCTGGCGGCCTTGGAACCCAACGCCTGTCAGGGTGTAGTCCTCGGAAAGGTCAAACACCACCGAGTGCGGGTACGGACTGCTAGCAGTGTCGTACTTGGAGTGCCAGATGGTGGAAACATTTCCGTCAAGGACATTACTGACGGGGCCTTCGGCGCCTGTTGCCGCCTGCTGGGAGTCCGTGGTCACCTTGAGCTGGTTCAGCGGAACCATGCCGGTTGACTGCACCGGAAGGGAGATCTGCTCGGAGACATGCTTGGTGATGTTCTCGTTGAAGTACACGGCAGCTGCCGTCACAGGCGTTGAGGTACCGCCAGCGTTAGCGGCCGGAACGACAACCCAGGTGGTGGATACGCTTGCACCCGCAGCTACCGAATCAAAGAGATTTCCGTTCTGGTTCTTGACCAAGAACGTCCACCCGGCCGGAGGCGTACCCAGGCTCAATTCAACGTTGGTGGCAGCAGTTGCTTCAGTATTAGTGAAGGTCGTAACAATCTCGGCAGGTACCTGGGGGCTAAGTGCTGGCAACGCGCCAACCTTAATAGTGGCGCAACCGGGCTGGTTGGCGGCGGGGCCAAGGTCCCTTACCACCATGTTGTCCATCACCATGTCTGTTGATCCGCTGCCAATGCGGCGCAGTCCAACCCATGCGGAGTCGCAGCCAGCTACGAACTTGCTGGAGAAACTCGTCGTCGCAAGGGCAGGAGTAAGCGTAACTTTATTGATTTCCTTTGAGATAACAGCGGATCCGGTCATCTCATCTGCGCCCGTCACCCACTGCCATTGCGAGGCACCGTTGGACTGGTAGTCAAAGGTGATCTCGTATTCATGCCCAAACGCGAACGGCAAAGTTACAGGAGCCGAACGGTAAATCAGGCCTGCACGCTCGTTGTGAGCCTTGAGTGAGTGAGTGCCGCCCTTTTCGGTGATGACGTCATCAACCTGGCCTGTACCCTTCCATGCCTTCTGAGTGAACGGTGCATGGAGCTGGCTGATGCTCGTCTGCGGATCTGAGAGCCCGCCGTTGTTGCCCTTGAAGAACGGGCCCCAACCGGGCTGATTGCCTTCGAAATCCTCAGTGAAGACCACATTGCCGCCGATGGCCGGCAACGTAGTGGGGACAACAGCCAGCGGCTTGGTCATGAGCGTGTTCAACGGTGCATCGGTCATGACGCGGACGTCGTCGATGGTTACCTTGGCGGCACCTGCTGCGGCAGAAACCTCAATCTTCACCGTACCGTTGGCCGGGGCGGTGAAGGTCAGCGGGGCCCGCTGTGAGTACGTTTCGCTCTTGGAATCAGAGGCCATGCGGTTCTGTGCCGGGGTGATCGCGAAGGAGTTCTCCGCGGATAGCCCTGAACCGGTTGCCTTCAGCGTTGTTGCACGGCGTTTGCCCTGCTCAATCTCAATGTTGGCGCTGACTGTGTACTTTTTGCCCGCAGTCAGTCCGGTCACGGTCTGGGAAATGGACGACGCCGAGTCCCCCAGCACCGCTACATTGTCACCGATCGCTGTGCGCTGGGCCTGTGCGCCACCTGTGGCACCCCAGGCGCTCAGGTTTCCGGTATTGAAACCGGGGTCAACGAGTCCTGAATCTGCACCGTAGTTAGCTGCAGGCTGGGGAGCCTTGCCGCCAGCCGGAACCAGTACGTAAGCGGTGCCTGCTTCTGCGGTCAGCGTGACCTTACCAGCAGCTGCGGCAACGTCGGAGACTTTGACCCGGCCGTTGTCCGTGAGCTTGAACAGTTCAAGGTTGGTGTTGCCAGCAAAAGTGGCGGGGAGATCGAACGTGGCAGTTCCTCCCGCAGCGTTGTAGTGGTAGAGCTTGGTGGCCTTATTGGGATTTGAGACGGTGTCCGGATCCGCTACATCTTGCCACGGGATCAGGTATTTGTTGCCGTCAATGACAAGCTTTCCGTCGAGGGTGACCTTGCGGACACCGCCCACCATGTCAATGGCTACCTTGTGCCCGTCAGCGTCTTCCAGCTTGGCCGAGGTACCAGCATTCCACTGTGTGAGTTCGTAGTGCTGGAGGAACTTGGTGGGAAGGTTATCACTCCATACCTTGGAATAGGTGGCGTTAAAGTCCTTCTGGCCTGACCAGCCTTCATAGTCCTTGACTACCTGGCCACCGAGCAGCGGATCAATGTTCCACAAGTCGCGGTCTGAGTTGGCGATGAAGCGGATCATCTGTGAGCTGATGCCCTGATTTCCACCATAGTTTTTGTCATTGGCCCAGTGGGACCAAATGGAGTTGTTTTCAAAACGCGAGGCATACTCGGTAGTGATTTCATAGCCCATCTTCTGCAGGTTATTGGCTAAACCATCGGCCATCGCCCCGCTTTCCAGGTAGGCGTCTATGTAGAGACTCTTGACTCCGGGAACGGTGTCCTTCAGCTCCTGAAAGCGGTCAAGGACGTTGCCCGATCCGAGGTCATGAGGCATGTCGATGAGGTACGCGCTGTTGAGCCAATCCCAGCCTCCGCGACGGGTGCCAATGAGCTCTTCGTTGAAATACTGTGCCTGCGCGTAGGCCTCTGTGGCGTTGACGTGAACACCAAACTCGGCATTATAGTTTGAGCCCTCATTGACCAGGGTGTTGAAGTCTCCTGCGCCACCGGCTCGGGTATTGATGTCATTACCGTAGTCGGGGTGAGCTGCATCGTGGCCCTCACTTTGGTATCCCTTTTCCAAAATCCACTGCCCGAGGTTGTCAGTAGCCATGGAGAAACGTTTGACGTTATCCAAGGTCTTCAGGAAGGGGTTGGTGGCTGCACTACCGAAGTTAAAGGGGATGCGGGAGACTACCCTGTCAGGAATTTTATCCGAGCCCAAGGGCTTTTCAGAGTTCTTGCGGAAGGCAATGGCTGCATCCTGCCAGTCCACAGAACCGGAAGCATTCACATCACCGGCAAGAACTACAGTGGCCTGCGGCAAATCAAAGGTGGACACGCGGGGGTCCGTGGCGCCGACGGGGTGGTAGGTGAAGGTGCCAGGTGAGAGTGAGGCTACCTTTGCCCCTGCCGCGCCGTTCTGAATCTCCGATAACAGGCGCTTGTTCCACTCGTTGTTGCCTGAATCTTCCGTGGCGTTAGTGATGATGCCTGCGGCCAGATCGGAGGTGTTGACAAAACCGTAGGGTGTTCCAACCGCGGCGGCATCTAACGGACTGCCTGCGGTGACGGACAGGATTTTGTCCTTGTTGGTGGTGGTGTCGTCCGTGTTCTCCGTCCGGGCCAAGGTGGCGCCGGACTCGGTGGAGCTGACTGAGAGGAGGGAGTGGCCTGGAATGGACAGAGTATTTAGCGTAGCTTCGCCAGCGCCCATGACCTTTATGACCTTGAATTCAACCGTGTTGGCTGCCGTAACAGTAATGGTCGAGGTGATGACAAGCGCCGGATCTGCAATGGTGGAGACGTAGGTGGCGGTAGCTCCAGTGACGCTCACAGTGGTGGTGGCCGTTTTAGACTGGCCATTAACCAAGAAGGTTGTTAGCGGCTTACTCTGTCCACCAATGACTTTTCCATCAAGAGTGTAGGAAACCACCTGAGGAAAGGCATCGCCCACGGCAACGTTCAGACCTTGGCCATTACTCAGTGAGAGCGTGGTGGCATCCCCCGGAGCAGCCGATGCCGTAGTGGCAAGGCCCACGGCAGTCGAGGACATGATGGCCAGCGCTGTCATTGTTGCGAGTGTACCGCGCCAATAACCCGACCTGTGTTTTTGCGCAGAATTTCTTCTGTGCCGTTCATTGTTCTGAGCCATTAATCCACCCTTTTTGGGACAGTTCCCGCTCCGTAGTCAGCGAAAATACCGCTGAGCCACCCAGTGATCCCTGCACTCTAGTTGTTATGGATAACACTCTATGGAGTGACCGGCATTACATTCAATGTCTCGGCCCAATGTTACGCAGACTCAACACTCCACTCTGCTCTGGCCAGCCAAGGGCTATCCCCAGAAGCAGAGAAGGAACCGTTGCCTTACTGCTTGTGGCAGGAGGGCAACGGTTCCTTGACTGGCGTTGACTACATTCAACACTGCAACGCGATCAGGCAGTGGCGCTTTACCTTAGTGCGCTTGCTTGCGGCGGCGACTCATGACGGTGACGCCACCCACCAGGAGCAGCAATACACCGGCGGACAACATCACGGTTGCCGAGGAGGCACCAGTGTTGGCCAGTGAATCATCACCAGTGCCCGCTCCTGCGGGAGCTGTGGGTGCCGGCACGGTAGCTGGCACCGTCGGCCCCGTGGTGGGATCCGTGGTCGGATCCGTGGTCGGATCCATCGTCGGCCCCGTGGTCGGATCCGTGGTCGGATCCGTGGTGGGACCCGTGGTGGGACCCGTGGTCGGCCCCGTGGTGGGATCCGTGGTCGGATCCGTGGTGGGACCCGTGGTCGGATCCGTGGTGGGATCCGTGGTCGGATCCGTCGTCGGAGCGGCTTGAACCGTCAGCTCGGCAGATTCACTGATGGCAGTTCCCAAGCCGTTGCTAAAGACGGCACGGAATGCAGAACCATCGTGGCTCATCTCTACCGAATCCATGGTGAGCGTTGCCTTCGTGGCACCGGCAATCGCTGTCCAAACTTCTCCGTCAGAGGAGATTTCCCACTGGATAGTTGCGGCCGGGTTTGCGGTGGCCACAGCCGTGAACTCTGCGGTTTTGCCAGCCGTGGCACTCACATCTTCTGGTTGTACCGTGACAACGGGTGCCCCCAGCACAGCAGCAACGTTCAAGGTTGCCGGCGTTGAGAACACCTGACCGGCTGGTCCGTTGATCATCGCACGGTACTGGGTACCATCCATCTCCGCGGACACAGCCGGAACGGTCAGTGCAGTGCCCTGGGTGGCGGCAATATCAGTCCACGCTCCGCCAGCATTAGACTGCCACAACACCGAGGTGCTGGGAGCGCCAACAAAACTGCTGAAGAAGTATGCGCTGTTCCCCTGCGTGACAGTGGTGTCATCAGGGTTCAACGAGGCTACGGGGGCCTGAACGGCCGTGGTCATGGTGAAATCATCACAGAAACCTGCGCCGGAGCCACCTGGCTTGTAGCAGTAAACGGTCACTGCCTTGGTGTTACCGGAGTTGAAAGCAATGGTTGTGTATTTCATCTCCGGCGTTGTAACAGAGGCGAACTTCTGGTACTGATCGGGGTTGTTGGCATCCTGATTTCCAGTAAAGTTCTTCAGGCCCAAGCGCACCTCCGAGCCGTCAGCCGAGGCGACCCACCCGCTGAACAGGTAGTCGGTGTTGGGCTGCAGAACCACTGGGAACTGCTCGGAAGAGCCTGCGCCCGTGATCTTCAAAGCAAAGTTGCCGGAAACTGCCTTGGCCTCATCCCGGGAAGTGTTCCATGCACCCCAAGGGGTGTTGGACAGCGCCTCAAACGAACCATCCACAATCCTGTTATCAACTGCAACCATGCTCACATCAGAGCAGCCCGCCGTGCCATCACAGTTGATGGCAACGGTTGTCGCGTCCAAAGCGGTGGAGAAAATGACATCACCGTTGCTGCCAGCCGGGGTTTTGAAGCCCTTGGGGTTGGTAACTGAAAGCGTTGCACCGGCAGCAAGTGTGCCGGAGACCTTGTAAGTGGTGTTCGTGCGAACAGGCACCTTGGTCAGTGCTGCACCGGTTGCAATGGTCTCGCCATCAACGTCACAGCTACGCTCATCGACTGCCGTGAACTGGAACGCACCAATGTCAGGGGCGCAGCTGGACGGCACGGAGTTACCAAAGAAATCCACTGTTCCAACAGGAGCAATGGGCAGGCCCTTGGCAGCAATCCTAGAGTCCTGGATCTTGAACCGTTCCAGGCCAGTACCCGCAGCAAGTGCCAGCTTGTCTGCGATGGTGACGGCTGCTGGGTCAGCGGGCCAGGCACCGCCGGGGCCGGAGAAGGCATTGTTGCGCCACTGGATGGTCTTCGCGTTGGGCGCTGCGCTGGATTGGTCACGTACCGTAGCCGACGCCACAAACAGGTTGTTGGCCATCAGCATTGAGATGGGGGTGCCACCAATATTGTTCAGCAGGTGATTCGGCGTGTTAGGCAAAATGATGGTGTTGTTGTAAAACTGGTTCTCAGTTCCGCCGGCAACAAAGTTGACGCGGTCATGATCGTTTTCCGAGACGTTATAGCGGAAAGTAGCCTGGGTGGACAGTCCGCCGCAGCCACAGAAGAGCATCATGCCGCCCTCATTGTCATGGCTGTAGTTGTACTGGAACAGCGTGTCATTGGTGCCGTAGTCAACATCGAAGGCATTGCCGTCATTGTTTCCGGGGAGCTTCTTGGTCTCAAAAACCTCGTTGTACTGGAACGTGGTGCCATCGGCATTCCACGCCCACACGCCGGCGTTGGAGCCGTTGGGGATGTTTGCCGTGTCTGAGACGGTGTTGTACTCCACGAGGGCGTTCTTGTTCATCTGGACGACAATGCCGTCGCCACCAACGTTCTTCACGGTGTTGCCGCGAATGACCAACCCTGTTGAGGGAGTCCACGGCAGGTTCGGCCGATCCGCTACGGGGCAGCCGTCCCAGCCAACCTCGGCACGGCACTTCCACCGAGTGGACATGTTAATGCCGCTGCGGTTGACGTTTTCAACGGTGTTGTTGGCGATCACTACATCGTTGAACCAGGTAGGGACGCGCTCGGCAACGGTGTCCGAGGCATAAACCTCGAACTGGATTCCACCGGAGCCCTTGAGGTCCTTCTTGCCTTCGCCGTAGACGTCATGGATGTTCAGGTTTTCGATCCGGTAGTAGTTGGCTTGGCCAATGTCCTGAACCTTGACCACCAGCCCACGGCGCTCATTTTTATAGCGCGCCGAGCTATCAGCATCGATGTTGGTAATTTCTAGGTTGCGAATTTCCCAGTACTGCTGGTTGGAAAGCTGAACCGTGGCGTCAATGCCGGCACCGTTAATGATGGGTTTGGCCGTCCCTGTGCCATAGGCGTCAAGGACAATAGGGGCTCCAGGTTCGCCGGATCCCTGCGGACGCAGGGTGCCTTGGCACGAGCTTCCACGCTTGAGCAGGATCTGGTCCCCGGCAGAAAAGACGGTGGCATTGACGCTTGTCAACGCGTTCCACGGGCTAGAAATGGTTCCGTCGCCGTTATTGGCGGCGCCGCAGTCAAGAAAGTGCAGATTTCCAATGGCGGTGGCGGCCATTGCGGCGGCCGGCGCTGCAACAGCACCGACTCCGCTCATGGCGGGGCTGTCCGTGGGGGTGGGGGCGGCGGCAACGGGGCCAGCAACTGCCAGCCCGCCCGCTACCAGCACAGCGCTGAACATAGCCAGCAATGCAGGTCTTTTCATCAATTTTCCCTATCGAGGTTGGGCTCTCGCACGCCAGCGCATCACAGAGATGTGAACGTGCACACATAATCGTGTGAAAGCTATCACAATAGGGGCACTTGGGGGGATTGTTACGGATAACAGTTCTGCGGGAAAGGATCCGCTCCGTTCATGGCGCGGATCATTGATGCTTTGATCTGCCACTGCGGCACGTTCAGCCGATATGCCGCAACAGCTCAGGCGGAGTCTCGCCACACAATGCTAGTGGGGACAATTTCATGGGCATGTCTAAGGTCCTCGCCCTTGAGCTGGCGCAACACGAGGGAGGCCATGATTGCACCCATTTCCTCAACGGGCTGCCGCACAGTGGACAATCCAGGAAAGGCGCGTTTGGCCCAGAGACTGTCATCGAAACCAACCACGCCAACGTCACACGGAACGGACTTTCCAGCTTCCCTCAGAGCATCCATGGCCCCAATCGCGAGGGCATCACAAGCGGCAAAGACGCCGTCAATGTCAGGATCCCTACGCAGAAGTTCCCGCATGGCCGCAAAACCCGCCTCATGACCCCAATCCGGGGTGGGAATCACAAGGTTCGCATCGAAATCCGCACCTAAGGCTGAGGTAAACCCCGCAAGTCGCTCCCTGGCAGCACGCATGGCCTCCGGACCTTCAATCATGGCAATGCGTTTGCGCCCGGTACCCACCAATCGCGCACAAATGCCCCTGGCTGCTTCGACATTGTCCACGTCCACCCAGGGAATGCTGCTCGCCCCGGCTGGCCTGCCGGCCATTGCGGCGGGCAGGCCCAACTCCTGAACAATACGCAAGAGCGGATCTTCCGCCCGGACAGAGACCAAGATTGCGCCGTCAACATAGCCTCCGCGGAGATGTCCGGCTATTCGACTCAGGGTCTGCTCCGTGTCCAAAATCAAGATAACCAGCTGGAAATCCGCCTCGGAGAGAACCCTGTTGGCGGCGGTAAGCATGCCGCCGAGGTTGGGGTCGTTATAAAACATATTGTGAGATTCATGGACCACGAAGGCAATATTCTTGGTTTGCCGAGTTGCCAGTGACCGCGCCGCCGTATTGGGAACGTAGCCAACCTCTTCAACAGCATCCTTGATGGCCAGTCGCGCACCCTCAGAGACATAACCGCTGCCGTTGAGGTACCGGGAGATGGTGCCCCGCGACACTCCCGAGGCGGCAGCGACGTCGAAGATGGTAACCCGCCGGGCGCGCCCGGCGTCAGGCCGCTCATTGCTCATGATCGAATTATTTCCTTATGGCTGGATTCCTTCTTATGCTATGCCACGCTTGCGGATCTCCGTTGGCGCCAGCTTGCGCCTTGGCAAAAAGGGCTCAGCACGGAGGCGGTCAGCACTACACACCGCACCGTTTCTTTTGCGCATTCAAGCAACTCTCCTATAGTGATCTCAACGGTGTGTGAGCGTGCACATAAGCCCATACTCATATCTGACCAGTGGAGGTACCCAGGGATGATTCCCGCAATCGCCTACGGGGGCGACTACAACCCCGAGCAGTGGACCGCTGAAACGGTGGACCGCGATATTGAACTCATGCACGAAGCTGGGGTCAATTTAGTATCCGTGGGAATTTTCTCGTGGGCGGTGCTGCAGCCTACGCCGGGAGTATTTGACTTCGGCTGGCTGGATACCGTCATGGACAAACTCCACGACGCCGGCATCGCTGTGGACCTGGCCACTGCCACGGCTTCCCCGCCGCCATGGCTGGGACATCTGCACCCGGACACGTTGCCGGTAACGCGCGACGGCGTGCGGCTCAGCTATGGTTCCCGGCAGCAATTCAATCCCTCAAGCGCCACGTTCCGCAGGGAGTCCCTGATCATGGTGCGTGCCATCGCCGAACGCTATGCCAAGCATCCGGCCTTGAAGATGTGGCATGTGAACAATGAGTACGGCTGCCACGTGCATGAGAGCTTCGATGAAGAATCAGCCACGGCTTTCAGGGAATGGCTGCAGGCTCGGTACGGCACGCTGGCGGAACTGAACCGGGTATGGGGCACAACTTTTTGGTCCCAGCGGTATTCGGATTGGGCGCAAGTGAGCGCCCCACGCGCCATGCCTACCCTGCCCAACCCGACCATGATGACGGACTGGAACCGTTTCTGTTCCGACGCCCTCTTGGCCTGTTACACGGCAGAAAAGGAGGTCTTGAATGAGCTCACACCGGATGTGCCACTGACAACGAACTTCATGGGCGCCTTTGCCTGGGTCGACGGCTGGAAGTGGGGTACCGAAATTGACATCATCTCCAACGATTCCTACCCCGACCCCTCGGATCCACGAGCCGGACGTGAATTTGCCTTTGAATCCGATCTGATGCGTTCGCTCGGCGGCGGCAAGCCGTTCATTCAGTTGGAACAAACCACCTCCGCTGTCCAGTGGCGCCCCCGCAACGCCGTCAAGCGTCCCGGCCAGTACAAGCTATGGTCGCTGCAGGCAGTGGCCCGGGGCGCTGACGGGATCTGCCAGTTCCAGTGGCGTCAGTCCGCCTCGGGGGCAGAAACATTCCATTCCGGGATGGTCCCGCACGCCGGCAAGGCCAGCCGCACGTGGCATGAGGTGGTTGAGCTGGGCTCCGCACTAAAAGACATTGGTGTAGTTGCCGGGTCCAGAGTCCAAGCTCAGGCAGCCATTGTGTGGGATTGGGAAAGTGCGTGGGCGCAACGCAACTCCATTGGCCCTGTTGATACAGAGCCGTTGACCATAGCCAAGAGCTGGCATGCCAGCTTGTTTGAAATGGGCATTGCTACCGACTTTGTCCACCCGGACCATGACCTGGGCAAGTACCAGCTCATCATTGTCCCGTCCCTCTTTGCCGTCAGTGACGCATTCGCGGCCGCCTTGGCCCGAGCGGCAGCCAACGGGGCCCAGGTTATTGTCAGCTGCCTGACTGGGGCCCTGAATGCGGAGGGGCCTGCCCAATTGGGCGGCTACTTGGGCCCGCTGGCGCCGTTGCTCGGTGTCCGCGTACTGGACTTCACCCCCCTTGGCGTGGTTCCCCACACCACAGAGATTGAAGTCAACGGCCCACTGGATGGCCCCGCACTGGACCCTATCTATGAGCCCATCACCTCCCTCATCCGAACGCCCGCAACGGAACGCAGCGTAGCTCTGCTTCCCACTGGGGTAGACGGAATCACCGGAAACGCCATTGGCTGGGTTGAGAACCTCGAGGTGATCGAGGGGGCAGGGGCCTGCGTGCTCTCCACCTTCGCAGGTCTGGACACCTCCGGCTGGCCCGCCATTACCCGGCGCCAGCATGGGACGGGCACCGCCTGGTATGTGGCGAGCAACCCGGATGCCAGGGGACGTGCGGAGGTGATTTCCGCCGTCGTGCGTGAGAGCGCCGGCAGTGCACATCCCATCCGTCCGGTGCTGGCTGCGCCGGTTCCCGGCATTGAAGCGGTGCTGCGCGGGCAGGTACTGTTCCTGCTCAACCATGCGGACACGCCCGCCCTGGTGCCGGGAATCAGCGGCACCGTCTTGTACGACGGCGGTCAGCCCACCCCTGAGGGTCCCCGCCGCGGGACCGTGCTCAGCGGTGCCGATGTCAGCGTGGGGCCACGCAACGCCGTGGTGCTGCAACTCTGACTTTTCGCAGCACACCAGCGCCAACAGTACAAGAGGGCAGCTCCGGTCAATACGGCCGGAACTGCCCTCTTGCATTTCTACGCTGATGATCCCCTACGGCAGAGCGGCGCAATTGTTGGTTGGGGCTGAGCCGGTGATCCGTTTCTGCCCAAGGGCGCAGCGGCCGGCCACATAGGCGTCCTGGACGGACGGAATCACCAGCGTGTCAGCCTCGCCCTGTGCAATAAAGAGCGGGAACGGGATGTTCATGACAGGGGTGTTTTCCCGAAACCGATCCCCCATGGGCCCGGTTGTGGGGTCCTTGGCGAAGATGGTCTTGCCTTTGTCGATCGCGATGGCACTGATCAGCAAAACCAAGACACCGGGTTCAGAGAGGCAACGGCTGGAGATTTTACGCACAAATGTCCTGGCCACCGGCGTGATGTAGTCATTGAACCGGACCTCAGGATAGGCGTCGGAGGAAGCTGGCATCCACGTAGAAGGTCAGGGCGCCCAGCGACGAGAGCGGCTTCGTGGCCAACTCATACCCCAGCCAGACACACAGGACACCGACAAGGAGCACCACCCATGCTGGAGCTTTTGCCAACAAGGCGGGCAATGCCCGTGCATGGTCCCCGAAGGTGCGCTTCATGGCCGTATCCTGTTGCGGCGTCTCCAGCGTCATCTATCCCACTGTAGCAATGCTTGTACTGCCTCTGGGCAGCCATTGGCCACGTCTAGCGGCGAGGATAGCTACTCCCCTGTTACGTTTCTGTTCCGTTCCTGCCCCAGCGGGCACTGGCATGGCTAGACTGGCCCCATGAGTGCACATGCTTCCACCCCTGTTACTGTCACTGTCACCGGTGCTGCCGGCCAAATCGGTTATGCACTGCTCTTTCGCCTTGCCTCCGGAGCCATGTTGGGGCCCAATGTTCCCATCAAGCTGAATCTGTTGGAGATCCCACAGGCAACTCAGGCTGCCGAAGGCACAGCGTTGGAACTCATGGATTGCGCCTTCCCGCTTGTGGCGGGCATGGAGGTCTTTGACGATCCCGCCAAGGCGTTCGACGGCGTCAACATCGCCATGCTTGTCGGGGCCCGCCCGCGGGGGCCGGGCATGGAACGGGCAGACCTACTCTCTGCCAATGGCGGGATTTTCTCAGTCCAAGGCAAGGCCCTGAACGCTGGCGCCGCCGAGGATGTGAAGGTGGTTGTGGTGGGAAACCCGGCAAATACCAACGCACTCATTGCTTCTGCGCATGCACCCGACATCCCTGATTCGCGTTTTACGGCCATGACCCGGCTGGACCATGACCGCGCCGTGGCCCAGTTGGCCGCAAAAATGGACCAACCCGTGGCGGCCATCCGGAAGCTGGCCATCTGGGGCAACCACTCGGCCAGCCAGTACCCTGATATCACCCACGCCACCGTCAATGGCGTCTCTGCGACATCCCTCGTGGCGGAATCTTGGATTGCGGATGAATTCATCCCGCGCGTGGCCAAGCGCGGTGCCGAGATCATCTCGGTGCGCGGTGGTTCCTCGGCAGCGTCAGCCGCCAATGCCGCCGTCGAACATATGAGGTTGTGGGTGCAGGGTACTCCGGACGGTGATTGGACCAGTATGGCTGTCCCTTCCGACGGCTCCTACGGTGTGCCAGAGGGCATCATTAGTTCGTTCCCCGTCACCACACATAACGGTGAATACTCGATTGTGCAGGGTTTGGAAATCAGCGACTTCTCCCGCACTCGGATCGACGCCTCCGTTGCGGAGTTGCTGTCCGAACGGGACGCTGTAGCCCAGCTCGGCCTGCTCTGATCCGCGCCGCCCCAGCCAGGCCCCCGCCCCATCCGGGCCGTTACACTGCCGGGATTGACTGTAAAGGTTTTTGTTCCAGTGGCGGTTTCCAGCACCAGTTCGTGCCGGATCCGGCGGTTGTCGTGCCCCGAGTAGCCATTCCGGCTCCGGTTCCAGATCGGGTTTTGCACAATGCGGGGCAGCATGTCACCGAATTGCCGGGACCCTGTGGCCACAACAAGGCCCTGAACATCGTGCCGCGGCACAAAGTCCAGGATACCCACGGCGAGCCGGAGCAGGCCGTACAGCGTGAACACCACAAAGAAGATGGCTGCCGGAATGGCCAGCATGCGCAGCGTTCCTGCGATAGTGGCCAGCTCCGTGTCATCGCTGAGTTTGCCCCCGGCAATCCGTAGCGACCAGTACAGTGCAAAAATACCAATTGCCGTGTGAATCAATCCCTGCAGGGCCAGGCGGGCGGGCGACATGCCTGCCCACGGGCGCAGGGGGATACCCAGCATCCTGCCAGAGTTTTGGAGGTTCATGCTCGTCCCACTTTCTACAGCCGGAACGCTTAGTATACGAACCTTTCCCCAACTATTCTTAGCGCCTCGAAGTCGGCTTGGCCCACAGCCCTGAAACTGGGACGTGAGCTTAGCGTTCTGCCGCTATTTGCGGCCCTTGGCAAAGTAGGCGATGGGTCCGGCAAAGTTAATGAACGACGCCGCCACCCACCCCGCCTTGGGGCCATTGAGTTCCGCCGGGGTTCTTTTGGCGATGTCACGCAAGGCAGCAGCTTGTAAGGCCAGCTGCACAATTCCTGCTAGGACGATGACGATCTGGCGTCCCCTGCTCACATCACTCCATTTTTTCTTCATGCCTTCACACGCTTCCTTTTCTTCCCTTGGTTGTGCCAGCCGCTTATGCAGCTAGTTACTGTGTTCAAAGACCCAGGGCAGGCCAGTTATGGTGAGCCTGTGCCTGGCACCTGCGCCAACACCTGCACCATCCCGGAACCCTGGGTAGGCTTCGTCGCCCGCCCAAAGAACGCCTGACGGGCGGCTTCCATCCGGTGGCATGAGCCAATGGGTGTTATAGGACAATGCCGTATGTTCCCGCGCATCGGCGAGGGCCTGCTGGACGGAGGTTGCGCCGTCGAGGTTGTGCAAGGTGACCCAGGTTGGGGGTACCAGCTTCATCTCGCCCCGGGCGTGGCGGGCCAAGGCCTGCCCCGGGGTCAGCCACGCATGGCGCTGATGCTCGGCAGGGTTGAGCACAATTTGCGCAGCAGTGGCAGGAGCCAGCATGAACCAGGTCCGGAAACGGCGCGGAAGCGCCTGCATGGGCGTCCACTGCGAGAGCCAGATAAGCTCATCTGGGCGCAGTGCCTGCCCAGTCTCCTCGGCCAATTCACGTAGGCCGGCCACGCGGGCTGCTGTCAGCTCGTCCAAGGCCGCACCCGTTCGGTCCACACGGTCTTCCGGATCCACTTTCCCGCCAGGGAAAACCCAGGCCCCACCAAAGGAACTGCTGCTCGCTGGCCGTTCCAGCATCAGGGTCTCAAGGCCCAGTTCACCGTCACGAACAATGACCACGGTGCAGGCATCTTCCAACGGTGCAAGTCGCGCGTCTGTCTCCATGGAGACAGCCTATCTCTCCCAGTTTGGACTGCGCCGGATATACCCATTGCCGCGGACTATACATGCGAGTAGTCTGCTATTCATGAGTACAGCTCATGCAGATCTGACAGCTCGGGCACGGTTGCGGGATGCCGCAATTGAATGCTTCGCCGCACGGGGTTTTGCTGAATCCCTGCGTGCCATCGCCGCACGGGCAGGTGTCAGCGCCGGACTGGTGCGCCATCATTTCGGCTCCAAGGAGCAATTGCGCGCAGAATGCGATGCCACTGTCCTCAACAGGTACCGGAGTCTCAAAACCGAAAGCATGGACACCGCTCCCGCCCAGCTTTTCGCCCAGCTCCCCTCGTCTAGGGAGGCTGGCATACTCCTCCTGTACATCCTGCGCAGCGTCAGAGACGGCAGCGCAGCAGGTCGCGACTTCATTGAACAAATGATTGCTGAGGCACTTGTCTTGACTCGCAACGCGGTCAAGAGGGGGCTGGTCATCCCCAGCCTCGATGAGGAGGCTCGCGTCCGGTTCCTGACCTATCAATCCATTGGCTCGCTCATGGTTCAGTTCTCCATTCACCCTGACGCCGCGCTGGATGACTTTCAAGGGGTGATGGAACAGTTTTACGCCGACATCATGCTGCCCACGCTCGAACTCTATTCAGATGGCCTGTTCACCAACCGGGAGTACCTGGAGCAGTACCTTATCTATCGTGAGGCACATCCGCTCCCCCACCCACCCGCGGGCTTCGCGGAAGAGACCGCATCACCGTAAGGAACGAATCATGGCTGTAAATACTGTGGCCATTGAGGTCAGTGGCCTCCACAAGAAATTTGGTCGCACTACCGCGCTGGCAGGCCTGGACCTGCAGGTGGAGCAAGGCACAGTTGCCGGTTTCCTGGGCCCAAACGGCTCGGGGAAGTCAACCACCATCCGCATCCTGCTGGGACTTTTAAAGTCCGACGGCGGCAGCGCAACTTTGTTGGGCGGCGATCCGTGGCGTGATGCTGTGGACCTTCACCGGCGCATCGCTTACGTGCCCGGGGATGTGAGCCTGTGGCCGAACCTCACAGGCGGGCAGGCCATCGATATTCTCTCCCGCTTGCGCGGTGGCGTGGACAATGCCCTACGTGATTCCCTGCTGGAGCGCTTTGAACTTGACCCCACCAAGAAGGCCCGCAGTTATTCCAAAGGAAATCGGCAAAAAGTTGCCCTGGTTGCCGGGCTGGCATCCAACGCCGAGCTGTTGATTCTGGATGAGCCCACCTCCGGTCTTGATCCGCTCATGGAGCAGGTGTTCACCTCTTGTATTCGTGAGGTTAAGGCCGAGGGGCGCAGCGTGCTCCTCTCTAGCCACATCTTTGCCGAGGTGGAGAAGCTGTGCGATACCGTCACGATCATCAGAGACGGCAGGACGGTTGAGTCCGGGCGATTGGACGCGCTGCGCCACCTCCACCGGACAACCGTTTCAGTGGTCCTGGACCGGGACGCCGCAATTCTTGCGTCCGTGGCCGGGATTAACGATCTAGTGCTTGACGGCGCCAACGCCACGTTCACCGTGGGCGAGGCCGAGTTGGGCGCGGTGCTGCTGGCACTCTCGGCCTACGCTCCCCGCTCTCTTCTTTCAAGTCCTCCCTCGTTGGAGAATCTGTTCCTGCGCCATTACGCAGGCACGGGGCTCGGGGCCGTGGACGCTACGGCACCAGGGTCCACGAGCCAGATTGCGGGTGCACAATGAGTTCCGCCATGGTTGGGGCAGTACAGCCTCCTCGCGGCAGGGCCCGCTCGTTGACGGGCTCAGGCACCATGACAGGATTTCTGCTCTCTGTCCGGTTCATCCTGCGCCGTAACTGGCTGCAGCTGGCACTGTGGGCTGCCGTCCTAGCTGTCATGATCCCCGTGGTCTACGATTCCCAGCAGCAGGCCTTCCCTACCCAGGCTGCCCGCGATGCGTATGCCCAAGTGGCCAACACCCCTGCCGTGGCGGCCATGACAGGACTGCCCTATGCGGCCGGATCACTAGGCGGCATTCTGGTCATCAAGATCTGGATGACCTTGGCCGTAGCACTGAGTTTCGCCTCCGTTTTCCTGGTCACCCGCAACGGCCGGGCCGATGAAGAGACCGGGCGCAGCGAATTGTTAAAGTCCTCGGTCATGGGCCGCCATGCCTACAGCGCCGCCAACTATGTGGTGGCGGGTGCTCTGAGTATTGTCAGCGGCCTTCTCATCTCCTTGCTGTGCCTGTCCGTGCGGTTGCCCACGGCTGGTTCACTCCTCATGGGGGCTTCCATTGCCGGCACCGGGCTGGCCTTTGTGGGGTTGGCTGCCGTCTGTGGCCAGCTCAGCTCCACCAGCCGGGGCACTAACTCACTGGGTGTGGGGCTCATTGCACTGTTCTACTTCATCCGCGCGGGTGCTGATCTGCAATCCAACGGTGTTGACCCAGCTGCTTTGAGTTGGTTCTCCCCCATTGGATGGGCGCAAAACATGCGCCCCTTCGGGCAAGACACCTGGTGGCCACTGCTGGCCCTGCTGGCTCTTGCTGTTGGCGGTTGCGTCATGGCCTTGCGCATTGAAACGAACAGAGATCTTGGTATGGGCCTGCTGCCGGAACGCCGTGGCCCAGCCCGCGCGTCAGCCTTTCTGCGTGAACCCGTAGGCCTGGCGCTGCGCCTGCAACGCGGTAGCCTGCTGGGCTGGCTGGTGGGCGCCGTTGTTGCCGGAGCATTCTTCGGAGGTGTTGCCCAAGCCATGACGAACGCACTGGATCCCTCAAATGCCCTCGCCAAATCCTTTGTGGGCAGCTCATCGAGCATGCTCGACGGCGTCCTTGGCATCTTTGCGCTGTTCAACGGCCTCCTTGCTGGCGCCTTTGCCGTGCAAAGCCTCTCCACTGCTCGCAGTGAAGAAGAAGCAGGGCGCTTAGAGGCACAGCTCGCTGGGGCGCTTTCGCGCTACACGTGGCTGGGTGCCCACGTTCTTGTGGCCGCAGCCGGCTCTGGCCTGATGTTGCTGATTGGCGGTTACTTGGCGGGCGCATCCTCCAATGGTGCTGCCACCGGCAGCGCGATGGCGGGCGCATCTCTCGCCTACTGGCCGGCCGTGTTGTTGATGATGGGCGTGCTGCTTTTCCTCAATGGATTCCTGCCCCGTTTCAGTGTGAGCCTGACGTGGGCTGTGTATGGGATCTCTGTGCTGGTATCCATGTTTGGCGCTCTGTTCTCCTTGTCCGAGGCTGCCATTGCGGCCACTCCCTTTGGCGCAGTTCCACGGCTACCCGCCGAAAACTTCATGCTGCTACCACTGCTGGTCCTCTCAGTTCTGGCGGTGGCTCTGGCAATTCTGGGCGTCTGGCAATTCCGCCGCCGTGATCTGGCTTCTGAGTGATCTGGTTTCCGCCTGACTTGGTAACTGCGTGATGGCACAGCTGCCTGACGCCGGAGTAGCCTGAAGGAACACCAAGCTAGCTTCTCGGCTTCGTAACGGAGGAATTGTGGCGGCATTAACATTGGGCCAGGCCCTGGAACGCGAGCACCGCGAGATTGACGGCGGAATTGAGTCCTTCCTGGATGAGCTGGACAGCGGCGTCCGCGTGGATCCCTCACGGCTAGTCACGGCGTTGGAGAGCCTGCGGCGGCACATCTACTTGGAAGAAGTATTCCTCTTTCCTGACTTGAAAGCAGCCGGCCTGATGGGCCCCATCTTTGTCATGCTGCGTGAGCACGGCATGCTTTGGAGGCAGCTGGACGCCGTCACCGGCATGTTGGCACAGACCTCAGAAACCGAGGTGTTGCGCCATAGCTGTGCCACCTTGTTAGCCCTGCTGAGCGATCACAACGCCAAGGAGGAACCCATCATCTACACGCAGGCGGATGACATTCTCGGTGCCGTAGCAAGCGCTGAACTGCGTAAATTCCTTATACAAGGAACCATGCCGGAGGGCTGGGTCTGCAGCTCAGCTTGAGCTGGCGCCCGCCCCTTAGCTGCGCTGATCATCCCTCACAGGGCACCGTCCCCTGCCCCAGTGCTCCTACTCCCGCGCTTCCAGGTGAAAGCCTGCACTGAGGCGTTCACCATCCGGAGCCGTAACGCTCAGTGTGAGCACACCGTGCTGCTCCCGGATTTCCGGTTTCAGGGTGGATCCGTCCGGGGCCATGGCCTTGAGTAGTTTCACGACGGCGGGATCACCCGTGAGTACTGCCAGTGAGGCATGCACGGAGCGTGTTCCCGAGTGCTCACCCGACAACCACGGAACACTTGTCCGCTCCGCCATGGGGTTGCTGCCTTCCATGTTCTTAATACCGGAAACCGCGTAACCCGTCACTGGCAGCAAATAGCTGCGGAGATGACTATCTGCTGGTGCCGAGTAGCCGCCTTCCCGAAGGTGCGCCGATTGTGGTGCCGCTGATTCAACTACATGAACACGCAGTTCCCAGGGCCCGCGCATGGCAGTTGCGGAGGTAATTTGCCAGGGCGATTCCGTCTCCAGAGACTCGTTGCCCCACACTGGAGAATGCGCGCTGGTCAGGGTATCCGGCGTCGTACTTTCACGGCGGTGGATGGCAGTGCGGCGCGATGGAGCCAGCAGCACGTCCATGATGGCAATGTGGTTATCCAGTGGCGGGCAATATTCCGGGGCGGAGTGGGTGGAGTAGGCCAGCCGGGAGTAATGCGGGTCATCGCCGGCGACGATGCCGGGAAAGTTGTCACTGCCGTGGTTGGCCAGCCGGACCACGCCGTCGGCGGCCGTGCTGGAGAGCAGGAACCCGGGAGCGGAGAGGGTGCGCACGGAATCTGCTCGCTCTACGGGGGCGGAGATTTCGGTGGCAGTCCACACAGGGTGCCCGGCATCAAGCAATAGGCCCAAGAAACCCTTTGAGGTCCAAGAGGGAGAGGCCGGGCCGGAATAAATTTGTGTCATGGGAGCGAACGTACCAAACCAGCCACAGCTGAGCACGTTGTTCTCCCCGAAGGCCCCACCCTCGTTGAAGTAGTGCAAGGCGCCGCTGCCAATCCGCCGTGTGGCTCCGGGCGCCAGTGCGCTGACACCCATGAGTTCACCCAGCCAGAGCGGGGCGGTGGCGCCAAAACGGTACATCAGTGAGCGCCCTTGAAAGAGGGGCGCTCCGTTGGAACCGAAGAAATAGGAGAAGTCCTGCAGGTAGCGGCCTAGGCGTTCCTTGTAGAGGCCCGCCTTTTGCGCTGCAAGTTCAGGCACGCGAGAGGCCGCCATGAGCGTCCACAGGCAGGGGTACAGGTGCATGGCCCACCCCGCGTAGTAATCGAAACGCTGGCCATTACCGTCGCTATACCAGCCCTCACCCACATACCAATCCTCTATGCGGGCCAATCCGGCGGTGATGTCTTGTTCCTGAAAGTCCCGTCCTGTGGAGGCAATAAACTCCTGCACCATGACCTTGAACATGACCCAGTTGTTGTCCGGAATCTCAACACCTACCGAGCCGCCCAGCCAGCTAAGAACATGGTCCTGTTCCTCTTCTGAAAGCCTGTCCCAGAGCCAGCCGCGTGTCAGGTGCAGCCCGAGCACCACAGATGCGGCCTCCACCAGCGCCTGCCGTGTCACGTTGATGCGCGGCCACGCTTCAGGGGAGTCCGGATCGGTGCCGGCAATCAGGCCCATGCGGTAGAAACCGAGGTGACCGTGCGGATCTGCTCCGTCTTCGCCAGCAACCCGGAAGGCCGCGAGAATAAAGGTGCGAGAGAATCCCTCCAAGCCATCTGAGATCTCGCCGGACATGCTGGCGGTCCCTGGCAGATTGAAAAACGCGTGCTGTGCTGAGGCGAAGGGCCGTACCGCTTGAAGTTGAGCATCAGCAGCATCCAGCCAATGCTCACGCGTGTAGCCGGTTATGGGGCTCAAATCCCAGCGGGCCTGTGGCATGTCAATCATTCTCTGTCACCTTGCTGCGTATCGTGGAGGTTGGCGCTCCGGGCCTGCACCCGAAGGCTGCCACCAGTCTAAGGGAAAGGGCTTTCCCGCACGGTGGCGTCCAGCATGGATCAGTACTTAGTGGTATTTTTTTCGTACCCCCTAAGAGCAAACATGACCTTGTTCAGGAAGTCATCCACCTGATCCTGGTCATATCCGTCACGAAATCTCGTCGCCGAAAACCTCTGCTTGATCACGTCGTCGGACAGCAACTGTCCCGCACGTCCTGCCTCCCACTCACGCAGTGCATTCTCCGCAACGTCTAAGAATGCATCCACCTCAAGCACGTTATAGCCCTCGCGGAAGCGTGTGGGTTGAAATTTGACTTCGGGTATATCTGAGCTGCGCAAGTTTCTCCTTATGTAGTGGTTGTGTGCCTGTAGTGGTTGTGCGCTGTGCAATAACGCTATTTTGCTGCCAACAAAGCGGCTTTGGCCAGCGGGCCGCCGGTGATGGCACCCAGATCACCATCTTCCACAAAGACTGCCACGGCAATATCTCCCTGGGCGGCGATGACCCATGAGTGGGTACGTGGCGGATTTTCCGTCCCAAATTCAGCAGTTCCTGTTTTTCCGATCGCTTCAGCTCCTGGAAGATCCGCCAGAGTAGACAAATAGCCTTCAGTAACTACTGCCCTCATCAGGATGCGCAGTTCCCCTGCCTCTTTAGCGGTCAAGACCGCGCCCTCAGCAGACTTACTTTTGCCGTCATGGCCGTCTATCAATACCGGGGTCACCACAGTGCCCTTGACCATGGATGACATCATGGTGGCCATGGCTAGCGGCGATACCTGCACCTTGCCCTGTCCAATGAGTGAGGCTGCATGTTCGGTACCCTTGGAATCGCGCGGCACAACACCCATAAAGGCATCAAGACCCAGATCATTCTCCATGCCGATGCCCAAGGCCCCAGCCGCATCAGCCAGCTTTCCTTGCGAGAGCTTTTCAAACTGCGAAACAAAGGCTGTGTTGCAGGAGTGCGCAATGGCGGTGGTCAGCGAGACCTGGCCGAGCGCATCTGGCGCGTAGCCGGGTGCATTGAAGAACTTCTTGCCGTCGGCCGTAAACTCCGGGGTGCAGCTCACAATGGATTCAGGCCCCATACCCATGCGAATCAATCCCAATGAGCTTGCCATTTTAAACGTTGAACCTGGCGCGTACTGGCCCAAGAACGCCGTGTTGTAGCCGTTGCTATCGGGGCCATTAGCCGAGGCGAGGATGGCACCCGTGGATGGCCGCATGATAACGATCGAGCTAGGGGTTTTCACACTCTCCAGTGCCTGTTCTGCCGCGCTTTGCATCGCTGGAACCAGCGTTGTTTTCAGATCCTTGCCGTCCACCGGGTCAACAGCGAAGAGGATTTTTGGTGGTGCGTTGGGATCGGCTGGCAAGGCCCCGGGGCCGTCAGTTGCCCCAGCGGTGGCCGTACCTTCGGCTGCAGTTGCGGAAGCGGCGGGAACGGCACTGAGCGTAATGCCAGGGGTTCCGGATAGCTGAGCGTCGAAGGCAGCTTGCAGGCCGCCAGATCCCACTATCTGTCCGGGGATCACCTTGCCAGCAGACTTCTCAATATCTTCGGCAGTAGCCTCATGAACTGAGCCAAGAAGTGCCGAGGCGAAGGTGCGTGTTGGTGCCAGCGGCATGGTATCGCGAACCACGAGAATGCCTGGGACTGCCTTAAGTTTGTTCTGATCCAGTGCATTGAAGGCCTCCTCACGGAGGGTGATAGCGTCCACGAAGGCAACCGGACCGTAGGCCTTGACCTTCGCCACATAGACCGCTGCATCAATCTCGAGTACCCCGGCCAGTGCCTTGGCAGAAGCCTCAGCTTCTGCCCCGCTCAGGCCATCCTTGTTGATGCCCACAATGTGCACCGGCCGGTCCTTCACGATGGCTTCCCCGCCGGCGGAGAGAATATCTGCACGCTGCCCATTGGTGGTGCTGAGCTTGAACCGCTCACCAGCCTCAAGCTTAGGCTCCACCATTTCCGGGGACCAGGTGATGATCCAACTTTTCCCGTCCCGCTTCATGTCTGCACCGGTTGAGTAAGTCCAGGGTTTCGTAGTGTCCGGCAGCGTCCAGGTGTAATTCAGCGATACCCGGGCGGTGTCTTCGGAGAGTTCAACTCCGCTTACAGCCACCGTTGGCCATACTGGATCGATACTCTTGGCAAGCTCCGTTAGCACTTTCTGTACGTCCGTTGCTGGCTTGTCGAAACTCAAGTCCCCTACCGTATGAGATGCCAGTGCTTTGGCCAGTGCTTCGGCAGTGGAGGTGCCGTCATCAGGTGCCGAACAAGCACTCCCGCCGACGATGAGGACAAAGGCAATCAGTAAGATTTTAATGCGACGAAACATGGGTTCCCTGACGTAGATTGTGTTTGAGCTTACCGCTCCCCCTCACCGCATTCTGGAGCAGCAAGGTTCTTCGTCTGTTCTATCTGCTCGTGTAGTGTCGGCGACATGATCACATCGTCTCTCAGAGGCCCGGGCGTTCTTGCTAGGACGGCAACCGTTGTTGCGGTGGCCATCTCCATTGCAGCAGGATGGGCAGCCTTAGGCGCGTCAGCCGGTGAGATCGGCCCGCTACAGTCCGACGGCGCACCCGCAGATGTCGAGTTCTGGTCTCCAATCGGCTGGACTGCGATGCTGGCCGTCCTGCCTATCACGGTCGCCGCTTGGAAGTCAGTACGCTGGGGAGCCCTTGCACTGGGCGGTGCAACCGGAGTGCAGATAATCGTGGCTACGATCGTCATCGCGCGTTACGCAGCCTCAGACTTCAACAGTGGCGGACTCGAAGGCCTCATTTACCTACTCCCCCTCGCTCTGGGGGTCGGTGGAGCTACCAGCTCACTCATCGCTGTAATGATGCGCCGACAATTACGGTAGGGCAGTGCAGCATGGTCAACTTCACCACGCAATGTCAGCAGAACGATCATTATCGGGCGCAGCGCGGGCTTGGCGTCGGATCTGAGGCGTATTCACAAGCCAGCCCTCAAGCCCCGTCCCCCACCCCACCATCAGCGCTGTTCTTGCCACCGAACCGCAGATCTCTGAGCCCTGGCATACTCTACGAAGAGCTGTTCGAGACGTAACCTGTGGACTTTAATACACACACTGGATTAAGTGCCACATCATCATCTATGGTGAGTTAGTCAGTGCTTGGGGGCGTCAACATCTTAACAATGTTAGACGGGCAGACCGGGCATGAAACATGTCACTCATTCGGTCCAACTGCAAGGTCTCAGAAAATGCGCACTCCCTCATCACGTACACGTAGAATCAGCATGTATGCTGCCGCTCCCATCGCGATTTTGATCGCTGGCGGTATGGTCTGGCAAGGCTCTCAGGCCGCTTTCACGGCCTCCACCCGCAATGCGGGAAACTCTTGGAGCGCCGGCAACGTCACCCTCACCGATGACGACCTAGGTGCCGCAGCATTCACGGTAGAGAAGATTGTTCCTGGCCAGACCGGCCAAAAGTGCATCGTGGTCACCTCCAACTCCACCGTTCCAGGCACAGTTCGCGCCTACACACAGAATCTAGTCACTTCCAAGGGTCTAGAAGCCAAGATCTTCTTCGACTTGGAACAGGGCACCGGCGGCTCATTCAATGACTGCACCGGATTCACACCGACCGCCAACGATGTTCCGGAGCTTCCGTTGTCTCAGTTGGCCACCGTCAACCGTGACTTCGCCACCGGCGGTGCAGAGTGGGACACCTCAGGAACACCGGGCGAAACCCAAAGCTACCGCGGGACTTGGCGTTTCGACACCACCGGAATGAGCCAAGATGAAGTCAACGCCATGCAGGGAGCAGTGGTGAGCATCGACCTCGTCTGGGAACTCCAGTCAAACGATTCTCCGGTCATCCCGTAACCTGATAGCTCATAAATAGTGACCCGGGACAGGACCGGCTCTGTGCCGGGTCCTTCCTGGGTGGCAGAGCTTTTTGCTGCTGATGGTTGGTTGCGTTTTCTCGCCGCCTTAACCTCGCGATTGTATCTAGGCGTAATGCTCTGCCTTGCCTTTTTTGCGGTCCTGCCCGTCCTCTTCGGCTGGCACGGCACTGTGGTGCAGAGCGGTTCTATGGAACCGCACATCTCGCGCGGTGACGTAGTCTTAGCGGCCCCATTGGATGCTGACAGTCCTGTTCCCATGGGTGGGGTGGTGGAATACCGCAGCCCTGCGGAGGCCGAGCCTAGCGGAGTTGAGAAAACCCGCCTGCACCGCATCGTGGGGGAAAACACGGATGGCACGTTTGTGACAGCCGGCGATGCCAACGTTGACGTTGATAGCACCCCGATCACGCGGGAGCAGATCAACGGTCAGGCGCGTTTGCTCATCCCATGGGTTGGGCTACCAGGGCTGTGGCTAGCGAGCGGCGACCTCTCTCCCCTTGCATTATGGTCCCTGTTGACTCTGGCAGCCGTGGCAGCAGCGGTTCTCGGAGTCACCAGCCGCCGCTCCGTAGAGGATCACGGAGAGGATACTTCCCCGCAGGATGACTGCGGCAATGGTGGCGGCAACGGCATCGACGATGGAGATGACCCAATCGATGGCGGCGATGATAACGCCTCGGGGCTTGCAGAGACCGAACAAATCCAACAGGCTACGGGTTGGCCGGATGAGACTGTTGCCTCGCCGGTTCAGAGGATCAGTACAGCTTTTGGAATTGTTGCAACTCTGGTTGCTATGACGGTGATGGGCGCCAGCGCTTTCTCCTCGGCCGCATTCACGGCCACTTCTACCAACGTTGCTAATACTTTCAGCGCAGCGACCGACTGGGTCCCTCCCACGGTGACTTTAGCAAGCCCTGGGACCACGGTCAGGGACACTGTGCTGCTGAGTGCAACAGCGGCGGATGCTGGCAGTGGTATCCGTAAAGTGGTTATCCAGTATGCACTGGCATCTACCGGCACATGGGTCAACCTGTGCACGTCTGAATCCACTCCCTACGCTTGCGCGTGGAACACCACGACTCTGCCTGATGGCGCCTACCTGCTGCGCGCCACAGCGACAGATAAAGTCGGCCTCAGCACCACAAGCGAACCGATCCGTACCACGGTGGCTAACTCCTTTACTGTGGTCCTAACTGATCCCGGCGAAACTGCCCGCGGCACTATCAACCTCAGCACAACACTCAGTAGCCCTGGAACCATCCCCTACACGGTACGAGTTGAATACACCCTCGCTGATACCAATAACTGGAAACCGATCTGTCAGAAACTCATAACGCCCTATGACTGTGCGTGGAATACCACATCGATCGCTGATAAGGACTACGACCTCCGTGCCGTAGCCGTCTCCGGAACTAGCACGACATATTCCAACATCGTTACAGATGTGCTGGTGGACAATACTGCGCCCTTGGTTTCTTTGAAAGATCCAGGAGTCATGATCCGCGGCACCACCACATTCGAAGCAACTGCCTCGGATGCGGCCTCCGGAGTGGCTCAAGTACAAGTACAGTATCTGCGCTCTGGTACCTCGACATGGGTCACAATGTGCAACCTCGAGGAAGAACCATACTCTTGTCGCTTCGATACCACCACCATGGCTTACGGCACCTACAGCTTCCGTGCTGTTGCCACCGACGAAGCAGGAAACACCTCGTTCTCTTCTGCTACTTCTTACCGCACGGTTGATAACACCGTGGCCACAGTTTCAGTAGAAGATCCTGGAGCGTACCTTACGGGCTCAGTCACTCTTCGTGCTTTTGCTAACTCCACCGCTGGCATCACCAATGTTCGTATCCAAACAGCCCCAGCAGGGACCACAACCTGGACCACGCGATGCAGCGTAAACGCTGCACCTTTCTCCTGCCCTTGGAACACCGCAACAGTGACCGATGGACTGTTCGACATCCGCGCCATCCTGCTAGATGCCACCGGTAAAGAAACCATCTCCAGCACCATTGCCAATCGACGGGTGGATAATAGCCCATTGCGTGCATCGGACATTCAAACCACCAATGGCCCCGGAATCGCTGGACGAATCGACAATGGCGACACCTTGAATTTCAGCTATAGCCAACTGGTGAATCTCACCACCGTGTCTCCAGGCTGGAACGGAGCGCCCATCCCTGTGACCATTCGTCTACGAGACGGGAACCTGCTGGGGCTAGGAAACAGTGGGGACACCGTAGACATCCAGCGGTCCAACAGCTCCGTGAACTTGGGCTCGGTCAATACCAAGGGTAACTTCGCCAAGAGCTTCAGGACTGTTTATTTGAACGCAACCATGACTGCTTCAACGGTAACTATCAATGGGATTCCCCGCACCGTCATTAGCGTCACGGTGGGCAGTGTAGCCAGTGGTTCCAGCAGTCTGCGCACGAACACAACCTCTGCAAACATGGTGTGGAGTCCTCTCTCAACTGTCAGAAACACTAATGGTTCTGCTTCATCCACAACCCCAGTGACGGAGACGCCCCCACTAGACCGGGACTTCTAGTGACACAACCCGTGGCTGAAATCCATCACGACTCCCAAGGCCCTTGAGAACGAAGCAACCCTTGCACTCACCACGTAGTGACTAGTGGATTACCAACTAGCATGCTTGGCACCCTACCGCCCCAATATGAACGTCCTTACGCGTGTCAACGCCTAGGGCCACTCCTTCACCGTGGAAGGCTTCTCGGGTCTTTCTCGGGCGCTTCAAAACGGTGCTAGTCATAAGATCGACCCTTGACTCAAGGTGCCATCAGGTGGTTCCGTGAAAGGAAAGCCAGTCAGGACCGTGACGGTACACGCGAGCAAATAGCACTTAAGGCTAGGCCCCTATTGGGACATAACTTAGCAGGCGGAACCCTGCGCCAGGCTTAGCCGCGGTCGACAGATCAATTCAAGGAAAGGCCACGATTTACGTGGCGGTCAATCCCAACACGGGTCAAACCACGACTAAATCCGATGCTCTGAGTTTCTCACAATCCCAGCAAACCTCGGTGCGGCATCTGGAAGAACGCATGCCCAAGCCCTTGACAAAGGTTCGGAATGAGGCGGAGGTAGAGACCCCTGCCGCGATCAGAGTGCCAAGTTACGATAGGAGTGATTAGGGTCGTTACTTCAGCGTTGCGCAACGCGGTCTCGACGAGCTCAGCCCGTATATGATCAGCGATGGCCCAGCCGACGACACGCTTGGAATAGCAGCAGATAACGGTGGCCAGATAAATGAATCCCTGCCACGCGTGAATGTAGACGCGATCTCCAATGAATTTGAGCCCTGGCTCAGCGGCAGTGAAGTGGCGATTGACTCAATCCGGGATCAACGCAGCGGCTTCAGCATTGATCTCGGTGGGCTCGTTTCCTTGGGATTCAATATATTCATACTTGCTCAGTACCGCTGCTCCCTCGCGATAGTCAAGCGCTGGCTTTTTTTCAAAAATAAATTCTCTTACCCCAACTCCTGATTTTCACGCACGAGGCCCTTCAGCCTGGCTCTCTCGGCACCGGTAGCTGCGGTGTCTCGGTGCCGACCCCGCAGTACTTGGCAACCTCCACCACAGGCTTGGAGGTACTGAGGACTTCGCGGCAAAGCTCATCCTTGAAGTCCTGGGTATAGGAACAACGTGATCTTGATGCAAACATCCTGTGTGGCTGTGCAGACCCGGTCCCCGGGGACGGCTCCCAAATACTCACACCCCCTTTTCAGTCCTACCATAATCAAGGCGTAGTAGGACCCAAACAAATACTCGATTCACCGAACGGGAACCCACCCCCGTCCGCCGAACCACAGGCACCGAACCACAGGCCCCCAGAAAACTGAAGCCTGCAAACCCGACCAACGAAAACCAGGCGGCTAGCCCATGCGTACGTCAATCTGCCCGGGCGCGTCCGGGTTGAAAACGAGGCGGCGGTTGGCGATCTTGTCAGTGAAGAAGCGGTCGTGACTGACCACCAAAACGGCGCCCGGGAAGTGCAAGAGGGCCCGCTCCATGACCTGAGTGCTGGACATGTCCAGGTGGTTTGTGGGCTCATCGAGCACCAATACCGAGGCGCCGGAGAGCAGGCACTGGGCCATGGCAACGCGGGCGCGCTGACCACCCGAGAGCGCTCCGATCCGCTGCTTCAAATCAGCTTCCGAGAACTGGAACATGGCCAGGAAACGGTTGACGGACTTCTTTGTTGCTGTCAGGGCAAGGCTGTCAGGCATCGCGTTGACCGCGTGCGTGACGGTGTCCTCCGGGTCCAGATCCGCCAGAACCTGGTTGTAGGAGACCAGCCCGCCACCCTTCGCCCAGGTGACATAACCTGCGTCGGCCTCTTCCTCCCCCGTCAGGGCGCGCAGCAGCGTGGACTTGCCCGAACCATTAGCGCCGAGCACCACAATCCGGTTGCCGCGGCGAATCTCAAAACTGAGGTCACTGAACAGCGTCCGCTCGCCATAGGACTTGCTCAGCGACTCCACCCGGCACAGCACATCCTTGACATGCAGGCCGCCGTAAATCTCGGTGATGATCTTGTCCACGGGACGCGGCGCACGTGACTTCTTAATCTTGGACAGCTTGGAATCGAGACCTTTAGACGCCGCCTTGGAGGCCTCGCGGCGGTCAGAAATCCCCTCGGCTTCGAACGCGAGCAGTTCAGATTCGTGCATGAACTGGCTCTCCAGGGTCTTGAGCCGGAACTGTTTGGCCACCACATATTCACTGAAGCTGCCGGGGTATTCGTGCAGATGGAAGTTCTCCACCTCGATGATGCGCGTGACCACGGAGTCCAGGAATTTCCTATCATGTGAGACGATGATGGCCGCGCCTTGGAAGTTCTTAAACCAGCCCTCCAGCCATTCCACGCCGGCCACGTCAAGGTAGTTGGTGGGCTCATCGAGCAGCAGCACATCGGGTGCCTCGAGCAGGATCTTGGCCAGCGCTGCACGGTTACGCCAGCCGCCGGAGAGTTCATCAATGGCGCACACGCGGTGGGCCTCGTTGAAGCCGAGCGTGGTCAGAACTTTGTCAATGGAACGCTGGTAATCCCAGCCATCCAGCCGGTCCATGTCGGCAAAAAGTTCGGACTGGCGGTGGATGAGCCGGTCCATCTCCGTCTCGGACTGATCGACGGCGAGCGCACCATCAATCTCGGCCAGCTGCGCCTCGACCTCTTTAACGTGCGCGAAGACTTCCTCGAGTACCTCCAGGATGGTGGAAGAACCGTTGAGCTCAGAGAATTGCGAAAAATAGCCAATCTTGGTGCCCAGTTCCACGGCGACTGTGCCGGAATCGGGCTCCACCTGGTCCATGACGAGCTTCAGGAGCGTGGACTTGCCGGAACCGTTGCGCCCAATCAGTCCCACCCGGTCCCCTGCCTCGAGCTTGAAGAACGCTTCGCGCAGCACCGCAACCTTGTCAAAGCGCACGGAAACGTCGTTGAGGCGGATCAAGCTCATGGGTGTGGTCCTTTGGTGGTGAGGCGGGGCAGGGAAAACACCCACACCAAGTTTACCGCCAGGTGGGGTGGGTCTGGTGGCCGGTGTGCCGCCCGCGTGCGCATAGGCAACATTGTGGGTGTGCGAAAGTTCCCCAGACCTCTGGAAAGCTGCGCCCGAGCGTGCCAGTGTTGACCTATGGGCACAATGATTGATTTTTCTGCAGCAGGACAGGATTTTCAGGGGTACCGGGCTGAACCATCAGGCCCCGCCCGGGGTGCCGTGGTGGTCATCCACGAGATTTGGGGCTTGGTCCCGCACATCCGCGAGGTCGCCGATCGGTTCGCGGCGGAAGGCTACCTGGCTGTGGCACCGGATCTGATGGGGTTGGCAGGCTTGAATGCGGTGCTGCTGGCGGAGCTGGGCGAACGCCGCAAGGATCATAGTGCCCAAGATGAGGTGCAGCCGAAGATCCGGGCCGCCATGGCGCCCTTGAACTCACCAGAAAAGGCCGCGGCCATCACGGCGGGGGTTGCCGCTGTTTTTGACTACTTAGAGGCAACACCTGAGGGTGCAGACCGGACGGCGGCCGTCGGTTTTTGCTTTGGCGGCAGCTACGTATTTGCCTTGGCCATGCAAGAGCCGCGGCTGGCTGCGGCAGTGCCCTTCTACGGCCATGCCTCGTTCGCTGGTGACGAGCTTTACAGCATCACCTGCCCAATACTTGCCTTCTACGGTGAGGAAGATACCGGCTTGATGGGCGCTCTCCCGGAGCTCACCGCAGCCATGGCGGTAGCGGGGGTTGACTTCCGCCCCACCGTATTCCCCGGTGCCGGTCATGCATTCTTCAACGACTCCAACACCTCCATGTACCGCCCCGAAGCAGCTCGGATTGCGTGGGAGAAGACGTTGGGGTTCTTAGAACAGCAGCTCAACGAGGTTTGATTTCCCGGCCGGCACGCCGTTATCCCCCGGCACGCCACTTTCCCCAAGCACTAGGCCGGCCCCGGCACGACGCCGGCACTTGGCTTCCCTGTCCGCCTGCCGGTTCCACTGTGCGTTGGCAAGGCGGTAGGCGGTACCGTTAATGCCAGTGGATGAGGCCGTCAACGAAGAGCGGCCCGAGGACTGGATGGAGAACTCATGAGTGCGCCGATTCGTATTGGAATTGCCGGTTACGGAAACCTAGGTCGCGGGGTTGAGGCAGCCATTGCCAAGAACGCTGACATGGAATTGGTGGGCATCTACACACGCCGCAACCCCTCAGATCTGGTGCCGTTGAATGCCGGTGCTCCCGTGTTTTCCATGGACGACTTAGGCGGGCACGGGGACCACGTTGACGTATTGATCCTGTGTGGCGGCTCCAAGTCTGACCTCCCTCAGCAGGGCCCGGAACTGGCTGCCCTGTTCAACACGGTGGACAGCTTTGACACGCACGCGCGCATCCCTGAGCACTTCGCCGCGGTGGACGCCCCCGCCTTGGCGAACAAGAAGACCGCGCTGATCTCCGCAGGCTGGGATCCGGGCATGTTCTCCATCAACCGCGTCTACGGCGAGGCGTTGCTGCCCGACGGAGAAACGTACACCTTCTGGGGTCGCGGCCTGAGTCAGGGACATTCGGACGCCATCCGCCGTGTGGCTGGCGTTTCCGGCGGCGTCCAGTACACCATCCCGTCTGAGGCCGCCATTGAAGAGGTCCGTAGCGGCTCACGCCCGGTTTTGACCACGCGCCAGAAGCACACCCGCGAATGCTTTGTGGTGTTGGCAAATGGCGCCTCCGAGGATGCCGTGCGCGCTGAGATCGTGGGCATGGAACACTACTTTGACCAGTACGATACCACTGTCAACTTCATCACCGCTGATGAGCTGGCCCGTGACCACGCAGCCATGCCGCACGGCGGTTTTGTAATTCGCAGCGGCAACACTACGGATGAGCACGCCCAGGTCATTGAGTACTCCCTCGCCTTGGAAAGCAACCCGGAGTTCACCTCCAGCGTGTTGGTTGCTTACGCCCGCGCCGTGCACCGCATGAGCCAGGCCGGCCAGTTCGGCGCCAAGACGGTCTTCGATGTGGCACCCGGTCTGCTCTCCCCCAAGTCCGCCGCCGAGCTACGCGCCGAACTGCTCTAAGCAGCAGCCTGTATTACTGAAGTACGGCGGCGGTTGCCGCACCTTGGACGTAAAAGGTGCGGCAACCGCCGTCGCCCCTTTCATTAGTCTGTCGGTTCGGCCTGAGTGAGTAGATCAAATTGGGTATTGCCGGGGCAGATAGAGGTAATTTTCAGGGTGTATCCGCGAAACGTCAGTTCGTCCCCGAGTGCCAGATCCTTGAAAGTTTCATCCGTTGAGGGCTTGGGTTCATTGGCCCACACCATGAGGCTGACGGTGGGCACCTTCGCGTTCACTTTGGTGCCAACCAGGCCAATCTTTGGAGTGTAGCCGGCTCCAAGGGTGGACGCGGGAAGCGCTGGCACCGGACCCACTGCGGACGTTGCGAGCGTGTAGTGTCCTTCACCGGTGCAGCCGTCATTGCTTGCTGTCATGGAAGATTCCTTTACCTTTATTGTTGGATCAGCCGTAGAACCCGTGGAGCATGCCACTAAGCTCAGGCATGCAGCCAGTACTGCCGTGGCCAGAAAACGCCGGTGTTGAACCATCATGGCGCCACAATACTTGCATTACCGAACATTTCCTCAAATTGTTGGGGGCTCATGTGCGCCTTCGGCCTGTCTGGGCCCCAGGGATTCTGCAAAATAATGTTGCCCTCCGCATCCATTCCGTCAACAAAGAAGGCATGGCTGGCAACGTATCCGTCGGGAGCGCCGTCGGGTAACTCGGACTTGGTTGTCACAATTGCAGGCTGCCCATTCTCCACAGCAGACCACAACTGTTGGGATGAAGTGATGGTGGAAACATCATCTCCACTTAGATACGACAGTGCATCCTTGCCGTAGTTTCCTTCAATAGCCCGGTATTCGCCCGGCCCGTAAATCTTGTCCTTGACTCCGTGGCTGTTGGTGCCATCATTGCTGTCATCTTCGCCATAGACCTGCACCAAGGCCTTCTCAACGTACGCGGGCCAATTCCCGTTGACCCCTGGCTGGGCCCCCTTCTGCGCTCCGCCGTCCGCGGCTGGAAGATCATTGGTAACGCTCACCCATTGGGGATTGCCGTTCTTGTCATACAGCTGGACTGAAACAGTGCCGTTGCCGTTGTCCACCACATGATCCCGGACCCAGTTTGGGTCCCTATCCACTATTGTCCCAAGTCCGGCCATAACAACACAGTCGCCATAACCGCCTTGGCTGATATCATCCTTGCCCGGATGAGTGCCCACTACGGGCCCGGAGGGATTCATCCACTCATTTGAATCATCGCTGTTAGCACCGCCTGGGCGTGCAGCATCACCTTGAGCAACAGCGTTTGGCTGGACCCACGGGATTTGTTCCTTAATCCGGGCAACTTGTTCTGGTGACGCTTTGGACAGGATCTTCTCCAGCAGCATTTGACGTTCAAACGGAGTTGTTCCTTCCCAGTTGAAGATACCCTTGCCGTCCTTGGCAAGCGCCTGGCCCAGGGCGTTAAGGTCCTGGTCAGAGAGGCTCGCAAGCAACTGATCCAGTTCTGCGGGGGTCAGTTCATCGAGTGCCTTGCGCAGCTTTTCAATGTCTGCATCGTTACCTCGGAAAATATTATCGGTATCCGCCGCCTTATCCACCAATACCTTCAAGTCCGCCAACGCCTGCTCGCTGAGATCGGCACTGCCCCTGTCCGGATACCGCGAACTTGAGTGATCCGGGGACGTTGCGCCACCTTGAGACGTAATGTCTGCAGCCAGGCTGGTGCGTTCTTGTTCATCCGCCTGCACCCGCAGTTCCCTGCTCGTGGTGAGAAGTCCTTGAACCACTTTTGCCAGCGTGGGACGGTGCCTACCGTGCCATTGGCTGGTGAACCGCTGGGCATCAGGGCCTTGCCAGCCACGATTTTGCACAATCAATTGTGTGAGCTTTTTGCTCACCAGGTCCAGATCATCTGACGCAGAAGAGATGTCTTTAGCAAAACCACGTAGCTCGCCTACGTCGGAACCAAGGAATTGCGCCACCACTGCCTCGCTGACTTTAGACTGACCTATCTTGCTTCTGAGGCTACATCCCTCGATCTAGTCCTGCCATGGAGAGAGCTCCCCATGGTGGCCTTCCTGTCCTCGGCCGCTACGCGTCAAAGAGTCCCCGCACGTCCTCGGAGGTGATGGCGGAGGAGAACATGGCCTCATCATCCATGACGGAAGTGAACAATTTCGCCTTCTTTTCCTTCAACGCCATGACCTTCTCCTCGATGGTGTCCTTGGCGACCAGACGGTACACCATGACGTTTTTTGTCTGCCCGATCCTGTGGGTGCGGTCCACGGCCTGGTTCTCGGTGGCCGGGTTCCACCAAGGATCCAGCAGGAAGCAATAGTCCGCTTCCGTCAGGTTTAGACCAAAGCCGCCCGATTTCAGGCTGATCAAAAACACCGGCGCCGTCCCGGACTTGAACCCCTCGATCACCTCACCTCGCTTGCGGGTTTTCCCATCCAGATAGGCGTACTCAATCCCCGCCGCATCCAAACGCTCCCTGGCCTTGCCCAAAAATGAGGTGAATTGGCTAAAAATCAGTGCCCGGTGCCCCTCAGCCACCACGTCCTCAAGTTGTTCAAACAACACATCGAGCTTGCTGGACGGGGCGCTGGCATACTTCGGATCCACCAACGAGGCATCCAGGCTGAGCATCCGCAACGTGGTCAGAGATTTAAAAATCGCGAAGCGGTTCTTGTCCATGTCCCCCAGCAGGCCCATGACTTTTTGACGTTCAAGCTGCAGATGGCGCTGGTAAATGACCCGGTGCCGGGGCGCGAGTTCCAGTTCCAGAACCTGTTCCTGCTTGGCCGGCAACTCTTTGGCAACGGCGTCCTTGGTGCGCCGCATGATCAGTGGCCGGATGCGGCGCCGCAATTGCGCAAGCCGCTGCGCGTCCCCGTCCTTCTCCACCGGTTTGCGGTAGTAGTCGGCAAAATGGGTGGGCGAGGGGAACAGCCCCGGGGCGGTGATGGCGAAAAGTGACCACAGCTCCATTAGGTTGTTTTCCATGGGCGTGCCGGTAATCGCCAGCTTGAAAGGGGCAGGGAAAGTGCGCGCCAACTGGTTTGCCTTGGTGAGGTGGTTCTTCGCAAACTGGGCCTCATCAAGGATCAGCCCCGCCCACGCTTGGCTCGCGTACGCCTGGTTGTCCAGGCGGAAGAGTGCATAGGAGGTAATCACGACGTCGGCCCCGCTCACCAATGCTGCGGCATCGCTGCCGCTCTTGCGCAGGGTATCGGTGACGGCCGTAGTGGTCAGGCTGGGCGCGAAACGGCGGACTTCGGCCTCCCAATTGGACACTACCGAGGTAGGTGCAACAACGAGGAACGGCAGCGAGTTCCTGTGGGGCGCCGTTGCCTTGGCATGGGTGATCAGAGCCAGGGTCTGCAGTGTTTTACCCAGCCCCATGTCATCGGCCAAAACCCCGCCCAAGCCATGTTCATGCAGGAACGCCAGCCAGTTGAATCCTTCCTGCTGGTAGGGGCGCAGTGAGGCATGAAGTGTTGCCGGGACCGGAACTGCGCCAACCTCCTGCAGTTCAAGCAGCCCGGACACGGACTTCTCCCACGCCTGCGCCTGCTCAGCCGTGGTGGCCAGTTCCTTAAGTTCTTCCCACAGTCCGCCCTGGTAGCGGCTGATCTTTAAGGACTCCCCGGGTTCTTGCAGGCTCCGGGCTTCCTCGATCAGCCGGCGCAGCTGCTCAAATTCGGGCTGGTCCAGTGAAAAATAGTGCCCACTGGGCAGCATCAGGTGCTCTTCCTCCGAAGCCAGCGCCAAGAACAACTCGCCGAACGGAATATCCGCCCCGCCCAAGGCGACGGTGACACCCAAATCAAACCAGTCGCCGTCGCCCGTTGCCCGGGTGCTAATGCCAATCTGCGGGGTCCCCGTCAGCTCCTTATAGTCCGGCGCCGAACCGGTAGTGTCCACGCGTACCTGCTCGAGGCCGGCCAGGGCTGGCAGCGCCTCGGTGCTGAATCTGGCCGCGGCAACATCCTTCAGATGCACCGGCTCGTTGCTGCCCGGATGCATGCTGGGTGGGTGTGGAAAGGATTCCCTGGTGGCTGCGGGGAAATCGACGAGCGCCTCCACCACATTCTGGAGCAGCCGGGTCTCGAACGCATCATCACGTTGACCGGTGCCGTCGTGAACCATGGGGTATCTGGTGGTCGCTTGGCCAACAACGTATTCCCAGTGCCAGTGCAACTCCACAGCGGGTCCGGTTGCTTTGGCGGACTGACTGGCAGGCTGGGTGGCGCCCTTGCGCCTCCGGTCCGGTTTGGTGGCCGGAACCGGCGGAATATGAACGGCTGTCAGGACAAGTTCCGGGTCCCGAATTTCCGGCAGTCCAGTGCTGCCGTCATGAGAACGCAGGTCCATGCTGTGGCGCAGCTGCGGGTAGTAGTTGGTGAGGAAGTGCTCCCGGGCGGCTGCGGGGATGTCCACCGGGGACCTACCCTCGATCAGCAACTTCAGCGCTTCCCCCACGGCTCCTTTGACCGGCGCGAAATGGATATCACGCTGGGTGAGTGCGGTTTTTTCGTTTCCGCCGGTCCACCAGAAGATGCCATGAACGGGTGTTCCGAGGGTGCCCATCATGGCCGTGTCAAGCACGGTTCCGTTGATGTTTGCATGGGCGGCCAGGCGGATACCGCCGTCATCCGTGGAGATGACCTCCGTGCTCACGTCAACCTCCGCGGCCCACGTGACGGTGGTGGACTTTCGCGACGTGAGAAAGTCCAGACCAATTTCACGGGCCTGGGCCAGCAAGTTCCAGAACAGGGGCGAATTGTAGTCATCCAGACACATCCACTTGCCAGTGCTATAACCGGTTCTGGTGGTTTTAAAGAGGGAGTCAAAAACCTGCAACCACTTCTTGTGCTCCGGATTCAAGCCACCCATGTAATAAAACTGGTGCATGGAGTCCCAGGCGAGCTTGCCCACAACCCACTTGTTTGCCTCGTTGCGCATGACGGGGCGCACCCCGAGCCGTACACGCGGCTTCTGCTCAGTTTTGACGCGGCTGGTTCTTGACTTCTTCCGCGACGAGCTCCGGGCTGCGTAGGGATCCACCGGTTCTTCGAGCAACTCAAATTGCAGCGCCAGAGGACTTGTGGTTTCCCCAGCACCCACGGCCTGCATCCGGCCCCAATACGAGGGCGCAGCCACCACTGGTGGGTGGAGAATCGCTTCAAGCTTTTGTTCCCAGGGCGCTGGCTGGACGGGAACCGGCTTCTTTGTTTTGGGCATGAGCGCTTGGACCTTGCCGGTCTGCTCGGTGGCAGGCTTCTTCGTGGCGATCCGCTTGGCGGCGGGAGCGATTGCCGTGCTGGGTAGCCCCGCAGGATCGGTTTCTTCCAGCATGAAGTTGCTGGAAAACACCAAGGCCGCCACGTGCTTACAATTCCAGCCCACCGGGCAGCTGCACGCGCCTCCGGTGAGGACCGCACCCTTGGGCTCATCCGCAAAGGAAGCACTAGTGGTGTAGGTCTCTCCCCGGCTTCCGCTGACTCGGCACTGTAATTGGAGCCGTTCTTCAACCCACGCAATGTTGTGAACATAGCCATTGCTGGAGTAGTCAAGCCCGCGGTGCACTGCCGCCGGTCCAACAAGGTCCCTGAGGGCCGCATACTCCACATAGGGGATAAGGGAAAGATCCATAACCTCCACAATAGTCAGTTCCCCTGACGCTTTTGGGCCGGGCCGGCTACCTTGACCACTTCGCTGGGCACCGTGGCAGGGCCCGGGGCAGGGCCCGTGGCAGGGCGCCAAGTGACCGGATGTGATGCGCCGCATACTGTCTTTTACGTAACCTGAATCACCTTTGAGGTTACGGACTTATTCCAGTCCCATCTGCATCCGGGAAAAGTTCCATCGGCGGGCCTACCCGCAACGAAAGGCCACTTAAGTGAAGGCAACGAAGAAGTTCCTCACCGCTGCGGTGCTAACCGCCGGTCTGACCCTTACCACCTGTGCACCGAGCACAACTCCGGGCACCGAGACGCAAAGCAGCGACAGCCCTGCAGCGGTAAACATCGGCGTTGTGCACTCCAAGACAGGACCCTTGTCCGTCCACGGTGACGCCAACTACGAGGGCCTGCAGGCTGGTCTGGACTACGCCACCAAGTGGAGCAACAAGGTAGGCGAGACCGCCTTGAACATCGCCTACCACGACGACGGCGGGGATCCCGACAAGGCTGTCACTGTTGCCAAGGAACTCATCGGCAAGGATTACAAGATCCTCGCCGGGACCGCTTCCTCCGGCATTGCGTTGAAACTTGTTGGGCAGGCCGAGCAGAACAAGGGCCTCTACATTTCCGGACCCGCAGCCACTGACGCGGTCACCGGCGCCAACAAGTACACCTTCCGCTCGGGCCATCAGTCCATGCAGGACGTGGCCAAGGCAACCTCACCGCGGTCAAGGCGGTCCTGGGCGCCAATGCAATCCATGAGGCGCCCGTCTCCGAAGACACGTTTGGGCACAACATTTGGTGTGGCGCCCAAGGAGATGGCCGCCTGCGCGGCCGGCAAGGAGTATCACAGTGGATCCGAAGTTCGCGGCACATGGAGGGCAGCCACCTTCAGGGATGTGGCCTTTTGTAGTGGGTCCAGACTTGGTGGCGGGCACGGACTTGGTGGCCGATGCGGATTTTGTGGCGAGCGCGGAACCGGAAGCCCATAAAAATGGTGCCCCGACCTCCGGTACCGAGCTGATCTGCGGGCCCGGCGATGGGGTTTGTGGCGGGCGTGGCCCAGTGCCGGGTACCAAAACTTGGCAATCTCCGGGATAAACCAGGGTGAGCTCTACCCGGTGTGAGATCTAGGTGCTAGTTCATCTCTGCGAAGACCTCAGCGCAGTCGGTGGGCCGCCATTGTATTCAAAGATGACGTTCTCTTCATCCATCAAGAAACTGAGGATTACACGGCAGTTCAACGATCGCCGGAAGTACAGCTAACACCGCGACCCCCTACCTCTGGCGGAGAGCGGAGTTGCGAGCGTCTAATGCGTCTGCGCGTGGCATGGAGTTGGTTCCATAACTAGCCCTCCCAAGCCAGATCATATAGATCCCTGCCTTATCTGCACTTTGCCATAGCTTCCAGAAGCAATGATAAGGCTGCTTTGTTGCGTACTCCACCACATATTCCGTAACGAGCGGTAGCGCCTGAGGGACTCCCCATTTCTGGTTTGGCTCAAAGCTGCGCCCCGTCAGATCACTTCCTGCGCAGAACCCATTACACCCCCGGTCTGCAGACCGGGGGTGTAGTGGTGAACGGTTTTAGGAATCCAGATCTTTGGCAATCAGGGCTGCAATCTCCGCAACCGCGTCAGCATTTTCCGACTCAACATCCACGGACATACCGAAATCGGCGCCGAGTGTCATGATCATCAGCGCGGAGGTGGCTTCCACCGGATCTTCGCCGTCAATGCTGAGCAGGATCTCCTCATTGTAGGCACCTGCCGCCGTCGCGATGACGGCTGCGGGGCGGGCGTGCAGACCCACGGATGATCCAACGGTGACTGTTTGCTTGGCCATAATTTCTTACTCCTTGGAATTGCTATGGATGGTTGATGAAAGCATCTCGCGGGCCGTTGCCCTGGCCTGCTCAGTGGTGGTGGTGCGCAGGACGGCTTCTGCAGCTTCTTTGCACTGGGACAGTGTTACCTCGCCCAGCTGGATGCCTACACCGGCAAGTGCGGCCGGGGCCATGGACAGGCTGCTCACACCCAGGCCGATCAGGATGCAGGCGAGCAGTGGGTCGGCCGCCGCCTCCCCGCACACGCCCACAGGCTTTTGGCTGCGGATTCCGGCGGCGGCGCTCAAGCTGATCAGCGCCAGCACGGCTGGCTGCCAAGGATCTGTCAGTGCTGCCAGGGAGGGTGCCATCCGGTCCGCCGCCATGGTGTACTGCGTCAGATCGTTGGTGCCAATGGAGAAGAAGTCCACCTCTGCCATGAAGGCATCTGCCAGCAGCGCCACGGAGGGCACCTCCACCATGATCCCGGGCGAGAGCTTGCGTGCCCGGCATGCTGTAGCAAAGTTCCGCGCCTCATCGAGGGTGGCAACCATGGGTGCCATGACTTTGGCGCCGGCAATACCTTGCTGCTCGGCGGCCAGCGCTAGAGCGTCAAGTTGGCGCTCTATGATTCCGGGCTCCACGTTGCCGAGCCGGATGCCACGCACACCCAAGGCAGGATTTTCTTCATCCGGGTGCGAGACAAAGGGCACCGGCTTATCCGATCCGGCGTCGAGCGTGCGGAAAACAACTTTCTGTCCCGGGAAGGCAGCCAGCACTTCGCCGTAAATACTGGCCTGTTCGGTCACCGACGGTTCACTTTGGGCGGAGAGGAAACACAGTTCAGTGCGGAATAGCCCCACGCCTTGGGCGGGATATCCGGCCGCGATGCGTGCACCGGCACCATCTTGAACATTAGCCAGTATTTCGATTGCTGTTCCATCCTTGGTCCGCCCCGGACCTCGCCAGGACTGGATGGCGAGCCGGCGTTCGGCATCGGCCAAAACCTTGCTCTCCGACTCGGCCGGCACGGTCCCCCGTTCCACTGTCCCTGCGAAACCATCAAGGAGCACCACCGAACCGTCCACAATATCTGCCAGGTTTGCGGCAGCAACAATGCAGGGGATGCCCAGCTGCCGGGCAATGATGGCGGTGTGGCTGGTGGGCCCGCCTAATCTGGTGGCAATGCCCCGGATCAGGGCAGGGTCAAGTGTTGCCGTATCCGCCGGGGCAAGATCATCTGCCAAGAGGATGATGGGGCTCGCCGGAGTGGGAACTCCAGGTTCTGGCAGGCCCAGCAGTTCAGAGACCACGCGGTTGCGGATATCACCTAGATCAGCAACCCGCTCCGCCATGAGCCCGCCCAACTTCTCAAACTTGACGATGAACGCGCCTACCGCGGCGACGGTGGCAGCCTCCGCCGTGGAACCGGCAGCGATCATCTTCAGCGTGGCTCGCTGCAGACCGCGGTCACCAGCCAGCGCTGCGGTGGCGCTGAGGACTTCGGCAGCCGCTCCAGAAACCGTGGCTGCCCGCTGGAACAAACGTGCCGCCACCATCTCGGCAGCAGCTTTCCACCGCTCTGCCTCGGCATCCCGGACGTCCTCCACGAGTAAGGCTTCATACCCGGAGGCCAGCTCGGGTTCCGGATTCACCCACAGTGCCGGAGCGTAGGCGAGCCCTGACACAACACCGGTTCCGGTGATGGCGCTAGCGTTGTCAATCATGGTGAATTCTCCGTTTTAAGCATTTCGACGTAGAGCCGGCTCGTGTGCAGTGCCAGATAAGAAACTTCGTCCGCTCCGAGGTGCCGGTTCAGGGCCTCTCCAATGAGCTCGGCCACCTCAAGCGCTGCTTCAGCGGCTTCCGGGTAGGCCTGACGCACAGACTCAAAAACATCCACCCCTAGTACGGCTGAGGTGGTGGCTTTGGCCGAGCGGGCAAAGAGGAAACGCAGGTGGGTGACAAAGCGAGCGGCACTGTGTGCGTTTTCATCAATGTTGCTCTGCCACCGCACGGATAGCAGGGTGAAAACCTTGGCGATGGTCTCGGTCATGGAAACTGTCTTGGAAAAGTCGGACGTGGACCACTGCTGGTTGACGAAGTGGAGGGCGAACGCCACCCACTCTTCATCTTGGAGTTGGACACCGAGCTGCTCCTTGATCAGGGCAACAACCCGCCGGCCAAGATTGCCCTCTGCCGGGTAAAGCTGTGCCACTTCCCAGCGGAGCGGGAAGTCAACTTTGATCCCTTCACGGGCGCGCTGCACAGCGAAACCCATGTGATCGAGGATGGGCACCAGCAATGACAGCCGGGGCTCAAGCCTCAGCTCTGCCTGGACCATCGCCATGATTTCCCGCGCCACTTCAATTTGTTCCAGCGGCGCGTCTCCGAGAACACCAGCGCCATGGCTGGCGGCGAAGCTGCCGTCGGGCACAAATCGTTGATCAGCCGCTTCAACATCTACAGTTTCCCCCTGGCGGTGGTTGAACCCAATGCCCTTGCCCACCAGCACCATCTCGCTGCCATCAGGGAGCCCGGCCAGCAACACGTTGTTGTTGTAAACCCTCTTGATAGTGGCGGATTCACCCGGCTTCAGTTCCATGATGCTGCGATTCCGGCCATCTTCAACTCGCAGCCAGTTCCCGTGCGGGGCAACATGCTACTTTTTCCGAACCGTGAGCACCGGAGCGCTGTTGTCCGCACCGATTTCAGTCTCCGCAATGGCAAAGGCCGTGCCGTTGGTCAGCAGGACAGGGGTGACCATGGAGGGAACCAATGCGCTCATCTGTGCCAGATCGCAGCTGATGATCAGATCACCCTTCTGGACACGATCACCCTTGACTCGGTGCCCGGTGAATCCTTGGCCCTTGAGCTTCACGGTATCCATGCCAATGTGGACCAAAATTTCGGCGCCGGCATCTGTGCGCACGGCAAAGGCGTGGAGCGTTTTGGCCACCAAGATCAACTCGCCGTCTACAGGGCTGCGGAAGGAACCTTCGGACGGTTCGACGGCGAATCCCGCACCAACGGCGCCGCTGGCAAATACTGGATCGGGAACGTCGGCAAGCGCCATCACGGTACCCTCTGCAGGGGAGAAAATCTGCTCGCCCTTTTTCTTGAACATTTTCAGCATGTGAATGACTCCTTGCATGGTTGGGAGGCCAGGATATTAGTCGTCAAGGCCAAGACTCTCATTAATTGCGTTCTTGTAAAGGATGGCTTTCCCGCCGTACACGGCTTGTACGCCGCCGCTGACTTCAAAGACGCCCGTTGCGCCAAGTTTGCGCAGCTTCTCCTTGTCCACCTGGGCGGGGTCCTTGACGGAAACACGCAGGCGGGTGATGCAGGCATCAACCTCTTCTAAGTTCTCGGCCCCACCCAAAGCAATCAGGATCTGTGCAGCTTCCTGCTGAATGGGAGTACCTGCTGCCATTCCACCGGCCATGGCAGGAACCAGCTCTTTTTCATCCGCCGTGGCGTCGTCGTCGTTCCCGAGGGTGTCTTCCAGGTGGCCGGGTGTGCCGAACTTGAACTTCTTGATCATGAATTTGAACGTGAAGTAGTAGAGGAAGAACCACACCACGCCCACGGGGATGAGCAGGATCCAGTTGGTGCGGTCATTGCCTTGGAAGACGCCAAAGAGCAGGAAGTCGATCAGGCCACCGGAGAAGGTGTTACCGATGCTGATGTTGAGCAGGTCCGCAATCAGGAACGAGAGCCCGTCAAAGATGGCGTGGACCACGTACAGGACCGGGGCCACAAACAAGAACATGAATTCAATGGGTTCGGTGATGCCGGTGACAAAGGAGGTCAAGGCAACGGAGGCGAACAAGCCCATGTACTTGGCGCGGCGGCCCTTGGGGATGCAGTGCCACATGGCAAGGCAGGCGCCGGGCAGGCCAAACATCATGGTGGCAAAGCGGCCTGCGAAGAAGCGGGTCCCTTCGGTGAACAAGCCAACATGGTTAGGGTCAGCGAGCTGGGCGAAGAAGATCTTCTGTGCACCAACCACCTGAACACCATTGACAAGCTCAGTGCCGCCCAGGGGTGTGTACCAGAACATGGGGTAGATCATGTGGTGCAGTCCGGCGGCACCGCTCAGGCGCAGCAGTGTGCCGTACAAGAAGGTGCCAAAGGCGCCCATCCCGGCAATTCCGGTGCCGGCGCTGACCAGTGCCATTTGGACTGGCGGCCAGATAAGGAAGAACAGGGCCCCTACAAAGATGGCGGCAAAGGCCGTCACAATAGGGACAAAGCGAGAACCGCCAAAGAAGCCAAGCACGGCCGGAAGCTGAATGTTATGGAAGCGGTTATGCAGAACAACTGCCGCGCCACCCACCACCAAGGCGCCAACAACACCGGTGTCAATGGCTGGGGCGTCAGGGGTAAAGATATCCAACAGTGACTTGATGGTGGCCACCATGACCAGGTACCCAACCACGCCGGCAAGGGCTGCGGTGCCCTTGTCTCGCTTGGCCAGACCAATACACAGGCCAACGGCGAGCAGGATCGCCAGGTTGTCAAAGACGGTGGCACCGGCCGCAGACATCACACCGAAAATGCCCTGCAGAACGTTGTTGTCCAGGAACGGGTACGCGGCCACCGTGGTGGGGTTGGACAGTGCCCCGCCAATACCCAGCAGCAGACCAGCTGCCGGAAGAATGGCGACCGGCAGCATAAATGCCTTGCCGATCTTTGAAAGTTGCTTGAACACTACAATTCCCTTCGCTCTAGGCTTGACGACGTCGTCGAAGCCAGCATCTGAGCCGAGGAGAACCGAATTTTTCCAAAAAGGACGCACATGTTGCGGGGCGGGCGGCAATGGCGGCGCCCTCACAGGGCGAAGTCACGGATGATTCCTCGGGCAAAGACAGACGGATCGCCCCTTACATATGGATGTATGAGGCGTGGCGTCCCAGGTTATTGCCGAAAGTTACAATCCCGATGACAACCGTTAAAAGTAACGGCTTGGTAATGCTACATGATGTGAGCGCAGTGAAAGAAACTTATAGGCCCGGATCACAGCCGCAGTCTTCCAGAGATTCCCTGCCCGGGCGTGCAGAGGGCACTTCTGCGCCATAACGCGGGTTAGGGTCAGCCGTTGGACCGGCTGGCCATGGATTGCACGGCCCACTTGTTGCCGTCGGGATCGGCGAAGTAAACAAAGCTGCCCCAGGTGTGGACGTCCACACCGGTGACGTCCACACCGGTGGCGCCCACACCGGTGGCGGCGAACTGGGCATGAGCAGCTTCAATATTTGCCACCACCATTTGCAGCTTTGGTGCGAAGCACGGAGCAGCATTGGTGAGCCCCTCCCCTAGGCAGATGGAACACGCCAAGCCAGGTGGGGTCAGCTGAACAAAACGAAATCCGCATCCGGGGCGCTCGTCATAGTCAGCGTTGAAGTTCACCTTATTCACATAAAAAATACTTGGCCCTATCCACGTCAGAGGCCGGCGCAAACACAAGTTCCAGTTTCCAGTCCATGGAAGGATGTTATGCCCACGGTTGGGTGCGTGAACAGGGCCAGGAATCTCTTTATTAGCTCAGTTGCGTGGTGGTGACGCAGGTGGGGTCGTCAGCGTTTTTAGTGGACAGCACCTGCGTGGCGCTCTTGCCGCCCTGGTTCAAGGTCAAGGTAGCGTCGATTCCTCGCGGCAGCCACAACCCCAAAAAGCCGTTGTCATAGGTGTGCAGCGCTTCCTTGATGAGGACCTCACCGGTGGCATCATTCGTGACGGTGACTTCCACCTCCTGGTTCGCCAACTCGCCCAGACAGGTGGTGAGGCTATGGAAATGACATTCGTGCGTTTGGCTCACATACGGGGCCACGGAAACGTAGAATTCGTTGGCTGGCATGGGCAGGGTAGCTTCACGATTTGCGGCATCACGCAGCGTCAATGCTTCTGGCCGGATTGACGCCATCAGCTCGCTGGAACGCTCAGCCACAGGCAGGGTGTCCAGTTCGGTGATGACGTCCTTGGCGCTCTTGCCGTCAAAGCCGAGCTCAGCAATGAGTTCTGTGGCAGCGCTCGGTGGGGCGCTGACAGCCGAAGGTGTGGGTGCCGGGGTGGAACATCCTGCCAACAACAGCATTGAAGCTGCAGCCATGGCGATAGCTCCGGAAAGGGAGGCACGGCGGGTAATTTTCTGATTCATGAGTGTTCCTTGTTGATCAATGAAGAGGTGTCAGTAGGGCGCAAGAGCTCTACCCCTCAGCATCGATTGATGCAAAGGAAATTCAGAGAAGGGGTACTGGGCCGGGGAAGGCCATGCACGTGCGGAGGTGGTCCGGCGCGCGGCGCTTGCCGGAGGCGGCCGGTCAGGATTCCGGGCAGGAGCAACAGGAAAGCAAGAACCACGGCGGCAACGCAACTGACGGTCATCGAAAGCGCCCCGGATGGACAATTGGCACACATGGCATCCGGGGCAATGAAAACTCCGGTGTCAGCGGCTGCACTCATCACGGCAGGGCCCGCCCCGTGCATGCTGGAGGAGTCCGCCGTCGTGCCGTGAAAAGGTGTGGCGTGAAAAGGTGTGGCGTGAAATGCGGCGGGGGCGCTCCTGTGGACGCCGTGCATGGCCAGCAGCCCGAGGATCAGCATCAGGGCAATGAGGCTGCCACGCAGAAGAAGGGAACCGGCCACTGACCACGTCTCGCGTCGGGTCAATGCAAGGGCCTCCATAGAAGCAAGTCTACTGAGCCACCAAGCACAGGACTAAAGCGCACCGGCGGAGGGGTTGACGGGCGGTGCACACCAGCTGTGAGTCAAGTCACTATGGCCGGTGCTATGGTGAGCACATGCTGGATAACGGCACCTCCCCCCTGGCAGAGCGGAAGGTTCGCTTGCGCAAGGCTTCGAACATTTGCCTGCTCGTAGCAGCGGGGATATTTTTCTGCTCTGCCGCACTGCAATGCGCCGCCTCACTCCAGCGCTGGGTTATTTTTAGCGGCTCCTTGGGGTCCGATGACCTCTCAGTTGAGGACCACGTCTATGACTACTATTTCCCCTGGTACGACTGGGTAGCCATTGGTACGGCAGCCCAGCTTTTAGGGGTGGGCCTCCTCATTCAGGCCGTCGGTATTCTCGTCATGACACTAGGAGTCCTACTGCTGGGAGTCCTACCACAAAGGAACGCGGCAGCGGGCGGAAGTGCCGCGACGGCGCCCAACAGGGCCGGCAAAGTGATTGCCGCAGTCTTCGCCGCCACGCTCGTCGCAGCGGAGGTGATGGTAGTCCTTGTGGTGGCTGGAATTTTCACCTTCATGGGAACTCATGCTCTCCTCTCCGGTATGGCAGGCATTGCTTCCCCGCTGTATCAATGGCTCGACTTGGCGTGGCTGCCTGGCTTAGGGCTGATTATTTTGGCAGTACGGTGGTTGCGCCGTGCGCCAGCTGCTTCAGCCGCCGCCCTGTTCCTGATTGGTTCAAGTATGGTTGGCTATCTCATCGCCACGTATCTGATTGCGCCTGTGTTTGCGGGCCAATCACATGACACTGCGCGGTGGACCGAGACTGTTGTGGCCGCATCAACGGCTGCCGCGGCGCTCATGCTGGTAATCGACGCCAGAAAGCTGGGCCGAGAGCGAGTTGACCCTCCCGCTTGGCTTAGTCCCGCGCCCTCATAGAGTGATTTCAGATGGAAGCACCCTAGTTTTTGTCAGGAGAAGTTGTCAGGAGAAGTGATGACTGTTCGCGCAGATTTGAATATTTCCTTGGATGGATACGCCACCACCACCGACCAAACCCTGAAAAATCCCTTTGGCGTTGACTGGGGCCGGCTTGTCCAGGCGTACACGGCGACCCGGACGTTCCGCCAGCGGGTGCTGCACGATGAGAGCGGCGGCGGCACAACCGGCGTCGACGACCGTTATGCAGAGGCTTATTTCGAGGGGATTGGCGCTGAGATCATGGGCGCCGGAATGTTTGGCTTGCACAACTTCCCGGACGATCCCAAGTGGCAAGGCTGGTGGGGTGAGGAGCCACCGTTCAGGGCACCGGTGTTTATACTCACGCACTCGCAGCGGCCATCGCTGGAAATGCTGGGAGGAACCACCTTCACCTTCATTTCAGCCACGCCCGCCGAGGCCTTGGCTATGGCACAAGGCGCGGCAGGAGGAAAGGACGTGCGGATTGGCGGTGGGGCTAGCGTTGTAGGCGATTTCCTCAAGGCCGGCCTGATTGATCGGCTCCACCTAGGCATCACCCCCATCCTGCTGGGCCGTGGCCGTGCGGCATTGACCTCCGCCAAGTCGCCGCCTCCGTGGCTCCGCCGAAGAATATAACAGCGCCGCGCCCACTGCATACTCGAGTGGGTTGGGCGCTTCTCTGCGTCGCGCACGGGAGTCTTTGCGGTACGTTTGCGGTGCGCCGCATTTTTTGCTCCCCTATTTGCGGCATGAAAAAGCCCCTCTGACTGGCGTTTAGCCTAGTCAGATGGCTTCTCTATGGGTGGAGCTAAGGAGATTCGAACTCCTGACCTCTTCGATGCGAACGAAGCGCGCTACCAACTGCGCCATAGCCCCTGGCAAGATCCACAAGCACGCGGATCCCGTCATTTTCCAGAATAAACCCATAATGTTGCTGGAGACAAAATCGCCATTAGCCCGCATGAGAATCGCAGGGATTTGCGCATTGTGGACACAGCGCGGAACGAACCTAAGAGCCAGGCTCCAAAGTCTTCGCCGCAGGCCTGCCAGATTCAGCCGGCCGCGTGGCCAGCCAACCATTCACGGAACTCCACGGCCCCAGCAACATCGTCAGGGATCAAGTTTCGCCCTGCCCGCAGGAACGCGCCGAAGGAACCCGGCAGCGGTAACTGTGAGATAACTGCTTTGCTGCCGGTGACGCTTTTCCAGATTTGGGCCATCTCATGCATAGTTTGGACATCTGGTCCCCCTGCACGGACACTCACTTTTTCCTGGCCGCCACGCCCTGCTTCCGCCACCAAAACAGCCGCCACGTCCGCCGTCGAAATTGCTTGGAAACAGACTCCCCTGAAAGCAGGGATGATTCCCATTCTGGAAGCCGCCGAGAAAATCCCTGCCACCAAGTTATGGAATTGGGTAGCCTCAACCACTGTTGTGGGCATCTCTGATTTTTCGTAGCTGAGGGCCCGCGCCGCCTGCACCTGATAATAACTCATGGCACATTCACGCGCGTTGATAATCGTCAGCAGCACGCAACGCCGTATCCCTGCCCGAGCGGCAGAGTCGAGAACCGCAACCGACATCCCAGGCAGCGCCTTCAACGCCGCCCCGGAGCAGGCGTCCATGGTTTCAATGAGGACCTCCACCCCGTCCAAGGCTTCTGCCACTCCAACACCTGAGCGAAAGTCCGCGCGAACATAGTCCGCCCCCGCCACCTGCTGATCAGCCGGGGGTATGTGTCTACTCAGGGAACGTACCTTGTGCCCGGCAACAATGGCCTCGGCCACCACCGCCCGGCCGGCGAGCCCGGTTCCTCCTGCCACAGCCAAATTCACCATGCTGCTCACAGTACGCCCCCGGGGTTAAAACAGAACAGCGTTAAAGCAGAACAGCCAAATCCAAAGGATTCGGCTGTTCTGCTTTAACTAGGTTCAGTGTTAAGCGCGTCTGCGCTGAAGCACGTCATCTAGGTTGTTCAAGGCGTACTGACTGCGTTCACCCGGTGCAGGGGCGGCCTTTGCGCCAACCTCATCCTCGTTGAGCGGAACATCCGGAACTACCGCAACACCCTCGCGCCCGGTAGCCGTGCCCACTCCGGCTTGATCGGCCTTGATGGAGGTTCCGGCAGACTTTGGCGCTTCCGGAAGATTTAGCGGCTTCTCCAGGCTCAAGGCCCGGGCAGCGCTGACATAGCCAGGCACAGGAACTTCAACGGGCTCCCAGGTCTCCGTTTCCAGCTCCCCTTCCGCCAATGTCTGCGTGTGCGCCAGCTTGGCATCGGCGCTGCCCTTGGCTGCCACGCGCATCGCTGCGGCCCGCAATTCTTCAGCAGTAAGCGGCTTTTGCGCCGGAGCAGGCGGCGCACCTTCGGCACCATCAAAAAGAGTTGTTTCTCGGGGTTCCGGGACCGGCGAAGCGGTCTCCTCGAACTCCGCCGAAGCTATGGCCCGGGCCGCATTCCGGGCATTCCTACGGGCATTCTGATCCCTCACAGCAAGAGAACGCAGGGTTACGATCACGCCAGCAAAAACGGCCAGTGACGTCCAGGCAAATACGGAAGAGCCGAGGGAAAAAACTGTCAACGCCCCAGAAATGCCTGCCGTCACAAGAGCCACCAGGCCAAGACAGGCAAAAAGTGTTCGGCCCCAGCGGATCTGCAGGGGATTCCCAGCTGCCGAGGGCACGGCGGTTGAAGGTTCCGGCTCCACGTGGGTGTGGGCGTCGGAAGTAATGCTTTCCATTGACGTCTCCTGCAACTGCTGGATTGGTGTGGACCAGTTGTGCGTGCCCGGCCACATTTCAACCCTAAAGGGGAAACAGAACGCTCCCAGCATTACTGCCGGTGTGTCGCTCGCCAAGGCAGAAAAACTGACATTTCTTACATTATGTGAACGCCCCGGCTTCACAAGAGAGGCCATATTTCATACTTGCGCACTTTGCACGCTAGGCCAACTCAGGCTGACTCAGGCCAGCTCAGGGGAACTGGGCCATCCATCGGGCAAGAATTCCCTCGGGAACTTCCTCGTCCGTCAACGCAAAGCTCCGATGATCCGCCCATTTGCCATTGATGTGCAGGTAGCGGGGACGCAAACCTTCATCTCTGAAGCCCAATTTCTCCACAACACGCAAACTCGCGGCGTTCTCCGGACGAATGTTGATTTCCATCCGGTGCAGCCCCATCACCTTAAAGCAGTGGTCGGTGGCCATGGCAACAGCTGTCGGCGCAATGCCCCGGCCTGCCCGGCCCTGATCCACCCAATAGCCCAAGGTGGCTGACAGTGCAGATCCCCACACAATGGAGGAAACGGTCAATTGCCCAACAATTGCTGGTTTCGGCGTGCCTGGCTGCCGCTCCGTGATGATAAATGGCAGCGCGGATCCCTGCCGCGCCTGTTGGTTCAGGACGCGGACCATTCCCGCATAGGTGGGAAGCTGGTCCGGCCCTGCGGGGCTGCTTGCTTCCCAAGATTCCAGCCACGCAGCGTTGCGTGTGCGTACCCGTGTCCACTCACGTTGATCACGAATCTTGATGGGGCGCAGGATCAAATCGCCGCATTCCAAAGTCACCGGCCAGATGGCCTGCCCCCACACGCAGTTATGCCTTGAGTTCGGCGGTGAATTCGCCCAACCATTCGCGTAGATCCTCGCCCAGATCATCGCTTTCGCAGGCCAGCGTCACAACAGCCTTCAAGTAGCTCAGCTTATCTCCCGTGTCGTAGCGGCGGCCGCGGAACACCACACCGTAGACCCCGCCGCCTTCGCCCTCCATAGTTGCCAGGGTTTGGAGTGCGTCGGTCAGCTGAATTTCATTGCCGCGTCCGGGTGCCGTGTGTTCAAGGACTTCAAATACTGCCGGGTGCAGCACATAGCGGCCAATGACGGCCAGGTTGGACGGGGCTTCCTCTCTAGAGGGCTTCTCCACCAGATGGTTGACCCGAACATACTTCTCACCATCGATCACTGTCATATCGGCACAGCCATAGGAAGAAATCTTCTCCGCAGGAACTTCAATCAACGCCACCACAGAGCCGCCGGTACGTTCCTGAACTTCGATCATGGTGGTCAGCAGTTCATCGCGCTCATCGATCAAGTCATCACCGAGCAGAACCGCAAACGGCTCATTGCCCACGTGAGTCTTGGCGCGCAACACTGCGTGCCCCAGACCCTTGGGGTCACCCTGGCGGACATAGTGAATTTCGCCGAGGTCGGTGGCATGCTGGACCGCCGCGAGACGTTCGCGATCGCCCTTTTCCTCCAGCAGTTGCTCGGTGACCGGAACCCGGTCAAAGTGGTCTTCCAAGGCGCGCTTGTTGCGCCCTGTAATCATCAAAACATCGGTCAGTCCGGCGTTGACAGCTTCCTGAACCACGTATTGAATGGCAGGCTTGTCAACAACAGGCAACATTTCCTTAGGCATGGCCTTGGTCGCGGGCAGGAATCGGGTCCCCAAACCAGCTGCTGGAATTACCGCTTTACGTACATGCTGTGCAGAAGTCATGCCCCAAGAGTAACCGAACTCCGCAGAATTCCCCCGCTATTGTAATCTGGACATCATTTCCCCCGCACTGATTGGAGCGCAGTGGCCCTCCCGAGCAAAGTTTCCTTGCGCGCCCGCCTTAGAGCACGACGCCGAGCGGGCACCAATTCCGCCGTAGGCCCCGAAACGGTGGGTTCAGACGGCGCCCACCTGGCAAGAGTGACTCTGGAATGGCTCGCCGCCTTGAACGGCAGCCATCCCGGCATGATTGTTCTTGCCTATATATCAACAGCTCACGAGCCCCCCACTGCGGAGCTTCTGCGGGCTTGCACTGCGGCAGGCTACAAGGTTCATGTACCAGTGTGCGAACCCGATTTTCAGCTCAGTTGGGTCCGGTGGGACCCCCAGTCCGAACTCGTCAGGAGCACCCTCGCCCCCGTTATGGAGCCGTGCGGCCCCCGCGCCTCCTACGAGGAACTCGCAGGCGACTCTTCGGTGGCGCCTTCTTCGGCGGCACCTTCTGGGGCGCCAGCTTCGGCAGGTGCCGGGGCGCAGGTCCTGGCAATCATTGTTCCGGCGTTGGCGGTAGATGCAACAGGTGCACGTCTGGGCCAAGGCGGCGGCTACTACGACAGGTTACTGGCCCGTTCCCCCGGAGTCCCGCTGGCTGCAGTGATCTATGACAATGAATTCCTGCCCGCCGGAGATCTCCCACACAACAGCCTCGATATGCCCGTCAACTATGCGTTGACTCCCTCAGCCTGGATTCCCCTTGGCCGAGCAGCAATTCTCTAAGCCCGCAGCTACTGCCCGAGTCAGCTAGTTAGGCCCAACCACGAGGTACAGCAATGACGCCCTCCTCTAATGTTTCCCACAGGCAACGCTCCCCACAAGGCATTGTGACTGCCGGTGATAGAATTAGTGTTAGGGACCGTGGATTGCCAGCCGAATCGCTGTCAATTACAAGGTCCTTAAGCATGCATCCAGGAGGAACTTCAGTGCCCACGTACGCTTACGCCTGCAAAGATTGCGGCCACGCTTTTGACATCCAGCAGACCTTTTCCGAGGACTCCCTGAGTGTCTGCCCCGAATGCCGCGGCACGCTGCGCAAAAAGTTCAACTCTGTGGGCGTGGTTTTCAAGGGATCAGGTTTCTACCGTACTGATTCCCGCAGCACCTCAAGTTCCGTGCCTGCCGCCGCTTCTGCAACAACCGGATCCAGTGCCGGCTCAGCTGGCTCAGAATCTGCTTCCTCAGGCTCGGCAAGCGCTCCCAGTAGCCCGTCCAAGACTCCTGTTGCTGCCAGCTCTGGCAGCTCGACCAGCTGAGACTCCTTGCCAATCCGCGCACTGGTTGAACCCGGGCTAACCTCACTGCGGGTGAAACCCAGGCTAGAATCCTGCCAAAAAATTCTCTGCCCCAAGTACTAGAACTGCTACTTCCCTCACACGTGCAACCGCGGTTGAGTTCTCCACAATCCCGTTAGCGCACCTTTTTTAGTGCCCTGGGAATCCCTACCGTGGACTCATGAAGACAGCCCGGTCTCCCTCAAAAGCACAGTCCTTCCCAGGCCCTTCGTGGCAGTGGAATAGCTGGGCGAATCACTCCTCACGGCCCACTGCTTTTGCGAGGCTGCTGCGGGTTGCCAAGCGCCGCAAACGGCTACTGGCAGCACTACTTTTATGCTTGGCTGCTGCGTTGAGCGTGCAACTACTGACCCCCTCCGCAGCAGCAACTGACCAGGTTCTTCTGGCATCGCGGGATCTACCTGCGGGACACACTCTTGGTCGCGCCGATGTGGTGCCGGCAGCCGTGGCACACGCCATGGTGCCAGACGGGGCGTTTTCGCCGGACCTGGCCGGGCCCCCGAGCCCCAGTAAGACCACAGGGCTGCCACAGGAACGGCCACAAGCTCCAGCGCAGTATCCGGCGCAGACTCTAACTCAGGATTCGCGCCAGAGTGTGTGGCAGGGCCGCCAACTCTCTGGCCCTGTACGGCGGGGCGAAGTCCTGACAGATGCCTCGCTGCTGGGCAATGAACTCCTCATAGGCTCACCTCCGGGGACGGCAGCTGTCCCCTTGCGGGTCAGCGATCCCTCAACGCTTGCCTTGTTGAGCCAGGGCCAATTAGTGACGGTGGTGCTCAGCCGCTCCGAAGCATTGGACGGACCCGTGCGCAACGAGGTACTAGCCGCGGCTGTCCCTGTTCTTTGGATACCAGATTCGGCCCCGGCAAACACGCTTCTGGCTACCCAGAACGTTGAGGGCTTGGTAGTTGTGGCGGCTTCCGCTGACCAGGCTCTGCAACTTGCGGGCGCCAGCGGCTACGGCAAGGTATTTTTGATCATCGTTCCACAAGACGCCCCCACGCCAGTGCTCAAAATGCCCATCAAAGAGCCTAGCAAAGGGCGCGGCTAGGAGCGGGACGCTTTCACCTGGGCGAAGAACCTACTGGATTCAGGCAAATAGCACAGGGATACTGCCACGCCACCCAAAACCACCTGGGCCAAGGTAGTAAACCCTTCCGGGTAGCTGACGCCCACCAGCTGTATGAGTGTCAGCGCTACGAGGACCCCACTAGCAGAGCGTGCCCAGGTTCTGCCACGGGTCAGGTAAAAGCTGAAAAATACATAAGCACCGGCTGTCACCAGCCCCGCCAGGACCACTGTGAGCACACCCATGTTTTGGTAGGCTTCGATGCTGGGCGTCTTGCCGGCCATCGCAGCAATCTGCTCTTCCAGAGCTGCACGTCTATCAGGTGAGGCAGCATGTATCAGGGCAAAAACGCTTGCAACAATCTGCATGATCGCGGCAAGCCAGAGGAGCCTGGCAGCCGCTGTAACTAATCGTGGTGTTACGGGCCTGCGGGTTCCGGGCTTGTCCTGGCGAAAGGCATTCAGGCCGGGGATTTTTGGCGGCGTGGCCATAGTGGTCCTAACATTCTTTATCCCCAGTGAGGGGGTTTGTTCTCTCGCAGCCAGGCGTCATGTCCACGGTCTGAGGTGTCATCGCCCCAGGTGTGGTCGGCATCGTGCGGCGCAATTTTGGGCAACAGCTCTGATTCAGGTGCTGTCTGTGCAGGAGTATTTTCTGTTGCCCCGTCTGGTGCGGATACCAAGTTTTCGTCCCTAGTAGTCTCCGCTTGCTCACCCACGAGCCGTTCTCCTTCTTCAGTTTCTTTCGGTGTGCTGGCAACGGCAGGTTGTTCCTGCGCTGCTTCTAAGGTTTCGCCACTCTGCTCACCATCTGATCCTTGACGGCGGCGTGAACGCGGCGAATCAATCACCGCAGTCATGGAGGTGTCCAAGGTGGTACCCATGAGGGATGCCAGATCAGCTTCACCTGCACCGGATCCCATGCCGAGGTATTGGGCTATCTGGTCAGCGCAGCTCGAGGGGTCGGTAAAGACTTCGATGGTCCACAGCGGCACATAGCGCCAGCCCAGGCGTTCGAGCATCTGCGGGCGGAGCCTGCTGCGTTCACGCACACTCATCTTCTGGTACTTGGCCGTACCATCGGATTCCACAGCAACGGGCACGGGGATTTCGTGGTCGGCGCGGCCCAACAGCGCCAAGTTATCCGGTGCAGCCGCCATGTCCAAGGCACCGTCATAATGGTGCCAAACACGGGCGCCCCGGGCCCGGAGCCTGTCGGCCAGATCCGCCACGAGAGGATCTTCCCCGGTTTCCTTCTCGCTATCCACTGCCCGGCTCGCAGGGTTGCCGAGTAAGGAGTTACCGGCCATTTCGCGATCCAGCAGTTCAAAGAAATCAACAGCACCAAAGCTTAGACGGCTTCCATCAAGGTCTTCAGGCCTAAAGCACGTGACAATGTGGATGTGCGAACGAGCCCGTGTCATGGCCAACGCAAATTTTGCGCGACCGTCCGGTTCTGACAACGAGCCAAAGCCGTGCAGGGCCCGACCATGCGGGGTACGGCCATAACCGAGCGAGAAAATGACCCTGTCCCTGACCAAACCAGCGGCCCTGTCCACAGTGACCACACGGAAGGACTCCGGTCCCGAGGCAAAGAACTCGCTCAGGAGAGGATGGTTTGCCATCTGCAGTCGAATTGCCTGAGCCACCCGTACCGCGTGACGTTCACTGGCGGTGATGATGGCCAACGATTCCCGGGGGCGCACACGTGCATGTTCAAAGACCAGATCAACCACGCGGTTCACCTCAGCCACAACTGATTCCACGCCGCCACTGTCGCTGCCGGGCAGGCCCTTGCCATCGGGCAGATAATCCACCGTGATGGCACGTTCGAGCCCGGTGACGGTCCGCCCGTCGGGCAGACGTTCAAGCTGTGAATCGTAGAAACCACTGCTGAGCTGGCGAATCAACTCTTCATCAACTGCTCGGTAGGAAACCGTCAGCCTGTGGCGCGGCAAAATTCTCGATAGCGCCCCAAAGATGCTTTCAAGGGGATGCTGCTCAACCTCACGTTGATCAGGAGCGCTCACCGCCACCGTAAAACTCTTCGGGCAAGCAGTTTGCTCGTCACCGAAGGCCACCACTTGGCTGGCGCGTGCCAGTGAGGGAAGCGCTGACTGCAACGACGTTGATTCGGCGTCGAGAATGAGAACCGTGTCGAAGCGGTAGCCGGCAGGGATGGCTGCCGGTACCACCAGTGGACTGAGCACAAATACGGGAGCCAGGTTGCGGAGCAGGTCCGGGGCTTGAGCACTTAGGGCAGCCAGCGAGACCCGCCCATCCTTGAGGACGTTGCGAAGCATCTCACCTTGACGGTTGCGGCCAGCCAAAATCTCTTTCCACTGCTGCGCCAAGCCCCAACGGATACGCCCGGGTCCGGAAGCAACATGTGCCTGGTCTGCCAAGCGGAACTCAGCTTCCAAGCGGCGGAGGTTCTCGCCGTCGGACATGGCAAGGTACTCATCACCACTGATCATGGCTTCCAGCGCAGACTGCCACCACGCCAGCTCCAGTTCAGAACTGGTTTGTGAGGCGGGCACCTCCCTCTGGGCAAGGTCCTCAAGCAACTCGCCCAGACCTTGTTCCCGCATGCCTTCAAGCAGCAGCGTGCGCTCGGGCAGAGTTTCCAGAGTTTCCTGCGAACCGACCAGCGCCTCAAGCCGGCCAACCAATTCTCTGGCGTTGAAATTCAGCAGATCCCCGCCATCCACAGTGCGTTCCAGAACGGCACCTAGCTTGAGCAGCTTTTCACGCAGGGCAATGAAGCTGCGGCTCAGCTCCGCCAGGCCGGAAGGCACGGTGGGGTGGCGCTTGCTCGTGGCGGCTTCAGCCCACAGGGCCCTTTGTTCATTAACAAGGACCAGCGAGGCGTGGAGGTCTGCAATGTGCACGCCAGGTCGTACCAAGTCCTTGGCATTGCGGCGGAACCGCGCCCGCTGCAGGGCAGGCATATCAATACCGTGTTCCCTGCGCCATGCGGTGGTTGCGGTCGCGGCAATCATCTCATCCGTTGACCAGTCAAAAATATCGGCGCTGAACTTATCAAGGCTTTCCCGGATGGCTACCAGCATGTTCAGCTGGCGTCCCCACTCGGCAAAAGTACTACCCTGACGGATCTGACCAAATTCGGCCACTTCGCGCATCTTCTTGGAAAACTCTGGCACCTGGGTATGTAGTTGCTCCGCCAACGCGAAGGCACCTTCGGTTTCCTTGCGGGTGACCATGCGGGCACCATGCCAGGCGCTGCTGACAGCCACCTGACTGAAGGCACCCAGCTCGGCGGCGCGGCGCAGCCTGGAGCTGAGATCCTTGCGGTCGCGGATACTATCCAACACGCTGCGTTTAAGCCGCACCGTGGTGGAGGGGGCCGGGTGAATGGAGGTCAGCTCGGCCAGTGATTGCATGGCCTGGTAGGGCGAACAACCCCACCGTTCACGCACGTTGTGCAGGCTCGCCACATGATCCACCAGCTGGTGGCGGTGATCAACCAAGGTTTCGTGCAAGCTGCCCACAGTAGGTTCCACAGCTTTTTCGTTGCGTGTGATGGCACGGATCAGCTGCGATTTGATTTGTTGCGGCCCGCTTTGGGCGCTGAGTTGGAGCAACAACGAATCGAGATCGTGTTCGCTGAGAATCTGGGCCAGCTCATTGAGCGTGCCGCGCCGTTCACCCACTACCAGGACGGATTTGCCGTCGTGGACGAGCTGGGCGATGGCGTTGATGGCCGTCTGGGTTTGACCCGTACCGGGCGGGGTGGACACCAGCACGGATTCGCCGGCGCGGATCATGTCCAGTACGTACTGCTGCTGAGGATCGGCGTCCAGTACCAGGATCTCATCCTCGGGCTGGCGATCATCCAGAGAGACGAAGCGTGAAAAGTCGGGTTCTAGCTCAACAGGCAGGACATCATCACTGCTATGGCGCTGTACCAGCTCAACAAGTTCGGTGCCCTCGAGCAATGCAGCGTCACTGAGGTTATCAGTGAGGAAGGCGAACGTGGATACCACCAGCTCATGATCCACCGTGGCGTGTGGAATGGGTGCCAGCAATGACCGGACACGGTCCAGAACGGGGGCCGGATCAAAGCGTGCGGTGCTGTAGGCCAGCCGGCCCAGCGCCAGCGCGTCCATATGAATGGTGGTGTGCTGGCCCAGGTATTTGACCAGGGCAGGGTTAATTTGTGCCTGCTCCATGAGTTGGAGCTCGTAGTCGTCCTGTCCTGGGCGGACGGTTAGTGCCACGGCGGCCAACAGGACAGGCGCGCAAACATTGTCTTCGTTACTGGTTTGGGCAGGCCAACGGGCCATCCCGGCACCGAGATAACCGACGTCGATTCCGCGGTCAGTGCTCAGTTCAAAAATCTTTGCCCGCAGCGCGGCGGCAGCCTTCTTTGCAGCGCCGTAGTGTTCCGGTTCCCGGATCAAGGTAGATAGCCGGGTCTTGCGGCCAGCCAGCAGCTGGGCCAGACCCGATGGGTGGGCGTGTGTAAGAGAGATGCTGCCGTGTGCGGTCATTGCAAACGCCAATGCGGTGTCGGAACCGGAGTATGAGTCCAATCCCGCAAGCCAGGCTTGGAACTCCAAGGAGCTCTCCTTGGGCCCTGCAACTTCGGACACGGGTGCCTTCTTCTCTGCACTTGAGCGGAACGGTCTTGACCATACTGACATGTGATTCAGGCTATCGCGCCCAGCCCTTTTTGCCTGATCGGCACACTGGAGAACGCCAAATTAGGCCCGAAATATCGGGTTTTGGCGCTCTCCAGCGTTGCCTACCGGATTACTCCCACTCAATGGTTCCCGGCGGCTTGGACGTGACGTCCAGAACCACACGGTTAACACCTTCCACCTCATTGGTGATTCGGTTGGAGATCTTTGCCAGCAGGTCGTACGGCAGGCGTGACCAATCGGCGGTCATGGCATCTTCTGAGGACACCGGGCGCAGCACGATCGGGTGTCCGTAGGTGCGGCCATCGCCCATGACACCAACACTGCGTACATCGGCAAGAAGCACAACAGGCATCTGCCATACCTCGTTGTCCAGACCGGCTGCGGTCAGCTCAGCACGGGCAATGGCATCTGCCTTGCGGAGCAGTTCTAGGCGTTCGCCGGTGATTTCACCGACAATGCGGATTCCCAGGCCTGGACCGGGGAACGGCTGGCGGCCAACAATCTCGGCGGGCAGGCCAAGCTCGGCACCGACAGCACGGACTTCGTCCTTGAAGAGGGCCCGCAACGGTTCCACGAGCTCAAAACGGAGGTCCTCGGGCAGTCCGCCAACATTGTGATGGCTCTTGATGTTTGCTGCGCCTTCGCCGCCGCCGGATTCGACGACGTCCGGGTACAGGGTGCCCTGGACGAGAAACTTAATCTCTTCGCCGTCCAAAGCGGCCTCAGCCATGATGGCCCGTTCGGCTTCTTCGAAGGCGCGAATGAATTCACGGCCAATGATCTTGCGCTTGGTTTCCGGATCTGAAACACCGGCAAGGGCGTTCAGGAAGCGGTCCTGCTCGTTGGCAACGTACAGCTTGGCACCGGTGGATGCCACGAAGTCGAGTTCAACCTGCTCGGCCTCGCCTTGGCGCAACAGGCCGTGGTTGACGAATACGCAGGTGAGCTGGTCTCCCACGGCGCGCTGAACCAGGGCTGCTGCAACGGCTGAATCAACGCCGCCGGAGAGTCCACACAGAACCTTGGCGCTGCCGATCTGCTTGCGGATCAGCGCCACCTGCTCATCCAGAATGCTGGTGGCAGTCCAGTTCTTTTCCAGCTTGGCGCCGTTGAACAAGAAGTTCTCCAACACCGTCTGGCCAAACTCTGAGTGCTTGACCTCGGGGTGCCACTGCACACCGAAGAGGCACTTTTCCTCATTGGCGAAAGCAGCAACGGGAGCGCCGGCGGAAGTTGCCAGTACATCGAAGCCTTCGGGAGCCTGCTGAACAGAGTCACCGTGGCTCATCCATGTGGTCTGGGAAGCGCCGGTGGCGCTGAGAATGGAGCGGTCTTCGCCCACCAAATTCACTTCAGTGGAACCGTATTCGCGCGCTCCTGTTTCAGCCACGGTACCGCCAAGGGCGGCAGCCATGGCCTGGAAGCCGTAGCAAATACCCAAAACAGGAATTCCGGCTTCAAACAGGTCTGCACCTACGGAGGGTGCGCCTTCCGCGTAGACACTTGATGGTCCACCGGAGAGGATGATGGCAGCCGGGTTTTTAGCCAGCAACTGCGCAGTTGTATAGGTATGCGGCACGATTTCCGAGTACACATTGGCCTCACGCACACGGCGCGCAATCAACTGGGCGTACTGGGCACCGTAGTCCACAACCAGGACGGGCTTCTGGGAAGTCTGGGCCTTAGCGGGAGTAGTCACGCAACAATCTTAACCTACTGAGGCAGGCTCGCGCTCCTTACCCTCCCGCGGAGTGATGAGCGCCTCATCCAACCAAAGCCCTCTCGCGAGTGCGGGAGGGCTTTGGTGCGGCTGGCGGCTGCCTTAGTACCGCTTGCCAGCCTTGGGGTTTGCGGCAACTTCGGCCACAACTTCTTTGTGCACTTTTGCTTCAACAAAGAAGGATAGGAACGGCACCACACCGCCCAGTGCAATCAGTACCAACCTGCTGAACGGCCAACGCATGAGCGTCCATAGACGGAAATCAGCAATGAGGTAGATGACGTACATCCAACCGTGCACAATCAACACCGTGGTGGAGAGGTTGACGCCGCCGGTGATAGGCATGACTCCTCCGTCAATATTGACCAGGCCGAAGCCGTGCGCGGCTCCCGCTGTATCAGTTCCGCCAGCCACCAGAACGCTGGAGAAGGCGTAACGGATAATCAGCTCCACCACCAGAAGTAGCAACATAACACCTGTTGCGTAGGCAAGATACTTGTAGAACTTCAGTGCCGAGAGAATCTGGGCGGGAGTACCACCAAAACGACGCTTGGGCGCCGCCTTCACTGCGGGCGGCCCGCTCGGATCCTTAGCGGAAGGGGCTGTGGGTGTTGCTTCTTTGTTCATAGGGTCGGTCACTACCGGCGCTCCTCATTCTGTTCTTCAAGTACTGCTCGGTGTTCATCAGGTTCAACGTCAGTGTCGTCGTCGTCGTTCCCCTGGTCTATGTCAAAGAGTTCATCCTGTTCACGGCGGTAGTCATCCGCTACCAACCGCCACCACATGAATAGTGCGAATCCGGCGAACACCACCCATTCAATGGCATAGAAAATGTTCAGCCAATTAACCTTGTCATTCTGATCGGCAGCCGTGACGGTGATGGGTAGGAGCGTCCCTGTTGTGGACGATGCGCCAACATCCTGTCCGTCAACGATTTCCTGCTGCGAGACAATGAAGGCGGCATAGCTGCTGACATCCCAGAGATTTGTCAGCTCTGCCGTGGACAATGCGCCCACTTGCCCCTCGGGGAGGTTGCGCGAAACTACCGGGCCTTCTGAGTTCAGTAGGCGCCCGCTCAGCTGGAGAGTGCCGGCGGGGGCTTTCGCTGCGTCACCGGGTTCTGCGATCCAGCCGCGGGCCACCGGAATGACTACTTCACGAGTGGCAGCAACACCTTCTACCCGGGGTGCATCATCAACCACAAAGGCCGTGACAACCCAGTAGCCCTGCTGCTCATTTTCAAGCCGTGAAGGAACCAAGACTTGTTTGTCGGCAGCGAAATGACCGGTAGCTGTGACGAGCTGTCCCTCAATATTGCCTGTCATGAGCTTGCCAGGAACCATGGTCTCGCTCAGCGGCTGCACTTTTTCAGTGACCGAGGGTGGGGCAACGTCTTTTTGCATGGAACGGGAAAATTGCCACTGGCTCAGAAGTACAAGAACGGCGGCAACGGCCAGCGCAAACACCAGTGCGGCTATCCATTTGGGCTTTACAGCAGTTTTCAACACATATCAACGGTACTTCGTATCCATGTAGAACAGCGAATGCGGCCGGCATTTACAAAGAAAGCGTGGCCGGGCCCACACATGGGCGGGGTTAGTGGTCGAAGAACACCAAGGTGGAGTTGATCAGTTCTGCGATGACCTCTTTGTCATGGGCGCGGCGCAGGGACTCCCGGAAGTTTTCCTTGAACAGGGATCTGGCCAAGGTGGCGAGTACTTCCAAGTGTGCGGAGAAGGAACTGGCGGGTGTGGCTATCAGCAAGATCACAGTGGCGGGGCCGTCAACGGCACCAAAATCCAGGCTGTGATCAAACTTGGTGACGCCTACGGCGATGGAAATTTGCTGAACAAATTCGCTTCTTGCGTGGGGCAACCCAATACCTCCGGGCAGACCTGTGGCCATTTGGTGCTCCCGGGCGTTGACATCGCGCAAGAATCCGGACAGATCGGAGATGCGTCCCTGGGCAAAGAGCTTTGCTCCCAATTGTGCTGCGGCGTCTTCTTTGCTCTCCGCCACCATTTCCAAAATAACCAACCCAGGGTTGGTCAGTTCCGTCTCATAACGTTCCAGCGAGCCCGATATCATGAGTGCCTTTCCAGGGTGTGCAGCAGCAAAAGTCGTATCCTCAGTCTAACTGCCACGGTCTGCTCTAGGTCGTTGAGCCGAGCTGAGCGCAAGGCACCGCTGAGCGTTAAGTGCCAAGGAGCCCCGGCCACTCATGGGCCGGGGCTCCTTGCTGCCGTCAGGGTTGTGACGGCGGGATGAAAAATTACGCCGGGTTGACGATCACATCAATGCGCTGGAATTCCTTCAAATCGGAGTAACCGGTGGTGGCCATGGACCGGCGCAGTGCACCGATCAGGTTGGCTGACCCATCAGCGCGGTGGGCCGGGCCGTACAGCACTTCCTCCAACGTCCCCACGGTATCCATCTTCACACGGTGTCCACGCGGCAGTTCATGGTGGTGTGCCTCCGCACCCCAGTGCCAGCCCTGACCGGGTGCCTCGGAGGCGCGGGACAAAGCAGCACCGAGCATGACAGCGTCGGCGCCCATGGCAATGGCCTTGACGATGTCGCCGCTGGAGCCCATGCCGCCGTCGGCAATGACATGCACGTAGCGTCCGCCGGACTCATCCATGTAGTCGCGGCGTGCTGCTGCGACGTCAGAGATGGCGCTGGCCATGGGTGAGCGGATGCCCAAGGCGCGGCTGGTGGTGGTGGAGGCGCCGCCGCCAAAACCGACCAGGACGCCCGCTGCGCCAGTGCGCATGAGGTGCAGTGCGGAGGTGTAGCCTGCTGCGCCGCCCACAATAACCGGGACGTCGAGTTCGTAGATGAACTGCTTGAGGTTCAGCGGCTCCGTGGTTTTGGAGACGTGCTCTGCCGAGACGGTGGTGCCACGGATCACGAAGATGTCAACGCCTGCGGCAACCACTGTCTTGTAAAACTCTTGTGTGCGCTGCGGGGTCAGGGACCCGGCCACTGTCACACCGGCTGCGCGAATCTGAGCCAACCGGGCGGTGATGAGTTCGGCCTGGATCGGTGCGTTGTAGATTTGCTGCAGGCGCAGGGTGGTCTCGGGGTTGACCACCGAACCCTCCAGCGCGGCGATCTCATTGAGCACCGGCTGCGGATCCTCGTAGCGGGTCCAGAGGCCTTCTAAGTCCAGCACACCCAGTCCGCCCAGCTTGCCAAGTGCAATGGCAGTCTCTGGGGACATGACGGAGTCCATGGGTGCGCCAATCACGGGCACCTCGAACTGGTAGGCATCTATCTGCCACTTCACCGAAACATCCTGGGGATCGCGAGTGCGCCTTGCCGGCACAATCGAAATCTCATCCAACGAATATGCGCGGCGCCCACGCTTTCCACGGCCAATCTCAATCTCATAAGTCACGCCCCTAGCCTAGCGCAGGCGGCGCTACAGGCATTAAATGACGCCCGCAGCCGTCTTCAGGGCCTCTGCCGCAGCGTTTTCCAGTACGGCAATTGCTTCCACCTGCGCTGCCATCGCAGCAAAGTCCGGCTCCCCCGGTGCCCCGACCACATCAATCAGAGCGTCCCAATGCGCACCCAAAGAGTCATATTGGGCAGCTGCTTCAAGCAGACTGCCCCGTTCGACGCCGGACACCGCCTCCCCGATAGCCGCCACCTCGCGCAAGAATTGGGCATACAACGGCCGGAGGGCGCCGGGACCGCTGACACGGCGTCCGGCCAAGAGCCCATGGAGCATTCCCATGCCCACCATGGAACGCTGCGGGCCGCCAAAGATCCGCATCCAGCCATGCTTCGAGGAGGAATCGCTGAGCCGTTGTGCCCACGTGGACATGCCCAGAATGCCAAAATTTTTGGCGTACCCAGGCGGCACCCCGGGCGGGGCCTGCAGTGAGAGCAGTTCCTGGGCCGTCTGCGCCATGGCCGCCCGCACCACGCTGGTGGTCAGTACCTCGCCCACCATCTCCTCGGCCAAGGCGCGGCTTCCCGTGACAACGTGGGCCTGCCAATGCTTATCCGCTTTCCGGGAGCTGCGCGCAGCTGCCAGCGCCGCGGTACTGATCCGCTCAAGCCTGCCGCCGCCGTCGTCGTCCATCAAGTAGTCAGCGCCGTCACGGCCCACCACAGCCACATCCACGGAATCCAGATCGGCCAGCGGATCCTCATCCGCCCACGGCAGCTTGCCCCGGACAACACGCACCACGACGGGCACCCCGGTTTCCAGCGCTGCGTCCAGCCGGCCTTGGGCCAGGGATGCGCTGCCTGTTTGCTGAATATTCACTGAGGCACCACTGCGGCGCAACAGGTTCTCCGTGTAGGGGCCGGGATGGAAACGGGTCACGGCCGAGGCCGTGGTGATGTCTTTGTATTCAAAGGTGAAGATCATGAAGCCAATGCCACCTGCCAGACCTGCGAGCATAGCCTCGGTGAACGCAGCTCCGGAGAGTGGGTTGGACACACCGGAGGCGGCCAGAACACGGGTCCACAGCCCGGAGTCCCAGTGCGAGTAGTCGGTGGTGTTCTCATAGGCACAAAGCATGCGTTGATTCTAGCGGGGATAAGCGGGCCCGCCCCCCGGCACCCTAACGAAAGCAGCGCGCCTATGCTTGGCACTGTTCATTGTTGCTGCAGCCGGCGGGCCCTGGTTGTAGCCCTGTGAACGCTCCCCCACTCCCGTGTGCCGACAGTGGGCTCCTACTTTGGTTAGGCTTAGGGCATGACTGAGACTGAACTGCGGATGACTGACCATGAGCTCTTGACACTTTTGTCAATGACACCCACGGAATCAGCAGCCGTCACCCTGGGCCTGCTGCGTCTGGACCAGCACGGCGATAACGCGCTGTTGCACAACGCCGGGCTGACCACACTGATGGTGCGCGGGCTCGCCTCACCCCAGGGCGAAAAGATTGTTCCCGTGGATAGGTGCGCCGTGGTGGGTACAGTACTTTCCCAAGCCCAGGAGTGGCTGGAAATCACCTTGACCACACCCACGAGCGATCATGTCCTCTTCGCCGTGGGCTCTAATGTTGGGGCGGTTCTGCTGAGCATCAGCCCCTACGGCGTGCATGAGATCCAGCCTATTGAGTCCGGCCCCGCCATGCTTGAACTGGCCCTGCACCTGAGCCAGGAATACCTCTCCGGTGCCGCCGAAGGCCTGCCCGCCACCGCCGTGGTGCGCCGCCTGCAGGTAGAGCGCGAGCCAGTGGTCGCTCAGCTAACAGCCGTGGAATCAGGGGAATGGGTGTTGCGTTCAGGCACAGAATCCGAATTCGTGGAAGAAAGCTATGACGCTACCGAGGCCCTGACCCGTTTTAAGGCCGCCCTGCAGGCCTAAGCCCGGCCCTCAACGTCCCAGTTCGTCAGGTTGCATAAATCCATCCGTGAGAAAAGGTCGTTTTGAGTCGTTTCGAGGGCTTCTAAGCGACCTTTGCTCACGGATCAATGAGATCACCACGGCGGCCCCGCACCTTGAATTGCCAAGGTGCGGGGCCGCCGTCGTGCTTAAGGAAGTGCTACTTATTGAGGTAGTTCGGGGCCTCAACCGTCATGGTGATGTCATGCGGGTGGGATTCCTTCAGACCTGCGGAGGTGATGCGCACAAACTTGCCGCGCGCCTTGAGCTCGGCAATGGTAGGGGAACCAACGTAGAACATGGTCTGGCGCAGTCCGCCCACCAGCTGGTAAGCCACCGAGGAGAGGGGGCCACGGTATGCCACACGGCCTTCGATGCCTTCCGGGATGAGCTTTTCATCTCCCGTGACATCAGCTTGGAAGTAGCGGTCCTTAGAGTAGGAGGTGTTCTTGCCGCGCGATTGCATGGCACCGAGCGAGCCCATACCGCGGTAGGCCTTGAACTGCTTGCCATTGACAAACACTGTCTCGCCCGGGGACTCTTCCGTGCCAGCCAGCAAGGAGCCGAGCATGACGGTGTCGGCGCCGGCCACGAGGGCCTTGCCGATGTCACCGGAGTACTGCAGTCCGCCGTCGGCAATCAACGGCACGCCGGCCGGGATGGCCGCCTTGGCGGATTCGTAAATAGCGGTGATCTGGGGAACTCCTACACCGGCAACTACGCGGGTGGTGCAGATGGAACCCGGACCCACACCAACCTTGATGCCGTCAGCGCCGGCGTCAATCAGGGCTTGGGCGCCTTCACGCGTTGCTGCCTGGCCGCCAATGACGTCAACGTGGGCTGCGGCTTTTTCGCTCTTCAGGCGGGCGATCATTTCCAGCACGCCTTGGCTGTGACCGTTGGCGGTGTCAACGAACAACGCATCAACCCCTGCCTCAACGAGCGTCATGGCGCGTTCATAGCCGTCACCGAAGAAGCCGATGGCTGCGCCCACGCGCAGGCGTCCGCTCTCATCCTTGGTGGCCAGCGGGTACTGCTCGGCCTTGGAGAAGTCTTTGACGGTGATCAAGCCGCGGAGAACTCCTGCGTCATCAACGAGCGGCAATTTTTCAATCTTGTTCTTACCCAGCAGCTGCGAGGCTTCTTCGCGGCTGATGCCAACCTTGCCGGTGATCAGTGGCATGTGGGTCATGACATCGCGAACCAGGCGCTGCGAGTACTCGTTTTCGGGGATGAAAACAGTGTCGCGGTTGGTGACGATACCAATCAGGCGGCTATCGGCGTCAACCACGGGCAGGCCGGAGACACGGAAACGGGCGCAAAGTTCATCCAACTCGGCGAGAGTGGCCTCGGCACCAATGGTCACCGGGTTGGTGATCATGCCGGACTCGCTGCGCTTGACCAGGTCAACTTCTTCGGCCTGGCGCTGGATTGACAGGTTGCGGTGAACCACACCAAGACCACCCTGCCGGGCCATGGCAATAGCCATACGTGACTCTGTGACAGTGTCCATGGCGGCGGAGAGCAGCGGCGTCTGCACCGTGATGCGCTTTGATACGCGCGAGCTTGTGTCAGCTTCTGAGGGGATGACGTTGGTGTGCCCGGGGAGGAGCAGCACATCGTCATAGGTCAGGCCAACAAAGGCGAAAGGGTCATGAATTTCAGACTGGGACACGAAGGCTCCTTGGCGGGGGGTAGAACCATTTGCAGGGGGGTGCATCCGATGACCGGTCCCGTGATTACGAAGCTGGTCTGTGCGTTGCTTACAGTCTAAAACGAAAGCGTCCCTGACCCTATTCTCGAGGGGTGGATCACACCGGGGCGCACATCATCCCATAGAATCAAGCGCACGAGCTGGCACCGGAAAGGACCTCCATGGCGTTGCAGATCCGCATTGTTGTCCCGGCCGGGACTGCCGATTCCGTGGTGGAGATTGCCCGTAATCACCCGGGCGTCTCGGAAATCTCGCGGACAGAAGGCGCCTCCTTGATTCCAGAAGGTGACGTCATTGTGCTCCAGGCGGTGCGGGAATCCGTCGAAGAGCTGCTGGAAAAGTTACATGGACTGGATATTTCCCACCAGGGTTCGCTCAGTATCACCGCGCCGGAGCTTGTCATTTCCGAGCGTCTGGACCAAGCCGACCAAGCCGTTGCGGGGGATGGCGCTGATGCCATCATCTGGGACGAGGTGGAAAAGGACACCAATGCCGACTCAAAGCTGACCTGGAGCTACCTGGTGTTTCTGGTCATCGCCGTCCAGCTGGCAGGGATCGGGATCGTGACCGATTCCACCATCGCCATTGTCGGGGCCATGGTGGTGGGTCCGGAGTTTGGCCCGCTGGCAGGGTTGGCCCTAGCGTTGGTGGATCGGCGGTGGCAGCTTGCCCGGCGGGCGTCCGTGGCCTTGGTGATCGGTTTCCCCATTGCCATGGCTTTGACGGCGCTAGCCACGATCGTCTCGGTGCAGTTGGGGTTATTTGACCCCGCTGTGGTGCTCAGCAAAAATAGCGCCACCGAGTTCATTTACCACCCCGGCCCGTATTCGTTCATCGTGGCAGTGCTGGCCGGGGCTGCTGGCATGCTTTCCCTCATTGGCAGGAAGTCTGCAGCACTGGTAGGTGTTTTCATTTCCGTCACAACCGTTCCAGCGGCCGGGTACGTTGCCGTTGCGCTGGTATTGGGCGAGCAGGGGCGGGCGGCCGGGTCCGTGCTGCAACTGCTCCTGAACGTCACGGGCATTGTGGTCTCTGCGGCCGCCGTGCTGTTTATCTACCGGGTAGTCCGGCGCAGACGCCCGGCACCAACACGGTACTCTGCTGCCCACGCCGCGGCAGCCGCCCGTGGTGTGGGCGCGCAGAACCCCTTCCGCCGCTGATGACCCGGGTCCGTCGGGTCCGTCAGGGGCGTCGGGGCTGCCGGGGCGTCGGGGCTGCCGGTCATGTACCAATACTGGGATTGGCGGCGAGACTGAGGCACAGTGGTGACATGAAGGAAGCATCTGCAGGATTCGTGACCAATCGCTCCGAGGGCCCGGACCTCAATAGTGCGCAGGAACGCCAACGGGGTGTGATCACTGTGTTGCGGCGCTATCCACTGGTGTGGCTGACGGTGCTGGTGGGCATCGTGGTGGCGTTTGTGCTGCTGGCCGGTCAACACGATGCCGCACGGTGGACGGCGAGCCTGTACGCCGTCGCTATCGCCTTGTATCAGGGCATTGGCATGGTCAAGGACATCTTGCGCGGCCATTGGGGCATTGACATTCTTGCGGTCACGGCGATCTTTGCCACGGTGGCCGTTGGCGAGTACATCGCGTCGTTGATCATCATCTTGATGCTGACCGGCGGCGCCGCCCTTGAGGATTATGCCACCGGACGCGCCAACAGGGAGCTGCGCTCGCTGCTTGACCGTGCGCCACGTATTGCGCATCGGGAAAACCCTGATGGAACAACCTCTGATGTTCCACTGGCTGATGTTGAGATTGGTGATTCGTTGCTGGTCCGCCCGGCAGAGGTGGTTCCGGTGGATGGTGTGCTGCTCTCTGGCCCTGCCGTGTTTGACGAATCCGCGCTGCGGGGCGAAAGCCTGCCCGTGGAACATGTGGTGGGTGATTCCGTACTCAGTGGCGCCCTCAATGGACCGGCCGCTGTCCGCATCAGGGTGAGCGCCCGTGAGGAAGATTCCCAGTTCAGCCGCATCATTGCCTTGGTGCGTGACGCGGCCGAAAGCAAGGCACCCGTGGTGCGGCTCGCAGACAGGTATGCCGTGCCGTTCACGGCGTTTTCATTGGCCATGGCAGGGCTGGCATGGTTTCTTAGTGGTGACCCGGTCCGCTTTGCCGAAGTGCTGGTGGTGGCCACCCCCTGCCCATTGCTGATTGCCGCACCTGTGGCCTTTTTGGGTGGTATGAGCCGGGCCGCAAAATCCGGGATCATCGTCAAGAGCGGCGGCACACTGGAGCAACTCTCCCGCGTCAAGACAGCCGCATTCGATAAGACGGGAACGCTGACAAGCGGTGATCCCAGCCTCGAAGAAATCCGCACCGTCGCAACAGCTCCCGACGAGTTGCTGGCACTCACCGCCTCCGCCGAGCAATACTCCTCCCATGTGCTGGCCGCAGCCATCGTGGCCGAGGCGCAGTCCCGGGGATTGACGCTCCACAGCACCGAGTCCGCCGTCGAACATGCAACCAACGGGGTCAGCGCCACTTTTGGTGGACGCCACATTTTGGTGGGTAAACGCGCCTTTGTCGCCAGCCAGGTCAGTGGTGTGCAGGAGGCATTGCTGACGGGCGGGCAGTTGGCCGTCTATGTGGGAATTGACGGCCGCTTTGCCGGGACCTTGATCATGCGTGATCCGCTTCGGCCGGAAGCGCCGGCCACGTTGGCAGCGCTGCAAGAGCTGGGGGTGGCGGACACGGTCATGCTCACCGGGGACGCCGAGGCCACGGCAAGGTTTATTGCGGCCGAGGCTGGCATCACTGAGATCCATGCGGGGCTGCTGCCGGCTGACAAAGTTCGCCTGGTCAATGCGCTGGAGCACCGGCAGGTGTTGATGGTGGGCGATGGGATCAATGACGCCCCCGTCCTGGCCTCGGCCGACGTCGGCATTGCCATGGGTGCCAAGGGCTCCACCGCGGCCAGCGAGTCTGCCGATGTTGTCATCATGGTCGATGACCTGGCCAAGGTGGCCCAGGCGGTACAGATTGGGCAGCGGACGGTGCGGATCGCCGTCGAAAGTATCTGGATTGGCATCATCCTCAGCGTGGGCCTAATGTTTCTGGCCGCGTGGGGGCTGATTCCTGCCGTGGCCGGTGCGCTGGCTCAAGAAGTGATCGATCTAGCCACGATCCTGAACGCCCTGCGCGCTCTGAGCCCGGGCCGCAGCCGGAACAACGAAAAATGATCCCGACCCCGCTTTCGGACACCGGGGTATCGGTATCAAAAAGCGGGGTCGGGATCATTGGTGAAAAACGTTAGTGCTTGTGCCCTGCTTCTTCGTCTTCAGCAGGCTTGTCCGTCACGAGGACCTCGGTGGTGAGCACCAAGGATGCGATGGACGCTGCGTTGCGCAGAGCCGAACGAGTGACCTTGACGGGGTCAATGACGCCGTCTTCAATCAGGTTGCCGTAGACGCCGGTGGCAGCGTTGAAGCCGAAACCGTCTTCGAGCTCGCCAACCTTGTGCACCACAACATAGCCGTCATGGCCTGCGTTCTGGGCGATCCAGCGCAGCGGCTGGGCAATAGCCTTGCGCACCAGATCAATGGCGGTTGCGGCGTCGCCGCTCAAGGCGAGAACAGCAGCATCTTCATCAAGTGCCCTACCGGCCTGGACCAGTGCGGAACCGCCACCAGCCACAATGCCTTCTTCCAAAGCAGCACGCGTTGCGGACACGGCGTCCTCAATGCGGTGCTTCTTTTCCTTGAGCTCAACCTCGGTGGCTGCGCCAACCTTGATCACGCCGATGCCGCCAGCCAACTTGGCCAGGCGTTCCTGCAGCTTTTCCTTGTCCCAATCGGAGTCGGTTCGCGCCAGTTCAGCGCGCAGCTGGGCAACCCGTGCTGCGACCTCGTCGGCCGTGCCGGCGCCGTCAACAATGGTGGTGTTGTCCTTGGTGATGGTGATGCGGCGAGCCGTACCCAGCACTTCAAGCCCAACCTGGTCCAGGGACAGGCCGATCTCCGCGGAGACAACCTGTGCACCGGTCAGGATCGCAATGTCCTGCAGCATGGCCTTGCGGCGGTCGCCGAAGCCCGGTGCCTTGACGGCAACAACGTTCAACGTGCCGCGCAAGCGGTTCACGATCAGTGTGGACAGTGCCTCGCCGTCAACGTCTTCAGCAATGATGAACAGCGGCTTGTTCGCGGCAAGTGCCTTTTCCAGCAGCGGCAAAAATTCCTGCAGGTTGGAGATCTTGCCCTGGTTGATCAAAACCAGTGCGTCTTCCATGACTGCTTCCTGGCGTTCTGCGTCAGTGACGAAGTACGGGGACAGGTAGCCCTTGTCGAACTGCATGCCCTCGGTGAGGACCAGTTCGGTGGAGGTGGTGGAGGACTCTTCGATGGTGATGACGCCATCTTTGCCAACCTTCTCGAACGCTTCGGCGAGCAAGTCGCCGATTTCCTGGCTCTGGGCGGAGATGGCAGCAACTTCTGCCACCTGGCCTCCGGCAACCGGGCGTGCGTTCTCCAACAGGCGTGCGGCAATGGCTTCAACGGAAACCTGGATGCCGCGCTTGAGCTCGCCGGGAGCTGCGCCTGCGGCTACGTTGCGCAGGCCTTCCTTGACCAGTGCCTGCGCCAAAACGGTGGCCGTGGTGGTGCCGTCGCCGGCAACATCGTTGGTCTTCGTGGCAACTTCCTTGGCCAGCTGTGCGCCGAGGTTCTCGTACGGGTCTTCCAGCTCCACCTCGCGGGCGATGGTCACGCCGTCGTTGGTGATGGTGGGGGCACCCCACTTCTTATCGAGTACAACGTTGCGACCGCGCGGGCCGAGGGTCACCTTGACGGTGTCCGCGAGCTTGTCAATACCGGCCTCAAGGGCCTTCCGTGCGTCGTCATTAAATGCAAGCTGCTTAGCCATGCGGTGTGTTCCTTTCACGCAAAGACCCCGCGTCCGGCGATTGATCTAGACAGGCTCGATCACCTATCCGGGCACGGGGCTTCACAAAGTGGTTACTGGAGCAAAAGCCGTTACTTAACGACGATGGCCAGTACGTCGCGGGCCGAAAGAACGAGCAGCTCTTCGCCACCGGTCTTCACTTCGGTTCCACCGTACTTGGAGTAGATAACAACGTCGCCAACGGCAACATCGATCGGGACACGGTTGCCGTTGTCATCAACGCGGCCGGGGCCCACTGCCACAACTTCGCCCTCCTGGGGCTTTTCCTTGGCAGTGTCCGGGATAACCAGACCCGATGCGGTAGTCAGCTCTGCTTCGAGCTGGCGAACAACAATACGATCCTCAAGAGGCTTAATAGAGACCGACACTTAGGACCTCTCCTTCACACGTAAATTCTTTGGATGGCTGCAACACTTTCTGCCCATGTTTGGGTGGAACCCAACCGTCGTCGCGGTGCCGGTGATGTTCCCATGGCCAGAAAGATAGGCGCGTTAGCACCCTCAGGGTGAGAGTGCTAACTCTGACTCTAGGGAATTGATTAGCACTCGGTCAAGGCGAGTGCCAGAATTTCCTACAAAAGTACGACGCCGGCGGGCCCGGTTACGCTCACGGCGCACCGGGGCAGTCACCTTCAGAGACATAAGTTGAAAAATCTATTCAGACTTCGGCCGCGGTGGGAGGATAAGCAAATGAGTCTAGCTCCCGTGCACGTTCGTGATCTGTTGAAATCCTATGGCGCTTTTACCGCGGTAGATGGGATCAGCTTCGACATTCATGAGGGTGAAACTTTCGCGCTGCTGGGCCCCAACGGTGCCGGCAAAAGCACCACCATTGAAATCCTTGAAGGCTACCGTGATAGGACCAGCGGTGACGTTTCAGTACTGGGTGTTGATCCGCAGCATGGGGGCCTGGATTGGAAAGCACAATTGGGGATAGTGCTGCAGTCCAGCGGGGAAAGCGGCAATGTCACGGTGCTGGAGCAACTGACCCACTTTGCCAACTACTACCCCAACCCACGCAAGGTATCCGAGGTCATTGAAGCGGTGGGCCTGACGGAAAAGGCCAAAACCCGGATCAGCAAGCTCTCCGGCGGGCAACGCAGGCGTGTGGATGTTGCGTTGGGCATCATCGGGCGCCCCAAACTTTTATTCTTGGATGAACCCACCACCGGGTTTGATCCTGAGGCCAGGCGCCAATTTTGGGCTCTGATCAACCAGCTCAAGGCCGAGGGGACCACCATTTTGTTAACAACACACTATTTGGATGAGGCGGCAACTCTAGCCGACCGTGCCGGGATCATTCTCGGCGGCAAGCTGGTGGATATAGGCCCCATCAACGAGATTGGCGGAGCCGACGCACGGGTTCCGCTAGTGCGGTGGCGGCAGGACGGCGTCGAACATTCACAACGAACAGCCGAGCCCGCAGCGCTGGCTGCCCGGCTCTACGCTGAGGCCAGCGGCGAAGTTGACTCACTGGAAATTAGCCGCCCGTCCCTGGAAGACATCTATTTGCACCTGGTGGGTAAACACTCGCTCATCAATGCAGAGGAAGGCGCCGTATGAGGACCTTAGAGTTGGGCACCTCCCGCATCCTTTATGAGCTCAAGTTGTACTTTCGGCAGGGCGATTCGGTGTTTTTCACGTTCCTGTTCCCGATCCTGATGCTCTCGGTTTTTGCTGTGGCGTTCAGTACTAGCGGGAATCTTGGTGCGGCCCCTGATGGCTCCGGCGGCATCAGTTTTGCGGCTTTTTATGTGCCGGGGATGGTGGCTGCGGGCATGCTGCTCAGTGGCGTGCAGAACCTGGGCGTGGACATTGCTGGCGAGAAGGGGGACGGCACACTTAAACGCTTAGGCGGCACTCCCCTGCCCGTGTTCTCCTATTTTCTGGGCAAGATCGGCATGGTTCTGATCAGCTCGGTCCTGCAGGTCACACTGTTGCTGCTTGTGGCCCGTTTCGCGTTCAACGTGGAGCTTCCCACTGCACCAGAGAAGTGGCTGACCTTCGCCTGGGTGTTTCTGTTCGGCGTGATTACTAGCTGCGTTTTAGGCATCGCCCTCTCGGCACTTCCGCGGACAGGCAAGAGCGCCACCGCCGTGGTCATCCCGATTGTGCTGCTGCTGCAGTTCATCTCCGGGGTCTACTTGAACTTCGCGCAGTTACCCGGCTGGTTGCAAGACTTTGCTAGCATCTTTCCGCTGAAGTGGATGGCTCAAGGGATGCGCAGCGTGTTCCTGCCAGAGTCCTTCGAGGTGATGGAGCCCTCCGGGAGCTGGGATCTGGGTCTCGTGGCACTAGTCATGGGAATATGGCTGGTGTTTGGTTTGCTCCTGTGCCGCGTCACGTTCCGCTGGATCCGCAAGGACAGCTAACCCGCACCTCTGGACGCTCGGTTACATTCTGTGGCATGCCCGAAGCACGCTATCCCAGTAATGGCGAGAAAAATGGGAACGCTATCCCCACTCGGTGGGATAGCGTCCCCGAAAAACGCACCATTGCTGGGAGAGCGTTGGGTGGGAGGGACGGCAGGCGGGAGGGGATCGCCGTCGTGCTCTTAGTAGTAGACGGCGAGCGGCCCGCGGGGGCCCTCGATGACCTGCACCGGGGTGTCAAAGACGCGACTCAGGACCTCATCGGTCATGATCACGTCCGGTGTGCCAAACTCCGTCACCACACCGTCCTTCACGGCACAGATGTGGTCAGCGTAGTGTCCGGCAAAATTAATGTCATGGAGCACCACCACAATGGTTCGGCCCAGTTCCTGCGCGGCACGGTGGAGCATTTGCATCATCTGCGCCGAATGCTTCATATCCAGGTTGTTGAGCGGTTCATCAAGGAGCACATAGTCGGTGTCCTGGGCCAGCACCATGGCCACGTAGGCCCGCTGCCGCTGCCCGCCGGAGAGCTGGTCCAGGTAACGGTTTTCCAGTTCGCCTAGGTCCAGGAAGTCGATGGATCGGCTGATTGCCTCCTCATCGACCACTGTGAGCCGGCCCTTGGAATGCGGAAAGCGGCCAAAACCCACCAGCTGACGCACGGTGAGCCGGGTGACGAAGTGGTTTTCCTGGCGCAGGATCGAAACGATCTTGGCCAGATCCTTCGAGGAAGTACGCGAGACGTCATATCCGGCAATCTCAATGGCCCCGGAATCCATCCCGAGCAGCCGCCCAATCATGGTCAGCAGGGTGGACTTGCCCGCGCCGTTGGGCCCTACCAAGGCGGTGACTCCCCCGGATGGGATTTGCAGGTCCACGGGCCCGATGGCAACGTCACTGCTGTAATTTTTCTTGACCGCGGACAGTGTGATCACAGTCGGCCCTTTCTGAGAATGAAGAACAAGAAGACGGTGCCACCCACGGCTTCAATAATGATGGAGACAACACCCTGGGCGTAGAACACGTTCTTCATGACGAAGTAGGAACCCGAGAGGACCACGAAGCCAATGAGCACGGCCATCGGGAAAACGTAGCGGTGATCATGGGTGTCGGCGAGTTGGTAGGCCAGCGTGGCAACCAGGAATCCGAGGAAGGTCATGGGCCCCACGAGGGCTGTGGAGGTGGCCATCAGGATCGAGGTCAGCAACAGCACTCGCATGACCTCAAAGCGGTGGTTCAGGCCCAAGTTGGTGGCGGTGTCTTTGCCCATGGCGATCACGTTCAGCCGTTTGGCGTTGCGCAGCAGCATGATACCGGCCACTACGCACAACGGAATGGCAATAGGCAGGTAGCTGATATCGGCGTTGGCGACAGAGCCGAACAGGCGTGCGGTGAGGATATCGAATTCGCTGGGGGTCAGCAGCCGTTGCATGAAGGCCGAGATGGAGCCCAGCCCGCCGCCAATAATGATGCCGATGAGCAGCATGATCGCCAGATTTCCGTATCTGCCGGACAGCAGCCAGCCGTACAGCGCCATCGACAGGCCCACCATGATCACAATTTGCACAATAAATTGCGGTACTCCCTGAACCATGGTGACCCCGGCGGCGCCCAGAAAGAACACCGCACCTGTCTGCACCGCGATGTAGAGGGATTCAAAACCCATGATTGACGGCGTGATGATCCGGTTGTTGGTGGCGCTCTGGAAGCTGACCGTGGCCATGGCCTGGCAAATGGCAACCACCATCATGACAATGACACTGGTGCCGCGCAGCTCGGCGATGCGCCAAAAACCTGCCGACCCCACCGGCATGGGGTTGTCCCAGGCCAGCAGTCCGAAGCCGAATCCTACCCCCAGGAAAATCAGCAGGCCCAGGATTATCCAGTAGCGTTTGCGGACCCTGGCCGTGGGCAGTGACCCCGAATTCCGGGTGGGCTTGTGGGCTGAGTGCTGTTGCGGGGTTGCGCCCTGAGCACCCGGACGCGGCGGGGTGCGGCGGACCACTGGCGCCTCAGGCACGACGGCGCTGCTTCAGCAAGAGCCCGATGAACACCACCGCGCCCACCACCCCCAGGATCAAGGACACGGGTACTTCAAAGGGCATGATAATGGTTCTTCCCACTAGATCACATACCGTCACAATGGCAATACCCAGCAGACACACCCATGGCAGATTGCCGCGCAAATCATCACCGCGGAACATGGAGACAATGTTGGGCACAATTAGGCCCAGGAACGGCAGGTTGCCCACAACCACGGTCACAATGCCGGTGGCGACGGCAATGAGCCCGGTTCCCAGCAGCATGACCTGGTTGTAGTTCAGGCCCACATTTGTGGCCACTTCCTCACCCAGGCCTGCCACTGTAAACCTGTCTGCCACGAGGAACACCGCAACCCCCACCAGTGCCACAATCCACAGCACCTCGTATTGTCCCCGGAGCACGGAGGTGAAGGAACCAGCAAACCAAATCCCCAGGCTCTGAAGCATGTCGGTTTGCAGTGCCACGAAGGTGGAAATGGCTCCCACCACGGCGCCCAGCATGATGCCCACAATGGGCACTGTCAGGGAGGCTTTGAGCGAGACGCGGCGCAGGAAAAGAAAAAAGATGAAGGTACCGATGAACGCGGCAATGACTGCCCCACACATTTTTACCAGGATGCTGGCGCCAGGGTTGGCAATCATGACGGCCAGCAGACCCAGCCCCGCCCACTCGGTGGTTCCCGTGGTGGTGGGTTCCACAAACCGGTTTTGCGTCAGCAACTGCATAACAAGACCGGACATGGCCATGGCTGCACCGGCCAGCACCAGTGCAATGGTGCGCGGGATGCGGGTGATGGCGAACATCTCCCCACCGTCCTGAGCACCAAAGATGTCATATACGCCGGTAAAGAGGGAGAACAGCAGCAGCACCCCCACTACGGCGACGCCGATGAGCAGCTTGGGTTCAAAAAGTTTGCCCTTAGGTGGGGCGTGCGTGGTAGTTGTCATACTGCAGGGGTCCTCTTCAGTTCTGGCCCAAAACGTCAACCCCGTGGCGGGCCGGGGGATTCTCTCCCCGACCCGCCACAGGGCTGGCGGAAAATAATGGCTACTTGCCTTCGAGGGCGTCCGCGAAGTTGTTCAGGAACGTGGTGTACGTCTGAATGCCTTCGTTGGTGTACGTGTCAGCAGGCATGTAGACAATATTTTTCTTCGCCGTGGCGCTCACGTTCTTGAGTGCTTCGGAGCTTTCCAGTAGCTGGCTGGCAGGCTTGTACTCCGCCTCGCCTGCAGCAACAGCCGCGTCACGGTCCATGACCAGAATCCAGTCCGGGTTGGACTTTGCGATGGCCTCGACGGAGATGTCATCACCTTGGTGATCGGTGCTGGCGTCCTTGACCTCAAGGGCCGGGGTCAGGCCCAGGAGCCCGAACAAGGGGCCCAGCGTGCGGCCGGCTCCAGGTGCCGAGTAGTTGATGTTTCCGCCCGAGGTGATCACACCCATGACAGTGGCCTTGGGATCATAGGCCTTCTTGACCCGGGCAATGGCTGCGTCGAAGTCTGCGTTGAGCTTCTTGGCTTCATCAGCTTTGGCAAAGACGTCGCCCAAGACGGTGATCTGACGCTTCAGCTCGGTATCGAAAGGCTGGCCGTCTCGCGGATCCAAGTTCAAGATGGTGGCCCTGGGGGCAAGTTTTGCGAAGTCATCTTGGTACTGCGTGAAGCGCTGACCATTAATGATGATCTCGGGGTCAACGGCCACAATGGCTTCAAGGTTGGGCTCGCGGTGGTTGCCCAGATCAACGATCGACGTGTCCGCCTTGTAGGGATTGGTTGAAGGCATCAGCTTCACGGCGGCTGCCTTGAGCGTAATTCCCCAGTCCGAAAGTGTCTGGAAGGTGCGGTTGTCCGTGGCCACCACAGAGGTTGGCGGGGCGCTCAATGTGTGCGTGCCGTTGTTGTCTTCAACGGTGATAGTTGTTGCGGCGCTGGAGCTTTCCGCGGGAGCCGAGATCTCCGCTCCACAGGCTGTCAGGCTGATGGCTGCGGCGCCAAGGAGTGCAACAAAACGAAGTTTCAGGGAGGGCATGGATTCCTTCGGGATTCTACGGCCATTGATCAGCCGGGCAAGCGAATGAGTTCATAAGTTAGCGTAGCCTACCCTAAGTTAGTTAAGGCTTGCCTAAGTTATGATCTCCATCACATCGAGCAAAATGCCCTTCAGGACAGTGACATTTGCTATCTGCGGTGGCACCTTGAGGCGTAACTCGCCCCGCTCACCAATCCCCGCACCATCGAAGTTAGTCCACGCTTAGTCAATTACGCAAGTTTGTTGTGGCTTAATTCCGGAGGACGTCCATGTTCGCGCTGGCGGTTAGGCTTAACGCATGGCTCCCGATGCGATCTCCCCCCTGCTCACCGTTGAAGGGTGGGAGCTTTTATCCTCCTTGGGCCCTTACCGCGAGTCAGATTCCCTCAAACTCAACGAGTCACTGCGCAAGGCCGGGCACTCCCCCGAGTTGGTCGCAGCAGCTCTTACCCAAGCCCGGCTGCGGGCCAAGGCCGAGGCAAAGTTTGGCGAGTTCGCACACCAAATGCTGTTCACCCAGGCTGGCCTGGAGCAGGCCACCCGGCTGAGCATCGCAGCGCTGCATGCGCAAAGATTTACGGCTGCGGGCATCACCTCCGTGGCTGATCTGGGCTGCGGTTTGGGAGCCGATTCGCTCGCTATGGCAAGCCTGGACATCAAGGTCACCGCAGTGGAAATGGACGAGGTCACAACAGCCTGCGCCACCATCAACCTCATGCCGTTCCCGCACGCCACAGTGGTGTGCGGGCGCGCTGAGAATACCGATCTTGCCGGTGTGGAAGGCGTATGGCTGGACCCTGCCCGGCGCACCACCAGCACCTCTGGTACTACCCGACTTTTTGATCCGGAAGCTTTTTCCCCGCCCTTGTCCTTCGTGGAGTCGCTGGCAGACCGGGGGCTGGCCGTTGGTGTGAAGATGGGGCCCGGTATCCCGCATGAGGCCATTCCCAACACGGCCGAGGCTCAATGGATTTCGCTCAATGGCGACGTGGTGGAGGCCGGGCTCTACTTCAACCAGCTGGCCCGCCCCGGTGTTTGCCGCAGCGCCCTCGTGATTGGCAAGAACGGCAGCGCGGAACTGACAAGCGCCGTGAAATTTGATCCCGCGGGCCAGAACGTGGAGATTGGCCCCATTAGCGCTTACTTATATGAGCCAGATGGTGCCGTGATCCGTGCCGGACTCGTAGCCGATCTGGCACGGAGCATGGACGCCCATCTCCTTGATGAACACATCGCTTACCTGTCCTCTGATACACCGCTCAACACCCCGTTTGCCCGCCGATACAAGGTTCTTGAGGTCAAGCCGTTCAATGTGAAGGCGCTCAAAGCCTGGGTGAAAGCCAAGCGGATCGGTGTCTTGGATATCAAAAAGCGCGGAGTTTCTGTCACTCCCGAGGAACTGCGCCGCCAACTGCTGACAGGTTCTGGCAAGGGTCCCAACAAGGCCACACTGGTGCTGACCCGGATTGGGGACGACAGGGTTGCCGTGGTGGTTGAACCCCACGACCTCCCCGCCTAACACCAACGCTCGGTTACATTCGGGCCGTTTTTCGCCAACGCTCCCTCAGAAATGGCGCGTTGTAGCCCAACCCTCTCGCAGAGCGAGGATTAGCTGCGGGAAAACTCCGAGGCTTCCTGGACCAGTTCCGGACTGGGACGGACCCCCGTGTACAGCACGAACTGCTCTTCCGCTTGGATGGCAATGACCTCGGCTCCGGTCATGACCTGCTTGCCCGCCGCACGAGCTGCCCTAATGAGCGGGGTTTCGGCGGGAAGCGCGACGACGTCGAACACCACCTGCGCGGCTCTCACCGCCGCGTCCGCAAAGGATTGCACCGACTCCTGCGCACCCGCCATACCTAGGGGCGTGACGTTGATCAGCATCCCCGCCGTGGCGTCCCCCACCTCCGGCAACCAGGCGAAACCGTACAGCGCGGCAAGTGCTTGGCCACGGACTTCGTTGCGGGCCACAATGCTGACGTGAGCAAATCCGGCGTCGTACAGGGCAGCAGCTACAGCCTTAGCCATGCCTCCTGAACCTTGCAACAAAACAGTGCTCGCGGGATCGATTGCCCGGCTCTCCAGCAGCCGCGCAATGGCCAGGTAGTCGGTGTTGTAGGCGGTCAGGACACCCCCGGAATTCACGATGGTATTAACAGAATCAATGGCTGCGGCAGAGGCATCCATGACGTCAATGAGCGCAATAACATCTTCCTTGTACGGCATGGACACCGCAGCACCCCGAATGCCAAGCCCGCGAATGCCAGCAATGGCCTGAGCAAGATCAGTGGGGGCGAACGCCTTGTAAATAAAGTTCAACCCCAGAGCCTCGTAGAGGTAGTTGTGGAAGCGGGTGCCAATGTTGCTGGGCGTGGCGGCGAGCGAAATGCACAAGGTCATATCTTTGTTCAGGATGGGCATGTTCCCATTGTGGCGTAAATCCTGAACTACAATCAGAAGGCAGCAGGCACCCTTGCCGAATTGCATGAGAACTCCATCAGTGCCAAGGGGGCGCCGCAGTGAAGATTGATTTCGCCAAGTCAGAGCAGTCCACATTGGGCCTGGAATGGGAAATAGCGTTGGTTGATGCCACATCCGGCGAACTAACAGCCCGTGCAGATGACGTCTTTGCCAACATCTTGGCCGCCGATCCCGACGTCTGGCGCAATGGCGAACATCCTCACATCAAGGGTGAGATGCTGCAGAACACTGTTGAGTTGGTCACAGGCGTTTGCCACACAGTTGCTGAGGGAACCGAGGACTTGCGCCGTAACCTGAACATCTTGCGCGCAGCAGCGGACCCGCTGGGGCTGGAGTTACTTAGCTCCGGCACGCACCCGTTCAGTAATCCACGCACCCAAGCAGTCACCGACAAGGAACGCTACGCGAAGCTTGTTGACAGGACACAGTGGTGGGGCAGTCAAATGCTCATTTACGGCGTACATGTGCACGTGGGCCTGGATCATGTTTCCAAGGCCATGCCGGTTCTGGATGGGCTGGTCAACTATTTCCCGCACTTCCAAGCGCTGTCCGCATCCTCGCCGTATTGGAGCGGAGAAGACACCGGCTACGCCTCGCAGCGCGCGCTGATGTTCCAGCAGCTTCCCACGGCTGGCTTGCCCTTCCAGTTCCCCAATTGGGAGGCGTACGAATCCTACGTCCAGGACATGTTCACCACCGGTGTCATCGATGCCATGAATGAAATCCGCTGGGATATCCGCCCCGTTGCCGGCCTGGGCACCATTGAAATGCGTATTTGCGACGGCATGTCCACACTGGAAGAAATCGGCGCCGTGGCGGCCCTGACCCAGTGCCTGGTGGAGGACTTTTCAAATACCTTGAACGACGGCGGTACCATCCCCACCATGCCGCCGTGGCACATTCAAGAAAACAAGTGGCGAGCCGCCCGGTATGGCATGGACGCCATCATCATTTTGGACGCTGCAGGCAAAGAACAGCTTGTCACCGAAAACCTGGTTGAGTTGCTGAACAAGCTGGAGCCGGTGGCGGCGAAGTTGGGTTGTGCCGATGAGCTGGCCAGCGTTGAAAAAATCATTTCCGGTGGTGCCAGCTACCAGCGTCAGCGCCGCGTTGCGGCTGCCAATGGCGGGGAGTTGCGCGCTGTGGTGCGTGAACTCGTCGCAGAGATGGCCCGCAACTAAGGACGCTATCCCACCACTGGTGCCCTTTTCACGAACGCTATCCCGGCCCTGACCGCGATTTGGAATAGCGATCGTAAAAACTGGGCCATTGTTGCGCTAGTGTCCGGGAATAATGCCCCAAAGGTGACAGAGCGTCCGGGCTTGAGGTTAGCCTTCCGGCAGGACCACCAACTGCAGGTAGTCGCGCAGGCAGGCCGCCATGTCTATGCTTTCGGGCGCCATCAGCCATTGGGTCTGGATGCCGTCCCAGAGCGCAATAAGATTCGCCGCCGCCCGCGCCGGGTCCACGCCGTCCCGTAGCCGCCCCTGTCCTGCGAGCACTGAGAACTTTCGGGCATAGCCCCCGCGCAACCTCTCGTAACGCTCCGTGAAATAGCCAAGCCCCGGGTGGTTTTCTGTGAGGGACTCTGCGCACAGGACCGTATACAGCTCAATGACGCCGGGGATGGTTTCATTGAAACTGGCCTGGCGAATCACGGCGTCCACCAGTGCCTCTTCGGGCTCACGCGCCTCACCGAACCCTTCTGTGGAGCCCGAGCCGGGCACCGACACGGACCCCTGCCCGGACCCCGACCCCGAAATGCGGTCCCGCCAGTCCAGAACCGCCAGCAGCAGATCGCTCTTGGCCGGGAAGTAATGCAGCAGGCTGGTCTGGCTCATACCCACTTTGTCGGCGACGTCCTGGAGGGATCCGCCCCGGTAACCATGTGCGGCAAAAACCTCATGGGCCGCCTTGACGATGCTCTCTTTGCGCTGTTTCGACTTGGCATAAGGACCACGTTTGGCGGACTTTACAACTGGGTTTGTGGTCATGATGTGTCAGCCTAGTGCACGTTTTTACCCGCCTGCAACGAAATTCGAGTGAGCACTCAATATTTGTGGTAGCTTTTCTTCAATCGCCATCCGGCCGCTGCCCATCAATTTCCTTGCCACGATGGCCCTGCAGCGTTTTGGGCACGGCGGCCTTAGCAAAGGATCAGTAAACTCATGACCCTCACCCCCACGGCCGCGGCCGACGTCTCCTACATCACCGATCAGGGCCCCGGCACCGGGCTGCGCGTGCCCGCCCGTTCCTGGCTGCACAGCGACGCACCCACCCTGTCCCTGAACGGGGACTGGCGTTTCCGCCTCCTGGCCGCGGCTCCCGGAACTCCCGGCGCATCCGCCCTGCCCAGTGGCGAAACCGTGGAAGGTATGGCCGGCGAATCGTATGACGACGCCGCCTGGGACACCATGGCAGTCCCCTCCCACTGGGTGCTTGGCCACGAGGGCAAATACGGCCTGCCCATCTACACCAACGTCCAATACCCCTTCCCCATCGACCCGCCCCACGTCCCCGACGCCAACCCCACCGGAGACTACCGCCGGCGCTTCGAGGTCCCCGCTGCCTGGTGTGAAAGTACGACGGCGGCACTTTCCTTGCGCTTTGACGGCGTGGAATCGCGGTACAAGGTGTGGGTGAACGGGCAGGAAATTGGGGTGGGCTCGGGCAGCCGGCTCGCCCAGGAGTTCGACGTCACCGCCGCAGTGCGCCCCGGCACCAACGTGCTGGTGGTCCGCGTGCACCAGTGGTCCGCCGCCAGCTATTTGGAGGACCAGGATCAGTGGTGGATGCCGGGGATCTTCCGTGACGTGAGCCTGCAGGCCCGTCCCGCTGGCGGGCTCACCGATGTGTGGCTGCGCACTGACTGGCACTGCGGCTCAGCGTCCTCCACAACAGGAGCCGCCATCCCAGCCGCCGGCACCGGCACCGGCACCGGCACAATCACGGCAGAGATCACAGCAGATCCGGACGCCTACCCTGTAACGCTCACGGTGCCCGAGCTGGGATTGGAGGTGCGCTGGGAGTCACCCTCCGACGTCGTGCCTCTCACCGTGGAGAACGTGAACCCGTGGTCTGCGGAAGTACCCACACTCTATGGGGCAACGGTGTCCAGCGCGGCGGAAAGCATTGAGCTCTCACTGGGGTTCCGGACCGTGGAGATTGTGGGCGATCAATTCCTGGTGAACGGGCGCCGCGTGGTGTTCCATGGCATGAACCGCCACGAGACTCACCCTGACCGCGGCCGCGTGTTTAATGAAGCCGATGCCCGCGAAGACCTGGCCCTGATGAAGCGTTTCAACGTCAACGCGATCCGCACCAGCCACTACCCGCCGCACCCGCGCCTGCTGGATTTGGCGGACGAGATGGGTTTTTGGGTGATCCTGGAATGTGATCTGGAAACTCACGGCTTCCATGCCAACAACTGGGTGGAAAATCCCAGCGACGTCCCCGCCTGGCGTGATGCGTTTGTGGACCGGATGGAGCGCACCGTGGAGCGGGACAAAAACCACCCCTCCATCATCATGTGGTCCCTGGGCAACGAATCCGGCACGGGCGCGAACCTGGCAGCCATGGCGGCCTGGACGCACGCCCGTGACGCCTCCCGTCCGGTCCACTACGAAGGTGACTACACCGGCGCTTACACGGATGTGTACTCGCGCATGTACTCCTCCATCCCGGAGACGGATTCCATTGGCAGCAACGATTCCAACGCACTGCTGCTGGGCTGCAACGCCGTGGAATCGGCCCGGCAACGCACCAAGCCATTCCTGCTGTGCGAGTACGTCCACGCCATGGGCAACGGCCCGGGCGCCATGGACCAGTATGAGGCGCTCGTGGATAAATACCCACGCCTGCACGGTGGTTTCGTGTGGGAGTGGCGCGATCACGGCATCCGCACCAAAACCAAAACTGGCACTGGCACTGAGTTTTACGCCTACGGAGGCGATTTCGGCGAGGTGATCCATGACGGGAACTTCGTCATGGACGGCATGATCCTCTCCGATTCCACACCCACCCCCGCATTGTACGAATACAAGCAGATCGTCTCCCCCATCCGGCTCTCCCTTGTGTTTTCCGGCGGGGCCCCGGATGGCGGGGTTCCGGTGCTGACGGTGGCGAACCTGCGGCACACAGCGGATGCGGCGGATATCGTGCTGCGCTGGCGGGTGGAGCACGACGGCGTTCTGGCCGGCTCCGGTGAATTGGCTGCGGACGGCGCCAACGGCCCGCTGATCGCCGGGGAATCTGCCACCTTTACGCTGGCCGCCGCGGCGCCCGCACCGCACGGGGAAAGCTGGCTGACCGTGGAGGCGGTGCTGGCAGAGGCTACCGAATGGGCACCCGCCGGGCACTCGCTCTCGGCAACCCAGCTGGATCTTTCAGCACGCCAGAGCCCCTCGCGCGCGCCCCGCCCCGCCAACCCCGTGGCTGGCGCGGTTCCCGTCACTGTGGGTGCTGCAACGTTCCAGTCCGGTTCTCTCGTTGCGCTGGCAGGCCTGGGTGTTGCCGGTCCCCGTCTCGAGCTTTTCAGGGCACCCACGGACAATGACAAGGGTGCAGGTTTTGGCATCTACGGCCCGGAGGATCCGTGGCTTAATAGCGGCCGGGGCGTGCCGGCGCCATCGTCTGAGACGGTGTGGTTGCAGGCCGGTTTGGACAGGTTGACCCGGCGGGTGGAGAACGTCTCTGCCCTGCCAGACGGGGTTCGCGTGCGCACCCGCTATGCGGCCGCCGACGGTTTCAACAATGTGGCCGTGGAGGAGAACTGGCAGCGTTGCGGGGATGAGCTGTGGCTGCGTCTGGATATCACCCCCAGCGCTGGCTGGGACACGGTGTGGCCACGCATTGGTGTCCGGTTGGATCTGCCGGCGGACGTGGACGGCGCCACCTGGTTTGGTGCTGGCCCACGCGAATCCTACCCTGACAGCATGCAGGCCACAGTGGTGGGCCGGCACAGCGGCAGCTTGGAAGAGCTCAACGTCCCGTACGCCCGCCCGCAGGAAACCGGGCATCACAGCGACGTGCGCTGGCTGGAACTTTCGCGCAACGGGACTCCGTGGCTGCGCATTGATGCCGAGCCCGACTCCGCAGGACGGCTGCCAGGGTTCACACTCTCACGGCACACAGCCCAGCAAATTGCTGCTGCCGGCCACCCGCATGAACTCCCGGCCCAGACCCACAGTCATCTGTACTTGGATGCCGCCCAGCACGGGCTCGGTTCGCGTGCTTGCGGGCCTGATGTGTGGCCGGAGTTCGCCCTCCGCCCAGAGTCGCGGACCCTGGTGTTGAAGTTCACGCAGCCCTAGCCGCCCGCCCTCCAGACGCTCTCCCATCTATGGGCCGTATTTCACGACGCTATCGCAGCAACGGTCAACTTTTGCCGAACCTTATCGCACTCCTCATCAGGGGATTGCGATATCGTTCGCGAAATTCCAGCCATTGCTGCGATAGCGTCTGTGGTTAACGCCCCGGAGGTGGGAGAGCGTCTTGGTGGTGGGCCGGTTCTTAGTAAATTCTTGGAACCCACGGACAAGAATAGAAGTATGCTTCTATCCGCTATGAACCGTAGATTGCCATGACAGGACGTTCAGTCGGGATGAGCCCAGAACGAGTCAGTGTCTGGCTCACGCCCCGTACGTATCTGGCCATACTGCCGCAGCCGCGCCTGTGGGGATTGTGGGTGCTGTTCCTCTCAGTTTCCGTACTCGCCTTGGGCTTCTTCGTCGTTGCCACTCCCAGTTTTAGCTCGGAAGAGTTCGGGATCGATCAGGAGCTGAGCCGCAGCCACACGGGCTTCCTCACCGCCGTCGCCATGATCCTGAATATAGCGTTTTCGCCGGTTGGCGGAGTGCTGATAATCGCACTGGTTTGTTTGCTCCTGTTACTGGTGCGCCGAGCCCCCATCGATGCCCTTGCCTTTGGTGGTGTGGCTGCCTCAGGGTGGCTTTCGAGCCAGTTTTTCAAGGTCATAGTTGAACGGCAACGGCCAAACCCCGCCCTGCTTTTTGATCCTTTGGCACCGGAAACCGGATCCAACAGCTTCCCCAGCGGGCACGTAGCGCTGGCAGTCGGACTAGCGTGGGCGTTCTTTTTCCTCCTGCTGCGAAGCCCTTGGTCGCGAACCCTGTGGGCGCGTGTGGCTGCACTATGCGCTGTTCTTGTTCCCTTGGTGGTGGCTTGGTCACGGATTTACGTGGGTGTCCACTACCCCACAGATGTGCTCGCATCATTCCTTGCTGCGAGCGCCGGCGTGCTGCTGTTCGTAGGGATCTGGAACCGGTTCCTGCCGCGGCTTGTTCCCGGGTCTACTGTTAATTCAGCGGCTTCCCCGCATTCCACCCGCCCGAACTCCTGATCGAGGCACTATTTTGTTGTCATTGCCGCTAGCCGTTTCTCTTTTTGATGGCGCGCTCCCCCAAGGCCTGCATCCCACTGGGCTATTCTCCGTTATGGATCCGGCCTCACTGCTGGCTGGGTTGGGCCCGGCCACGCTCGCCGTCGTAGCCTTGATGGTTTTCATTGAATCAGGGCTGCTGTTCCCCTTCCTGCCAGGAGACTCACTGCTCTTCACCGCGGGCCTGCTGCATCAGCAGCTCAATTTGTCCTTGCCTGTTCTGATAGGAGTGGTGGTGCTTGCGGCCGTGGCTGGAGACCAAGTGGGCTACATGCTGGGGCGCAAGTTTGGGCGGCGCTGGTTCAAGGATGACGCCCGCATTCTCAAAAGCAAGTATCTGGTGGAGACGGAAGAGTTCTTTGCCAAACGTGGCGGCTGGGCCATTGTTCTGGCCCGTTTTGTGCCCGTGGTCCGGACCTACGCCCCACTGGTGGCAGGGGTGGCGAATTACAACTACCGGAAATTTACTCTGTGGAACATCGCCGGTGCCGTGGGCTGGGCCGGTTCCATCACTTTACTTGGCACGTGGCTTGGCCACTACGAGATCATTGCCCGGAACATTGACGTCATCGCCATTGCCCTAGTCCTGGCCTCGGTGCTGCCCGCCGCCATCAGCATGCTGGCCAAGCGCCACGCTGCACGCAAGGCAGCAGGCACCGCTGTAGCCAGCACCGAAGTAGCAGGGCCCCTGGAGGATGCCCTGCCGGAAACCCCCACCAACGGATAACATCCAGTATGGACATGGAAGAATTGCCCCGGCTCCTGCTGGTGGAAGATGACCCAGTTCTGGGCCCGCTGATCGCCGAACTGCTAGCCCAGGAGTACCACGTCCACATCGCCGCCGACGGGCAGCGAGGTCTCCATCTGGCCCTCACCGGGCACTGGGACGCCATGGTCGTTGACCGGGGGCTGCCTGGTATGGATGGAATTGATCTGGTGGCTGCGCTGCGCAGCAAAGGGGTGGGCACCCCGGCCATCATTTTGACGGCGCGGGGCAGCACGGTGGAGAAAATAGCAGGGCTCGACGCCGGAGCTAACGACTACATGAGCAAACCCTTTGACGCCGGTGAGCTCCGGGCGCGGCTGCGTGCCGTGACCCGCAGCTTCGCGCCCTCCACCGGGCAGTTGGCCGTGGGTGACTGGCTTTTCGATCCCGCTACCCGTTCCTTGCGTTCAAGCTACGGCGAGGTGGTGGGACTCAGCGGCAAGGAAAGTGACTTCCTTGCCCTGCTGGCTGGCAACCCGGATAAGGTATTTACCCGCCAGGAATTGTTGGCGGAGCTGTTCCATCCCGACGATTCCCAAAGCGTCATCGACACCTACGTGCACTACCTGCGCAAGAAGGTCTCCAAGTCCGCGGTCCGCACCGTTCACGGCCTGGGTTATCAGATTGGCGAGGGCACATGAGACTCTCCGTGCGGCGCCACCGTCTGCGCCCACCATCAGCCCTTTCCGCTGCCGATTCGCCCCAGCTGCGCCGCGCCGCCGTGACGGTGGGTCTGCGCATTGCCGCCGCCATTGCACTCTTGGTGGTGGCCGTCATGGTTGCCGCGGCACTGTTCATGCTTTATCTTTCCGATCACCCGGATTTCCATGCCGCCGACACTGCCACGCGGGTCTACGTGGAAACCGACGACATGCTTCAGGCCATGGCCGTCGCGGGGGTTGCCGGGATTGTGGCAGCGGGGGCCATTGGCTGGTTGAGCGCCCGCAGCGCTATTCGCCCGTTGGGCCGCGCCCTGGAACTGCAGCGCCATTTTGTCCAGGATGCCAGCCACGAGTTGCGTACGCCCCTGACAATTCTCGACGCCCGCATCCAGCTGGCAGAGGCCAAGGTAGATGCGGGCAGCGACGCGGCCCGGCTGCTGGCGCAGGTACGTCAGGATACGGCCGCGCTCTCAGCCACGGTCCAGGAGCTGCTGCTCGCCGCCACGGCAGAAGCAGATGAGCAGGGCGAACCCTTGGATATTGTCCCTGAGGTGGAGGCGGTGGTGGCCAGCCTGCAGGATCTGGCCGCTGCCCGGAGCATCCGCCTCCAATCCATCCATAATCCGTCCACACGGGATCAAGCCCCTCAGCTTCAAGCCCCGCAGATTCAAGCCCGGTACGACGGCGCTCCCCTGGTCCGCATCGCACCCAACAGTTTGCGCCGGGCTGTCCTTGGGCTGGTCGAGAACGCCATGAATCATACTCCGGAGGGCGGAACCATCACCGTGGACACCAGCTGGCAGGGGCGCACCGTGGTGCTCACCGTTTCTGACACCGGCACCGGGATCACCGGGATCGAACCGGAACGGGTGTTTGACCGCTTCGCCCACAGCAGCACCCCGTTAGAAGGTGGGCGGCGCAGCTTTGGGTTGGGGTTGGCGCTGGTCCGGGAGATTGCCAGCGCTGCGGGTGGTTCCATTGAGGTCACCTCAACGGGCCCGCAGGGAACCACTTTTGAACTCTCGCTCCCGGCCGCCCACTAACCCAACCACACACCCCCAACGCTCGGTTACATTCGGGGGTTAAAAGCACAACGCTCGGTTAGCAACCACCCACGTGGCTCCATCGTCGGAAGCAGAAACCAACCGAGCGTTCATCCGCTGTTCATTCAGGTGGACTAGCCTTCAGAGTTGACGTATTTGGGCTACGAAGGGAATCAAGCATATGAGCGGCACCCCGGGGCTCTCACGCAGGCTGGGCACCATGGACGCAGTGGTGATTGGGCTGGGTTCGATGATGGGTGCAGGGGTCTTCGCCGCCTTCACACCGGCAGCTCAGGCCGCCGGCTCTGGGCTGCTGATTGGACTCGCAGTGGCCGCTGGCGTTGCCTATTGCAATGCCACCTCATCAGCTCAACTGGCCGCCACCTATCCCACCTCTGGCGGCACCTACATGTACGGGCGCAAACTGCTGGGTCCGTGGCCCGGTTTTCTGGCTGGCTGGGGGTTCGTGATCGGCAAGACCGCCAGCAGTGCAGCCATGGCCATGACGTTTGCCGCCTACGCCGCTCCGCCGGGCTGGGAGCGTCCGGTGGCGATGGCCGCCGTGGCCCTGTTGGTGGCGGTGAATTACCGGGGCATCACCCGTACCGCGGCGCTGGCCCGAATAATTGTGGTGACGGTGCTGGTGGCCTTGGCCATTGCCGTGGCGGCGGTGTGGACAGGCTTGGGTGAGGGCGGTGCCGGGCTGCTGCCCAGCGAAGGCCTGGCCGGCAGCGGACTACTGGCTCACGGCTGGTACGGCATTTTGCAATCGGCTGGGCTGTTGTTCTTCGCCTTTGCCGGATACGCCCGGATAGCCACTCTCGGGGAGGAAGTCAGGGATCCTCGGCGCACTATTCCCCGTGCCATCCTGATCTCCCTGGCCATCGCTGCCGCAATTTACGCCTGCCTTGGAATCACGCTTCTTGTAGCTTTGGGGCCCGACGGCGTGGCCGGCACCTCCGCGCCGCTGGCCGCCGCCGTGGCCGCCGGAAGCTGGGGATGGGCGGCCCCCGTGGTGCAGGTGGGTGCCGCATTGGCATCCTTGGGTGCACTGCTGGCGCTGATTGCCGGTGTGGGCCGCACTACTATGGCGATGGCGCGCGAGGATGACTTGCCGCGCTGGTTGTCAGCAGTGCATCCGAAGTTTCAGGTGCCACACCGCGCCGAGCTGGCCTTGGGTGTAGCCGTGGTGGTGATCATTGCTGTGGCTGATCTGCGCGGCGCCATTGCCTTCTCATCCTTTGGCGTGCTGCTGTACTACCTTGTGGCAAATCTGGCAGCATTCACCCAGACGGGGACGGACCGCCGCTACCCCCGATTCCTGCAGTTACTAGGAGCCGGTGCCTGCGTTTTGCTGGTTGCTACACTGCCTGTCCAGGCGGTGATGGCGGGTCTGGCCATGTTTGCGGTGGGCGCCCTCTACCGCGTGATCCGGCAGCGAACACTTCACCAGCACCGTACAGCTAGAGGCTAGAGGCTGATGGTGGTTACTGGCAAGGAGGAATCGGTAGCGAAGGCTAGATCGCTCGGGGCCACCCCGTTCATGACCAGTTGCGCGCCGAGGGCCGCAACCATGGCCCCGTTGTCGGTACACAGTGACAATGAAGGCACCAGTAGGGTGATGCCTGCGGCTAAGCAGCGCTGCCCTGCGAGTTCGCGCAGCCGCGAATTTGCGGCCACTCCACCACCCAACAACAAGGTGGTGACGCCCTGTTCCCTGCAGGCCAGCACGGCCTTGGCGGTAATGACATCCAGCACAGCTTCCTGGAACGATGCCGCAATGTCAGCCACTGGCACTTCCTCCCCGCGGGCTTCGTAGCCCTCAACACAGCGGGCAACGGCCGTCTTGAGGCCAGAGAAGGAGAAGTCGTAGCGATGTGGGCCTGGAGCCTGGGCCGTGCCCATGTATTTGGGCATGGTCAGCCCGCGTGGGAAACGAATCGCTTTCGCGTTGCCTTCCCGCGCCAACTTATCAATGGCTGGCCCGCCCGGGTAGCTCAGCCCCAACAGCCGGGCCACCTTATCAAAAGCCTCCCCGGCGGCGTCATCAATGGTGGCACCGAGCAGTTGCACATCGGAGGCGATGCTGCGCACCCGCAGGATCTCGGTATGTCCGCCGGAAACCAAAAGGGCGCCAAGATTCTCCGGCAAGGCCCCGCCGTCGTACTGGGCTGCGATGGATTTATCCAGCAGGCCCACACCCACATGCGCCACCAGATGGTTGATGGCGTACAGCGGTTTGCCGGTGGCCAGGGCCAGTGCCTTCGCCGCACTGACGCCCACCATGAGCGCACCGGCCAGGCCGGGCCCGGTCGTGACGGCGATCGCGTCCACCTCCTCGAGGGTGACCCCGGCATCGGAAAGGGCCGCAGCCAAGGTAGGAACAAAGGCGTCCAGATGTGCGCGGGAGGCGATCTCCGGGATGACCCCACCAAAGCGCACGTGCTCATCCATCGAGGAGGAGACCGTGTTGGTGAGCAGTTCCGTGCCACGCACCAGGCCCACGCCGGTCTCGTCACAGGAGGATTCAATACCCAGGATCAGCGGGTTGGCCTGGTTCATGACAGGTCCTTCTCAGTAGTTTTTTCGGTGTGCCCGGAAGCCAGTTGCAGGCGCATAATCAGCCCGTCCGAGCCGTCACGGTAGTACTTGCGCCGCGTGTGAATGTGTTCAAAGCCGTAGCGGGCGTACAGCTTTTGGGCGCGCGGGTTGGTGGAGCTGACCTCCAGCATAATGTCCTCTGCACCACGGCGAACGGCCTCAGCAATCAGCTCATCCAGCATGGCCCGTGCAATGCCACGCCCCTCATATTCGGCCAACACCCCGATGGTTTGGATATCGCCAATGGGCGGCACACACATCAGCCCGGCATAACCGGCGGCCCGCATTTTTTCCCCAGGCACGGCCCCGGATGGCAGCTCCGCGATGATGTACCGCCGGGTTTCTGGCTGGGAAAGTTCCGCCACAAACATCTCCCGCGGCCAGGAATCCACCCCGAACAGCATCTTGTCCAAGGCCGTGATGGCGTCAATATCCGTAGCCACCATGTCCCGCAGAACGGCCGGGGAACTGTCCGGATCCGAACCGGTATTTTTCCTCATCACAGTGCCCGTTTCCGGGGGCCGGGAACCTTGGCGTCGGATTCGCGCAGGTAGAGCGGGGTGGAATCGAGCAGGCCCGCACCCTCCAGCGAACCGGCGGCGGTGATCTTGCGGATAGCGGCCCGGCCCAGTTCCAGCGCTGTGGGCTGGGCGTGGGCGAGGGGCGCATGGACGGTGCAGCGGTTGCCAACCAGGACCTCCTCATAGAGCCCGGCTCCGGCACCAAACACGGGCACGCCGAAAATATCGGCGGCCGGCCCCACATGCGGACCGTCCAGCAAATGAGCACCGGCACTGTACTTGGCCCAATACACTTCCTTGCGCCGGGCATCCGTGGCGATGACAAAATCACCCATCGCCAACGGGCCCAGCGCGCGTCCGGCGCTGTCCTTCTTGGGCGTGTCAAAAACTTGCTGAGCCAGCGCGTCAAGGCTCATCATCCCGTGCAGCGGCACGCCCCAGGTGAAGCTGAGCGTGCGGGCCATGGCGATGCCGGAGCGCAGCCCGGTGAAGGGGCCAGGCCCCGTGCCCACAATGATCGCGTCCAGGGCGGGGCCTTCGCCGACAGGGTCGGTGAACAGGGACTTCACCCCGGGCGCCAGTTCCTCGGCCTGGCTGCGGGTGTCAACCGTGGCAAAGTTCGCCACTAACTCCGCTGTCTTGACCGGGTCCTGCGGGTCAAAGTCGAGGAGGGCGGCGCTGGCAATGGCCGAGGTGTCAATGGTCAGAATTCGCACGTAGTTCTCATCTATTCTGTTGTGGTCATGGGCTGGCCGAGCACGGAGAAGTCAATGCCTTCCCAGCGCGGCCCGATGGCGCTCAAGCGCAAGGTGCGGGGTTCGTCGTCGTCCTCGTCGGCATCGAAACTGCCGGCGAACAGCGCATCAAGGTCCACGCTGGCGTCGTCGGCATCCAACGTTTCCGGTATTCCGGATGCAGCAGCCGTATCCCCGCCCACTGCACGCACGAGTTCAATTTCTAGCCGGCTGGCTGCGAGGTGCTCCACCCTATCCACCCCCCATTCAACTACGGTCACAGAGTCATCCATGGTCCGTTCCAAGTCAATGTCATCGATCTCGCCCGGCGTGGCCAGACGGTACGCGTCCACGTGGACCAAGTCCGGACCGCCGGGGTTGTGACCGTCGGGCCGGTTCGGGTGGATGCGTACCAGGACGAAGGTGGGTGAAATGATGCCTTCCCGCACGCCCAGACTTCGGCCCAGGCCTTGGGTAAACGTGGTTTTCCCTGCTCCGAGTTCGCCGCTGAGGATGATCAAATCACCGGCCTTTAACAGTTTGGCAAGGTGTGCGGCCAGTAGCTGGGTTTGTTCGGGCCCGCTGGTGAGAAATTCCCAGGCATTCACAGGCCCGCCCCTGACTCGGCGATGCTGGCTGTAGCGATCTCTCCGGCTGCAGTCTCATCCGCCCCGCCCACATAGCGCCGTGGCACGCGCGGACTGATACGGGTAATGAGCTCGTAGTTGATGGTCCCGGCTGCTGCCGCCCACTGCTCAACCAGAGGTCCGCCACCGTTCCCGTTGCCAAAAAGCTCGGCAGTAGCTCCGAGTAAAGAGCCCGGAACTGACGCCTCGGCGAAGCGGTCCCAAGCGCCCGAACCCAGATCGATAACCATTTGGTCCATGGCAATACGCCCCACCACGGGGTAGGTCACCCCGTTGACCCGGACCGGCCCACCTGTGGCGATCCGGGGGATGCCATCGGCGTAGCCCAGTGGAATAAGGCCCAAGGTGGTGGGCTCCGCCGTGACGTAATTCAGTCCGTAGGAGATTCCTTGCCCGGCAGGGACGTCCTTGCACGACGCGATCTGGGTGGCCAGCGTCATGGCCGGTTCCAACCCCAGTTGCGCGGAGGTGCGGTCCGGGAACGGGGAGAGTCCGTACACGCCCAGACCCACCCTGACCAGATCGAAGTGTGTGTCGGGGCGGGAGAGAGTGGCCGCAGTATTGGCTATGTGGCGCACCTCAAGCTGCGCACCAGCAGCTTCCAAAATGGCAATGGCGGTGCAAAAGCATTGAAGTTGCTGATCCGTTTCGGGGCGTGCGGGTTCATCGGCAACGGCCAGATGGCTGAACACGCCCACCACGCGCAGCACTCCCTCAGCTTGGTATGCCATGGCCGCGCCAACAAATCCCGGCCAGTTCGCCAACGTGCTGCCGTTACGGCCCAGACCCGTGTCAATCTTTAGGTGAATCCGTGCGGGCCGCCCCAACGTGCGGGCTGCGCCAACAATGTGTTCCAGTTCCCAGCCGGAGCAGCCCAGATCAATGTTTTGTGCAATAGCGGCCGCGAAATCCGTGTCAGGGGTATGCAACCAAGCCAAAATCGGCACGGTCAAGCCGGCGGCACGCAGTGCCAGCGCCTCTGAAACGTGGGCCGTGCCCAGCCACTGCACCCCAGCAGCCACTGCTGTGCGGGCCACTTGGAGGGCGCCGTGTCCGTAGGCGTCGGCCTTGACCACCGCCATGAATTGGGCCGGTGCGCAGGCCTGACGCAGGTGACGAATATTGTTGGCGATCGCGGACAGGTCAATGATGGCTTGCCGTTCCAGACCGTGATTCGGTGCGGGAACTGGCACAACGGATGAGCTCACCCACCCATTTTAGCCCCCCTTGCACCCACACGCTGGGCCACACTGCCGGGCCCGCTGCGCACGCGCGTGAGTCTGGGGCAAACTCTAGAAAGAGCTCACCAGCCGGAGGTGCCTGGCCCGCCCTTGAACGGACCAACTATCTGCGGGGTGATCCAGCCTCCGTAGAAGTCTCCTTCTTGGAAGGTGACCTGTTCGCCGTTTACCTCGCAGGAATCCATGTGGCTGGGGTAGAGGGCCACGCGGGTACACAGAGCCTCGTAGCCCGGGGCAGGCTCCGGGTAGGTCCACCCTGCACGGGGAACGCGGGTTGTGCCGGCGACCACGTCAAAGTAGTGGGCCTCGCCCTTGAACTCACAAAAACTGGTGCCCTCAACGGGAAGGAGCACACCGTCCGGGAACGCCTTCAGCGGCAAGTAGTAGACGGGCGGATGGCTCGTCTCCAGAACACGCACAGCATCGGTGGTATCGGCAATCACCTGACCACCAAGACGCACAACAACACGCTCCGATACCGGTTCGACCCTTGGCGGCCGAGGGTAGCCCCACACCGATTCTTGACCGGCCGTGGGCCTGATCGGTTGGGGACGTCGGACGTGATTGGAGAAACCATGGGCAGCATTCATGCCTCGATGCTGCCATCCTCAGCTGGGATGCTACTGGGAATGCCAGGGAGGTCTTGGTTGCCACGGGTTTAGTGGGCAGGGGCGGTGCGGGCATGCGGTGACTCCCCGGCGTCGGAGGTGTGGCCCTGAACCAGCCCTTCAGCCGTTCTCTCAGCCATGGAGCTCACGGGCGGCACACGGCGCTAGGAACCGCGCGCAGGCAGTGGGAAGATGAGTACAGTATCCACATCCGCCACACACGCCAGAAGGAAGTACATGCATCAGGTTCGCCGCGTCGCGATGCTATCCCTGCACACCTCCCCGCTGGAGCAGCCCGGTGGCGGGGACGCTGGCGGGATGAATGTGTACGTGCGGCATCTGGCGCTTCAGCTGGCAGCAGCAGGGGTGAGCGTGGATATTTACACTCGGCGCACCACGGCCGAACAGCCGGATACCGTGATGCTGGCCCCGCACGTAAGCGTTCACCACATCACGGCCGGCCCGTTCGCCAACGTCTCAAAGGAGACTCTGCCGGAGCTGGTCACAGAGATGGCCGACGCCGTCGCCGATCATGTCACTTCCCTCCCGGGGGAGCCCACCAACGTCATCCATTCACATTATTGGGTTTCGGGAATGGCCGGGATCCTGGTGGCCAAGCGTCTGGACCTGCCGCTGGTTCATACCATGCACACCATGGCACGGGTCAAGAACCATTACCTCCCCCCGGGCCAGAGCGCCGAACCGGGCATCCGTGAGGACGGTGAGCAGCACATTGTGGCTGCGGCCACGCGCCTGGTCGCCAATACTACGGCCGAAGCTGCCGAGCTTGAGCGCCACTACGACGGCTGTGAACAGCGCATTGACATTGTGTCCCCCGGCGTGGACTTAAAGGTTTTCAAACCAGCCTTCCGCGACCGTTCCCGCCAAGAACTGGGGATTGCCCCCGAGCGCTTCCATGTAGTCTTCGCCGGACGCATGCAGCGTTTGAAGGGCCCGCACGTGCTGGTCAAGGCGGCCGCCATCCTGCGTGCTGAGCGTCCGGACATTGAACTGCAGATCTCATTTTTGGGTGCTCGCAGCGGTCATGATAAGTATGATCTTCCCACCATGATTGACGACGCCGGACTCTCCAGTGTTGCTGCCATCCACCCTCCCGTCGGGGCGGCCGAGTTAGCCGATTGGTACCGCAGCGCGGACGTGGTGGCGGTCCCCTCCTCCAGCGAGTCATTTGGCCTGGTTGCGTTGGAGGCCCAGGCCTGTGGCACCCCTGTCATCGCTACGAATGTGGGCGGGCTGCCCCGAGCCGTCAGCGATGGGCGCACAGGGCTACTTATTGAGGGCAGATCACCGAAATTGTGGGCCGATGCCATCGCCTCGCTTCACGACTTCCCCGGTACGCGGGCGGACATGGGCCGGGCTGCCTCCGTGTTCGCCGAGGCGTACGGCTGGGAAAACACTGCCGCACAGACTATCCAAAGCTACGATTTAGCACTAACGTACCAATACCTCACCCCGCCAGGCTGCTAGCTTCCCCCTCACACCTCTCTCATCCCAACCCTCCCGCAGCTTCGGGGTTTGGAGCACACCAGCCTTTGCCTCCTCCCTCATGGATATGGCACCGTTGCTGTTGATCTGCGTTTTCTCCCAGCGCTGGGACATCTCCGTCCGTCATGAGAGGATCCATCAAATAATGACTTTTCCCAATTCACCCGATGCCGCCCCCTTCAGCCCCGATGCCAACTGGTGGCGCCAAGCCGCGGTGTACCAAATTTATCCGCGCAGCTTCGCTGATGCCAACGGTGACGGCATGGGCGATCTGCCCGGTGTCACCGCCCGTATGGGCTACCTTTCGGCATTGGGCATTGACGCGATCTGGCTCAGCCCGTTCTATCCCTCCGCCTTGGCCGATGGCGGCTACGACGTTGATGATTACCGCAACGTCGATCCCCGGCTCGGCTCCTTGGATGACTTTGATGCCATGGTCTCAGCGGCCCATGCCGCGAATATTAAGGTCATAGTAGATGTGGTCCCCAACCATTCCTCCAACCATCACGAATGGTTCAAAGCCGCCCTCGCCGCAGCGCCGGGCTCGCCAGAGCGCGCCCGCTACCAATTCTTTGACGGGTTGGGAGAAAACGGTGAGTTGCCGCCGTCAGACTGGCCTTCCCACTTTGGCGGGCCCGCCTGGACACGGGTGGTGGAGGCCGCCGGCCCCAATGCCGGCCAACTGGGCCAGTGGTACCTGCACTTGTTCGCCACCGAGCAGCCCGATTTCAACTGGGACCACCCGGAGGTGCGTGAGGACTTCCACACCACCTTGCGTTTCTGGGCGGACCGGGGCGTGGACGGCTTCCGTGTGGACGTGGCGCACGGGCTGGCGAAGGATATGTCACTGCCGTTACGGTCCAAACCGGAGCTGGAAATCCTTGTCAGTGACGGCTCTGATCCGCTCTTTGACCGCGACGCCGTGCATGAAATCTTCGAAGGCTGGCGCACAGTACTCAACGAATACACTCCGCCCAAGGCCGCCGTGGCCGAGGCCTGGGTCCCGTTCACGGAGCGTCGCCTGAAGTATGCGCGCCCTACCGAGTTGGGCCAGGCGTTCAACTTTGACCTTCTGCAGGCGCACTTCGACGGTGTTGAATTCCGTGCCATTGCGCAGAAGTGCCTCGTTGAGGCTGCGGCCTCCGGCGCCTCCTCCACCTGGGTGTTCTCCAACCACGACGTCATCCGCCATGCTTCCCGCTACGCCCTGCCGGATGAGAGCACGCTGGCGGATCTGGAATCGTGGTTGATGGCCGACGGCGTCACTCCCGTTACTGATCAGGCGCGCGGTTTGCGCCGGGCCAGGGCCGCGACGCTGTTCATGCTGGGGCTGCCCGGCTCCGCCTACCTGTATCAGGGTGAGGAACTGGGACTGTTCGAGGTGGCAGACCTGCCGCATGACTCGTTGCAAGACCCCACTTGGTTCCGTACGGGCCACCAGGTCAAGGGTCGCGACGGTTGCCGTGTGCCGCTGCCGTGGACGCCCACCGGGGAAAACTTCGGTTTCGGCGGCACGCCGTGGCTGCCACAGCCGGCCGGGTTCGGCGCGCTAGCAGCCAGCGTCCAAGACGGTGTGCCGGGTTCCACGCTGGAAATGTACCGTGCCGCGCTGAAGTTGCGGCGCGAGCTGCAGTGCGAGGAGATCCTGGAATGGCTCAGCGCACCCGAGTCAGAGGTGGTGCACTACCGCCGGCCCAACGGCTGGGAGGTGCTCACCAACTTTGCCTCGGTGCCCGCAGTGTTGCCGCCCGGCGTCGAGCCTGCCAGGGTTGCGATCAGTTCCGGCGAGTCGGTAGTAGCGGATGAAGGTGCTACTGGCGCGGGAATTTCGGCGGGAATAATCCCGGCAGAAACCACCCTATGGCTCGCCCCCTAACCCTCCACCCACCGACGCTATCCCACCAATGGTGCATTTCTCCTGGACGCTCTCCCACCAATGGGTGGTTTTAGCGGGACGCTCTCCCACTTCTGTTTGGCATCTTTTACTCGCCAACCAGAAGTGGGAGAGCGCCTGTGGATAACTTTGCACGCAGGTTCCGTTTCAAGACCACAATATATTCATGGAGCCTCAACCAGCACCCCTCATCCCTGAGCGCCCATTCACTGTTGGTGAGGCGCAGTCCCGAGGTCTGCCCCGGCAGCGGCTGCGCGGCAAGGAAGTGGAAGGCGTCAGTTACGGCATCTACCGTCCAGCTGGCTGGAATTTCGAGTTGAAGGAAGCGGCACGGGCCCTGTGCGCAGCCTCGCCAGGCGCGTGGATCTCCCATTCGACGGCGGCACGGTTGCATCAGCTCATCTTGCCGCCCTGGCTTGGCGACTCCAACGACCTGCACATCAGCCGCCCACGGCATACTTCAGGGGTTCGGCGCAGGGGCATCCATGCGCACAAGATGACGGCATTTCCTGACGAAACCGAGCTCGACGGAGAACTGCGCCTTAGCACCCGAGCCCGCACTTGGCTGGACATGGCGCGGGTGCTCTCGCTAGCGGATTTAGTGTGCATGGGCGACCAGCTCGTGCGCATTCCCCGAGCCATATTTGAGGACCGTGAGGAGCCCTACGCCACCCTTGCATCCTTGCGGGCCATACTTGATAGGCACCGAAACTTGCAAGGAATTGTCCGCGCAAGGGATGCACTCGAGCTGGTGCGGGTGGGCTCCGATTCCGGCCCTGAAACACTTTTGCGGTTGGCCATGATCAACGCCGGACTGCCCGAACCCGATCTGCAGATCAAGCTCTGGGACCGCGATGACGCACCCTCTGCCGATGCCGGCTATCGTGATCGTCGCATTGCCTTACAGTATGACGGCGCCCATCACCTTGATGAGGTCCAGCGCCACAGCGACAGGCGGCGGGACAGAGCTTTCAGAGACGCTGGTTGGACAGTCCTGGTGTTCACACAGGAGGATGTGGCCGATGGGTTTGAATCCGCAACGGTCCTTATCAAGCGTGCTTTGCGGACCGCTTGGACTGACCCCTCCATCGAATCCGGATTTTCCTCGGGCCAGCGCAAAGCCTAGCTACGCGGCATACAGACACCCTGAGCTGATCCCAAAACAGAACGCCCCCTCACAATGAGAGAGCGTTCTGTTTTATCCAACTATTGGTGGGATAGCGTCTAGAAAAAAAACACCAAAGGTGAGATAGCGTCGGTAGTGGGGCTAGATTTCGCCTCGGATGAAGGCTTCTACCTTTTCGTGGGCGATGTCGTCGGCGTACTGCTCCGGCGGGGACTTCATGAAGTAGCTCGAAGCCGAGAGGATCGGTCCGCCAATGCCGCGGTCCAGAGCGATCTTGGCTGCACGGATAGCGTCGATGATGACACCGGCCGAGTTGGGAGAGTCCCACACTTCAAGCTTGTACTCCAAGGAAACCGGGGCGTCACCGAAGTTGCGGCCTTCGAGACGGACAAAAGCCCACTTGCGGTCATCGAGCCACGCTACGTAGTCCGACGGCCCAATGTGGACGTCGTCTTCACTGAGCACAGCCGAGGTGTTGGAGGTGACAGCTTGGGTCTTGGAGATCTTCTTGGACTCAAGGCGCTCACGCTCAAGCATGTTCTTGAAGTCCATGTTGCCGCCAACGTTGAGCTGGTAGGTGCGGTCCAGAACCACGCCGCGGTCTTCGAAGAGCTTAGCCATGACACGGTGCGTGATGGTTGCACCAATCTGGGACTTGATGTCATCGCCAACAATCGGCACACCGGCTGCAGTGAACTTGTCGGCCCACTCCTTGGTACCTGCAATGAACACGGGCAGGGCATTGACAAAAGCTACGCCAGCGTCAATGGCGCACTGTGCATAAAATTTGGCGGCAGCATCAGAGCCAACCGGCAAGTAGCAAACCAAAACGTCAACCTTGGAGGCCTTCAGCTCGGCCACCACGTCAACCGCTTCGGCGTCAGATTCAACGATCGTTTCGCGGTAGTACTTACCCAGACCATCAAGAGTGGTCCCGCGCAGGACAGGAACGTCCAGGTGGGGGACATCGGCAATCTTGATGGTGTTGTTCTCACTGGCACCAATGGCCTCAGAGAGATCCAGACCGACTTTTTTGCTGTCAACGTCAAATGCTGCCACGAAATGCACGTCATTGACGTGGTACTGGCCGAACTCAACGTGCATCAGGCCCGGAACCTTCACACTGGCATCAGCGTTCTGGTAGTACTGGACACCCTGCACCAAGGACGCGGCACAGTTGCCGACGCCTACGATGGCAACCCGAATAGGATGATTGGACACGGAACTCCTTCATAAAAACTCAAACGGGCCCGGCTGTCACTTCTTGCGGTGAGGGGTCGACGCACGTCTTCACGGTTGACATAAAGACACGACGCACGGCTGTTTCGACCGGACCTGGCGCCCCAACGGCGCCCTTAACCATACTAGTCAACACTTGTTGCCCCGATTTTGTTCCCTCGGGGCAACAATGTCTCGTTGATTTGTCACACAAGCATGCCTTCGCCAGGAAAGCGTGCTGATTTTGCTACTTCTGCGCCCACCTGTTGATATCAGATTCGACGGCGAACTCATCGATCGCTGCCAGCTCCTCGTCAGTGAAGTCAAGGTTGTTAACGGCGGCAACGGTGTTTTCCAACTGCTTGACACTGGAAGCGCCCACCAGCGCCGAGGTGACCGAACTGCCCTTGCTTTGTTCGCGCAGAATCCAGGCAATGGCCATCTGCGCCAGCGACTGATCCCGCCCGGCAGCAATATCATTGAGTCCGCGCACTCTGGCCATTTTTTCTTCCGTCAGGTCATTGTGAGAGAGGAAGTGCTCCTTGGCGGCGCGTGAATCTGCCGGCACACCCAGGAGGTATCTATCCGTCAACATGCCCTGGGCCAGAGGCGAGAAGGCAATGGAGCCGGCCCCCACGGACTCGAGCGCTTCATAGAGGTTCGGCTCGCCGTTCTCCGTCCAACGGTTCAGCATCGAGTAGGAGGGCTGGTGAATGAGCAGCGGGGTGCCCATTTCCTTCAGGATCCGGGCAGCTTCGAGAGTCTGCGCCGGGGTGTAAGACGAAATGCCTGCATACAGTGCCTTGCCCGAACGCACGGCGTAATCAAGGGCGCCCATGGTTTCTTCCATGGGGGTGTCCGGGTCGGGGCGGTGGCTGTAGAAGATGTCCACGTAGTCAAGGCCCATCCGCGAGAGCGACTGATCCAGGCTGGAGAGCAGGGACTTGCGTGAGCCCCATTCCCCGTACGGGCCCGGCCACATGAGATAGCCGGCCTTGGTGGAGATGACCAATTCGTCGCGGTACGCGCCCAGACCCTCCTTCAGGTGGCGGCCAAAGTTCGTCTCGGCACTGCCCGCCGGCGGACCATAGTTGTTGGCCAGGTCAAAGTGGTTGACACCCAGGTCAAAGGCGCGGCGCAGGATATCGCGCTGCTCCTGGAACGGCTTGTCGTCGCCAAAATTGTGCCACAGGCCCAAGGAGATGGCGGGCAATTTCAGCCCACTGCGCCCAACTCGGCGGTAGGGCATGGATTCATAACGGTTTTCCTCGGCGTGATAAGTCATACCAGCAATCTTGCCACGCCTTGGATGTGATCTGCAGCTAGTCCCGATCCGGGGCGCGCAGTACCAGCACCGAGCGACCGGTGACAAGAACGACGGCGCCCGCCGAAAGTTGGTGCCCCACCACCCCATCCGTATGGATTTCCACTATCCAGTGCATGGCGTAGCCCTGATCCGGGAGGGTGAACTCCACCGCGTCATCACCGCCGTTGAACAGCATCAAGAAACAGTCATCAACTACGGGTTGGCCCCGGGCACCGCAGTCCGGGATGCCGCCCCCGTTGAGGAAAACCCCAATGCTGTGGCCGAATCCGCTGTCCCAATCCGCAGGCGCCATGGCTGCTGCGTCGGGGCGCAACCACACAATGTCCGGCAGTGCGCCGTCGTCCCCACGTTCCACAGGGCGCCCATCAAAGAACCGGCGACGCCGGAACACGGGGTGCGCTTGCCGTATCCTTGCCAGCCGGGAGACAAAGTCAATCAACTCGGCATCGGCCTGGTCCCAATTGATCCAAGAAAGCGCCGAGTCCTGGGCGTAGGCGTTGTTGTTCCCGTTCTGGGTCCGGCCCAGCTCATCGCCGTGCGCGATCATGGACACGCCTTGGGAGAGCAGCAACGTGGTCAGAAAGTTCCTCTGTGTCCGTGCCCGGAGCGCCAGCACGGCGGTATCGCTGGTGGGGCCCTCCACCCCGTGGTTCCAGGAACGGTTATCGGATTCGCCGTCACGGTTCTCTTCTCCGTTGGCGTCGTTGTGTTTGTCGTTGTAGCTGACCAGATCGGCCAGGGTGAAGCCGTCATGGGCCGTGACGAAGTTGATGGAGGCCACGGGGCTGCGCCCGGAATGTCCATACAGATCTGAGGAGCCCGTCAGCCGGGAAGCAAACTCGCCCAGAGTTGATGGCTCGCCGCGCCAAAAGTCCCGGACCGTATCCCGGAATTTGCCGTTCCACTCACTCCATTGTGGCGGGAAGTTGCCCACCTGGTACCCGCCGGGGCCAAGATCCCACGGCTCAGCAATGAGTTTCACACGCGAAATGACAGGATCCTGCTGGACCATCTCAAAGAATGAGGAGAGTTTGTCTACATCATAAAATTCCCGGGCCAAGGTGGCGGCAAGGTCAAAACGGAACCCGTCAACATGCATTTCGGTAACCCAATACCGCAACGAATCCATGATGAGTTGGAGTGAGTGGGGAGAGCGGACATTGAGCGAATTTCCCGTGCCCGTGTAGTCCAGGTAATGCTCCTTGTCCCCTTCCATCAACCGGTAGTAAGCATCATTGTCAATGCCACGGAAGGACAATGTGGGGCCCAGATGGTTACCCTCCGCAGTGTGGTTGTACACAACATCGAGGATGACTTCCAGGCCGTTGCGGTGCAGTTCCTTGACCATGGACTTGAACTCGCGCACTTGTTCGCACGGGTCGGCACTGGTGGCGTATTCGTTGTGTGGGGCGAAGAAACCAATCGTGTTGTAGCCCCAATAGTTGCGCAAGCCTTGGCCCAGCAGCCGCTCATCCTGCGCAAATTGGTGCACCGGCATGAGTTCGACGGCACTCACACCCACCCTTTTCAGGTGGGCCACCACGGAGGGGGTGAGCCACCCCCGCGTAACGTCCACGCTGGTGCTCAGGAACATCGGGGTGCAGCGCGGTGAGTCCCTTGACGTGGGCCTCGTAAATGACCGTCTCGTGGTACGGGGTTCCCGGGCTCCTATCAGTGCTGCCGTCCGGGTAGCTCCAGTCAAAAGAATCGTCCACCACCACGCTGCATAACGTGTGGGCTGCCGAATCCTCATCATTTCGTCTTTGCGGTTCCCCGAGTTGATAGCCGAAGACTTCTTGACCCCAATCAATGCCGCCGGCTATCCCCCGGGCGTAGGGGTCCAACAGGAGTTTGGCGGCGTTGAAACGCAAGCCGTTAGCCGGGCCCCAGGGGCCGTCAACACGGTAGCCATAGTGCTGGCCGGAGACTACGCCGGGCACGTAGCCATGCCACACATACCCGTCTGTTTCCGTCAGTTCCAGCGTGGTCCGTGTGCCGTCCGAGTTGAATAAGCACAGTGTCACCGCCTGTGCACCCTCGCTGTACAAGGCAAAGTTTGTGCCTTCCGCGTCCGCATGGGCACCCAACGGGTGAACCAGGCCCGGCCAAATTTCCATGGTTCTCCTTCCAAACGCGGGGGTCAACTAAGAGCCTTTATGGCACAACTGTGCCCAAACGGAGGGGATTCGCTGCGCCAGCTCTCCGGCATTGAGCGGAGCAGTGGGGTTCAGGCTTGCCAGCTCGCCGTGAAGCGCGGCTGCGAGCGCCGCAATACGGGCAAGTTCACGGGGCTCCGCCGCACTGCGCGGGCCTTCTGGGGCAGGAATGTCCAAGGTTCGAATAGCTGGGGCCTGAACCAGCATGGCCAGCAGTGCCACGATGATCCCGGCAAGGGTGTCTCCGCTACCGGCCGTAGCAAGCCGGGCCGAACCGTTGGCCGCAGTGAACACCAGCCCGTCAGGCGCTGCGATGAGCGTGGTGGGCCCTTTCAACAAGACCACAGCGCCGAACACTTCAGCTGCCCGGCGTGCCGCAGTGAGCGGCTCCGCCTCTATCTGGGTGCGGTCCAGGTCCAGATTGGCCCGGGCCAGGATTTCTGCCAGTTCACCCGCATGCGGGGTGAGTATCAAGTGCGCGTTCTCAGTTCCCTGCGCGGGGTTCACCAGCGCCAGCGCGCCGGCGTCCACCACAGTGGGCAGCCCCGAGGCGATGGCGCTGAGCGCCCGCTCACGCTGTGCGTCATCGCCGTTGATCCCTGGCCCCACCAGCCAGGCCTGCACCCGTGCTTCCCCCGGCGAAGCATCCGAACATACCACTTCGGGATTACGCAGATGGACGGCGGCGGCAACCGCGGCCGGTCCCAGATAACGCACCATGCCGGGCCCACAGGCCGAAGCCGCCGCCACCGCCAGCAATCCGGCCCCGGGATATTGGCTTGATCCGGCCACAATCCCGGCCACACCTCGGGTGTATTTGTGATCGGCACTCTTGGGCTGTGGCAGCATGGCGGCCAGCTCTGAAATCTCTAGCCGGAACAGTGCCGCGTCTGCCAGCGCCTCCGTGATCCCTAGGTCAATGAGCTTTACGGTGCCGGCGAATTGTTCACCCGGGGCACTTAGCAGCCCGGCCTTGTGGGCGCCAAAAGTAATGGTCAGGTCCGCCCGCAGCACGGGCCCATGAACGGCCCCTGTGGTGGCGTCCACGCCGCTGGGCAGATCGCAGGCCACCACTGCAGGCCGGGCGGAGCCTTCCAACTCTTGCAGTCTTGCCACAATCCCGGCTGCTGCACCACGGAGCCCACCTCTCCCACCGGTGCCCAGCAACCCGTCAACCACCACATCGGCCGCACTGACTTCGGCCCACAGTGCCGGTTGGGCCGCGTCCACTTCCGCAATACAACGTCCTCCTGCGCCGAGAAAAGCAGTTAGTGCCTCCGGATGGGTCCGCGCACCGGCGAGCAACGCCGCCGTGCGTACACCGCGGGCCGCCAGCAAGGCACCCGCGTAGAGGGCGTCGCCGCCATTGTTACCCGAGCCAATCAGCAATACGGCCCGGGCCCCATAAACACCGCGTCCGCGTGCCCGCAGCATTGCCACCACGCCCATGGCCAGCCCATGCGCTGCCTGGCGCATCAGCGAAGCTCCGCACCCTGCCTCTAGAAACGGCTGCTCGGCGGCGCGGACGGAGGCGGCTGTGTGGGCGCTGAGCATGTCAGCTTTCGGCAATCACCAGGGCAGTGGAAATCCCGCCGTCGTGGCTCATGGAAAGGTGCCAGTGCTTGATGCCCTTGGATTTGGCCACGGCAGCCACGGTGCCCTTGACATTGATGGTGGGCCCGTGCTCATCCAACCCAATCCAGCAATCCTGCCAGTTCATACCCGCGGGCGCGCCCAAGGCCTTGGCAACGGACTCCTTGGCGGCAAACCGCGCAGCCAGCGAACGCGTGTTCAGACCGCGCTCGGCCGGCACAAAGAGGCGCTCTCGGAGCCCGGGAGTCCGCTCCAGCTGGCGGCCGAATCGTTCAATGTCAACAACATCCACACCAATGCCAATAATCATGGCTCCACCTTATCTCCAGTAGCTGCCGCGGTCAGTAATCTCACCGCAGCTCGCGGGCCGCGGCGAGCGGCGGGTCACATTATTCCACGGTGACGGACTTGGCCAGGTTGCGGGGCTGATCCACGTCATAGCCCTTGGCCGTGGCCAGTTCCAGCGCAAAGATCTGCAGCGGTACCGTTGCCAGAAGAGGGGCTAGGAGCGTGCTTGTCTCGGGAATGTAGAACACATGCTCTGCGTGCTCCCGCACGGATTCATCGCCTTCTTCGGCGATCACAATGGTCTTGGCGCCGCGCGCCCGTACCTCTTGGATGTTGGAGACCACTTTGGCGTGGAGCGAATCACGCCCCCGCGGCGAAGGAACCACCACAATGACGGGCTGGCCTTCTTCAATGAGTGCGATGGGCCCGTGCTTCAACTCCCCCGCGGCAAAACCTTCAGCATGGATGTAGGCCAGCTCCTTGAGCTTTAAGGCCCCTTCCATGGCTACCGGATAGCCCACGTGCCTGCCCAGGAAGAGCACGGTGCGGGTCTCGGCCATGCTGCGGGCAAGTTCCTTGACCTGCTCTGCGTTCTCCAGAACGCGCGCTATCTTTGCGGGGGTCTTGGCCAGTTCGGCCAGAATGTCCTTGATTTGGCCTTGGAACAAGTTTCCGCGCAGCTGTGCCAAATAAAGTCCCAGCAGATAGGTGGCCGTAATTTGGGCCAGGAACGCCTTGGTGGAGGCCACGGCAATCTCCGGCCCCGCATGCGTGTATAGCACCGCGTCTGATTCGCGGGGAATCGTGGAACCATTGGTGTTACAGATCGAGACCGTAACGGCGCCTTGCTCCTTGGCATAGCGAACAGCCATCAAGGTGTCCATGGTTTCCCCGGATTGGGAAATAGAGACCACAAGGGTGCGTTCATCCACAATGGGATCCCGGTACCTGAATTCGTGAGAGAGCTCCACCTCGGTGGGGATCCTGCACCAGTGCTCAATGGCGTACCGGGCTACCTGTCCGGCATAGGCGGAGGTGCCGCAAGCAAGCACAATGATTCGGTTGATGGACTTGAGAACTGACGGGTCAACCCGCAATTCATCGAGTGTTAGGACACCCTCGCCGTTGGTCCGGCCCAGCAGGGTTTGGGCGACGGCGTCGGGCTGGTCATTGATTTCCTTCTCCATAAAGGAGGGATACCCGCCCTTTTCAGCAGCTGCCGAATCCCAGTCCACCAAGTATTCACGGCCCTGCGCCGGGGTACCGTAAAAATCAGTGATCTCCACGGACGTGCCGGTGATGCTGACAACCTGGTTTTGTCCCAGCTCAACAGCCCGCCGGGTGTAGTCAATGAATCCCGAAACGTCCGAGCCCAGGAAGTTCTCCCCATCACCCAACCCCACTACCAAAGGAGAGTTGCGGCGGGCGGCCACCACTACGCCAGGTTCCGCCACATGCGTGGCCACCAAGGTGAAAGCGCCGTCGAGTTGCTGCCCCACAAGCCGCATGGCCGAGGCGAGCCTGCCACCGCCGGCCACTGGACCATCCGCGGCGCCGCCATCCGCGCCCAGGCTGGCGTAGATTTCGCCCAGCAAGGTGGCGGCAACTTCGCTGTCGGTCTCGGAAGCGAAACTGTGCCCGCGTTCCAGTAAGTCAGCTTTGAGTCCTGAGTAGTTTTCAATAATCCCGTTGTGCACCACGGCCAAGCTGCCGCCGCCAACCACATGGGGATGGGCATTGGCATCGGTGGGACCGCCGTGTGTAGCCCAGCGGGTATGCCCGATCCCGGCCGTTGCGGCGGGGAGCGGGTGCAGTGCCAGCTCTTCCAAGAGTTTGACAAGTTTTCCGCTCTTCTTGCGCATGGCGATGCCATCAGCGCCAACCACCGCAATACCAGCGGAGTCGTAACCCCGGTATTCAAGCCGCCTTAGTCCCTCCACAATTACCTCAAGAGCGCGTTGCCCAGCTGATGCTGCAGTACTTTGAGCCGGGGCGGTACCGGCGTATCCCACAATTCCACACATGAAAATCAATCATAAACCCCTCGGAATTTAGAGGACGTTCTACGTCCTCTGGCATAAGTGTCATGAAAAACCATCACCAACCCAGAAGTGTTCTACCACTCTCGTTTCCCACCTCACAGCAAACAAGGCAGAATTGCAGGTGTGACAGCGCAGAGAACCGAGCCGAGCAATAGCGTCAGCGCCTCCCCTTTCGTGGAACTGGACCGCCAGACGTGGTCCCGTCTTGCCAACAAGATTGAGCAACCTCTGGATGAATCCGACATCCAGCGCCTGCGTGGGCTCGGCGACCAGCTAAACCTGCGCGAGATCCACGATGTGTATTTGCCGCTCTCGCGCCTGTTGAACCTCTACGTGGGCGCTGCAGGTCACTTGCACAACGCCACCACTACATTCCTGGGTGAACACGGCTCCCGTACCCCCTTTGTCATTGGTGTGGCCGGTTCCGTGGCTGTGGGCAAATCCACCACGGCACGGGTACTTCGTGAAATGCTGCGCCGCTGGCCGGATACCCCCAATGTGGAACTTGTCACAACAGACGGCTTCCTCTATCCCAACTCCGAATTGGAACGCCGCGGGCTCATGGGCCGCAAAGGCTTCCCTGAGTCCTATGACCGCCGGGCACTGCTGCGATTCGTCAGCGCCGTCAAGAGCGGCGCCGAGGAAGTCCGCGCTCCCATGTACTCCCACCTCAGCTATGACATTATCCCCGGCAAAGAAGTAGTGGTCCGGCGCCCTGATGTGCTCATTGTGGAAGGGCTAAATGTGCTCGCCGCTGCCCGCCCCCGCAGCGATGGACGCTCCGGTCTGGCCGTAAGCGATTTTTTCGACTTTTCGATCTATGTGGACGCCAAGACCAGCCACATTGAGCAGTGGTACATTGACCGTTTCCGTTCCCTGCGCAGCGGCGCATTCGCCGATCCTGATTCCTACTTCCGCCGCTATGCAGCCCTTTCCGATGTTGAGGCGACAGCCACGGCATCGCGCATCTGGAAGAGCATCAACGAACCGAACCTACTGCAGAATGTGCTGCCCACACGCGGCCGCGCCCAGTTAGTACTCACCAAGGACTCCGATCACTCCATCCGCCGCATGCTTTTGAGGAAGGTCTAGTGCCGGTTGTGGGATTCCACCAGACACGGCACCCTCGGCAAACTCTAGGTGCGCGTCTGCACCGTGAATTGTCCTGGCCGCGCCCTGGTGGCGTGCTCCTCTCCCTGGTTGGGGCCACCCTGGTCCTGGTCGGTGCGCTGGCCCTGGACGCCTCCACAGACTCAGCCGGGCCCTCCGGCGCCGCTCCAGCATCCGCACGTTCGGGCACCGACGCCTCACAGGTGCTTTCCTCACCCACAGCTTCGGCCACTCCCACCCATGATCCTGCTCCATCGGCAAAGCAGAAACCGCTATCCGCATCAGGAAGCTCCGCGTCCCCCATAGCCCCAGCTACTACCCCAGCGCAGACTCTTGTCAAAGGCGCAGCATCAGGCTCGCCCATCCAAAAGTTGTTCGCCACCGGATCTGAGGTTCCATCAGATAAGAAACTGTTGGATATATTCAATCCCAACAGTTCTTTGGTGCTCGTCAATAAAACGCACCAGCTCAGCCCGCTGAAGTATGCACCAAAAGATCTGAGAGCCCCGGCCGTAGCCACAGGCTCACAAGAGCCCGGCGCACTCCGGGCGGAGGCCGCCGCTGCTGCAGAACGGATGTTCACCGCAGCAGCCGCTCAAGGCGTGAACTTGACCCTGATGAGCAGCTACCGCTCCTATGACACACAGTTCAACCTCTACAACAGCTATGTGGCCAAAAAAGGAGCCGCAGCCGCTGATACCACCTCGGCCCGCCCCGGCTTCTCGGAGCACCAAACCGGGTTGGCCATTGACATAGGCGACGCCGCTGCAGGGTCAGCATGTGATTTCACCTCATGTTTCGCTGGAAATCCAGCAGCGCAGTGGGTTGCCGCGCACGCTCATGACCATGGCTTCGTGGTCCGCTATGTCCCCGGCGCGGAACTGAAGACTGGCTACTTGGCTGAACCATGGCATCTGCGCTACCTCGGCGTTGGAGCTGCCCAAGACATGAAGGTTCGGGGCATCGCAAGCTATGAGGAATATCTTGGGCTTCCCGGCTCACCCGGCTACAAATAGCGCTACAAATATATTTCTCGCCGAATCCATACAGAATGCCCGCTAATGCGGTAGCTTAAGGGCATGCTAAAGGGATTCAGAGATTTCATTATGAAGGGCAATGTCGTTGACCTTGCCGTCGCTGTCGTCATCGGTGCAGCTTTCGGGGCAGTCATAAACTCCCTCGTAAAGAACATCCTGATGCCGCTTATCGCCGCAATATTCCAGTCACCAAACTTCGATAGTTTCGCCGTTGTCACCATTGGCGGCGTTGATATCCTCTTCGGAGTATTCCTTACCGCAGTGGTTAACTTCTTGTTAGTTGCCGCGGCTATTTACTTCGCCGTGGTTATCCCCATGAACCACATCATCGCCAAGCGCAACGCCAAGCTCGGCATCAAGGAACCGGAGGCCGAGGTTGATCCGCAACTCGCTCTGCTCACCGAAATCCGCGATGCTCTCAAGGCCACGCCCAGCGGCGGGCAGCACTAATTAACCCGAGCTAGCATTCCCCCAACAATAAAGGGCGGCAACCCCACGGTTGCCGCCCTTTATCTTGTCTGTGACGCTTTACCTTGCCCCTGAAGGCACCCCAGACACCCTAGAAACAGGCTTCTTAGAGCGAAAGCTCTGCTTTGACTACGCTCACCAAATCGTTACAAATACGTTCTGCCGTTTCAATGTCTCCGGCTTCAACCATGACACGCACCAGCGCTTCGGTGCCCGAGGGGCGTAACAGGACGCGCCCGGTATCGCCGAGTTCGCTTTCGGCTTTGGCCACCGCGGCATTGATGGCAGGAGTGGAGGAAGCCCGGTTCTTGTCCACGTTCTTGACGTTGATCATGATTTGCGGGAGCTTGGTCATGACAGCAGCCAATTCCTTCAGGCTCTTGCCTGTTTTGGCCACCTGAGCCGCGAGCTGCAGCCCGGTCAACAACCCGTCTCCTGTGGTGGCGTACTTGGAGAAGATCACGTGCCCGGACTGCTCGCCGCCGAGGGTGTAGCTGCCCCGCCGCATCTCTTCGAGCACGTAGCGATCCCCCACACCGGTTTCACGGACCGTGATGCCAGCATTACGCAAGGCAATCTTCAAGCCCAGATTGCTCATAATGGTGGCCACAAGGACATCATCTTTGAGCTCTCCAGAAGCCTTTTGAGCCAGGGCGAGGACAGCCATGATCTGGTCGCCATCTATGACGTTGCCCTCGTGGTCCACTGCCAGGCAACGATCAGCATCGCCGTCATGAGCGATCCCCAAGTCAGAACCAGTTGCCAGAACGGTTTCCTGCAGCAGTTCCAAGTGCGTGGACCCAACACCTTCGTTGATGTTCAGCCCGTCAGGTTCGGCACCAATGACAGTAATCTGCGCACCCGCGTCCGTGAAGACCTGGGGGGAGCATCCGCTGGCTGCGCCATGGGCACAGTCAAGGACAATCTTCAGCCCGTCCAAACGGTTTGGCAGTGTGCCCAGCAAGTGCACAATGTAGCGATCCTCGGCATCAGCAAAGCGTTGAATACGCCCCACGTCAACACCTATGGGCCGCACAGCATCGTGCTGGAGCTGAGACTCAATGGCGTCTTCAACATCGTCAGCGAGCTTTGTGCCACCCCGCGCAAAGAACTTAATGCCATTATCTGGCGCCGGGTTGTGGGAGGCGGAGATCATCACGCCAAAGTCTGCGCCGAGGTCGGCAATCAGAAACGCCGCCGCGGGAGTAGGCAGTACACCTGCGTCATAGACGTCCACGCCGGCACTTGCCAGCCCAGCCACCACGGCAGCACCAATGAACTCACCGCTGGCTCTGGGATCACGGGCAAGCACCGCTCGGGGGCGCTTGCCCTCGCTCATCTGCTCATGACCGAGCACAACAGCTGCGGCTTGTGCGAGGGATAAGGCCAATTCAGCCGTCAGTAGGCCATTGGCCAAACCGCGGACACCGTCTGTTCCAAATAATCTTGACATCTTCTTCAGTCTAAATCATGGAACTGAGAAAACCACCGCACCCCACCCATGCGCCCGCTCACAATGTTCCATTGGATAAGGGCATGCCGATGGCAACGGTTCATGCCAGCACGCAAAAATGCCCGGCTACAAAGCGGCCGGGCATTTTATGGAAGCACAGAAATTAGCGCTTGTGGAGCCAAGCGCTAATATCAGCGCAGGGTACCAAAAAATCCCCGGTCGCGAAGCGGCCGGGGATTTTCTGGGAGCGCTGAGATTAGCGCTTGGAGTACTGCGAAGCCTTACGAGCCTTCTTCAGACCAGCCTTCTTACGCTCGATGACGCGTGCGTCACGGGTAAGGAAGCCTGCCTTCTTCAGGATCGCGCGGTTGTTCTCAACGTCGATCTCGTTCAAGGAACGAGCAACGCCCAGACGCAAAGCACCGGCCTGGCCTGATGCACCGCCACCGTGGATACGGGCCCAGACGTCGTAAGCACCATCGAGATCGAGGATGCGGAACGGGTCGTTAACTTCTTGCTGGTGCAGCTTGTTCGGGAAGTAGTTGGACAGCTCGCGGCCGTTAACAACCCACTTGCCGGTGCCGGGAACCACGCGAACGCGGGCAATTGCCTGCTTGCGACGGCCAACAGCAGCGCCTGATACGGTCAGTGCCGGGCGTTCCTTCTTGGGTGCTGCATCAGATGCAGCTGAGCTTTCGCTCGTGTAGCTAGTCAAAACTTCTTCCTCGGCCACAACGGCTTCGGTGTTCAGCTCTTCAGTGTTCTGAGCCACGATTCTCCTTGATTAATGATTGAGGCGGTGGCCAGGACTACTGGGCGACCTGGGTAATTTCGAAAGTCTGGGGCTGCTGCGCTGCGTGGGGGTGCTCGGAGCCGCGGTAGACCTTCAGCTTGCTGATCTGAGCGTTGCCCAGCTTGGTCTTGGGGAGCATGCCAGCGATGGCCTTCTCCACTGCGCGAACCGGGTTCTTCTCCAGCAGTTCTGCATAGTTGACGCTTGACAGGCCGCCCGGGAAACCGGAGTGGCGGTAAGCGCGCTTCTGTTCGAGCTTGGCGCCGGTCAGGGCAACCTTCTCGGCGTTGATGATGATGACGAAATCGCCCATGTCCATATGGGGAGCGAAGGTCGGCTTGTGCTTTCCACGCAGCAGTGTTGCGGTCTGGCTGGCAAGACGGCCCAAGACAACGTCATTGGCATCGATGATGTGCCACTGACGGTTGATATCGCCGGGCTTCGGGGTATACGTACGCACGGTTTTTGCCTTCGTTTCTTGTTCTTAGGTGGTGTCACAGATGGTTGACACCTGCTATCTATGCGTTTACCGGAACAGAGGTGAGGGCTCTAACACCAGTCATCCTGACACTTCCCGATGACGCCCATTCAGTGGTAGTCCTGCAACCGGACCTGTAACGGGCGCGTGGTATCGGGATAGGACACGCACAACGACTATCCACGATACCTTTAATAATAGGCCAAGGTCAAAGCGGGGTACCAAAGGCTGTTACGGGTGCCCGTCGCGTCCGGGTTAAGGTGGCGCGTTCATGAAGTTCAGCCGCGTCCGGGTACCGTACTTCCTCGAAAATTAGCGGGTGGGCGCTTGCCAGCACGGATTTGGCGTCCCTGACGCCCGCCAACTGTCTCTCGCGCATCCAATGCGGACCCTCCATGCCCTGCCCGACGCGCAGCGCCGCACCTGTCAATGCACGCACCATGTTGTGGCAAAACGCATCGGCCTGGATGTTGAGGTTAATCACACCGTCATCCCCACGGGTGAAATCGAAGCGCTGCAGGGTCCGCACTGTGGTGGAACCCTCGCGCGGTTTGGCAAAGGCCTTGAAATCTCCCAGCCCCAGAAGCTCGGCGGCCCCGGCATCCATCAGATCGGCGTCAAGGTCCTGGTTGAACCACAGGGTCTGCGTGCGCAGTAACGGATCCCGCTTGGTTGAAGCGTCGGCAATCCTATAGCTGTAGCGCCTCCACAGGGCCGAGAACCGCGCGTCAAAACCATGGCCGGCCCGTTGCACCCTCTGGATCTGGATGGCCCCCTGGGAGTCCTTCAGGACCCACCCCAGCGCCCCGTTGATGCGACGGAGCAGGGCCAGGCACGGTTCGACGGTATTGTCTCGGTTCAGCCCATCCCATTCCGCCTGGGTGAAGTCGCAATGGGCCACCTGCCCGCGGGCGTGAACACCTGTGTCCGTACGTCCTGCCACTGTGAGGCGCACGAGTCGGCGCATGATCAGCGCCAGGGCCTCCTCCAGGGTTCCCTGCAGTGTCTGCAGCCCCGGCTGAATGGCCCACCCGCTGAAGGGACCGCCGTCGTACGCAATGTCCAGACGTACACGGACAAGGCCTAGTTCTTCGGGAGAAGGATGGTGGTTTTGCATGCCTGAATTCTACCGGCCAGCCATGGCGTCACCGAATTGGATCCGCAACCTCAGTAACCAGTCTGGGGCACCGCACGGGCCACAATACGGCTGCCCAGGCGAGGCACACAGAACAGCGTAGTCACAGACCGTTAAATGCGGCAAGGACCCGCCACCTTGAAGGTGACGGGTCCTTGCTACTAAAACAAAAGCTTTCGCTTATGAATTACTTGGTCTCTTGCGCAGCTGCTTCTTCAACCTCTACAGCAGCTTCTTCAGCTACAACTTCGGTCTCTACAACTTCTTCAAGCTGAGCTTCTTCAACCGGGGCGGCCTTGGCGGCAGCAGCGGTAGCTTCCTTCACAACGGCCTGCTTGGGGCTAACCGGTTCCAGAACGAGCTCGATGACAGCCATGGGAGCGTTGTCGCCCTTACGGTTGCCGATCTTGGTGATGCGGGTGTAGCCGCCATCGCGGTTTTCTACAGCCTTGGCGATGTCGGTGAACAGCTCATGGACAATGCCCTTGTTGCTGATCAGGCCGAGAACGCGGCGCCGTGATGACAAGTCGCCACGCTTTGCGAAAGTTACCAGTCGCTCTGCGTAGGGGCTCAGGCGCTTGGCCTTGGTCAAGGTGGTGGTGATCCGCTTGTGCTCGAACAGAGCGGCGGACAGGTTCGCGAGCATAAGGCGCTCGTGAGCCGCTCCGCCTCCGAGGCGGGGACCCTTAGCGGGTGTAGGCATGGTGTTTCTCCTCAAGTGTCAGCCGCCAGGTGCGCACATCAGCTGTGTGCACCGGGACGGCTAATAAAAATTGTTGTTCGGCTTAGAGCTCGTCGTCGCCAAATGCGTCGTCGTTCTCATCAAGGGCTGCGGCACGGGCGGCCAGGTCAAATCCTGGAGGGGAATCCTTCAGGGACAGACCAAGCTCAACCAGCTTTGCCTTTACCTCGTCGATGGACTTCGCACCGAAGTTACGAATATCCATCAGGTCAGCCTCTGAGCGAGCAACGAGTTCACCCACGGAGTGGATGCCCTCACGCTTGAGGCAGTTGTAGGAACGGACCGTCAGGTCCAAGTCCTCGATCGGCAGGGCCATGTCTGCGGCAAGAGCGGCATCCGTCGGGGACGGGCCAATCTCAATACCTTCAGCAGCAGTGTTCAGCTCGCGGGCCAAACCAAAGAGTTCAACCAGCGTGGTGCCGGCAGAGGCAATGGCATCTCGCGGGGAGATGGCCTGCTTGGTCTCTACGTCAACAATCAGCTTGTCAAAGTCAGTGCGCTGTTCAACACGGGTGGCCTCCACGCGGAAGGTCACCTTCAGAACGGGTGAGTAAATCGAGTCAACCGGGATTCGGCCAATCTCGGCATCTACGTTCTTGTTCTGGGCAGCCGAAACATAGCCGCGACCGCGCTCTATGGTCAGTTCGAGCTCGAACTTACCCTTCGAGTTCAGGGTGGCAATGTGCATGTCGGGGTTGTGGAATTCCACACCGGCCGGCGGGGCAATGTCAGCAGCCGTAACAACGCCAGGGCCCTGCTTGCGCAGGTAGGCGACGACAGGCTCGTCATGCTCCGAAGACACGGAGAGTCCCTTGATGTTCAGGATGATCTCAGTGACATCTTCCTTAACACCGGGAACCGTGGTGAACTCATGCAGAACACCATCGAGGCGGATGCTGGTGACAGCAGCGCCAGGGATGGAGGACAGCAGGGTCCGTCGCAGTGAATTTCCCAGGGTGTAACCGAAGCCGGGCTCCAGCGGTTCAATAATGAACCGTGAGCGATTCTCGGAAACTACTTCTTCAGATAGGGTGGGGCGCTGTGCAATGAGCACTGGGTTTTCCTTTCAGCGAGCATCCGCTATATGACGCAACACAGGTAGTGGAAATGACGGCTGACAGAACTTAATGGCGGCGCAGTTGGCCTCCACCATGAGGTGAAGGCCAACTCTGCTGCTCAAGAACTGCTAGACGCGACGGCGCTTGGGCGGACGGCAGCCGTTATGGGCGCTGGGCGTGACATCCGAGATGGAGCCAACTTCGAGGCCAGCAGCCTGCAGTGAACGGATAGCCGTTTCGCGGCCCGAACCCGGACCCTTTACGAAAACGTCAACCTTGCGAAGACCATGCTCCTGTGCGCGCTTGGCAGCTGCTTCAGCAGCCATCTGTGCAGCGTACGGAGTTGACTTACGCGAGCCCTTGAAGCCAACTTCACCGGCAGAAGCCCATGAGATGACCGCACCGTTCGGATCCGTGATGGAAACGATGGTGTTGTTAAAGGTGCTCTTGATGTGCGCCTGGCCCAGCGCAATATTCTTTTTATCCTTGCGACGCGGCTTACGAACCGCTCCACGAGTCTTTGGGGGCATTTTATTCTCCTACGAAAGTTTAATAAGGGGGCGGCACGGGCATGGGCCCACGCTTGCCAGTTTTTGTGAAGGCTACGCAAGTAGACTTCCCAACCGGCTAGCGGGATCTACCTGCCGGCCTTCTTCTTGCCTGCGACGGTACGCTTCGGACCCTTGCGGGTACGTGCGTTGGTCTTCGTGCGCTGGCCATGCACGGGCATGCCACGACGGTGGCGGATACCCTGGTAGCTGCCGATTTCAACCTTGCGGCGGATATCAGCTGCTACTTCGCGGCGAAGGTCACCCTCAACCTTGTAGTTACCCTCGATGTTGTCACGCAACTGAACGAGTTCAGCGTCAGAAAGGTCCTTGACACGGACGTCCGGGGAGATCCCCGTTTCGGCCAGGACTTTCTTTGCACGGGTCTTGCCCACGCCGTAGATGTATGTAAGCGCTACTTCCAGCCGCTTTTCGCGGGGAAGGTCTACGCCAGCGAGACGTGCCATATTTGGCTGCTCCAATGTGTAAACCGGAGGTCGTAGACAGTACACCCGCACATTTTGTGAATGCGGCCCTGGCCTCCGACCAGGGGTCCGTTGTACGGTTGCGAAAAAATTCGCCTTCGCCCAACTTGTGCTGCCTTATTAATTTACTTGCGTGAGCAAAAGCCCGGGATTTCCCAAAAGGGAAATTAGCCCTGGCGCTGCTTGTGGCGCGGGTTCTCGCAGATCACCATGACTCGACCGTTACGGCGAATCACCTTGCACTTATCGCAGATCTGCTTGACGCTCGGCTTAACCTTCATGGCGTTCCTTTGCGTGATTGCAGTTGTGGTTACTTGTAGCGGTAGACGATACGACCACGGGTAAGGTCGTATGGGCTAAGCTCCACCACAACTCGGTCCTCAGGAAGGATACGAATGTAGTGCTGGCGCATTTTCCCTGAGATATGGGCAAGAACGATGTGCTTGTTCGTCAGCTCAACACGAAACATCGCGTTGGGCAGCGCTTCCGTCACAACGCCCTCGATCTCAATGACCCCGTCTTTCTTGGCCATATCCTCCGCTAACTTTGTTGCGCCGGCTTGTGCAGCTCCTGGAAGGAACTGAGTCAGTCCGGCGTTCGATTTGCTACTGATTTATTGTTTGCCTGCAATTACTCAGCGACGCTTTGGCATAACACCTGCGTTTGCTGGGCGCCCCACAATAGAGCAGGCACAGACAACCAACAACCTACTCTAGTGCATAGTGCCAATTAAGTTAAATTGAGCCCTGTGGCGTCCCGTCAGGGAACCGTGGCAGGATCCCCCACGGGGTTTGAACGGCCTCGGCTTGGGCCACACCATCCAAAATGGCCAGGCGCACGGCCTCAGCCGCGGCACTTTGGAGTTCAATGAGCGGTGCAAGGGGGAATGCCGGATGCGGCGCCAAAACATCCACACAGGTTGCCAGCGTGAAGATGGTGTCGCCGTCAGCCAGCGTGTGCACGGGATTAAGCGCCCGGGCCATGCCGGCGTGGGCTGCGGTGGCAGTGCGTTTGGCCTGCGCCGCCGTGAGAGTGGCGTTGGTGGCAACAACTGCCAACGTGGTATTCAGCCCCTCCTCCGCCGGCAGGCTTTGTGCACCCGGCACCCAGGGGATGCCTGCGGCGTTGACCACGGCAAGGGCACCCACCACAATGTGGGCATTCTCACCCGTCAGCCTGATGGCGGCTGTGCCCAGCCCACCCTTATATTTTCCTGCCCCAATGGCTGCCCCGGTTCCGGCACCCACGTTCCCGCGGACGACGTCGGCCCCTTCCGTTGAGCTTGCCGCGTCCAGTGCCGCCTCATACCCCATGGCGGCGTTGGGCCGGGCAGAAAAATCGCCTCCGCGTCCCAGATCGAAGATGGCTGCGGCAGGGACAATGGGCACCACTCCCCCTGGTACCGCGAACCCCCTGCCATTTTCCTCACACCACTGCTGCACCCCCCCAGCGGCTGCGAGTCCGTAGGCGCTGCCACCTGTCAGCGCCACCGCATCCACCGTAGCGACCATGGTGGTGGGATCCAGCGCATCCGTCTCGTGGGTGCCGGGGCCGCCGCCACGGACATCCACCGAACCGATGGTGCCCGGGGGTGGTAAAACTACGCTCACCCCCGTCAACCAGCCGTCGGTGCGCCGCTGGGCCTGCCCCACCCTGATGCCTGGCACATCAGTGATGGTGCTCTGCCGTGACGGCTTTTTCTTGTCCTGTGACATCAGATGGACTCCTTTATTGTGCCGGGTTGCCTGCCACGATTATGCCGTGCACCCGGATCTGCCACCAGTGCACCGCAGCCTGATGCTCCACAAAAAGCGCCCAGCCCCGCGTACCCACTGTTCTCCAACAGTGGGTACGCGGGGCCGGGCACGGAAGGGCTCAGTCCTTCAACTTCGGCTGAACAGTCTTGGTGTAGATGCTCTCCAGTTTTTCTTGAAGTTCACCCAGGCTTGTGGCGACATCGGCTTTCTCATTCATGATTTTCGCGGCTGCGTTTGCCATTTCCAGGTCCGCACCGGGGAGGAATACGCGGGCGTAGTCTTGGCTTCGTGTGACCTTTAGTTGGTCAAGTGCGAGCTGTATTTGGGGAGTGGTGGCCAGTACGGCAGTCATGTCTGCATCATCGCGAACCGGCATGTAGCCTGTTGCTTCGGAGAACCGTGCAGTGTTTGCCGCGTTGGTGATGAAGGAGACAAACTTTGCTGCCGCCAGCTGCCGTTCGGGGGACGTCTTTGCCGCAATAACCAGCCCTGCCCCGCCTGTGGGGCAGACTGGCGAGGCGGAGACGCTGCCCCCTGGCAGGAAGCCAACACCAATGTTCATTTTCGCTGTTTTGGCGGCTTCGAGTGTTCCCACCAAGTCCCCTGTGGAACTCACGGTGGCACTGACAGCTCCGGCACTCATGTCTGAGACGGCATCTTTTGAGGAGACACCTGCCCACTTGTCTTTGGTGATGCTCTCCTGTACCCAGGTCATGGCTTTGATGGAGGCCTCTGAATTCGCTGTGATTTCCCACTCCTTGGACCATCCCCCGCCCTGGCCCCACAGTACGTTCTGCAACGTCCATCCCGCATATCCGGCTAGTGCCGGATATTGGTAGGCATGCTGGTAGCCCTTGTTGCCCGCATTGGCAGCCTGGATCTTTGGCGCCCACAGTGCAAATTCTTCCCACGTGGCAGGAGCCCTATCAGGCAGTCCCGCCGCCGCGAAGTGGTCCTTGTTGTAGTAGAACAAGGGTGTGGAGCGAGCGTAAGGGACGGCCCAATGCTTGTCCGTGTACTTGTAATCGCCAAAGAGCGTCGCGTTGAACCCCGCACTCTTGTCCCCCACCACAGCCAGAAGCTCATCCAGTGGCATGACAGTTTCTGCCAAGGCGTACCGGAACCACCACACATCTGAGGCCACCACAACATCGGGCACATTGTTCCCGGCCTGGGAGGTCTGGAACTTCTGTGCAACCTCTTCGTAGTTGGCCCCTCCGGTGATCAACTCAACTTTGATGCCGGGGTTGGCCGCTTCAAAGTCCGCGATCAGTGCCGCTTCAATATCGGCTGACTTCCCCGGGTGGCTGGACATGAACGTGATCTTGGCTGCCGGTGTCACCTTGGCCCAGTCAGTATTCATGGCGGCCGGTACATTGCCGCCCGTGCTAGGTCCTCCACACGCGGCCAGTGCAACTGAGCCCAGACCCAGCCCTGTGACGGTGAGGAAATTTCTGCGATTAATGATCCGTGACATAGTGAATTTCTCTTTCTTTCCTGAACAACTTGTGGAAGGGGAAACTTTTTTCTTACCCGGTGACGGAACCTTGGGTCAGTCCGTCAACGATGAAGCGCTGGAGTGCAGCGAAGATGAGCAAAATGGGCACAATGACTATCACGGCACCGGCCATGAGCACACCCCAGGCTTGAGCTGTGGAGTCGCTATTGGCGAGCAGCGTCAAGCCAACAGGAAGTGTCATCATTTCCGGTTTGTCGGTAACGATGAGCGGCCAAATGTAGTCATTCCACTCACCCACGATTGTCACCAGCGCCACAGTTGCGATGCTGGGCCCGGAAATTGGAACCACTATCTGAAACAACCTGCGCAGGTGTCCAGCTCCGTCAATCTCGCTCGCTTCCAGAATGGACGGCGGCAGTGAGAGAAAATGTTGGCGCAGGAGAAAGGTGCCGAAGGCAGTCCCTAGTCCCGGCAGGATGATGCCCCAGTACGTGTTCAAGCCATCCAGGCCCGCGATGAAGATGTAGTTGGGCAGCACAGAAACTTGGGGCGGGACCATCAGTGCCACCAAGATGGCCAGAAAGATTGCTCTCTTGAAGGGAAAACGGACAAAGACCAAGGCGTAGGCTGTCAGGATTGCCAAAGCACACTTGATACTTGAGCCGATCACCGTGACAACCACACTGTTAATGAAGAACCGCACAAAGGGCACGGTCGTGGCGGCCTGGGCGTAGTTCTCAAGCGTGGTATTCCGTGGCAGCACAGAAAGCTGCGTGGTGACAATCTCGCCGGGACCTTTCAAGGAAGAAAGAACCATCCAGAGCAAGGGCGCCACAACCACAAACGTGGCCAGTACCAGCGGTAGGTAGCCCGTGGCGATGGTCCGCGCCAGGTTGGCTTTAGAGAAGGCATGGGGCAGGGTTGTGGTGCTCACGCGTAATGCACCTTCCGTTCGACGAACCGCAATTGCAATCCCGTCATAATCAGCAACAGCACGAACAGCACTACCGAGATGGCCGCTGAATAGCCTGCCCTGTTGTAGGCGCCAAACGCCTGCAGGTACGCCTCAAAGATGAGCGTTCCCGTGCCATTTCCTGTGGGTGTCATGATTTTGATGATGTCGAAGGCCTGGAGGGAACTGAGTGTGCTCGTGATCAGCAGGAAGAACGTTGTTGGCGAGAGCAAGGGCAGCACCACGAAGTAGAAGCGTCTCAGGGGACCCGCACCATCGAGTGTGGCGGCTTCCATGACGTCGTGCGGCAGTGACTGCAAGCCAGCCAAGTAGACGATCGCGCAGTAGCCCAGGTTCTTCCACACGAACACAAGGATCACCATCACCAGTGCCAGGGCGGGATCGTTGATCCATTGTGGGCTGGCCAGCCCCACTCCTCTCAGTACCCAGGAGAGGACCCCGTAGACGGGATCAAAGATAAACAGCCACACCATGCCCACGCCAACTCCGGACAGCACATAAGGGGCAAACACCGCTGACCTGGCTAGTGTGCGCCCTGGAATCTGTTGATTCAGAGCAACAGCCACCAGCAGGCCCAGAACCATGGCGCCCCCAACGGTGGCCACGGTGAAGACCGCAGTTGTTCCAAGTACCGAAACGGCATCACCGGAGTGGAAGAATTCCACATAGTTCCCCCAGCCAACCACCGTGGCGTCAACAGAGCCCAGCGTCCAGTCCAGCGTGGAGTAATAGATATTGCTCAGTAGCGGTCGGTAGGTGAACAGTGCAATCAGGAGCAGGTTCGGCAGTGCCAGGGCGAGAAACACCCGAGCCTCTTTGCGCGCCCGTGGCGAGAAGGTTTTGCGCCCCGGAACCGGAAGCCGGACATCGGCGGCCACTGGGTTGGCCGTGTCAGCCGCAACAGCTTCTAAAACGGCCATCTATTCCACCTGCCGGGCGTGCGTGGGCACGGAGCAGAGCGCAGTGCGAATCAGTTCCGGATCATCGGTGCAGAGAGCGTCTACACCCATGTTCGCCAGCTCGCGTGCCCTGTCCGCGTCATTGACCGTCCACGCCCAGACTTTCAGTCCGCTGGCGTGGATCAGGCCTATGGTGGTGTGGTCCAGAAGCCCCTCCCACACCGAAACCCCTGTACTTTTATGCAGAAGTGCAAAGTCTATGGATTCTTGGAGGTCTCCCCCACCGTCAGCATTCATTTCCCAACCAAAAGTGGCTGGCTGGCAATCACTGCCAGGGGCAAGCTCACACATTTGCGTCAGTGCGGTGAACTGCATTGATGAACAAAACCAGTCAAGGCCAGGATGCTCGGCAATGACGCCGAGCACTGCGGCCACAGACGTGTCATCCTTAAGCTCAATGTTGACCCGCACCTTGCCAGCTGCCATGCCCAGTACTTGGTCCAGTGTTGGCACAAACTGTCCATGACCAGCATCCAGCAAACCAAGCTGGACCGCCGTGAATTCACTGATTCTGCCGGTGCCGTTTGTGGTGCGGTCCACAGTTTCATCGTGGATCACCATGGGTATCCTCTCTGCTGAGAGGTGGACGTCAAGCTCAATGCCGTCAACACCTAAGTCAATGGCTCGAGAGAATGCCGCCAGCGTGTTCTCCGGCAGATGCGCTGAAACCCCGCGGTGGGCATAAATGCGCATATACACGTTCCCCTCATTAGTCTTCCCGTGGTCAAACTCTCCCGCCTGATGGCGGGGTTCCGCACGGGTGCAATGACCAAGTTACGCAGGGTGTTGACACATCCGGTGAGCGCCAGATGGACACCAGGGAAACTACGCTTAAACAGTTGTGCCCCTGCCCTGACGAATTTGCGTCAAGGCAGGGGCACGGCGAGCGTTGGGAGGAGTTGGGTGGGCCCCCAGCTCCGAGGGACCCGAGGCGAGCTTGCGAGCGTTGGGAGGAGTTGGGTGGGCCCCCAGCTCCGAGGGACCCGAGGCGAGCTTGCGAGCGTTGGGAGGAGTTGGGGTCAGTCCAGCGCTACCGGGGTGACTCCCCAGCGCGCAAGTCGCTGTGCACCGCCGTCGGCCGCGGTGAGAACCCAAATGCCCTTGGCATGAATGGCTACTGAGTGCTCCCAGTGCGCGGCACGGGCCTTGTCAGTTGTTACAACAGTCCAGTCATCTTCCAAAGTAACGGTTTCTAATCCGCCACGGACCAGCATCGGCTCGAGTGCCAGGCACATGCCCGCCTTGAGCTTGGGACCGCGGTGCTTTGAGGAGTAGTTCAGGACATCCGGGGCCATGTGCATGGCAGAACCAATACCGTGGCCCACATAGTCCTCTAGAATCCCCAGTTCCACGCCGGGCTGGGACACCACGAACTCGTCAATTGCGTCACCGATATCACCCACATACTTCCCTGTTGCCATGGCGGCAATACCGCACCACATGCTCTCCTCGGTGATGTCACTGAGCCGGCGATCGGCAGGATCTTCGGCAGTGGGGCCGCCAACAATGGTGGTCCTGGCCGAATCTGAATGCCAGCCCTCCACAATGGCGCCACCATCGATGGAGATCAGGTCACCGGCTTCCAGGACGCGGTTACCGGGGATGCCGTGTACCACCTCGTCGTTGACTGAGGTGCAGATGCTAGCCGGGAAGTCATGGTAGCCCAGGAAATTGGAGGTGGCCCCGGCCTTCTTCAATTCAGCGGCGAAGATGGCGTCCAGTTCACCCGTGGTCACACCCGGTGCCACGGCACCAATGGTGGTGTTCAGAGCTGCGTCCAGGATCAGCCCGCTGCGGTGCATGATGCGCATCTGGTCAATGGTCTTGTATTCAATTCTTTGCTGGCCAAACGCCATGAAAGAAGCCTTTCGATAAGAAAATAAATGAGGGCTCCTCCCCATAGTGCGGGAAGGAGCCCTCCGTCACAACCCCCGGCCTTGCGGCAAAGGCTGTCAATACTTAGGTGTTACTAGGCGGCTTCGCCCTTGACCTTGTTGATAGCGTCCATGATACGAGCCGTCACATCATCCATCTCGCCTAAACCGTCAACCTTGGCCAGAATGCCTCGCTCCGCATAGCGGGACACTACAACCTCTGTCTGCTCACGGTAAAGATCCAAGCGGTGACGGATAACAGCTTCAGTGTCATCGCTGCGCCCTGTTTCCACGGCGCGGCCTAACAGGCGCTTGACGAGTTCCTCGTCGTCGGCCGTCAATTGCACGACAACATCCAAGCTAGCCTCGGCAGCGCCCAGAATGTCATCCAGCTCGTCTACCTGGGGAGAGGTCCTCGGGTAGCCGTCCAAGAGGAAGCCTTCCGCAACGTCACTCTGCGCAAGCCGGTCACGAACCATCCGGTTGGTGACGCTGTCCGGGACAAAGTCACCATTGTCCATGTACTTCTTGGCCTCAATACCAAGGGGTGTTTCACCCTTGACGTTGGCGCGGAAAATATCACCAGTGGAAATCGCAACAATGCCGAGTACCCCGCAAATGCGATCAGCTTGTGTGCCTTTGCCAGAACCGGGAGGTCCAATAATCAGCATTCTTGTCATCGCAATAGCCCTTCGTAGTGGCGTTGTTGGAGTTGCGCATCAATCTGCTTCACAGTCTCCAAGCCAACACCAACCACAATGAGAATCGAGGTGCCGCCGAATGGGAAGTTCTGGTTTGCCCCCACCATGACCAAAGCGATCAGCGGGATCAGGGCCACAATACCCAGGTACATGGAGCCCGGGAGTGTGATGCGCGAAATAACGTACTGCAAGTAATCCTGTGTGGGGCGCCCCGCACGGATACCGGGAATGAATCCGCCATACTTCTTCATGTTGTCAGAGACTTCTTCAGGATCGAAGGTAATAGCCACGTAGAAGTAAGTGAACCCAATTGTCAGAAGGAAGTACATCAACATGTAGACCGGATGGTCTCCTCTGGTGAGGTAATTGTTGATCCACTCAATCCAAGCCGGCGTATCAGTGCTGTTGGCCGGTGTGGCAAACTGCGCAATCAGGGACGGCAGGTACAGCATCGACGAGGCGAAGATAACCGGGATAACACCGGCCATGTTGACCTTGATCGGGATGTAGGTGCTAGTGCCACCCATGGTACGGCGGCCAACCATACGCTTGGCGTACTGCACGGGGATACGGCGCTGGGACTGCTCAACAAACACAACCAGTGCAACAACGAGAAGACCCACAACCATGACGGTCAAGAAGGTGCCCCAGCCCTGAGTCTTCAAGATGGCACCCAATGAGGTGGGGAACATGGCAGCAATGGCAACGAAGATCAACAGGGACATGCCGTTGCCGACGCCCTTTTCGGTGACGAGCTCGCCCATCCACATGATCAAGCCTGAACCGGCCGTCAAGGTGATGATGAGCAGCAGAATCGTGATCAGGCTGTCATTGGGGATCAACGCACCGGGCGTGCCTGCAGCGCCGCAACCAGCGAAGAGCTGGCCAGAGCGGGCAAGAGTGACCAAGGTGGTGGCGTTGAGCAAACCAAGGGCAATGGTCAGATAGCGCGTGTACTGCGTGAGCTGACCCTGTCCCTGAGCACCTTCTTGGTGCAGTTCCTGGAAACGGGGGATCACTACGCGAAGAAGTTGAACGATGATGCTGGCCGTAATGTACGGCATGATTCCCAAAGCAAAAATGGAAACCTGAAGCAAGGCGCCGCCGCTGAACAAGTTCACAAGCTGGTAGATGCCCTGGCTCGTGTCAGCAGCATTCACGCACTGTTGGACGTTTCGGTAATCAATTCCGGGCGAGGGGATAAAAGCGCCCAAGCGGAAGATGGCAAGAATTCCCAGCGTGAACAACAACTTGCGTCGCAGATCAGGCGTGCGAAAGGCGCGGCCAAATGCGGTAAGCAAGCGTCCTCCTGACGTGTAGTGATGAATGTGGCCTCGTAGCTGAAGCCCAAGGAAAGAGTCTAGTGGGTGATCTGGCACGCACTGTAACTGTGACGGCAAATCTACCCATGTCGCGGACAGAACTAACCCGCACGCACTTAAACGAAAGACCCTTGGTGAGCGGAACATGAGCCCCGCCCACCAAGAGTCTAATCGCTAGATGTGCGCATTTGTGAACTTTTTACAGTTCGGTGGTGGTTCCACCTGCAGCAGTGATCTTCTCGATTGCGCTTGTGGAGAATGCGTGAGCGGAGATATCAACCTTGACGGTGATGTCACCGGTGCCCAGCACCTTCACGGGCTGGTTCTTGCGAACGGCACCCTTCTCAACGAGTGTCTCGACGGTGACAACGCCACCTTCGGGGAAGAGCTCGTTCAGCTTCTCCAGGTTTACAACCTGGAACTCGACGCGGAACGGGTTCTTGAAGCCACGCAGCTTGGGCAGACGCATGTGCAGCGGCAGCTGGCCGCCAGCAAAGCCGGCCTTGATCTGGTAGCGGGCCTTTGTACCCTTGGTACCACGGCCTGCGGTCTTACCCTTGGATCCTTCACCACGGCCAACACGGGTTTTAACCGTCTTGGCGCCGGGTGCGGGACGCAGGTGGTGGACCTTCAGTGCGTTCTGCTTTTCAACAGTCTCAGCAGTGTTCTTCTCAGCCACTTTTACTTCGCCTCCTCAACCTTGACAAGGTGCGGAACCGTGTTGATCATGCCAGCGGTCACTGCGTCAGCCGTACGAACGACAGAGTCGCCGATGTGCTTGAGGCCCAGTGAACGAAGGCAATCCTTCTGGTTCTGCTTGACGCCGATGACGCCCCTGATCTGAGTGATTTCCAGCTTCTTCTCAGAAGGCTGAATGTTCTTAGGTGTAGTCATTACAGACCCGCCTTTTGCATATTGCGCAACAGCACAGCCGGAGCAACTTCATCCAAAGGCAAGCCACGGCGAGCCGCAACTGCCTTGGGGTCTTCCAGGGACTTCAAAGCAGCAACAGTTGCGTGAACAATGTTGATGGCATTGGAGGAACCCAGTGACTTGGACAGAACATCGTGGATGCCTACGCATTCCAGGATGGCGCGAACCGGACCACCGGCAATAACACCGGTACCAGCTGCAGCCGGACGCAACATGACGACGCCGGCAGCGGCTTCACCCTGTACGCGGTGGGGAATGGTCTTGCCAACCATGGGTACGCGGAAGAAGGACTTTTTGGCTTCTTCAACACCCTTGGCAATAGCGGCAGGAACTTCCTTAGCCTTACCGTAGCCAACACCGATCATGCCGTTACCGTCACCGACGATCACGAGAGCGGTGAAGCTGAAGCGACGGCCACCCTTGACAACCTTGGCAACACGGTTGATGTTGACAACGCGCTCGATGAACTGGCTCTTTTCAGCCTCACGTCCACCATCGCGACCACGGCCACGGCCACCGTCGCGACCGCCTTCGCGGCCTCCACGAGCACCGTCGCGACCGCCACGGCCACGGGCGCTGTCTGCGCCTGCGGCTGTCTCAGTCTTCGCGGCACCGTCAGCTGCAGTAGCTTCTGACACAGTGTTCTCCTTGTTAATGTTTTCGGTCACAGTGCCAGCCCGCCTTCACGTGCGCCGTCAGCAATAGCTGCGACACGGCCGTGGTAGCGGTTACCGCCGCGGTCGAAGACAACAGCTTCGATGCCAGCAGCCTTGGCGCGCTCTGCAATAAGCTCGCCAATGCGCTTAGCCTTGGCGGTCTTGTCACCGTCAAATGCGCGCAGGTCTGCTTCCAGTGTCGAAGCCGACACCAGGGTCAGGCCCTGGGTGTCGTCGATGACCTGAACGAATACGTGGCGTGCTGAACGGTTAACTACCAGACGCGGACGTACGGTGGTGCCGCTGACGCGCTTACGTACACGCAGGTGGCGACGGCCGCGTGCTGCGGCCTTGGACTTTCCTCTTACGGATAGTGCCATGGTTACTTACCAGCCTTTCCGACCTTGCGGCGGATGATTTCGCCGGCGTAGCGTACGCCCTTACCCTTGTACGGGTCGGGCTTGCGCAGCTTGCGGATGTTGGCAGCAACTTCGCCCACCTGCTGCTTGTCAATGCCTGACACGGAGAGCTTAGTGGGGCTCTCAACTGCCAGTGTGATGCCAACGGGTGCCTCAATGACAACCGGGTGGCTAAAGCCCAGAGCGAACTCAAGGTTATTGCCCTTGGCAACTACGCGGTAACCGGTACCAACAATTTCCAGCTTCTTCTCGTAGCCTGCAGTGACACCAATGATCAGGTTGTCAATGAGGGTCCGAGAGAGGCCGTGGAGTGCACGTGAATCGCGCTCATCGTTGGGGCGGCTAACGGTGATGGTGTTCTCTTCGAGAGCAACCGTGATGGGGCTTGCAACAGTTAGCTGCAGTGCTCCCTTCGGGCCTTTAACGGAGACCAGGTTATCTTCAACCTTGACCTCTACGCCGGCAGGCACGGAGATGGGGAGACGTCCAATACGTGACATAAGTTCTTTCCCTTCTCTCTCTACTACCAGACGTAGGCGAGGACTTCCCCACCCACGCCCTTCTTGGCAGCCTGACGGTCGGTCAGCAGACCTGACGATGTCGACAAAATGGCGACACCCAGCCCACCCAAAACGTTGGGGAGGTTGGTGGACTTTGCGTAAACGCGCAGTCCAGGCTTGGAGATGCGGCGCAGGCCAGCGATTGAACGCTCGCGACTGGGACCGTACTTCAAGTCGATGGTCAGCTTCTTGCCAACTTCGGCGTCTTCAACCTTCCACGCAGTAATGTAACCCTGCGCCTTGAGGATGTCGGCGATGTGGCCTTTAAGCTTGCTAAACGGCATGGACACGGTGTCGTGGTGTGCCGAGTTTGCGTTGCGCAGACGCGTAAGCATGTCTGCGACAGGATCTGTCATTGTCATTTGGGCGCTTGCCCTTCCTCGTAACGGTTTCCTTCGCGATTCACTGGCGTTATGAAATCAGATTTCATGGCACCGGCGCCGCCGAACGGACCTTTTACGTAGATTATTTATCTTCGGATTTGAACGGGAAGCCGAGTGCTTTGAGCAGTGCACGGCCTTCGTCATCTGTCTTGGCTGTGGTGACGACTGTGATGTCCATACCGCGGGGACGGTCAATGGAATCCTGGTCGATCTCGTGGAACATAACCTGCTCGGTCAAACCGAAGGTGTAGTTGCCGTTGCCGTCAAACTGCTTGCCACTGAGGCCGCGGAAGTCGCGGATACGGGGCAGTGCAAGAGTGACCAAACGGTCCAGGAATTCCCACATACGGTCTCCACGCAGAGTTGCGTGGCAACCAATCGGCATGCCTTCGCGCAGCTTGAACTGAGCGATTGACTTGCGCGCCTTGGAAACCTGGGGCTTCTGGCCGGTGATGGCGGTGAGGTCACGAACGGCGTGGTCAATGAGCTTGGAGTCCTTAGCGGCATCTCCAACACCCATGTTGACAACAACCTTGACCAGGCGCGGAACCTGGTTAACGTTCGAGTAGGTGAATTCCTCGATCAGGGCCGGCTTGATTTCCGCTGCGTAGCGGCTCTTCAAGCGAGGTGTGATCTTAGGTGTGTTCTCTGCTACTGCGGCGCTCATGGCAGATCCTTCCCTGAGGCCTTGGCAACGCGGATGCGTACTTCACGCTTGCGGCCATCGCGCTCAACGATTTCGGTGCGGTAGCCAACGCGAGTCGGCTTCTTCGTGGACGGGTCCACGAGTGCAACGTTGGAGATATGAATAGGTGCCTCGACGATTTCGATGCCACCAGTGTTGGTGCCACGTTCCGTCTGACCGGCTTTGGTGTGCTTCGTAACGCGGTTTACGCCCTCAACCAACACGCGGTTGGTTTCGGTGTATACCTTCAGGACCTTGCCCTGCTTGTTACGATCGCCGCCACGCTCAGCCTTGGCGCCTGTGATGACCTGAACCAGGTCACCCTTCTTGATCTTTGCCATAAGTTACAGCACCTCCGGAGCCAACGAGATGATCTTCATGAATTTCTTGTCACGAAGTTCACGGCCAACCGGGCCGAAGATACGGGTACCGCGGGGGTCCCCGTCAGCCTTGAGAATGACAGCTGCATTCTCATCGAACTTGATGTAGGAACCATCCGCACGGCGGCGTTCCTTCTTGGTACGAACGATGACAGCCTTGACGACGTCACCCTTCTTTACGTTTCCGCCGGGAATTGCATCCTTGACGGTGGCGACAATGGTGTCACCGATGCCTGCGTAGCGGCGCCCAGATCCACCGAGAACGCGGATGGTCAAGATTTCCTTGGCCCCCGTGTTGTCGGCGACCTTAAGCCGCGACTCCTGCTGAATCACTAGTATCTCCTGTTCGTCGCGCTGGTTCTTGGCCATAAACCATCTATGGATAAGCCTTGCGGAACGTATTGGTCGGGATGTCTCTGAACGTGCCTGGATTTTGCCAAAACACGCCTAAACACTTCATGCCAACTCCACTTTCCGTCCCGGTGAATTGCGTGAAAATTCACGCACCGGATGGCAGTTTGTAGTGGCACGAGGCATTTACGAGGTAAATGCGCACCTATCTGTCTCAACCGAAAACGGCGGCACAGAAAAGGCGCAGCAATAAATAATCCTAGCACGACGGCGGAACCTCACGGTACGCTGGCAGCTCGCCAAAAGCGTTACCTCCCCCACATCTGCCGTACAGGTCCGCAGGCGTACGGGACGAGCTTGTACTTTAAACAATGTTGGGCCCGTTGCCACAAGTGGCAACGGGCCCAACATTTAGTAATCAATCAACACAAGTGTTGAAAGGTTTACTTAGCCTTCTCGACGATCTCAACCAGGCGGAAACGCTTGGTTGCAGACAGCGGTCGGGTTTCGCTGATAATAACGAGGTCGCCGATGCCGGCGCTGTTCTCTTCATCATGAGCCTTGATCTTCTTGTTGCGGCGCAGAACCTTGCCGTAAAGCGCGTGCTTTACACGGTCTTCGACCTCAACAACGATGGTCTTATCCATCTTGTCGGAGACAACGTAACCGCGCATCTTCTTGCGCTCGTTACGAACTGGCGTCTCAACGCCATTGTCAGTGTTGTTTACAGAATCGCTCACTTGGCGTCCTCCTCAGTCTTTTCAGCCTTCTTGGAGGCCTTCTTGGCGTCCTTGTCAGCCTTCTTGGAGGCCTTCTCCACGGGTGCAGCGGCAACCACGTCCGGGCGTATGCCCAGCTCGCGCTCACGCAGCACTGTGTAGATGCGGGCGATGTCACGCTTTACAACGCGCAAACGACCGTGGCTTTCCAGCTGACCGGTGGCCGACTGGAAGCGCAGGTTGAACAGTTCTTCCTTAGCCTTACGGAGTTCTTCGACAAGACGTGCATTGTCAAACCCGTCAAGCTGTGCAGGGGCAAGTTCCTTGGAACCAATTGACATCTCTACTCACCACCTTCGCGACGCACAATGCGTGCTTTCAACGGCAGCTTGTGGATTGCCAGGCGCAATGCCTCGCGTGCTACCTCTTCTGATACACCGGACAGTTCAAAAAGAACACGGCCGGGCTTGACGTTTGCGATCCACCACTCGGGTGAACCCTTACCGGAACCCATGCGGGTTTCAGCAGGCTTCTTCGTCAACGGACGGTCAGGGTAGATGTTGATCCACACTTTACCGCCACGCTTGATGTGACGAGTCATGGCGATACGAGCGGACTCGATCTGACGGTTGGTTACATATGCCGGGGAGAGAGCCTGAATGCCCCACTCACCGAATGAAACCGTGGTGCCGCCAGTAGCCTGACCCGAACGACCGGGGTGGTGCTGCTTACGATGCTTTACGCGACGTGGGATAAGCATTTACGCCTCTCCTCCTTCTACTACCGGAGCTGCAACCTCTGCAGCTACAGGAGCCTCAACCGCGGCAGCTGCCTCGGTGCGCTCAGGACGGTCGTTACGACGACGGTCGCCACCGGCGCGGGGACCGCGGGCTCCGCGGTCATCGCCGTCACGACGCGGGCCACGGCCACGAGCAGGAGCAGCAGCTGCCTGAGCAGCCAGTTCCTTGGACGTGACATCGCCCTTGTAGATCCAGACCTTGACACCAATACGGCCGAACACGGTCTTGGCTTCGAAGAAGCCGTAATCGATGTTGGCACGCAGGGTGTGCAGGGGCACACGACCTTCGCGGTAGAACTCGGTGCGTGACATTTCAGCGCCACCCAAGCGACCAGCACAAGCGACACGGATGCCCTTGACACTGCCGGTGCGCTGAGCGGACTGCATGGCCTTCTTCATCGCGCGGCGGAACGCCACACGGCTAGTCAGCTGCTCTGCGATGCCCTGGGCAACGAGCTGAGCATCAGCTTCCGGGTTCTTGACTTCCAAGATGTTCAGCTGAACCTGCTTGCCGGTGAGCTTTTCGAGCTCGCCGCGGATGCGGTCTGCTTCTGCTCCACGACGACCGATGACGATACCGGGGCGTGCGGTGTGGATATCCACACGTACACGGTCACGGGTTCGCTCGATCTCAACCTTGGAAATACCGGCGCGGTCCATGCCCGTGGACATGAGTGCGCGGATCTGGATGTCTTCTTTTACGAAGTCCTTGTAACGCTGGCCGGGCTTGTTACTGTCCGCGAACCAATGTGAACGGTGGTCCGTGGTGATCCCGAGACGGAAACCGTGCGGGTTTACTTTCTGTCCCACTTAGCGAGCCTCCTCTTTCTCGGGGGTAGCAACAACCACTGTGACGTGGCTGGTGCGCTTCTTGATCTGGAATGCACGGCCCTGTGCACGCGGCTGGAACCGCTTCATGGTGGGGCCATCATCAACGAAGATTTCGCGGATGTACAGATCATTTTCGTTGAACGCGATGCTGTCGCGATCTGCCAGAACGCGGGCGTTAGCCACTGCGGACTGGACTACCTTGAATACCGGTTCCGAAGCTGCCTGGGGGGCAAACTTCAAAATCGCCAATGCCTCATTCGCCTGCTTGCCACGAATCAGGTTGACGACGCGCCGGGCCTTCATAGGCGTTACGCGCAGATGACGCGCACTTGCCTTGGCTTCCATTGCTATCTCTCTCTCGTCTTAGCCGTATTGACAAGCGCCTAGCGGCGCTTGCCCTTACGGTCGTCCTTGACATGGCCGCGGAATGTCCGCGTGGCGGCGAATTCGCCGAGCTTGTGCCCGACCATCGACTCAGTAACAAACACGGGGATGTGCTTGCGACCGTCATGCACGGCGATCGTGTGACCCAACATATCGGGCACGATCATCGAGCGGCGGGACCAGGTCTTAATTACGTTCTTGGTACCCTTTTCGTTCTCCCGAGCTACCTTAACAAAGAGGTGCTGGTCAACGAAGGGACCCTTCTTCAGGCTACGTGGCATGTCTCCAGGCTCCTATCGCTTGTTCTTGCCAGTACGGCGGCGACGAACAATCAGCTTGTCGCTCTCTTTGTTGGGACGGCGGGTACGGCCTTCGCGCTTACCGTTCGGGTTGACCGGGTGACGTCCACCGGAGGTCTTACCTTCACCACCACCATGAGGGTGATCGACGGGGTTCATGACAACACCGCGGACGGTCGGGCGTACGCCCTTCCAGCGCATACGGCCAGCCTTACCCCAGTTGATGTTGGACTGCTCAGCGTTTCCAACTTCGCCGATGGTCGCGCGGCAGCGCGCATCAACGTTGCGGATTTCGCCGGAGGGCAGACGCAGCTGGGCGAACTTGCCTTCCTTGGCGACGAGCTGAACCGAGGCACCAGCTGAACGAGCCATCTTGGCTCCTCCTCCGGGACGCAGCTCCACAGCGTGGATAACAGTACCCACGGGGATGTTGCGCATCGGAAGGTTGTTGCCAGGCTTGATATCAGCAGCCGCACCGGCTTCTACGAAGTCGCCCTGGCTGAGCTTGTTCGGGGCGATGATGTAACGCTTGGTTCCATCAACGTAGTGCAGGAGCGCAATGCGTGCGGTGCGGTTGGGATCGTATTCGATCTCAGCAACGCGTGCGTTTACGCCGTCCTTATCGTGACGACGGAAGTCAATCAGGCGGTACTGGCGCTTGTGGCCACCACCCTTGTGACGAGTCGTGATGCGACCGGTGTTGTTACGGCCACCCTTTTTGGGCAGTGGACGGACCAGAGACTTCTCCGGCGTCGACCGCGTGATTTCTGTGAAGTCGGCAACGCTCGAGCCACGACGGCCCGGGGTTGTCGGCTTGTACTTACGGATTCCCATAGTTTATTTCCTCGTTAAAGTGGTCTCCGCTTATGAAAGCGGACCGCCGAAGATGTCAATCGTGCCCTCGCGGAGGGAGACAATGGCGCGCTTGGTGTTCTTGCGCTGTCCCCATCCGAACTTGGTGCGCTTACGCTTACCGGCCCGGTTGATGGTGTTGATCGAGTCGACCTTGACGGAGAAAATTTTCTCCACGGCCAGCTTGATCTCGGTCTTGTTTGAGCGGGGGTCAACCAGGAAGGTGTACTTACCTTCGTCGATCAAGCCATAGCTCTTTTCCGAAACGACGGGTGCAAGCACTACGTCGCGCGGATCCTTGATGGTAACGGCGCTCACTTGCCGTCCTCCTTAATGGTCTGGGCAGCTTCGCCGCCGGCCGGAACAAAGCCTGCGGCCTTGGCGTCCTCAGCTGTTGCAAACCAAACTTCAGCCTCAGTGGCGTCGTACCAGCGTGAACCAGGCACGTGGTACTTCATGGAGTCCTTGTTGCCCTTGATGGTGCCTTCGGCGTCATCTTCGGTGTCAACAGAAACCAGGTCTTCAACCAGCAGCATGCTTGAAGCAAAAGCTTCTGAAGCAGCGCGACCGGAGACGAAAACGTCGTAAGCAGCCTGTGTGAAGACAATGTCATCAGAGACAAGCACGTCGTAAGTGTTGAGCTGGTCAACGTACAAAACGTGCAGGTTGGTGATGTTGCGTACGCTCAATGCGGCAACGTCGTTGGCGCGCTCAATCACTACGAGCAAGTTCTTGCGCGTGGTGACGGCTGCCAGCGTGGCCATTGCAACCTTGGTGGACGGCTTGGAGCCGGAAACCAATTCCGCAATAACGTGGATACGGCCGTTGCGTGCGCGGTCAGAGAGGGCGCCGCGCAAAGCTGCAGCCTTCATCTTCTTGGGCGTACGCTGGCTGTAATCGCGAGGAGTGGGACCGTGGACAACGCCACCGCCGGTCATGTGAGGGGCGCGGATTGAACCCTGACGGGCACGGCCGGTACCCTTCTGTGCGAACGGCTTGCGGCCAGCACCGGATACTTCGGCGCGGGTCTTGGTCTTGTGCGTACCCTGACGGGCAGCGGCAAGCTGAGCTACGACAACCTGGTGCAGCAAGGGCACGTTGGTCTGAACGTCGAAGATCTCTGCAGGCAGGTCAACTTTAACAGTAGCCATTTACTTATGCTCCCTTCACGGCGGTGCGTACGAATACGACCTGGCCGCGGGCGCCGGGGACAGCACCCTTGATCAGCAGCAGCGACTTCTCGGCGTCAACACCGTGAACCGTCAGGTTCATGGTGGTTACGCGCTCGGCACCCATACGGCCTGCCATGCGCATACCCTTGAAAACGCGGCCAGGGGTGGACGCGCCACCGATGGAACCGGGCTTACGGTGGTTCTTGTGAGCACCGTGTGATGCCGGGGCGCCGTGGAAGCCGTGACGCTTCATGACACCGGCGAAACCCTTACCCTTTGAAGTACCGACGACGTCGACCTTCTGGCCGGCTTCGAAGATCTCAACGGAGAGCTCCTGGCCGAGGGTGTAGGTGTCGGCGTCTGCAGTGCGCAGTTCAACGACGTGGCGGCGAGGGGTAACGCCAGCCTTTGCAAAGTGACCAGCCAGGGGCTTGGTAACCTTGCGGGGATCGATCTGGCCGTAGCCGATCTGGATCGCTACGTAGCCATCAACCTCTGCGTTGCGCAGCTGGGTGATGACGTTGGAGTCGGCCTGGACAACAGTTACGGGAACAAGCAAGTTGTTCTCATCCCAGACCTGGGTCATGCCGAGCTTCGTGCCCAGGATGCCCTTAGTGTTTCGGGTCGCGGTCATAGTTTCTCAGCACCTCCCTACAGTTTGATTTCGATGTTCACGTCGGCCGGCAGGTCGAGACGCATGAGCGAATCTACAGCCTTAGGCGTGGGATCAATGATGTCGATAAGACGCTTGTGCGTGCGCATTTCAAAGTGCTCGCGGCTGTCCTTGTACTTGTGAGGTGAACGAATTACGCAGTAAATGTTCTTCTCTGTGGGCAGCGGCACGGGGCCTACTACCGTTGCGCCTGCGCGCGTGACCGTCTCAACGATCTTCCGAGCTGAAACATCAATGACCTCGTGGTCATATGACTTCAGCCGGATGCGGATTTTTTGTCCCGCCATGGCGTCGTGACTCTCTTTCCTGTAACGAAGCAACCTGTAGAAGCGATGCTGTTGACGTAAACGCTGTTTACTTTTCCTGTTCAAATGTGGCATTCACAGCCACGCTCCCAACGAACTGAATCCGGATAAATCCGGGTTCCTCAATCCGTTGGAGCTCCGACCCCCGCGGTCGGGCGTGTCGCGAATAATTCGCGCACGTACCCACACCTTTTATGCGGAGGGCTTGTCATATGTGGGCTTTAGCTTGGACCCTGCGACGAGCATTATCTCGACCGGGACACGAAAAAGCACTTGAACAACTCAATAAGTATGCCGGATTATGGCGCTGAACGCCAATTGGGCCAACGCCGCGGCCAACAGCCGCACCTCTATCCTTTCCGTCTTTTCGGGCCTTGACGGCCATGAGATGCTTCAATCGTGAGCAAAGTCACCGATAGTTCCGGGGTGCCTACTCCCCCGGGCGGACTCTCCGTTTCAGAGATTCCCACCCGTCGCGTGGGCGGAAAGTGGATTTTTCTCTTCGCCCTGAGCTGGTTTGGGGTTTGGATTGCCCAATTGACACCGGTACAACTACTGCTGCCACTCCAGGTTGAGAAGTACCTCAACACCACGGACTGGGTGGCCAACGTCCTGGGGTTTGGTCTGATCTCCGGCGTTGCCGGCGCCTTTGCGCTCATTGCCTATCCGCTCACCGGCGCACTTTCTGACCGCACCACGTCCCGCTTCGGCCGGCGCCGCCCATGGATAGCCCTGGGAACACTGGGCTTTGCCGTATCCCTGGTGCTCCTGGGCTGGCAGACCTCGTTCCTTTCGATCGGGATCTGCTGGGTTGGGGCAAGCATCTTCTTCTGTGTCTTGACGGCCGCACTGACGGCTGCCATCTCTGATCAGGTGCCAGTGAATCAGCGGGGATACGTCTCAGGCTGGATCTCTGCACCGCAGGCCATAGGCATCATTGCCGGGCTGGTGCTGGTCATGGTCTTGGCGCTGAGTACCTTTGGCGGTTACGCCCTCATGGCGGGCCTGTTGGTGTGCCTCGGCTTGCCCTTCCTGCTGTTAATGCCCGACGCCGTCCTGCCGCCGGGGATTGTGCCGCCACTGACGCTGAGCTCACTCATGGGTGGTCTGTGGATCAGTCCACGTAAACATCCGGACTTCGGCTGGACCCTGTTGAGCCGCATCTTGGTGAACCTGGGCAACGCCTTTGGCACCAGCTTGCTGCTGTACTTCCTCATGTACGGACTCAAGGTGGCGGATGCACAGGGCTCGCTGATTCAGCTGACCCTCGTCTACATGGTCTTCGTGATTATCGCTTCGCTGTGGTTGGGCAGGCTCTCAGACAAACTGGGCCGGCGGCGGGTTTTCATCTTCGGCGCGTCCGTGCTCCAGGCGGCGGCTGCACTGATCCTGGCTTTTGTCCCGACCATGGGGGCCGCCACTGTGGGTGCGGCCCTTTTGGGCCTGGGCTACGGCTGTTTTCTGTCGGTGGATCAGGCGCTGGCCACAGAAGTACTGCCAAACCAGCTCTCCCGCGGCAAAGACCTGGGCATCATGAACATCGCACTGACAGTCCCCCAGGCGTTCGCGCCCATGTTGGGCGCCCTGTTGGTCAGCGCCGTGGGCGGCTTCACCCTGCTGTTCGTGATTTCCGGAGTCACCGCATTGGCCGGAGCATGGGCCGTGGCTCAGGTCAGGGGTGTCAAATGATCGGAGCCCTTGACAGGCTCATCAGCTCAAACGCACATCACATCTGAGGGGGGCCCTGCTGTGGCGCTGGCAGGGGCCGCGCTGGAACGGGCGGCGCTGAAGGGGGCTGCGCCGGCGGGGGCGGCGCTGAAGGGGGCTGCGCCGGCTGGGGCTGCGCTGGAATGGGGTGCTGGGGCTGCACCGGCGGACCAGCGTAGGCGGATGGCCACTGATCCGGGTGCTGCTCCACGTACGGTTCCGCCATCTCCTGTGGCCCCGCGTACTGCTGGCCCATGTACTGCTGGCCCGCGCCGGGCATGCCAGCAGGCCCTCCCCCATTGGGGTTCAGGGGTGCCTCCGTTTTTGCGAGGGGCTTCTTACGGTTCAGTCGCCATATGGCGAGGGCTATCAGCGCCAGTGCCAGCAGCGCCAACAGGATGTATGTGAATCCTCGCAGATACCAGATCACAGCCGTTGCCACGCCTACCGCACCCCAAATGGTGAAGATGCGTTCTTCGAGTGCCATGCCAACTGCCAACAGGGCCACGAACACCAGCAAGGAGATGACCTGCTGTAGCGTGTCACCGCTGACTATGGTCAGAAGACCGCCCAGGCTGGCTGCGACGGCCGCGACCATGAGCATGGTCTTGCCTCCCTGCAGTTCCTTGGCCCGGTAGCGAATCATGGCAAGGACGGCAAACGCCAATGCACACCACTGTACAAACCAGAACACACCTAAATCTATGTAGGTTGTGGAGGCCCAGAACCAGACCAAGGCAGAGGACAGCACAGCTGCATCCATGCCCAGTCGGCGCCGTCCGGTAGGTAGTTCAACACAGGCAAGCACGGCAACCCCGGTGAAGGCTGCTGCCCCGAGCAGAGATGTGGTCTCGTCTGTCACCGCCCAGAGGGCAAAAACTCCACCCCCACCGAGCGCCACCGCAATCAGTCCAGCCCTGTTTACCTGCGTGCTAGCGAGCAAACTCACCAAGACCATGGCCATGATGTACAGCGCTCCCAGAACAACCACAAAGCCAGCCAGCGCGGCGTATCCGGGCCGATCCACCAAATCCAATACCTGACTGCGGAACATGAACGCGGACAGGAGCACCATCAAAGATCCCGGCAGCGTCAGCCACGGCGTCTTCATGATGTGGGCGGCCACCACAAGTGCAGTCCCTGCCACCAGCCACATTGCGGCAAAAATCCCGGTGGCTGCCGCGCTATCCACCACGCAGGCAGTGGCGAGGAAGCAGCCGGTGGCAATCAACCAATACCAGCGCATCTGTTCAGTTTTCGGCTCAGTGACACACCGCCAAGCAATTGCGGCCACGCACAGAGCCAGCAGAATAAGGGCAGTGGCACCAGGCCACATCAGCGGTGCCAGCAGGACCGCGCCTCCCATGAGGGCAACAATGAGCAGATAAGCGGCGCCCCGTGCCTTCAAGCTCACTTGTGCAACCACGGCTGAGCCGGCCAGGGCAAGAAGTTCCAACGCCACTACCCACCGTAGTGCGGTTCCCGGTGAATCGAAGCCGCGAGTTTGGAGCACATAGGCAACAGGCAACACCAGCAGGGCTGTCAGCAGCAACCACAAACCAGCCCGCAACAAGGCATCTTCCCCAACAGCCGTGTTGAAGCGCCCTCTGGTGTCCGCCATGGTCTGCAGTCCCAGTTGGAGCAGCAGCACCACTGTCAACACGAGAGTGATGACCACCGCATTGTCCGTCAGTTCCCTCACAATTTCGCCAACGAGCATGGTTACCGCAACCCGAGCCAGCAGGAAGTGTGATCCGCGAACCATTCTGGACCCGGCCTTGGCTGCCACAAGTACCGAGGTAGCTGTCAGGATGCCCAGAACCATAACCGCAAGCGGGCGATCGGCCAAGGCGATCAAGGCGATAAGCCATAAGGCCACGGGTGCCGACCAGAGCACAGCGGGCATCTGTCTGCTTCGGATCGTGCCACAGGTTGCCAGCACCGCAAGCGCCGCAGTGGCCAGTACCACGGCGAGCCTGGCAGTCCACAAGCCAGGGCTCTCAGCAATGACCGCCACACCAACCAGCATCACGGCCGCAAGCAAAGTCACCAGAACATCTGCGCAGAGTCCGCTCACTGCCCGTCCGCGCACGGCAACCACTGACAGGATCAGTATCTGAGGCACCAAAGCCAGCAGCAGAAAAGTCCCAAGCCCCACAGCAGTTCCGAAGATGGTGGTTGCAGGATCGTTTTCCTGCCATAACTGGTACAGCGCTATTGCCATCAGGAACGAAACGGCTCTGGCGCCCCACCAATAAACCCAGCGGTGCAAGGTCTTTTCTTGGCGGCGCAGCAGGAAGCCCCCCACCAGCAGATAGACCAGCGCTGCGCCCCACCCCACGCTGGCACCAGCCGCGTCAAAGACCGGTCCTGTGCCCAGCGCAACAATAAAAAGGTACGACGGCGCGATGATCTCTGCGCGCGAGAATCCTCTGGTGCGGGGCAGCTTGACGAGTGAGAATACTACCGTGGCCAGACCCATGGCGAGGGCGGAAACAAGGAACTCCCAACGCAGCAATGGCAGCGTGGTGATTCCCGGGAAGGCGGGGCTATTTTGGCCCACATAGGTGACCGATAGCAGGATCACAAGAGCTGTTCCTGCTGTTGCCCAGGCGGCCGCTGAGTAGTTGGTGACGGAATTCGCTGCACCGAACTTGGCCAACATTGCATCAGCTAGCAACTGCAGAGCGCAAATGACACCCATGACTGCCAAGATCAGATGGACCTTACCGGGTTGCGCCGGAATGAAGTGAGCAAGGGTTGCTGCGGCCAGCGCACTCACCAGCACACGCGCAATGATGAGCATTATGTGGCCCGTGGTGGTCCCTCGTGCCGCACGGTACCGCAACAGGGAGTAGATCAACCCAATGGACAGAAGCACCATCGCGTCCGCTGCGGACAGGAACAGCCAGCACAGCAAGGTCGCTGTCGCTGCCGGTAACGGCAGCCACTCCCCCTTCGGCAGGAAGATGGGCACCACTGCCATGGTTGCCACAAGTCCGACTGCGAGCCCCAGCGCGGCGAATGGCCATTGGCCGGCAGTGGTACTCCAGGGTGCAGCCAGCCCAGCCGTCCATGCGGCCGAGCTCACCGCCAGAACTACGGCGCTGGTGAGCACATCCCCGTCCACCCAGGCGCCGCGTCCCAAGTAGGCCGTGAGGCGGTTTCGGCTATAAGCAATGGTCAAAATCTGAACCGCCAGCACCACGGTGAAAGACGCGGCTGCCCAAACAAATTCCGGTTGGATGAGCCACCCAATGAAGGGCGCTGCCAAGGTCGCGGACAGCCTCAGGCCCAAGTAGTTCCACCGGCGCAGCGCAGGGGTGGCGACTACACACATGACCGCATAGAAGATAACCCCGGCAACCAGGACAAGCGTGTGATCAAAAGCGTTCAAGGCCAGCGAAAAGATGAGCGAACCAAGCAAACCTGCGGGGGCAAACCAAGGGCCGAGATCTGAGAGCGGTTTGGCATACAAGCCAGGCTCGGAGCCCCTGTTCTGCAACAGGTACCCGGCAAGGGACAGCAGTGCAGAAAAGACAATGAGTGCCGCGAAATACCAGGCCAAGGCTGCCCCGAGTACGGCCACGGAAGACCATGCGGTGGAGAGCAGGAAGGCGAGGGAAAGGTACACCACCAACCGGCTTTGCAGGCGCACAGCAGCCACAGCGTAGGCCACGGTTCCGATGAGGGAGGTCGCCAACCACACTGCGGGCCCATCCGGGAATCCCAAGTTGTACGTAGCCAGACCTGCGAAGGGGATGATCGCCAACGCCGTGCCGGCAAACGCCACGGCAGCAGGCTTGAGACGGGGCACTTTGGCGTGCAGTAGTAAACCAGCGCCATAGAAAAGTATTGTGGCGAACCAAACCCCCACCAACCGCACTGGCACCGGCTGGCTGCTGCCAACAAACAAGGCAGCTGCAGCCACCATCAGCAAACTGGCAACGTACAAGGTGATGTTGATGTTCTGAACTTCGCGCTTGCGCTTGCGCTCCGCGGCTACTGCCGGGTCCTGGACAACGGGTTTGGCTACCTGCTGCAGTGGTGGCAGCGACCGTGGCACCGTGCGTGGCATGACATTAGGTGGTGGCAAGTTATTAGGTGGTGGCATGGCATTGCGCGGAGGCAGGGGGGCCGCCGTGGGGTTCACAGGGGGCATGAGCACTGGCGCCGAAGCGGGACCGGACGGCCCAGCCTGGGCAGCAACCGCATCGCGCCAACCGGCCAGATGCCCCTCCAAGTATCCGCGACCATAGGCTTCCTGCACGACGGATAGAACCGACGGCGGCACCTTACCTTCTGGCTCCTGCTGCTGATGCATACTGCTCCCTCGTGGCTGTGAGCTCCCATCCTAAATCAAGAACAAGGCACTAACAGCACTTAATACATCAAGTGGACATAACGGCCCGTGCTCTAAATCTTCTTCAGTTCGGCAATAAGTTCAGCATTACCGCATGCCGCTGCGAAGGCAGTGATCCGCCGTTCAATTTCCCGGCCCAACAACCACACTCCCACAGGATGAGTCAACCATCGCAGCCACCCTGGCTTGCAGGAAAAGGTGTACTTCCAAACCAGCCGGGTTCCGCCGTCGCACTCGCTAAAGCGCCAGCCGCCACCAAATTGGGCGAAGAACCACGGGCCGGATACCATCTTCATGCCGACGTTCCGCCCGGGGACGTAAGAGACATATTCGCTGACCATGAGCAGGCCCATCCGTGACCTGGTCCGGGTGCGCACCCCCTTGCCGGCCTTGGTGGCACCATCTTGAAAATGTTGTGAATGAATAAACGGATCCCATTTCAGCCGGAAATCACCTGTGGTTTGAGACAATTCGAAGGCGCTGGCGGGATCCAGCAGCACCGTACGTTCGGCAACTACTTGCGGCATGGGCTTACTCTTCCTGAAGTGCGGAGAACGTCATCGCGGAGGGGTGCTGCCGTCCCGTTTCAGCGGGCCCCCAGCACGGATTAGGCCCATTGTTCCACCAATGGCCGGTCCATGCGCCAAGGCAGGAACTTCGCGACCAATTTCCACTTCGCGCCCAGGTTCGACGCCGGATTCTCGCCCACAAAGGCCAACTCCACCTTCCACGGGTGCATGCGGCCGTCGGAAAACCCTCCACTAGCCCGTTCACAGGTGACAATGCCGTGCTTTTTTGTGGCGATGCCTTGCTTGCTCATAGCCATTGGGCCAGCCTATAGTCCTATCAGCTGGCTACCATGGGGAATACTCCCCATCGAAAGTTCCACCGCTGGCCTCTACGCTGGGCTGAAGAACACATGGCTATTGGCCATATCCCCTCCATGCATCCATTGAACGGACAGCCATGAACGAGTTCATGCTCGGCGCAGACCCGGAAGAGCTCCGGGCATTGGCCACGCTCTTCCAAAAGCACTCGGCAGCATTGGATCAAACCTCCAATGATCTCAACCCCACCATCATGCGGGCCCGCTGGAACGGCCCTGACGCACAGCGTTTCCGTCAGGACTGGACGTCGCGGCTGCGGCCTCAGATCAAGTCGGCCAGCACCATGTTTACTGAAACCTCAGAAAAGTTGCAGGCTCAGGCCCAGGAGCAGGAGAATGCTTCCTCGGAAGTCAGCCTAGGCGGCGGGAAGACTCTGGGCTACGAGGCTGAAGAAACTGGCGGCGGGACTTCTGCGAACCAGCAAGCCCTTGAGAACATTGGCACCCGCACAGATCAGGAAGTTCGCCTCTGGTGGGCGGACCTGAGCGATGCGGAAAAGACCACGCTGCTGCATTCCAGCGATGAGTTCGGAATTCCCAACGCATACCGTCTCGCCGCGTTAGAAGACAAACTCCCCCGTGAAGACCAAGATCGCATCCGTGAATACCTTGTTGAGTCGGCCAAGGGCTCCATCCCCATGTACTCACAGTCAGACAAAATTGGTGTGGATGGCCAGATCGCTTGGGTGCACGGCGGCGCCCACCTCTCGAGCAAGATCACACAAAACGCTGACGGCTCGGTAAAACTCACCCTTGCAGGGGACATCAGTGGTGGCGCCAACACACCCAGCACCAAGGCTGGCGCTGATGTGACACTGAGCGGCGAGCTTTCAAGGACCTATAAGTTCAATTCATTGGAGGAGGCGCTTGCCGCTCGCGCACAAATGCTCAATGAACTGCCTCCGGACAGTTTTTCACGGGCATCGGATGCCATCACAAACCCTGGTGAATACATCGAAAAGACCCTGGATGCAGCGGCGAATGGCCATGGCTCCACTGACGAGTACACAAGCCGAAAGGGCACACTTTCAGTTGGCGCAAAAGTAGATGTTTCTGCCGACGTCTCGGCAGAAGCGAAGCTTTCGCTCGCCTACGAACAGAATCTTAGCGATGGTACTGCCACAGCCAGTGCAACAGCCTCAGTGAAGGCACAGCTTGATCTGGGCGACGGGATGAAGTTTGGCGGAAATGGGGAAGCCGGGGTCACCCTGAGCATGGACAAAGACGGCGACATCAACAAGATGACAATCAATCTTAAGGGAACCATTGAAGGCTCAGCCAAGGTTCAGGACAATCCAAATATCCAAGATCCGCTAGCGGAACTGTTCGGCCCGAAACCTCCGTCTGAAGGACCCAGTGCCAAGTCCAGTGTAGGAATCCAAGGAACGGTGCGTATGGAGCTGCAGAACACAGCCCAGAACCAACATCTCATCGATAGTTACCTGAGCAACATCGCCTCGGGCAACAATCTTGCGGCAGCTGGCGATCTAGAAAACATCTACCGCGCATCAGGTGTGACACTCCAAGCAAATTCAGTTGTCTCCACAGAAAGCAATCTGGTTGACTTTAACAGCGGAGTTGCCTCGCTGAAAGTTGGTGGCAGCTCCGAAACGACCATCAACGCTGGTACGTTACACAAGGCTCCTTATGGCGGAAACTATAAGATCATCACGGGCCAGAACCTTGCTGGAACCATGAGGTAACACCATTGAACATACTTTGTCCTAACCATCTGAGAGGCCCCAAACCATGAGCCAACCATTCGATACCGGGCTGGGCCTGACACTTGTCCTGCCCGATGGGGCACAAGCCATCGAGGTCTCAAGCGCAGGACCTGCCAGCCGCCAGTTCAGTCTGGTGCGTGGGGAGGTAATTTCCGTGGTCCGTGATGACGGGGCAGCTTTAGAATTCCCAGATCTTCTGGCATGGGCGCAAGGCATGGCTCAGCACTATGTTCAGGACTTCGACGCCGTTGAAGAGGCTCAGGGCACTATCTCAAGTGACGGTAAGCAAAGTTACGCCTACGCGGTCACCTTCAATGATGCCAACGGAGTCCCCCGCAGGGCCACGTTGATCGCCACGTTGCTCGCGGGCGGGCTTTTTGCAGGTATCACGTTGCTGGCTATCAACGCCGGCCAGGGACTGGATACTGAGCTGGTACAGGAGCTCGTGGATGGCTTGGCTCGGAGCGCAGGCTAAGACTCCACCCACGACACCGGTACCAACCTTGGTGCCGGTGTTTTTTGTGCCCACTCGCCCAAGGCGACAATGACGCACAGAAGACCTCACGCCGTCGTGCCTGCATCATTTAACACAAAGAAGGACCCCAGCCGAAGCTGGGGCCCTTCTTCAAAGATCTAAGTTAGTCAGAGACTACTTGATGATCTTGGTGACACGACCTGAACCAACGGTGCGGCCGCCTTCGCGGATAGCGAAGCCGAGGCCCTCTTCCATGGCGATCGGCTGGATCAGCGCGACAGTCATTTCGGTGTTGTCGCCAGGCATAACCATTTCCGTGCCCTCAGGCAGGGTGATGACGCCGGTAACATCCGTGGTGCGGAAGTAGAACTGCGGGCGGTAGTTGGAGTAGAACGGGTTGTGACGCCCGCCCTCATCCTTGGCCAAGATGTAGACGTTGGCTTCGAAATCGGTGTGCGGGGTAATGGAACCCGGCTTGACGATAACCTGGCCACGCTCTACGTCTTCGCGCTTGATACCGCGGAGAAGCAGACCACAGTTCTCGCCGGCCCAAGCCTCGTCGAGCTGCTTGTGGAACATTTCGATACCGGTAACCGTGGTCTTCTGGACCGGACGGATTCCGACAATCTCAATTTCAGAGTTGATCTTGAGGGTTCCACGCTCGGCGCGGCCCGTAACAACGGTTCCACGGCCAGTGATGGTGAAGACATCTTCAACCGGCATCAAGAACGGCTTGTCCTTGTCGCGGATGGGGTCAGGAACGTGGTTGTCAACGGCTTCCATCAGGTCCTCAACGGACTTGACCCAAACCGGGTCGCCTTCCAGAGCCTTCAGGCCGGAAACGCGCACAACGGGTGCCTCGTCGCCGTCGAAGCCCTGTGAGGAGAGAAGTTCGCGAACTTCCATTTCGACCAAGTCGAGGAGTTCTTCGTCATCAACCATGTCGGACTTGTTCAGTGCAACCAGCAGGTAGGGGACACCAACCTGGCGGGCCAACAGAACGTGCTCGCGAGTCTGGGCCATCGGGCCGTCAGTCGCAGCAACCACCAGGATAGCGCCGTCCATCTGCGCAGCACCGGTGATCATGTTCTTGATGTAGTCAGCGTGACCGGGGGCGTCTACGTGTGCGTAGTGGCGCTTCTCGGTCTGGTACTCAACGTGCGAGATGTTGATCGTGATACCGCGCTGCTTCTCCTCGGGAGCCGAGTCGATAGTAGCGAAGTCACGCTGCTCGTTAAGATCGGGGTACTTGTCGTACAGTACCTTGGAAATGGCAGCCGTCAACGTGGTCTTACCATGGTCAACGTGACCGATGGTGCCGATGTTAACGTGCGGCTTGGTCCGCTCGAACTTTGCCTTTGCCACGGGGTCCTCCTAGAACGTTTTCAGATGGCTTACTCTCAGCGACGCTTTTCGTCACTGAAACCGTAGTAAGTCTACTGGGGGCTTTTTATGTTTAAGAAATTACTGATTGCTGGCGTCTGTCCCAGCTTAGGGCTGGAACAGACGCCGTGCAAAAGTGCGACTATTCGCCGCGGGCCTTCTGGATGATCTCGTCGGCAACTGCCTTCGGAACCTCAGAGTAGCTATCGAACTTCATCGAGTACACTGCGCGACCCTGGGTCTTTGAACGCAAGTCACCGATGTAACCGAACATGCCGGACAAGGGGACAAGAGCCTTGATGACCTTGACACCGCTTGCGTCCTCCATGGACTGCATCTGTCCACGACGTGAGTTGATGTCACCGATTACTTCACCCATGTATTCCTCAGGGGTGCGGACTTCAACTTCCATCAGCGGTTCGAGCAGAACCGGGTTGGCCAACCGAGCGGCTTCCTTGAACGCCATGCGACCGGCGATCTTGAAGGCCATTTCGGAAGAGTCAACATCGTGTGACGCGCCGTCAAGCAGCGTGGCCTTGATGCCAACCATTGGGTAGCCGGCCAGCACGCCGTCAGGCAGTGCGGACTGGATGCCCTGGTCAACGCTGGGGATGTACTCGCGGGGAACACGGCCACCAGTGACCTTGTTCTCGAAGGAGTACATTTCGCCATCGTGCGTATCCAGCGGCTCAATGGCAATCTGGATCTTAGCGAACTGACCTGAACCACCGGTCTGCTTCTTGTGCGTGTAGTCATGCTTGACTACGGCGCGCTTGATGGTTTCGCGGTAAGCAACCTGCGGCTTGCCAACGTTAGCTTCAACGTTGAATTCGCGACGCATGCGGTCCACCAGGATATCCAGGTGAAGCTCGCCCATGCCGCCAATTTCGGTCTGGCCGGTGTCTTCGTTGAGGGTAACGGTGAACGTCGGATCCTCAGCGGAGAGCTTCTGGATAGCAGTGGAGAGCTTCTCCTGGTCACCCTTGGTCTTCGGCTCGATGGCAACGAAGATCACGGGCTCGGGGAAGGTCATCGACTCAAGTACTACCGGGTTGGCCGGATCGCACAAGGTGTCACCGGTGGTGGTGTCCTTGAGGCCAATCACAGCGTAGATGTGGCCTGCATGGACCTCGTCTACCGGCATTTCCTTGTTGGCGTGCATCTGGAAGAGCTTGCCAATGCGTTCCTTCTTCTGCTTCGTTGAGTTCAGCAGCTGAGTACCGGGAGTTGCCTTGCCGGAGTACACGCGGATGAAGTTCAACTGACCGAAGAACGGGTGCGTTGCGATCTTGAAGGCGAGAGCCGAGAACGGCTCGTCTTCACTCGGCTCGCGCTTGATCTCGATTTCCTCGTTGCGGGGATCGTGACCGATCATCGCACCAACGTCCAACGGGTTCGGCAGGAAGTCGATGACAGCATCGAGCATGGGCTGAACGCCGCGGTTCTTGAAAGCTGAACCACAGAAGACCGGGTAGATCTCGGAGTTCACAGTCAGCTTGCGAATGCCAGCTTTCAGTTCCTCAATGCTGGGCTCTATGCCCTCGAGGTACTTCTCCATGAGTTCTTCGGAGGCCTCGGCAGCAGCCTCTACGAGGGCGGCACGGTACTCTTCAGCCTTTTCCTGCAGATCCGCGGGGATCTCCTGGATTTCGTAGTTGGCACCCATGGTGACGTCACCCTTGGAGTCGCCAGCCCAAACGAAGGCCTTCATGGTCAGCAGATCGACGACGCCAACGAATTCGCTTTCAGCACCGATAGGCAGCTGCATAACGAGGGGCTTGGCACCCAAGCGGTTGATGATGGTGTCTACCGTGAAGTAGAAATCAGCACCGAGCTTGTCCATCTTGTTGACGAAGCAGATACGCGGAACGTTGTACTTGTCAGCCTGGCGCCAAACAGTCTCAGACTGCGGCTCTACGCCTTCCTTGCCGTCAAAAACAGCAACTGCGCCGTCGAGCACGCGAAGTGAGCGCTCAACCTCAACAGTGAAGTCAACGTGGCCGGGTGTGTCAATGATGTTGATCTGGTTGTTGTTCCAGAAGCAGGTCACGGCGGCGCTCGTGATGGTGATGCCGCGTTCCTTTTCCTGTTCCATCCAGTCAGTCGTCGATGCACCGTCGTGCGTTTCGCCGAGCTTGTGGTTCACACCCGTGTAGAACAGGATGCGCTCAGTTGTAGTGGTCTTGCCAGCATCAATGTGGGCCATGATGCCGATGTTGCGGACCTTGTTAAGGTCTGTAAGCACGTCCTGTGCCACGGTTTCTCCCTTATCTAGAGATGAGCTCGAAGGTTGCTGGCGGGGTTACCGCCAGCAACCTGAAGGCTCTAGTTACCAGCGGTAATGGGCGAAGGCCTTGTTGGACTCAGCCATCTTGTGGGTATCTTCGCGACGCTTGACAGCAGCACCAAGGCCATTGGAGGCATCCAGAACTTCGTTGCGCAAACGCTCGGTCATGGTCTTCTCGCGGCGAGCCTTCGAGTAACCAACCAACCAGCGCAAAGCCAAAGCGGTCTGACGACCCGGCTTAACTTCAACCGGAACCTGGTAGGTGGCGCCACCAACACGGCGGGACTTGACCTCAAGGCTGGGCTTGATGTTCTCCATGGCCTTCTTCAAGGCAACTACGGGATCAGCACCGGTCTTTTCACGTACACCCTCAAGTGCGCCGTAAACGATGCGCTCTGCGGTGGACTTCTTACCGTCAACCAGAACCTTGTTGATCAGCTGAGTGACCAAAGGGGAACCGTATACGGGATCTACTACTAGCGGCCGCTTGGGGGCCGGACCCTTGCGAGGCATATTACTTCTTCTCCATCTTTGCACCGTAGCGGCTACGTGCCTGCTTGCGGTTCTTAACGCCCTGGGTATCCAGTGCGCCGCGGACGATCTTGTAACGAACACCGGGAAGGTCCTTAACACGGCCTCCACGGACGAGCACGATGGAGTGCTCCTGAAGGTTGTGGCCTACACCGGGGATGTAAGCGGTAACTTCCACGCCGCCGTTGAGGCGCACACGTGCAACCTTACGCAGAGCCGAGTTCGGCTTCTTCGGGGTGGTTGTGTAAACGCGCGTGCAAACGCCGCGACGCATGGGGCTGCCCTTAAGTGCGGGAGCCTTGGTCTTCGTGACCTTGGGTGTCCGGCCCTTTCGGACCAGCTGGTTAATCGTAGGCACTTTCGTGTTCTCCGTTGTTTTCTCGAGTGGATTCTCGTGTTGCCGGCCCCGCTGATCAAAATGAATCGACCTACGGGGAAAGCCTTTTACTGGTAGTCGCAGACTTGGCGACTTCACAGCGCCTAGGCATGCAAAAATGTGGCATTCGCTGTACAAGAACCGTACAACCCGGACCCACATCCACTTTCCGAAGAAAATTGACGCTCTTATCCACTGCCACACTAACAATTACTCACTACGTTACCACTACATTGCCCCAGCACTGAAATCGAGGTCAACTCATGCTTGACACATGCACTGCACAAGCGCATTGTACTAATTACCCCGCGACTCTAAAAGCTGGCCTGTGGGCTGGCGGAGCCCCTCATGCGGAGTGGGATGTTGTCGAATTGCGGTGCGTCATGGCGGATACGGATTTAGTTCTTGAGGGTGGCGGAGTCAAGGGCTCCAGCCTTGTCGGGGCGGTGACGGCCTTGGCAGCACACAGTGACCCTTACACTTTCCACCGGATTGCGGGCACCTCCGCAGGGGCCATCGTGGCCGCTTTTCTGGCGTCAGGAATGACACCGGCACAGGTGAAGAACGTCATGGAGTCGTTGGATTTTGCCAAGTTTGAGGACAAGCAGGGTTTCCTAGAGCACATCCCCGGTATTGGGCCGGCCACCGGCCTGTTCTTGCACGAGGGCTTGTTCGTTGGTGGCTTCATGCACGACTGGATCGCCGAAACACTGGCCGCTCAGGGCGTCCGAACCTGGGCGGATTTGAGGGATGACGATCCTGGCAGCGCGCTTCCGCCTGAACAGCGATACAAGCTGGTTGTCATAGTTTCAGACGTTTCACGCGGCATCATGCTGCGCCTACCGTGGGACTACCAGTCGCTTCTGGGGATGGACCCGGACACCATACCGGTGGCGGACGCCATTAGGGCTTCCGCGTCCATCCCCTTTTTCTTCCGCCCTTGGAAGATGCAGGCCGATCCAACTCTCACAGGTCACGACCACATTGTTTGTGCCGACGGTGGGCTGCTGTCCAATTTCCCCATGGCCATCTTTGATCGAAATGACGGGAAGGAGTCACGCTGGCCAACCATCGGCGTCAAACTTTCTGGCCAGAGAACTATTCGCACCACAGACTGGAGTCCTGACAACACCAACGTGGCGCTGGCCAAGTCATTGCTAGCGACCATGATGAGTGCCCACGACAACGCCTACGTGAACAATCCCCAAGCAAGTTCGCGCACCATTTTTGTCAACACCACCCCTTATCAGGCCACCGACTTCCACCTCTCCCCCGCAGACAAAAGCACCATGTTTGGCCGGGGGATGAGCAGCGGTCAGAAATTCCTGACCACCTGGGACTGGGATAAGTGGAAGTCCGGCGACTACAGCTTGGGCTAGCGCAGGAGCGTTCCTGAAATAACACCCTAAAGTGAGGGAGCCTTGTTAAAGCACGACGGCGGTGAGTCACCTTTGCAAGGTGACTCACCGCCCGGTCGTTGCCTCCCAAACTTCGCAAGCTCAGTTCGGGTCCTTCGGCAACTCCCTTAGCGCACTATCGGCATGTCAGCCGGAGAAGTTGGTACCGAGATCGTAGTCATCCAAGGGGATGGCACGGAACTCGTTGCCCAAATCTCCTACGCCGCCCACGTAGTCAAAGTCGCTGAATGCGCTCGGACCGGTGAACAGATTGGCCTTGGCCTCTTCCGTGGGCTCCACCGTGACGTTGGTGTAGCGCGGAAGGCCGGTGCCGGCAGGGATCAACTTACCGATAATCACGTTCTCCTTCAGACCCAACAACGGATCCGACTTCCCTTCCATGGCCGCCTGCGTCAGAACGCGAGTGGTCTCCTGGAAGGATGCGGCGGAGAGCCATGATTCGGTAGCCAAGGAAGCCTTGGTGATACCCATCAGCTCGTTACGACCTGATGCCGGCTTCTTGCCCTCGGACACGACGCGACGGTTTTCCGTCTCGAAGCGGCCACGCTCGGCAAGCTCACCGGGCAGCAGCTTCGAGTCACCGGACTCGATGACCGTTACGCGGCGCAGCATCTGGCGGACAATAACCTCGACGTGCTTGTCGTGGATACCCACACCCTGGCTGCGGTAAACGCCCTGAACTTCCTCAACGAGGTGCTTCTGAGCGGCACGCGGACCGAGGATACGCAGAACCTGCTTGGGGTCAACAGCACCCACAATCAGCTTCTGGCCAACTTCAACATGCTCGCCGTCAGCAACCTGCAGGCGTGCGCGTCGCAGTACCGGGTAGGCGATCTCTTCAGTGCCGTCGTCCGGTGTGAGGATCAGACGCATCGTCTTTTCGGACTCATCAATGTTGATGCGGCCGGCAGCTTCTGCGATCGGAGCCACACCCTTGGGGGTACGTGCTTCGAAGAGCTCCTGGATACGGGGCAGACCCTGGGTGATGTCCTCGCCACGGCTGGCCGAAACAGCACCACCGGTGTGGAAGGTACGCATGGTCAGCTGAGTACCGGGCTCACCAATGGACTGAGCGGCAATAATACCGACAGCCTCACCAATGTCCACGGTCTTGCCCGTGGCCAAGGAACGGCCGTAGCAAAGGGCGCAGGTACCAACAGTTGACTCACAGGTGAGCACTGAACGGACCTTGATCTCTTCAATGCCTGCTGCGAACAGCTTGGCAATGAGGACATCTCCAACATCGTCCCCGGCCTCGGCCAGGACAGCACCGGATGCGTCCACTACTTCGGCAGCCAAGGTACGGGCGTAAACGCTGTTCTCGACTTCCTCGTGCAGTACGATCTCACCCATGGAATCAACCACTGCGATGGGCAGGGTCAGGCCACGCTCAGTGCCACAATCGTCTTCGCGAACGATGACATCCTGTGAAACGTCAACCAGACGGCGCGTCAGGTAACCGGAGTTAGCGGTACGCAGAGCGGTATCAGCCAGACCCTTACGGGCACCGTGTGTGGCGATGAAGTATTCCAGAACCGACAGGCCCTCACGGTAGGAGGACTTGATGGGACGGGGAATAATTTCACCCTTAGGGTTGGCCACCAGGCCACGGATACCGGCAATCTGGCGAACCTGCATCCAGTTACCACGGGCACCGGAGGAAACCATACGGTTGATCGTGTTGGATGCGGCGAACGAGTCACGCATAACGTCTGCGATCTCGTTGGTTGCCTGGTTCCAGATGTCGATGAGCTCCTGGCGGCGCTCGTCGTCAGCGATCAGACCCTTGTCATACTGAGCCTGGACCTTGGCGGCCTTGACCTCGTAGCTCTCCAAGATAGCCGGCTTCGCAGCAGGGACCTCAATGTCGGAGATGGCAACGGTGATTCCTGATCGGGTTGCCCAGTAGAAACCGGCATCCTTCAAGTTATCCAGTGTTGCTGCCACAACAACCTTGGGGTACCGCTCGGCGAGGTCGTTGACGATCTCGGAGAGCTGGCCCTTATCTGCCACTGCTTCCACCCAGGGGTAGTCAGCAGGCAGGGTGTCGTTGAAGAGCACCTGTCCCAGTGAGGTATCGATGATGGCACTACCGCCAGCTTCGAAGCCTTCCGGGCCCTTGCGCTCGGCACCGGGGATAAAGTCTTCCAGGCGGATCTTGACCTGTGAGTTCAAGTGCAACTCACCGGCGTCGAACGCCATGACAGCTTCAGCCGCGGTGGAGAACACACGGCCTTCGCCCACTGAACCCTCACGCTTGGTGGTCAAGTGGTACAGGCCAATGATCATATCCTGCGAAGGCAGAGTCACCGGACGGCCATCTGAAGGCTTCAAAATGTTGTTCGAGGACAGCATCAAGATGCGAGCTTCGGCCTGAGCCTCGGGGCTCAGCGGCAGGTGAACTGCCATCTGGTCGCCGTCGAAGTCAGCGTTGAAGGCGCCACAAACCAGCGGGTGAAGCTGAATTGCCTTACCTTCAACAAGCTGGGGCTCGAACGCCTGGATACCCAAACGGTGCAGGGTTGGTGCACGGTTCAGCAGAACCGGGTGCTCGGTGATGATCTCTTCGAGAACATCCCACACCTGGGGACGGAAACGCTCCACCATGCGCTTGGCGCTCTTGATGTTCTGTGCATGGTTGAGGTCAACCAAGCGCTTCATCACGAACGGCTTGAAGAGCTCCAACGCCATCTGCTTGGGCAGACCACACTGGTGCAGCTTCAGCTGCGGGCCAACCACAATGACCGAACGGCCGGAGTAGTCAACACGCTTGCCGAGGAGGTTCTGACGGAAACGACCCTGCTTGCCCTTGAGCATGTCGCTCAGTGACTTCAGCGGACGGTTGCCCGGTCCGGTGACAGGACGGCCGCGGCGGCCATTGTCAAACAAGGAGTCCACAGCTTCTTGAAGCATGCGCTTTTCGTTGTTGACAATGATCTCCGGAGCGCCCAAATCAAGCAGTCGCTTGAGACGGTTGTTGCGGTTGATCACGCGACGGTACAGATCGTTCAAGTCCGAGGTGGCGAAACGGCCACCGTCGAGCTGAACCATGGGGCGCAGTTCCGGCGGAATCACCGGGACAGCGTCCAGAACCATGCCAAGCGGGCTGTTGTTGGTGGTCAGGAATGCGTTGACAACCTTCAATCGCTTCAGGGCGCGGGTTTTACGCTGGCCCTTGCCGTTGGCAATGATGTCGCGCAGGATCTCGGCTTCGCCGGCCATGTCGAACGTCTCAAGACGGCTCTTGATGGCTTCGGCACCCATGGAACCTTCGAAGAACATGCCGTAGCGCTCGCGCAGTTCGCGGTAGAGGGCTTCGTCACCTTCCAAGTCAGCAACCTTGAGAGCCTTGAACCGGTCCCAAACCTGCTCGAGGCGGTCGATGTCGGCGTCAGCGCGCTTGCGCACATTGGCCATCTGACGGTCCGCGGAGTCACGGGCCTTCTTCTTATCGGCTGCCTTGGCGCCTTCACCTTCCAGGCGGGCAAGCTCGCCTTCGAGGTCACGGGCAATGGTGGCGATATCGTTATCGCGAGTATCGACCATGCGCTTCTTTTCCAGGTCGTGCTCAATCTGGAGGTTCGGCAGTTCTTCATGGCGGGCAGCATCATCAACACTGGTGATCATGTAAGCCGCGAAGTAGATGACCTTTTCAAGGTCCTTCGGGGCTAGATCTAGCAGGTAACCCAAGCGCGAGGGAACGCCCTTGAAGTACCAGATATGGGTAACGGGAGCTGCCAGCTCAATGTGGCCCATGCGCTCACGGCGCACCTTGGCGCGGGTGACTTCAACACCACAACGCTCACAGATGATGCCCTTGAAACGCACGCGCTTGTACTTACCGCAGTAGCATTCCCAGTCACGGGAAGGCCCGAAGATCTTTTCACAGAAAAGACCGTCTTTTTCCGGCTTGAGCGTGCGGTAGTTGATGGTTTCCGGCTTCTTGACTTCGCCGTGGCTCCAGTCGCGAATATCTTGCGCGGTGGCCAGGCCAATCTGCATACTGCCGAAGGAGGATTCGCTGGACATATGGGTCCTGTTCTCTCTAATTCTCTAAAGTCTGAAAGTCTGTGGCGGGTACGGGAGGAAGCGGAAGGAACGACGGCGGCGGGTGAGTGCCGCCGTCGGCCCCTAGCTACACTTCTTCGACAGAGTTTGGCTCGGCCCGTGACAGGTCGATGCCCAGCTCTTCCGCGGCCCGGAAGACTTCTTCATCCGAGTCACGCATCTCAATCGTGGCGCCGTCGGTGGAAAGGACTTCCACGTTCAGGCACAGCGACTGCATTTCCTTGATAAGAACCTTGAAGGACTCCGGAATACCGGGCTCCGGGATGTTCTCGCCCTTGACGATGGCTTCGTAAACCTTCACGCGGCCATGGATGTCATCGCTCTTGATGGTCAGCAGTTCCTGCAGCGTGTACGCCGCACCATAAGCTTCCAGTGCCCAAACTTCCATCTCACCAAAGCGCTGTCCACCGAACTGCGCCTTACCGCCCAAGGGCTGCTGGGTGATCATGGAGTACGGGCCTGTGGAGCGTGCATGGATCTTGTCATCCACCAGGTGGTGAAGTTTCAGGATGTACATGTAGCCCACGGAAACCGGGTCCGGGAACGGCTCGCCGGAGCGGCCATCGAACAACATGGTCTTACCGGAGGAATCGATCAGGCGTTCCCCGTCACGAGTGACGTTGGTGGAATCGAGCAAACCAGTGATTTCAGTATCACGGGCACCGTCGAATACCGGGGTGGCAACCTTGGTCTGGCCGCTTTCGCGGGGCAGGTTCGGCAGGTTCTTGATCCAGTCAGGCTCGCCTTCAACCTTCCAACCGGTCTTGGCAACCCAACCGAGGTGGATCTCCAGGACCTGTCCTACGTTCATTCGCCCTGGCACACCCAAAGGGTTCAGGACAATGTCAACAGGGGTACCGTCGGCAAGGAAGGGCATATCTTCGATCGGAAGGATCTTGGAAATAACACCCTTGTTACCGTGACGGCCAGCGAGCTTGTCACCATCGGTGATCTTGCGCTTGTTGGCAACGTACACGCGAACCAGCTGGTTCACGCCGGGAGGAAGGTCATCTTCGGAATCGCGGTCAAAGACGCGCACACCGATGACGGTGCCGGACTCGCCGTGGGGAACCTTCAAGGAAGTGTCGCGAACTTCGCGGCTCTTCTCACCAAAGATGGCGCGCAGCAGGCGCTCTTCCGGGGTCAGTTCGGTCTCACCCTTGGGGGTGACCTTACCTACCAGGATGTCGCCAGCTTCAACTTCGGCACCGATGTGGATGATGCCACGCTCGTCCAGACCGGCAAGGATTTCCTCGGAGACGTTCGGGATATCCCGAGTGATCTCTTCGGCACCGAGCTTGGTGTCGCGAGCATCGATCTCGTGCTCTTCAATGTGGATGGAGGAGAGCACATCTTCAGCAACAATGCGCTGCGAGAGGATGATGGCATCCTCGTAGTTGTGACCTTCCCAGGACATGAAAGCAACCAAGAGGTTCTTACCCAGGGCAAGTTCACCCATGTCCGTTGCCGGACCGTCGGCAATGATGCCGCCCACTTCCAGGCGCTGGCCTTCTGAAGCCAGAACACGCTGGTTGTAAGCGGTTCCCTGGTTGGAACGCTGGTACTTGGCGATCGGGTAGCTGATCTCCGTGCCGTCGTCGTTCAACATCACAACCACGTCTGCGGAAACTTCCGAGACCACACCGGCCTTCTTAGCGATGACAACGTCACCGGCGTCAACAGCTGTTGCGCGCTCCATGCCGGTACCCACGAACGGGGCCTCGGAACGGACCAGCGGCACAGCCTGACGCTGCATGTTCGCACCCATGAGGGCGCGGTTGGCGTCATCATGCTCGAGGAACGGAATCAGGGCCGTAGCCACTGACACCATCTGGCGCGGGGAAACGTCCATGTACTCGACCTCGTCGGCCGGAATCAAGACAGGCTCGCCGCCACCACCGCGCTGGCGAACCAGAACGGAGTCTTCCAGGAAGTGGTTGTTGGTATCCAAAGGCGCGTTGGCCTGTGCAATAACAACTTCCATCTCGTCATCAGCTGTCAGGTAGTCAACCTCGTCAGAAACGAAGCCGTCCTTGACCCGGCGGTACGGGGTCTCGATGAAGCCGAAGGGGTTAATGCGACCGTAGGAAGCCAAGGAACCGATCAGACCAATGTTGGGGCCTTCAGGGGTTTCAATGGGGCACATGCGGCCGTAGTGCGACGGGTGAACGTCACGAACTTCCATGCCGGCACGGTCACGGGAGAGACCACCCGGGCCCAGCGCGGAGAGACGACGCTTGTGCGTCAGACCGGCCAGCGGGTTGTTCTGATCCATGAACTGTGAGAGCTGAGACGTTCCGAAGAACTCCTTGATAGCTGCCACGACGGGGCGGATGTTGATCAGGGTCTGCGGCGTGATCGCTTCGACGTCCTGAGTGGTCATACGCTCGCGGACAACTCGCTCCATGCGAGACAGACCCGTGCGGACCTGGTTCTCGATGAGCTCGCCAACGGCGCGGATACGACGGTTACCGAAGTGGTCAATGTCGTCGACGTCAACGCGCAAGTCAACCTCGGCGCCGTCGCGCTTGCCCTTAGTGGTCTTGTTGCCAGCGTGCAAGGCAACCAGGTACTTGATCATGGCGACAATGTCATCCACGCTCAGCACGGATGCTTCGGGGCTGCTCAACGGCAGGTCAATACCCAGCTTGCGGTTGATCTTGTAACGGCCAACTTTGGCCAGATCGTAGCGCTTGGGGTTGAAGTACAAGTTGTGCAGCAGTGCATCGGCTGCGTCTACTGTGGGCGGCTCGCCCGGGCGCAGCTTGCGGTAGATGTCCAGCAAGGCATCTTCGCGGCCGGTGGTGGCGTCCTTTTCCAAGGTGGCGCGGATCGAGTCGAACTCGCCAAACTCTTCAAGGATCTGGCCTTCGCTCCAGCCCAGCGCCTTCAGCAGTACGGTGACTGACTGCTTGCGCTTGCGGTCCAGGCGAACACCAACCTGATCGCGCTTGTCGATCTCCAGCTCGAACCATGCACCACGTGAGGGGATGATCTTGGCGGTGAAGATTTCCTTGTCACTGGTCTTATCCGCGGTGCGCTCAAAGTAAGCACCCGGGGAACGGACCAGCTGGGAAACAACAACACGCTCGGTGCCATTGATGACAAACGTGCCCTTGTTGGTCATGAGCGGGAAATCGCCCATGAAGACAGTCTGCTGCTTGATTTCACCGGTCATGTTGTTCATGAACTCGGCCTTGACGTACAGGGGTGCGGCGTACGTGGCGTCGCGGTCCTTGCATTCGTCAACGGTGAACTTGGGGTCAGAGAACTCCGGCTCCGTGAAGGACAAGGACATGGTGCCCTGGAAGTCCTCAATCGGGGAGATCTCTTCGAAGATGTCGGACAGACCAGAGGTGACGGCCACGCTGTCATCGCCAGCATCCACAGCGCTCGCCATGCGATCTTGCCAGCGCTCGTTACCTACGAGCCAGTCAAAGCTCTCGGTCTGGAGGGCAAGCAGATTCGGCACGTCAAGCGGCTCGTGAATCTTTGCGAATGAGAGGCGACTCTTTGCACCATCAGTGCTGTTTGAATCGATAGCGGTTGCAGCGTTATTTACATTAGAGGTGCTCGAGGCGACCAAGAGGGATCCTTCCACAGACCTGCAGGCTTGTTCTTACGAACCCTCACCCGTTTCTCTCCCGGTCATCAAACCCGGAGGAACGCTGGCCAAGTAGCCCTAGAAAACGCATCAAAGTACAGCTATGCTGCCCTTTGGGTGCGTGTTTCCATGACTCTTGTCCGATACAAAGCCCACCGCTATATGAAGGCTGAAGGTTAAGAGGGATACGCAAAGAACTACACTACCCCTTAAAGGGTCGCGTGTCTACCCCGAGATCCAAGAAACCGCAAGTGGGGTCTTTCCCTCCCATTGTCGCGCAGCCACATTAGGCAGGAACATTACTCTGACACGCCCTTCTGGAGACCCAAAGGAATTTTACTTGGCATGAGTGCTGTTAGATTCTATGGAAGGGCTGCGCGGCTCAACGAGGAGCCGTGCGCAATCAAGGGTCAAGGAGCAGTGCGGCCATGGTGTCACAAGCAAATGATGTGGTAATTCTCGCCGGAGCACGCACCCCGCAGGGACGGCTGAATGGGCAGTTGGCGCCTTTTACCGCCGTGGAGTTGGGGGCCAAGGCCATTGCCGCGGCGCTGGCGCGCTGCGGAATTGATGCAGCAGACATTGACCAAGTAATCATGGGCCAGGTGCTCCAAGCAGGTGCCGGTCAAAATCCGGCACGCCAGAGTTCAGTGGGTGCAGGAATCGGCTGGAACGTACCCGCCGTAGCCATTAACAAGGTTTGCCTCTCCGGCCTCACCGCTGTGATCGATGCTGCTCGCATGATCCGCAGCGGGGATGCCACGGTGGTTGTGGCCGGCGGCCAGGAATCCATGTCAAGGGCCCCCCACATCTTGCCAGGATCGCGCCAGGGCTGGACCTATGGCGCCATCGAGGCTCTGGATGTAGCCGCCCATGACGGCCTGACAGACGCCTTCGACAACGACTCCATGGGCCTTTCCACCGAGCGCGGCAACATCCGCCTAAACATCAGCCGGACGGCTCAGGATGAGGTGGCTGCGGCTTCCCATCAGCGCGCAGCCGCCGCGGTGGCTGCCGGGGTATTCAAGGACGAGATTGTTCCCGTTGCAGTCCCGACGCGCAAGGGTGAGCCATTGCTGCTGAGCGAGGATGAAGGCATCCGCCCGCAGACTACCGTGGACACCCTTGCTGGCCTGCGTCCAGCCTTTACCGCCGACGGCGCCATCACGGCAGGAAACTCCTCGCCCCTCTCCGACGGCGCCAGCGCCCTGGTCCTGTCATCTCGGGCCTATGCAGAGGAACACGGCTTGAGCTGGCTCGCTGTGGTGGGCGCTCCCGGTCAAGTGGCCGGTCCCGATAATTCCTTGCATTCCCAGCCCTCCCACGCCATTGCCAAAGCGCTGAGCACGGCAGGCTGGAGCACCCGCGACCTGGACTTCATTGAGATCAACGAAGCCTTTGGTTCCGTGGCTGTCCAATCCCTGCGTGATTTGGACTTCCCTTTGGATCGGTGCAATATCCATGGAGGTGCCATCGCCTTGGGGCACCCCATTGGCGCTTCCGGCGCCCGTCTGGCCCTGCACGCAGCCATGGAGCTGAACCGTCGAGGAAGTGGCAAGGCGGCTGTTTCCTTGTGCGGCGGAGGCGGACAGGGCGAAGCGCTCCTGTTGTTCAAGGACCAGTAGTGAGCAGAGAGCTCATAGGGCATGCCCGGGTGGCCGCTGATGCGGCCGCCCGCGGGGTGGTGGTGGAAATCTTTCAGCGGCCCGCTGCACATTCGCTCAGCGAGGCTGCGGAACTCCTGGGGATCACCCGGTGGGACATTGTAAAAACCTTGGTTCTGAAGCGCAGCGACGGGACGTTCCTCTTCGCCTTGGTGCCAGGCGGTAGGTCAATTTCTTGGCCCAAACTGCGTTCCGTGGTGGGTGTCAACAAGCTTCAGATGCCTCCGGCCGAGGTGGCCCTCGCCGCCACCGGCTACGAACGCGGCACCATCACTGCCTTAGGCAGCACCACCGCCTGGCCCGTCTACGTTGACGAAAGCATCCGTGGACGCGCAGTGGCCATGGGCGCCGGAGAGCACGGCTACAGCCTCTTCGTGGACGCTGACGCGCTCATTGTGGCGCTCGAAGCAACCGTGGCGGATATTTCCACACCCGAATAAGGCCGCAGATACAAAGAACCCCCGCACCAAACGGTGCGGGGGTTCTTTGTAAACGCGGGGTGATTACTTGAGGGTAACCGTGGCGCCGGCAGCTTCGAGAGCTTCCTTGGCCTTCTCTGCAGCTTCCTTGGTGACGCCTTCCAGAACAGCCTTGGGAGCCGAGTCAACGACCTCCTTGGCTTCCTTCAGACCCAAGGAAGTGATGGAGCGAACTTCCTTGATCACTGCGATCTTCTTGTCGCCGGCTGCTTCGAGGATAACGTCGAATTCAGTCTGCTCTGCGGCTTCTTCAGCTGCGCCACCGGCGGGGCCTGCAACTGCAACAGCAGCGGCAGTTACTTCGAAGGTCTCTTCGAAGAGGGTAACGAACTCGGAGAGCTCGATGATGGTCAGTTCCTTGAAAGCTGCAATGAGCTCGTCGTTGGTGAGCTTAGCCATGAGTGGCGCTCCTTCTGTGTTTTGCCCGCGAGGGGCGAATCCATAAACCTAAACCCTGTTGGATCTAGGGAAATACTTGGGTTGAACACCTGCTGGCAGGCGGCGCGTCCGGCAAGGACGCAGGCTCGCTATGCTTCGGTGGTCTCGGCTTCAGCAGCCGGAGCTTCTTCAGCGGCCGGAGCCTCTTCAACAGCGGGTGCTTCCTCAGCGGCCGGAGCCTCTTCAACAGGAGCGCCTTCGGCGAGCTTGAGACGCAAGGCGTCGATGGTGCGCACAGCGGCGGCCATCGGAGCCTTGAGTACGGCAGCAATGCGTGCCAGCTGCAGCTCACGAGACTCGAGAGCAGCCAGTGCGGCAACTCCGGTAGCGTCGAGTGCTTTACCTTCAAAGAGACCGGTCTTGATGACCAGCTGCTTGTTGGCTTTTGCAAAATCCGTCAGGCTCTTTGCTGCTGCAACAGCGTCACCCTTGATGAATGCAATGGCGGTGGGGCCGGAGAGCTGACCTTCGAAAGCGTCAACACCAGCTTCCTTAGCCGCAATGGCAGTCAGAGTGTTCTTTACAACCGAGAACTTGGTGTCCTGGCCGAGAGAAACGCGCAGCTCCTTGAGCTGAGCTACGGTGAGCCCACGGTATTCGGTTAGGACTGCTGCAGTTGAGTCATTGAAATCTTGCGTGATTTCTGCAACCGCAGCCACCTTTGTTGGCGTTGCCATAACACTCCTTCCGGGAATAATTGCCGGTCTTTGCCCATCCCGCTGCAAACCTGTGAAGGAAATAAGCAAATAAAAACGCCCCGCACAGATGTACGGGGCGTTTTTCACAGCGGAACAATAGGTTTTATCCCAGTTCTACACTGCTCATAAGCTTTGTGCACCTGCGCTGGCCGTCCATATAAGGACTTTCGGATGGCAACCGGCCCGATTCCAACGCATCAAGTTGCATGCTGCATTTGCTTCGCTGGGGGTGATTGACATCGACCGACGGTCTTTGGTTCTTCTAAGATACAGGAGCGGGTGCTGTGATTCCAAATCGGGGCGGTGTGCCGAAGGCTTAGTCGGTCTGAGTGAAATCCTTACGCCACTGCCCTGTCACGCCGGCACTGACGTAGCCCATCTCTTTATTGACGGAGAGCATGTACTCGTTCTCTGGCGCATTCCACGTGTAGATGGTGCGCAGCGCGGGAAAGTGCTCTTGCAACTGTTCCATGTTGGCTACCTTCATGTGCAGGCCCACACCTTTGTCCTGATGAGACCGTTCCACGAACGTATCGTCCTGGAACGCAACATCATCACGGTTCCCCAGCAAGGAAATGGAGGTGAATCCCACCAGCGCCGACGTCTCGAGGCATTGTGCGGCACTGACCACGGTGCGCCGGCCACTTTGCACAGAAAGTTCCTCGGCCTCACGAAGCTGCTTAACGTCCCAGATGCCGGAATCGGCCTCATCTGCACTGAGGCTCGCTTCCAAGCGCACAAAGTCCGCCGCCCACTCTTCGGGACAAACGTCTAGCCATTGGTGGACCCGGTAAGCGCCGTGGTGTGTGTCAACGGCGCGGCTGGCCAACTGCGCCAGTAGCTGATCCGGCAGGGGCAGTGCGCAGGCGTTGAACTGCTCCACACGCTCGAGCGCATAGCCGGCTCGGCTGGCAAATCTGGCTTCTCGAGTCTTATATGCTAAGTCACCACTGCCCTGTGCAGGCGCAATGGACCCACCCTTGTATCCAGTAGCCTCCAGATCTGCCGCTGGGTGGTTCGTCTCAACAAGGACCACCTTGCGGTTCTCTCCCCGCACAAAAAGTTCCGCTGCCTCTAAAAGTTTGCGCCCGATTCCTAGCTTTTCGGCTTGGGGCAGCACATCCAAGGTGACATGTGCCAGCTCGGTGTTGTCATCAAGTGGCATGGCGATGCCTGCGCGGCCCAAAATCTTGCCGCCAAGACGTGCCACCAAAACTACATACCATTCGTAGGGGTCGTGGCACAGGGCGAAGAGTTCCTGCGGCGTATAGGCTAAAAGATCGTTACCCCACGTATTAATGCGGACCTGCCGAGAGACTTCCACGGCTTCTAAGAAATCGGCAGCCCCGGATTCAAGGCTCTCGGGGATACGCAATTGTTCGACTGTAGCTTCAGTCATGGCAAATTTACCTGTCACTTTCTTTCAGCTCGACCGGACCATGACAAAGTCATGCTCGGCCCTTGACCCCAACTGAAAACTCCTGGTGCCGACAACGGCGAACCCGTGCTTTCGATAAAACGCCTGTGCCCGCACATTCTTGCTGTTGACCCCGAGCCAGGTTGGCCGCTGGCCCTGGACCCCAATCCATTGCAGGGTTGCGCTCATGATGGCGCTGGCAACCCCACTCCCGTGGGTATCCGGGTGTGCGTAACACTTACTGAACTCCACGACCCCAGGCTCCGTGATGAGGGCCGCCACATCTGCTGCGGCGGGTGGGGCATCAACGACCATGGTGTAGGCAAGCAGTCGCGGCACTGTTGCCAGCTCTTGGCCATGCGGGGATTGGTCCTGAGGAGATTGGTCCTGCGCCGTAAAGAGCACCCTACAAGGATCGGCGAGGTAGGCGCGGAAATTTTCGGGACTCAGGTGTTCTTCAATGAACCCCGCAATTTCCGTTGCTGGTGTCTCGGGCGGGCACGCCAGGGGAAAAGTGAGGGCCGCCAGTGCAGCCAAGGCTTCGGCGTCGCTTGCTCTTGCCCGACGGATGCTCAATTGCATGCGTGCGCACTCCCCTGCGTTGTAGGTGGTATTGCTAACGTACCAGCTTAGAAACAAGAAAGGGCCGACGCAGCGTAATGCCGCGTCAGCCCCTTCTTAGGGAATATCAAAGGAAGCTAGTGAAGCCTAGGCTTCAACAATCACCTTGGTTGCTGCCGGATCAACGGGGATGCCGGGGCCGAACGTCGTGGAGACAGTGGCCTTCTGCAGGTAGCGGCCCTTGGAAGCGGACGGCTTCAAACGAAGCACCTCTTCCAGTGCTGCTGCGTAGTTCTCAGCCAGCTTGACGGCGTCGAAGGACACCTTGCCGATGATGAAGTGCAGGTTGGAGTGCTTGTCGACGCGGAAGTCGATCTTTCCACCCTTGATGTCATTAACAGCCTTGGCGACGTCGTTGGTGACGGTGCCGGTCTTGGGGTTAGGCATGAGGTTACGGGGACCCAGAACCTTACCCAAACGGCCAACCTTACCCATGAGGTCAGGTGTTGCAACGGCTGCGTCGAAATCGGTCCAGCCGCCCTGGATCTTTGCGATCAGGTCGTCGGTGCCAACGAAGTCGGCGCCTGCAGCAATAGCTGCTTCGGCACGCTCACCGGTTGCGAAAACCAGAACGCGGGCGGTCTTACCGGTACCGTGCGGCAGGTTGACTGTGCCACGGATCATCTGGTCAGCCTTGCGAGGGTCTACACCCAAGCGGAAGGCAACCTCAACGGTCGCGTCGAACTTGGAGGGGTTGGTCTCCTTGGCGAGCTTGATGGCGTCGAAGGGTGCGTATACGTTCTCCGCATCGATCTTGGCCTGAGCTGCCTCATATGCTTTACTGCGCTTTGCCATGCTGCGTTTCTCCTTGTGCAGTTGTGGTCGTTAGGACCGCGCGGGCCCTGCCACTACGACCGCCGTACTCACTCAAGGTGAGGTATCCGGCGTCGCTCTTAATGAATTGGGTAATGCTTAGGCGGTTTCGAGAAAAATCGAAACCAGGTGTTCGAAGCTTAGGCCTCGACAGTGATACCCATGGAACGGGCGGTACCGGCGATGATCTTTTCTGCGCCTTCGATGCTGGTTGCGTTAAGGTCAACCATCTTCTGGGTGGCGATCTCGTTGACCTGGGCCTTGGTCAGCTGGGCAACCTTGACGGTGTGCGGGGTAGCTGAACCCTTGGTAACCCCTGCAGCCTTCTTGATGAGCTCTGCAGCCGGCGGGGTCTTGGTGATGAACGTGAAAGAACGGTCTTCGTAAACCGTGATTTCAACGGGGATGACATTTCCGCGCTGGGATTCCGTGGCAGCGTTGTACGCCTTGCAGAATTCCATGATGTTGACGCCGTGCTGACCAAGCGCCGGACCGATGGGCGGTGCCGGGTTAGCGGCGCCTGCCTGGATCTGCAGCTTGATAAGGCCGGTGACCTTTTTCTTGGGAGCCAATGTAGGGTCCTTCTCTCAATATCTTGTCCAAGGACGACGGAGCGCGTCCCAGGTGGGTGGCCGAATGGCGTCCGGCCGAACGTCTCGTGAAGAACTAAGCAAGTCCAACGCGGAACGAAACTTTGGTCAACTAGATCTTGGTGACCTGGTTGAAGGCAAGCGTGACAGGGGTTTCACGCTCGAAGATGGAAACCAGCACAACAAGCTGCGAGGCTTCAGGCTTGATCTCGGAGATTGAGGCCGACAGGCCTTCGAACGGACCGTCCTTGACGATGACGGCTTCGCCAACCTCAAAGTCAATCTCGGCGTCGACCGGGTTGTGACGCAGCGGAACGCCGGTCTCTTCAGCCTGCTGCTCCTCGAAGATGGGGGCAAGCATGGAGAAGACTTCATCTAAGCGCAGCGGGACAGGGTTGTGGGCGTTGCCAACAAATCCTGTAACACCGGGGGTATGGCGGACAACACCCCAGGAAGCGTCGGTCAGGTCCATGCGGACAAGGACATAGCCGGGAATGCGGACGCGGTTGACAACCTTGCGCTGTGCGTTCTTGATCTCCACGACTTCTTCCATGGGGACCTGAATTTCGAAGATGTAATCTTCCATGTTCAGCGAGAGGCTGCGTGATTCAAGGTTGACCTTGACACGGTTTTCGTAGCCTGCGTAGGAGTGAATGACGTACCAGTCACCCTCCTGGCGGCGCAGTTTGGCCTTGAATTCCTCTGCCGGGTCAACTTCGGGCTCGGCTTCTACAGCCGGCTCCTCGCTTGCATCGTCTGCATCAACAGTTTCTGCTTCCGCAGTTTCTGTTTCTACAGCTTCTGGCGCATCAAGGTCGGCATTGATGGCAGCATCAGCAACCACAGTGTCCTGGTCCTGCTCACTGTATGTTGCCTCGGGCTCCAGCTCAGACACGAATTTCCTGCTTTCCTTGTGTGTTTCTTAAATAGCTCAAACCGACCCATGCCGATAGATTTCAGCGGGGCCGGCCAAATTGAGCCTCTTACTGCTCGGTGTTTACGTTTCCGCCAAAGACCCACAGCACAGCCTGGCCGAAGCCCAGATCTAGGACGGTAACAATAGCCATGACGATGACAACGAATACCAGCACAACCGCAGTCATGTTGATCAACTCTTTGCGAGTAGGTGTCACTACCTTCTTGAGTTCACCAATGACTTGGCGAAGGAAGATAGCAATCCGGGCGAAAAAACCCGGCTTACCGGGCTTGACAGCCTTTTTGGCAGGGCCCTTAGAGCTGCTTGCCGCAGTTTCGGTCACCAGTGCCTCACTCATCGCTTTGTTGGGAACCCGCAAGTCCGTGGGTTCGGACCGCGCGAGATGCTTAGTATTCGCTTGGAGACGACACGAGATTTCACAGCAAAGCCGCGAATCAAATTATGTCACTTCCATGCGCAGGGCAGACAGGACTCGAACCTGCAACCTGCGGTTTTGGAGACCGCTGCGCTACCAATTGCGCCACTACCCTTTGATTGTTAACAACAGTGAGCCCTCACAGGCTTCTGCAGCAAAAATCCCTTCAGCGTTGAACGCCATGAATAACTTACAGTCTTGCGCCCGTCTTTTCCAAACTGGCACCAAGGCGTGAAACATCATGGAGTTGAACACCAGTTACTTATTCTACGCATTCTTAGGCGCCTACGTCGAACTGGTGACGCCTTACGCCTAAAGTAGTCACTGACGAAGTTTATATTTTGGGCCTCCCACCGAAGAAAGAATGCTGATGTCTGCCGAATTGAGCGCTGATCAAGCCTCCGCACGCCGTATCTCCGCAAGGATCGCCGCAATTGCGGAATCCGCTACCCTGGCTGTCGACGCCAAAGCCAAGGCCCTAAAGGCCGCCGGGCGCCCCGTCATCGGCTTTGGTGCTGGGGAGCCCGACTTTCCAACACCGGATTACATTGTTGAGGCGGCGGTTGCTGCCGCTCGCCAGCCTAAATTCCACCGCTATTCCCCGGCTGCAGGGCTCCCGGAACTGCGCAGTGCCATTGCCGCAAAGACGCTGCGCGATTCAGGCTACGCGGTGGATCCGGCCCAGGTGCTCGTAACAAATGGTGGCAAGCAGGCAGTTTATGAGTCCTTTGCCACCCTGCTTGACCCGGGTGATGAGGTCATTATCCCCACCCCGTTCTGGACCACCTACCCTGAAGCCATTCGCCTGGCTGGCGGTGTTCCTGTGGAGGTTTTCGCTGGCCCGGAGCAGGGCTACCTTGTCACGGTGGATCAGCTTGAGGCCGCCTTGACGCCGCGCACCAAGGTGCTGCTGTTTGTTTCGCCCTCCAACCCCACAGGTGCCGTTTACTCGGCAGAACAGACCCGAGAGATCGGTCTTTGGGCCGCGTCCAAGGGCCTCTGGGTCATCACTGATGAGATCTATGAACACCTGACCTACGACGGTGTTCCATTCACCTCGATTGCCACGGCTGTCCCGGAGTTGGGCGACAAAGTGGTGATTCTCAATGGTGTTGCCAAGACTTATGCCATGACGGGTTGGCGCGTTGGCTGGATGATCGCGCCCCTGGACGTGACGAAGGCGGCCACCAACATGCAATCGCACGCCACCTCCAACGTGGCCAATGTCTCCCAGATGGCCGCCTTGGCAGCAGTCTCTGGCCCGTTGACCGCAGTGGATGAAATGAAGGTTGCCTTCGACCGCCGCCGCAAGGCTATGGTGGCCGCGTTGAATGCGATCGACGGTGTGGAATGCCCCACCCCCACGGGCGCCTTCTACGCCTACCCAGACGTCCGCGGACTGCTGGGCCGTGAAATTGGTGGCATCCGGCCCGCCACCTCGGCTGAACTGGCCGCACTGATCCTGGACAAGGCCGAAGTTGCCGTGGTTCCCGGTGAAGCCTTTGGACCCAGCGGCTTCATGCGTTTGTCCTACGCCCTGGGTGACGACGATCTCGCAACCGGCGTTCGACGCCTGCAGGAGTTCCTGGGCTCAGCCAAGCCCTAAGCCACTCTGCCTCTGGCTGGCGGCAAAAGCGCGCCCGCCTCCCACTTATGCGCCCCGTAGACCGGGCGCGGATGTGGGAGGCGGGCGCGCTTTTGGGTTGTTAGAGCAGGCGGCGGTCTGCGGCCCAGCGGGTCAGCTCATGGCGTGAGGAGAGCTGCAGCTTACGCAGTACGGCCGAAACGTGGGACTCCACGGTCTTGATGGAGATGAACAAAGCCTTCGCCACTTCCTTATATGAGTAGCCGCGGGCAATCAAACGCATGACTTCCAACTCGCGTGCGGAAAGTTTGTCCAGCTCGTCCTCCACGGCCACCTCGGCTGTGCCAAAGGCGTCGAGCACAAAGCCGGCCAGCCGGGGTGAAAATACTGCGTCACCGCCAGCCACGCGCCGCACCGCATCAGAAATTTCGGCGCCGGAAATTGATTTCGTAACATAACCGCGCGCACCGGACCTGATGACGGAAACCACGTCTTCGGCCGAATCCGAGACGCTCAGCGCCAGGAACTTGGTGCCGGCCAGCAGCGACGTGCAGCCAGCAATGACTTCCCGCCCGCCCTGGCCGCGTCCACCCGGCAGGTGCACATCGAGCAGGACCACATCCGGCTGGTGGTGGGTCACTGCTGCAATCGCCTCCTCGACTGTGGCGGCCTCAGCCAAAATGAGGATGTCCCGGTCCAGATCGGCCTTCAATCCGGAGCGAAAAATGGCGTGATCATCCACAATCACGACCGTAATGGGTGTTGCCGGCATAGTCATTTGGCTTCCTCCGTGGCAGTTGCTTCATAGGGCAGGTGCAACCGTACTTCGGTGCCTTCCACCGAGCTAATGATCTCAGCCGTCCCACCGTTGCGTTGCATGCGCCCGACGACGGACTCCCGGACTCCCAGCCTGTCTGCGGCAACCGTCCGCACATCAAAGCCCGCCCCTCTGTCCTTCACAAACACATCAACGCCCTTTGCCGTTGCTTCCACATACACAGACACTGCCGTCCCACCGTGCCGGACACCGTTCAAAACGGCTTCTCGAACCGCCTGCACCAGTGCGTTACCACGCTCCGTCAACTCGGTGTCTCCCACGGCCACCACTTCCACTGCCTGCCCGTAAATATCCTCAGCCTCAGCACAGACCGACTTGATGCGCTCCACCAAGGCCCCGGACTTATGGGTGCTGTCCTGATAAATCCACTCTCGCAGTTCGCGCTCTTGGGCACGGGCCAGCCGTGTCACATCAGCCGGCGAGTGGGCACTTTTCTGGATCAGGGCCAACGTTTGCAGCACTGAGTCGTGCAGGTGGGCCGCAATTTCGGCCCGCGCGCTCTCCTTGATGTGCCCGGCCCTTTCGCTCTGGAATTCACGCCAGAACTTCAAGGCCCACGGAGCCAGGACGAGCCCCACTCCTGCAAGGACAGCCAAAGAGGCCACCACGGAGGACCACAGCAACGTCCATGAGCCGGACCCGGCAACAATGACGAGCAGCCCGGTAATAACAAGGGCCAGCCCCCCACCGAGACGCAGCATGGCAATGGGCGTGTTCATTTTAGTTGCGCTGAGCAATCCCACCCGGCGGGTGTCATCCAATTGCATCCACGCCAACACTGCGCCCAAAACAATGACCAGGAGCGGGATCAAAGTGCCAAGACGCAAATCCCAGCCTTGTTGCTGCCCGAAGATGATGAATGCCGCAATGACCAGTGCTCCCCCGATTGCCACCTCCCTAAACCCCAACGGAACCGGTTTGCGGGCCGGGTTGCTGTTGCCAGAGTTATCCTTCTCAAACGCTTCGGGCACGGGACGGAACAACGCCAGCCGTGGGTTACCGTCAGCGTCCAATAGCCTGCCGCCTTGCTCTGGGGCGTCGCCTTCCAAAGGAACCAGTAGCCACAACCACCCATAGAAGACAATCCCGGCGCCAAAGAAGAAACTGGCACCGATCATGATGCCCCGCACCATCCGTACATTCCAGCCAAGGTGCACGGCCAGGCCGCCACAAACTCCGGCAACTACACGGGCCTGTGTGCGGTACATCTTTACGCTCATGCAGTAATCCAAGCACGGCCCGGGGACTGCCGCAGTGTTTCTCGGGGATACCTCAGGGTTCTTTCAGGGTGACACCTCATGTTGCCGCGACCCCGCAGAGGGCAGGATTGAAGCATGAATACTTCCCAGGACAGTCCGGAGCACTCCCCAGAGCAGCCATCTGGCCACGCTGCCCCTCCCCCGCTGCCTCACCCCGATTCGGCCAGATTCTTCCAATGGATCCGCGGCCTGGGCATCCGGCGCGGGCCCAACCGCTGGATGGGTGGCGTGTGCAGCGGGCTAGCCGACAAGTGGGGCATCGACCCCGTGATCGTGCGTGGCCTTGCCGTTGTGCTGACCCTGTTCTTCGGCATCGGGCTGCTCGCCTACGGTGTGGCGTGGGCGTTGTTGCCCGAACCGGACGGTCGCATCCATGTTCAGGAGGTGGGCCGAGGCCACTGGTCGGCCGGAATGACAGGAGCCGCCGCAGCCACACTATTGGGGCTGGGCGGCTCCGGAGGCGGGACGTTCCAAGACAGCAACAGCGGCTGGTTCTTCTGGCCGATCATTTGGATCGGCGGCATCGTGTGGGCCATCTACTGGTTTTCCTACCGTGGCAGGGACGAGCGGGGCAGCAATGCCAGCCAACCCTGGTACGGGCAAGCGTGGCCAAGCTCTGCGGCGCCCCAACCTCAGCCCACAGATGTTTATGCCCGCACGTTCACCCCGCGCGCCGACGAGTACATGAAGCGCCAAGGCCAACAGGCAACCAAGCCCCCTGCCAAGAAGACGCCCCGGCTCGGCTTTGCCAGCAGCTTGCTGGTGCTGGGCCTTGCCGCGGTGGTGGTGGCTGCACTCCTGCTGTTGAACGCGAGCAACGTCATCGATTTGGGGACGCACCCCCGCGCCATCATCGTGGCTGCAGCAGCCATTGTGGCGGGCGTGGGCATTGTGGTGGCTGGGATTGCCGGCCGCACTGCGGGCGGACTCGGCACGTTCGCTGTCATTGCTTTGGTAGTGGCCGGGGCGTTGAGTTTGCCCCAGCCAAACATCACCTCATTCAGCAATGCCGACTGGTCTCCCGCCACCATCAGTGCCGCGCAAACTGGCCGCACTGTCCTGATGGGCAACGGCACCATTGACCTGACCGGGGTTGTCCCCGCCGGGAATAGAGCGGCCGGGAATGGAGCGGCCAAGCCCGGCGGTGACTCACCTCTGACGGAGAATGTCCGGATACCCCTGAGTTTGGTGGCATCCAACGTCACCATCCTGGTGCCGGAGAATATCCCCGTCAGTGTGAAGAGTGAACTGGCTGCAGCGGCTGTGACCGTGGACGGCAAAACAACTGGCAGTGGCTTGGTGAAAGACACCACGAGCAACATCAACCTGGACGCTACAGGCTACGGGCTCGCAATCACGTTGGAAGGCGTAGCCTCCAACATTGAGATCCACGTGGTTCCAACACCATGAATCACCCGGACAGAAACCAGCAGAACCTCACACAGGGTCCCTTGAGAGAAATCGCGGAGAACACCATGTCCCATCCCATAGAACCGCCCCAGAGCCCCGAGGGCACAGCCAACACCGTCTCACCGCCCCCTGCCGGGTACTTCTCCACGCCACTGCCCCTATCAGAACAGGCCCCCGCCCGTGCACACGCAAGCAGTACCGAACCGAAGAACAGCTCAAAAACCGCTGCCACAGCTGACTTGCCCACCGTCCCACAAGCCGGGCGGCACCCGGCCCGCGTGGGAACGATCGTGTTTGGCGCCGTCGTACTTGTCCTTGGGATTTTGCTGATTCTCAGCACCCAACTGCACCTGAATTTGGACCCGGGACTTACGGCCATGTGGCTGCTGCTGGGTGCCGGCGTGGCCATGGTGGCCGGCGGCGCAATCAATTTGTTCACCAGGATGAAGAAGCAGCGTGGCGTCCACTGATTGGGCCTGAAGTTGCCGGGATCACATGAGCGTCTAGAATGATCTACAGAGGAGCTCAATGGTGCGCTCAAAAACCCCATTGAATCCATCCCTCAAAGGACTTTATTACTCATGAAGATTGGAATTCTCACCAGCGGCGGAGACTGCCCTGGCCTGAATGCTGTGATCCGCGGAATCGTGCTCAAGGGCATCAAGAGCTACGGACATGAATTTGTTGGTTTCCGTGATGGCTGGCGCGGAGTGGTTGAAGGCGACGTCATGGACCTTCCCCGTCAGATGGTGCGCGGCATATCCAAGCAGGGCGGTACCATTTTGGGCACCTCCCGCACCAACCCTTTTGAAGGCAACGGTGGCCCCGAAGTCATCAAAGCCCACATGGAACGTCTCGGTGTTGACGCACTCATCGCCATTGGTGGCGAAGGTACGCTTGCTGCCGCCCGCCGGTTGACCGATGCTGGGCTCAAGATCGTCGGTGTACCTAAGACTGTTGATAATGACCTGGACGCCACGGACTACACCTTTGGTTTCGATACTGCCGTGCAGATTGCCACGGAGGCCATTGACCGCCTGCGCACCACGGGCGAATCCCACCACCGCTGCATGATCGCAGAGGTCATGGGCCGCCACGTTGGCTGGATCGCCCTTCATGCCGGCATGGCCACGGGAGCGCACGCTGTGCTGATCCCGGAGCAGAACACCAGCATGGACCAGATTGTTGAATGGGTGAAAGAAGCGCACGAACGTGGCCGTGCACCCTTGGTAGTGGTGGCGGAAGGGTTTGTTCCGGACCATCAGGACTCCGCCCACTCCGAGCGGGGCTTGGACACCTTTGGCCGTCCCCGCCTGGGCGGCATCAGTGAACAGCTCGCCCCCGAGATCGAAGCCCGCACGGGGATTGAAACTCGCGCCACTATCTTGGGCCACATTCAACGTGGCGGCGTTCCTTCTAGCTTTGACCGCGTTCTGGCTACCCGGTTGGGCATGGCTGCCGTGGACTCTGTTGTGGAAGCCCGCTGGGGCACCATGGTGGCGCTCAAGGGCACCGAGATTGAGCACGTGCCCTTCGAGGCCGCGTTGGGGAACCTGAAGACGGTTCCGCAGCACCGCTATGACGAGGCGGCCATCCTCTTCGGCTGACCGATCCTAGTGTGGAACCAAAAATGTGCCGCAGCTGAACTGCGCCCCAAAGTAAGGAACTGAATTGTTCAGTACAACTTTCGGGGAGCAGTTCACTCCCCCAGAGAGTTGATAGTAGGCACATTGTGCACAGCTATCGCAGGGAGATCACGCTCCCTAAAACGCGAGTGGTAAACACCCTACTTTCCGGCTCAGTTGCGCATGGCTCCACCCTAAAACCGCGCGTCTTGTGAGTTGGGCCACACTCGAGTGTTAGCCAGCCCGCACCATCCGCTCTACATTCACTCTCGCGGGGCGTTAACGTTGAACCATGACCTTCGATTTAAGTTCAGCGCCCATAGTTTTCCTTGCCTGGGAACGGGGCCTCGGGCTGCCTGTCGATTCGCTCTTGTCGGAGCGCAGGGACGGCAGGCTCACCCGCGCCGTCGACGGGCCCGAACTAACATTCCTGCGGCTCTGGGACCAGTCAGTCCTCAGGGGTCCTGCGCATTTGTTGGCCGCTGCGGCCGCCTACAGTGACGATGAGCTCAGCGATCACTCCACCATGCTGCGGCTGACCAGACAGAGCGGCGGCCGGGGTCTGGGCACGCAGGCCCTCTATTACGCGGATGAGCTGGACTTACACCAGCCTGCACACACCGTCCACGTTTCCACCGGGGAGCTTGAATCTGCGGCGCTTGAATCACTGTGCCCGCCAGATGACGTCAACGATGTGGCGCTCTCCAGCAGAGAGCACAAGTTCACGGTCATGGAGTCAGGAACGCCCGACGCCAGCCCTCTCGCCTGTAGCGCCTACACCGAGTATCAAGGGCTGCTGGCTCAGCTGGGCACACTGGTGGCCCCGGACTCCCGCCGCCAGGGACTGGGACACCTGGCCACTAGCATTGCCGCCCACGAAGCGCTCTCTGCTGGATTGATAGTGCAGTGGCGGGCAGATATCAACAACGCTGCGGCGCATTCCCTGGCCGTGGCCGTGGGTTTTAGTGTGGCTGGTCTACTGACCCGGATTTCTCTTGAGAGTGGTCAAACTCGGCATAAATAGCCGAAACTTCACGGGGTTTGGCGAAGAAGATGACCACGGCCGCACCTAGCAGTACAGCGGCCGCCGGCAGCAGAGTTGATTGGGCCATGGCGGCGGAGAACCCAGCGTGCAAAGATTCCGGCAACGGTCCTGATTCCCCCGCCATTCCCCCACCCGCACCGGCGGGCATTTCAACCGCCAGACGGGCCGAGATCAATGCTGCAATGGCCGCGCTTCCCAACACGGAGCCGATCTGCCGCGTGGTGTTGTACACCCCAGCCCCGGCACCAGCCTCACGGGGCCCCAGGTTGCGAGTGGCCGTGGTGGATAACGGAGCCCAAATGCCGGAGCTGGCAATGCCCAACAACCCGCTTGGCAGCAGAAACAGCCAAATAGGCGTGTTCGGGGTCATCAGGGACGCCGTCCAGGCCAGCGAGATAGACATCAGAATGAAACCGGCGAAGGCCACATAGCGTGGGTTGACGGTGTCTATAAGCTTGCCCACAAACGGGGCCAAGATACCTGAGAGCAAAGCCATGGGCACCATCATGAGTGCGGACTGCGTTGGGCTCATGCCCCGGACCAGCTGGTAATAAAAGAACAACGGCAGACTCATGGCCGTCACACTGAAGCCCATGGAGGTGATGGCAATGTTAGCGAGAGAGAAATTACGTACCTTGAACAAGTGCAGCGGAACCAGTGACTCACCCTTATTGATGGCCTGCCAGCAGACAAAAGCAATCAGGAAGACGATCCCTGCGATGATAAGGCTCCAGACACTGAGCGGGCCCTTGATGGTGCCCCAGTTGTAAGTGGCTCCTTCCTGGATGCCAAAGACCAGCAGGAGCAGACCAACTGAGCTCAGCAGCACGCCCAGCATGTCAAAAGTGTGGTCATGGGTTTGCAGCTTGGGCACCAAGCGCCAGGCCATTGCGAACGCAATGATACCCACAGGGACGTTAACGAAGAAGATCCATTCCCAGCCAAACCCATCAACAAGAACGCCACCCAGGATGGGGCCCACCAGCATAGCGACTCCGGCTGTAGCACCCCACAGCCCCATGGCGGCACCGCGTTTGTCAGGGGGGAAGATGCGGGTGATGACAGCCATGGTCTGCGGGGTCATCATCGCTGCACCGAGGCCCTGGACCACACGGGCCAGGATCAATGTGCCAATGTCTCCGGAAAGTCCGCACCACAGTGAGGCGAGCGTAAAGACCGTCAGACCCACGAGGTAGAGGTTTTTGGGACCATATTTATCTCCCAATCGCCCTGTTACCAGGAGCGGTACCGCGTACGCCAGAAGGTACGCGCTGGTGACCCAGATGACTGAGTTGATGTCAGTGTTCAAGCCCTCCATGATCCTGGGGTTGGCCACCGAGACGATGGTTGAATCCACCAGGATCATGAAGAATCCCAGAACGAGCGCCCATAACGCGGGCCACGGTTTTGCCACGGTTTCCATGGGTTGTTCCTTAAGTATCGAAATTTGTTTCAAAGCACTGGCGTCCGTTGGGGCCCAGCTGGCTAATTATTGATGCTTCGCGGCGCTGATGAATAAGGTCTTTACCCTGTGCCCGGCCACGAGAGGTCGGCCTGCTTCAACCGTGCGATGAACCCGTGCACCCAATCCAGTTCGGCCCGCACCATATGTTCTTGGTAGCGGATATCGATCCAATACGCCGGGTCAACCCCGCGGGACTTGGCCAACTCCCTATCCGCACCCAACATGGCCAATTTTTCATCCAGAACTGGCAGGCGCTGCTCCAGCAGGTCAATAACGAGATGAGCCGGCAGGTTATGTGCTTCTGACAGTGCCTGAGGAAACCGCGGATACTCCTCGGCGGGTTGCGCGAGGTCCTCGCACAACACCTCGCTCAGCCTGCGCCGCCCTGCCGGCAACAACGCGTATGTGGTGCGTTCGGGGCGTTTACCGTCCCGGGCGGTCCCCAAAGCTTCCACCATGTGCGCATCCGCCAGCCGGCCCACTGCGTGATACAGCGTTCCTGGTCGAATTTTCAGCAGACGCTCTTCATGCCTGTCAATCAACAACTGGTACATCTCATAGGGGTGCATGGGACGATCTGCAAGTAACCCCAGAGCCGCCATGGCCAAAGGAGTCAAGTGTTTTAGCTCAGCCATGCCCACCCGCCTCTTCCGTTAGTGCCGCGGCCTTCCCCAGCATTGTTCCAGCTCAACTATTCCACATGGAATAGCAACGTGTCACTAGCGCCCGAAGGGATCTTGTGATGAAAGTTTTTGCGGCCGGGACTTCAGCTGGCACAGAAAGCCAGCGCCTCCCGGTCTAACGAGGAGCCCGGTTTAGCGAGGAGCCCTCAGGAATCCTGTTTGACGGCCCAACACCTGTCCGGCGTCAGTGGCAACAATGATTTCCTGATTGGCCGGGTACTGTTCGCCGTCGTCATTGACAATCAGGACGGCCTCCGGGTCCACGGAACGCTTGATCAGAGCCAGGGCGATGGGCCCCATCTCGTAGTGCTGCGCCGAGGAGGTCACGGTGCCAACCACACGCTCGTCCACTAAGACTTCGCTGCCCACCGCGGGCAGGGTGTGCAGCGAACCATCTAACTGCAAGAACACCAATCGGCGCGGAGGCCGCCCCAGGTTGTGCACGCGCGCAACCGTCTCCTGCCCCTTGTAACAGCCCTTATTCAGGTGCACTGCCGTCCGGATCAAGTCCAACTCGTGGGGAATGGTTTTCTCGTCAGTTTCCGCGCCCCTCCGGGGTCGCCACGCAGCCACACGGAGTGCATCTGCAGCCCACGCTCCTGCCAGCGGGCGCTGACCCACCGCCTCCACCAGTTCCGCGGCTGGGATCAGGTATTCAAGCCAAGAACGTTCCAGGCCGGGATGCTCCGTCTCAGGCACAGCCGCATAGCTGTAGCCACCGGCAGATATATGGGGCCAGGGATCCTGCCACACCGTACGGTCTGACCATTCAGGAACCTCGGCTACCGAACCAACCACGGCCCAGTCTGGCGAAACATCGGTAATCTCCACGCGCAGCATGAATTTCATGGATGTGAGCCACTGGGCCAGCGGAGCGGCTTCGGCAGTCTCCACAATCAGCCAGGTGGTTTCGCCATCGTCAACCACCCGCGCGTCGTACTCGATGCGTCCTTGGACGGTCAGTATCAGCAACTCGGTGCTGACCCTGGGAGATAGGTTTTTCAGTTCCTGGGAGGAGAGGGTATTGAGCCAGCTGAGCCTGTCTGGACCGCTGACAGTCACCACTCCGCGGTGAGATAGATCCACGACGGCGCTGGGCGGCTTCCCCAGGTATCCGGCCAGAAGCCGTTGCTCACGGTTCGGATCTCCATAGTGGGCGGCAACGCCGGCATCAAGGCCGCCTGCTGCCACGGCGCCGGAACGGTTCAACAAAGGACTCAAATAGCTCATACCGGTTGCAACGCCTTCTCTTGGGAGCCTATTCCAGCGAGCACCCTGGGCGGAGGGCAGGTACCTAGGGTTGGGTGGAAACTTTATGGAGCACCGCGGAAGCGTGCGCGTCCAACGACCTACCTTGTGCAGCCACGTCCCAGCGCCAGTAAAGGTCACCGTTGACAAGGCCAAAGATGCGGGTAGCGGCGGTGTAGGACTTGGCGCCAGCACCGCGCATGACTGCATCGGTGGAAAGCTGAATTTTCGGTCCCTTGATGGCGCCGTAATACAGCTCCGAGATGCCGCCGGGGTGAACAATGTTCACCATGATGTCGAATCCACCGTCAGCATTGCGCAAGGCTTCGACGTCGTCCGCCGTACGCAGAGCCGGGACAATGTCCGCCGGGACCATTCCCGGGCCACCGTCGGATTCGTTCAAGGCGCGGTCAAGTTGCCAGAAGCCAGTTTCCACGGAGAGGGGACGCAAAGTGGCGCCGTTCTCATCCGTTAGCCAAGACTGGGCCGTGTACTGCAAGTAGGGCAGCCCATTGGAACTGAAGGTCACCGTCTGGGTGAAGTGTTCCGAATCCTCTTCGCCGGCACCGAGCCGCCCGGCACCTTCCCAAGTGCCCAGCAGCCACGAAAGTGGCACCAGTTCCGGAGTGAGGTCCGTGGGGATTTCAATGGCCATGGCGAATTACTGCTGGCCCTTGAACAAGCGCCACACCACCAGTCCGGCAAACCAGGCCATGGCCACTCCGGCCACAACCAACAGGCAGATGAAGAAAATTTCCAAGGCAAGTACGCTCATAATGCCATCCTACAATGATCTGCGCAGCGTTCCTGACTCATTCGCAGGCACCGCGTCTAGAAGGCCGTTTAGCTGGTAGGGGTTCGCTCACTTATGACAGCAGGATTTTCTCCACGAAGTACACGACTGAGCCGATGGACACGATGGGCGCCAAGGCAGCGGCTACCTCACCAAAAATGCGCCCTGGGGTTAGTGCGGGTGCTTCGAGGGGTGCCTGAGCTGGAGATTCCACTGGTGTTTCAGAGGGACTTTGGGCTGCTGCTTCGGCAGGCGCTTCAGTTGCTGTCTGGACGGGAGTTTCGGCGGCACTTATGTGGACGCTGACTTCACCGATCAACTCATCGGCGGCTCGGGCGTCTCGCATGGCATCCCCGGCCAGCTGTGTGCCCAGAGTCCGCAGCCGCCTAAATGCAGCAATGATGGAGGCCACCACAATAGCCAGGACGGCGGCCGGCACAATCCGGACATCGGAGAACACCAGCGCCGCCAAAGGTCCCGCCAGCACCGCCAAGATTATGGCCAGCGGGGCCGCGACCCTATCCGGCCAGGGGAGCATCCCGGCAAGAAGCGCAACAGCGGCACTGATGGCAACAATGGCCGTCATCCCCGGCTCGCCCAGGAATCTAAAGGACGCCACCCAGCCACAGGCAAACCCGGCCATGGCCACACCGGCACCGGCACCTAAGGTGGACTCCAAACGGCGCTTTTGACCCGTGCCGCGGATCAGCTGCACCACCATGATGGCGCCGAAACCGAGCGCAATGTAGATGGCTGTCCACGAAAGGTAGTCCTTGCCCGCGCTCAGTCCAGCGGTCAAGGCCGCCAAAGCACCCGTCAAGGCGATCACGGTGCCCAACGTTTTCTTGGCCGGGATGGCCAGATAATGCGGCCATCCGTAACCAAACGTCACGGCCAGAGCCATGCTCACCCCCACAGCGTATTCAAGGCCCAGGGAGTGCCCGGCAACCAGCAGTGCCAAAGCGATGATTCCAATAAGTCCGGCTATAGATGACTTCACACATCAATCCTGCCCTATTCTGCCGGTACACTGTGGAACAAACCTGTGGCGGAGCGTTTTAGTTTTTTACGCTCATGCCAGGCAGGCTTTGCAACTGGTTCGAGGCCCAAAGATGCGCATTAAATGAGCACTTTGTTTAGGAAGAGATGTCGCAGATATTATTGCTGACCAACATCCACGGAACTTCCGTGGATGTTTTGCCTGCGCTTGAACTACTCAGCCACGAGATTCATATTCTGCCAGCCGTTCCCACAGCGCTCCTTGATGCCCGCCCCACCGAGCTCATCATGGTTGATGCCCGCACCGATCTGGCCGGGTCCCGGTCCCTGTGCCAATTACTCCGAGCCACTGGCATCAGCGTCCCTCTGCTGCTTATCCTTACCGAAGGCGGCATGGCTGTTGTGAGCGCAACGTGGGCTGCTGACGACGTCATTCTTGACACGGCCAAGCCGGCGGAGGTGGAGGCTCGGATTCGTTTGGCTCTGACCCGAGCAACCATCGCCGAAGAAGAAACCCATCAGGAAATTCAGGCCGCCGGAATCGTCATCGATGAGGACAGCTACACAGCCCGGGTACATGGAAGCGTGCTGAATCTTACCTACAAGGAATTCGAGCTGCTCAAGTACCTGGCCCAGCATCCGGGGCGCGTCTTCACAAGGGCGCAGCTCCTGAACGAAGTCTGGGGCTACGACTATTACGGAGGTACCCGCACTGTGGATGTTCATGTGCGGCGGCTGCGGGCAAAATTGGGCAGTGAGAACGAGAACCTCATCAGCACCGTCCGCAACGTGGGTTACCGGCTCAGTGTTTCCCGCCAGTCTGAGAGCTCCATGACGGACGCCTGAAGCGCAGATACATTCCATCGCCAGAGTGCATGAACCCATTTTTAGAAGCCATCCCCTTTGCACAAGGAACCATTCCGCCATGACACAGCTTCCCACTGCCTTAATCCTCATGAGTGCAGATACCTTCGCCACACAATTTGATGTGTCTCGGCTTGACCGGCTTCGCTCGCTGGCCTCGCTCTGTGGAACTTTTTGGGCGGATTCATTGGACCACCCGGAGATTCAAGACCAACTCCCCGAAGTAGAGGTCCTCATCACCAGCTGGGGAGTTCCTTTGCTGGATGCACCAGCTTTGGAACGCCTCCCCGCCTTGAAAGCCGTCTTCCACTGCGCCGGGTCTGTACGCACCTTTGCCACACCCGCCCTGTGGGAACGTGGGATCACGGTGTGCAATGGCGCGGATTCCAATGCCATCCCCGTTGCAGAGTTCACCTTTGCAAGCATCATTCTCGCGGGAAAACGGGCGCAGGTGCTCTCTAACGACAGCCGCAATCACCGCGGCGAGCTTTCTTTCGCCGCGTCCCGCGGGAAATTGGGGAATCTTGGCCGCACCATTGGAATTGTGGGCTATTCCCGGATAGGCCGCCGTGTGGTGGACCTGCTGCGCCAGCTAGAGGACGTCACCATTTTGCTGGCTGATCCTTATGCTGACCCGGCTGAAGTCACTGCCGCTGGCGCCACGCTCCTGCCTTTAGAGGATCTACTTGGCCAAGTGGATGTGCTCTCCATCCATGCGCCATCACTGCCCAGCACCCATCACATGATTGGGGCGCGCGAGCTCGCTGCCTTGGCCGATCACACCACCATCATCAATACGGCGCGTGGGGACCTCATTGACACTGACGCGTTACTTGCCGAATGCCGTACAGGACGGTTGACGGCCATCTTGGATGTAACGGATCCGGAGCCACTGCCGGCCGATAACGAACTGTATGACCTGCCCAATGTGATCCTGACACCGCATGTGGCCGGCTCCTTGGGCGCAGAAACCCGCCGCATGGTGGATGAGGCATTGGCCGATCTTGGCCGGTACACCGAAGGAAAACCTCTAGTGGCCCAGATCCGCGCCGCAGACATGGCGCACCACGCCTGAGCCGGCACTGGCCGGCTGGAACTAGCGGGCCCACATTTTGGCCGCTAATCCCCAAAAAAGTAAGGCCCGTTTCCGCGAAATGGAAACGGGCCTTACTGGTTGAGTGGAGGACATACGGATCGAACGTATCGAGGACACCCCACTGGTGCATCCCCCCAGACGTGCAGGTAAAACAAGCAAGTGACGCACTGTGTGTGAGCCTTACTGCTCTCAAACTCTATGCCAGCTTCGCACCGCCTTGCAAACTCGCGGCCACGCCAAGCAGCATTTCGACACGTTACCTGGCAGCGATTCTCGCAATAGCACAGCCCGGCACACTAGGCTGTGAGCATGAGCCCCGCAAAGACTGACAGCTGGCCGGTAACAGTAGTTCCAGGTGCCCCCGGACCCGAACTTCTGCAAGAAATCCAGACAGTGATTGCTGCTGCCGAAGATGCCGACGGGAACCCGCCGTTCTCTGAGCAGACACTCGTGGAGCTGAAATCCGCCCACGCTAGCCCCCAAAGTGTCCTGACCTTGCTCACCTATGCCCCGGAGGACGCGTCCCCCACCGTTGGCGAAGACCTGGCTGGAGTTGCCGTGGTGGTGCTCAACGGCAACGAGGGCGTGCTGGAAATTGTGGTTCACCCCGCCTACCGAAATGATGGGGTTGGCGCCATTCTCGCCGATAAATTGGTGGAGGTACGCGGGCTGCACGGCATCAAGGCATGGTCCCACGGAGACCATGAAGCAGCTGCCGATCTAGCGGCCAGCTACGGCTTCCGGGCCATTCGCGAACTCTGGCGCATGCGCCTGGTCCGGCAGGCGCCCTCATCCGCTGAACCCCAGCCCACCCTGGAGTACCCTGCGCCCGACGGCGTGAGCCTGCGGACATTTGTCCCTGACCAGGATGAGGGCGCCTGGGTTGCAGCCAACGCGAGCGCCTTTGCCCACCACCCCGAGCAAGGCGCGCTGACGCTGGCTGATTTGCAGGCGCGCATGGCCGAGCCTTGGTTTGATCCTGCTGGTTTTTTTCTGGCCGTGAATGCTTCGCAGGAAATTTTGGGGTTTCATTGGACCAAGCTTCATCCGGCCCGGGCAGGTCAGGCCGCTATGGGAGAGGTCTATGTAGTGGGCGTCATCCCGGATGCGCAGGGGCTCGGCCTGGGCAAGATCCTGACCAAGCAGGGTATAGACCACCTGCAAAATGCCGGGCTCCGGGCCATTATGCTGTACGTAGATGCAGACAATGAGGCGGCAGTGTCGCTGTACCGCAAACTAGGTTTCACCAAGTGGGACTCCGACGTCATGTACGGCCCGCTCTCCCCCTAACCGGCGGGTGCCTGCAGCGAAGCTTGTACCGTTTAGACCAAAAGTACCGACCCCGAGGACTTATCGATGAAGCGCGAATTCAAGGGCTCTCTGAACACTGCGACAGCAAATGGCAGGGAGCGCTTTCTAGCTGGCGAAGTACCCTCGGCCAGAGCCACCCAGGACCGGATTGAAATTCCTGAATTTGAGCCCATACTGGCACCCGAGGGTGATGTCAGCCCCGACCGCTTCCTAGACCGGGAGTTGAGTTGGCTGGCTTTCAATTCCAGGGTCCTGGAACTGGCTGAAGACCCCGACGTGCATTTGCTGGAGCGCGTGAATTTCTTGTCCATTTTTGCCTCCAACCTGGATGAGTTCTTCATGGTTCGTGTGGCTGGGCTCAAACGGCGCATTGCAACGGGGCTAGCTGTACCATCACCTGCCGGGCTCAGTCCCATGGAAGTACTTGAACAGATCAGCGAAGCCGCCCATGAGTTGCAGGCACGCCACGCCCACGTATTTGCCAATCAGATCCGCCCAGCGTTGGCGTACGAACACATCCATCTGGTCCATTGGGATGAACTTGATGATCCGTCCAAAGTGCAACTGGCCAAGATGTTCGCCGAGAAGATCTTCCCCATCCTGACCCCCTTGGCCGTGGACCCGGCACACCCGTTCCCCTACATTTCCGGTTTGTCATTGAACTTGGCAGTGGTGGTGCGTAACCCTGTCAGCGACAAGGAACTGTTTGCACGCGTGAAGGTCCCTGACCTGTTGCCACGGCTCGTTTCCTTGGATGGCGTCCGCGCGGGGACAGTCCCCGGACGGGTGGCCCGCTTCATTCCTCTGGAAGAAGTCATTGCAGAGCACCTTGATCAGTTGTTCCCGGGCATGGAGATTGTGGAGCACCATACCTTCCGGGTCACCCGTAACGAAGACCTCGAAGTAGAAGAAGACGACGCCGAGAACCTTCTGCAGGCTCTCGAGAAGGAGCTGTTGCGGCGCAAGTTCGGCCCGCCCGTGCGCCTTGAGGTGGCCACCGATATCAACCCCAGCATCCTGGCGCTGTTGGTTCGCGAGCTTGATGTGGATGAAACGGAGGTGTACTCACTGCCCGCACCGCTTGACCTGCGCGGACTCTCCATGATCGGCAGCATTGACCGGCCAGATCTGCGTTACCCCAAGCATGTGGCCCACACGTCCCGTGATTTGAATGCCTCAGAGACCTCGAAGGCGGCCAACGTATTTGCTGCCATGCGCCGTCGTGACATCTTGTTGCACCACCCCTACGATTCGTTTTCCACCTCGGTCCAGGCCTTCCTGGAACAGGCAGCGACTGATCCCAAGGTGCGCGCCATCAAACAGACCCTGTACCGCACCTCCGGCGACTCCCCCATTGTTGATGCCCTGGTGGATGCCGCAGAGGCCGGCAAACAGGTTTTGGCGCTCGTGGAGATCAAGGCCCGTTTTGATGAACAAGCCAACATTTCTTGGGCCCGGAAACTGGAGCAGGCCGGTGTGCACGTTGTGTACGGCATTGTTGGGCTCAAGACCCACTGCAAGCTCTCCCTGGTGGTGCGCCAGGAACAGGATGGGCTGCGCCGCTACTGCCACATTGGCACGGGAAACTACCATCCACGTACGGCCAGGTACTACGAGGACCTGGGTCTGCTGACGGCTGATAATCAGGTGGGAGAAGACCTCTCCAAGCTCTTCAACCAACTCTCCGGATACGCACCCAAGACCTCCTTTGACAGGCTTCTGGTGGCCCCCCGTTCAGTGCGAAGCGGGCTCATTGACCTCATTGATGCCGAGATTACCAATAAGAAGGCCGGCCTGCCGGCGCAGGTACGTATCAAGGTCAACTCCATGGTGGATGAAGCCATCATCGATTCCTTGTACCGGGCCTCGCAAGCCGGTGTGGAGGTAGGTGTGATTGTTCGCGGTATTTGTTCATTGCGCCCTGGCGTGCCCGGACTTAGCGAGAACATCACCGTGCGATCAGTGCTGGGCCGCTTCCTGGAACACTCCCGCGTGTTTACTTTTGCCAATGGGGGCGGCGAGAACAACATTGTGTACATTGGTTCTGCCGACATGATGCACCGGAACCTGGATCGCCGCGTTGAGGCTCTGGTGAGACTGTCCAACCGTGAAGACATTGCGGATGTAACCTCCCTTTTGAGCCGCTACCTCGATTCCGGAACAGCCAGCTGGCATCTGGATAATGACGGCGAATGGAAACGCCACCACCTTGATGACGAAGGAAACCCCTTGCTCGATGTTCAGTCATGGCTGCTCGCCAGCCGGTCACGTTCGCGATCTGCACTGCACCGTTAATGCGCAACGCTGAACATCTCGATGGCCCGATTACCGAGGACATAGCTGTCTCGATCTATGCAGCCGGCGCTCTGTGCTGGCGAGTCAAGAAAAAAAAGCTTGAAGTTCTTTTGATCCACAGGCAACGCTACGATGACTGGTCCTGGCCCAAAGGCAAACTAGATAAGGGCGAGACCCTGGCCGAGTGCGCTGTCCGGGAAGTGTATGAAGAAGTAGGCCTGCCCATCACCCTGGGCAGGCCCCTGCCATCGATCAGCTACACCGTGAAGCCCGGCCGCAAGGAAGTGCATTATTGGGCGGCAGCTGTTGATGACCTGCCTCCCACCCCCGATGGCAAGGAAGTGGACGCCGTCATTTGGTGCAGCCCCAACAAGGCCCGCGGGCTGCTCTCCAATCCCTCAGATTTACAACCCTTGGAGGCCTTGGTGGACGCGTACGAATCCTCCACCTTGAACACATGGCCGCTGCTGATTCTCCGCCATGCAAAGGCGAAGCCCCGTTCGGCCTGGACGCGGGCTGAGGGTGACCGTCCCTTGGCTGCCACTGGTAAACGGCAGGCCATGTTCCTGCAACGGCTGCTCATGGCCTGGCACCCCGGCCGCATTTACACAAGCGATTGGCTGCGCTGCATTTCCACGATCTCCCCCTACGCCCAGGCCACGAAGGCCAAGGTGAAGGTGGTGCCGTGGCTGACTGAGGCGGACCACTTGCGCAACCCGGCCAAGGTCACGGCAGTCATGGAAAAGACACTGACGCGGTCTTCGGCCACCGTTGTGTGCACACACCGCCCGGTGCTGCCCACCGTTCTGGCTGTGCTGGCAACGCATATGTCCCAGGAGTTGGGGGCTTCCTTGCCGCTTCTTGACCCGCACCTTGCTCCCGGGGAAGTCCTTGTAGCCCACATCTCGCTGGATGAGCCCGGCACCATCGTGGCTCTCGAGCAGCATAAACCCTACGAGGACTGATCCCGACGTCATAGTCTTCCCCCGGACAATCTTTGTACCGTACACTCGGTACAAAGATTGTCGAGTCATGGGGGAATCATGAATCCGAATCCACTCGCACCTACGTTTATGGAGGGGCTGGTGTCATTCGGCCTGCCCCTTGCAGTGCTCTGCGTTGTTATTTACTCCGTCTTGCGCTTCGCCGTTTGGTCACCCCGCAACGGCCCATCCTTGGACCATGTGCGCAACCACGCCTATTGGACTGGCGTCATTGCGTGGGCCTTGAGCAGCCTGGGCAGCGCCGGCCGCGCCGGCCTGTACAACTTCGCCCAACCGAACGCCCACAACAGCCCTTGGTCCGTAACTCCCTGGCCGTCACTTCTGGGACCCGTACTGGCCATCATTGCCGTCCACGCCATCGGGCAGGCTACGTGGCCGGCGCCAAAGTCCGCCAAGCGGGTGGCCGCTTTGGAATTCCGCCGCGTCCGCGACTACGTGCCGACGGCGCTCGGCTGGACCACGCTAGCCATCTTCCTCGCCACAGCCGCCGTGATCCCCTTCGTGGCCAGGGCCGGTGGATTCGAGGCAGTGAACGCGCCGGTCCCCGGTGCAGTCGGGGCGTGGACCACGGGAAGGATCGACGGCGGACCCCTCGCGTTGGCATTGTCCCTCACCCTGGCTGCGCTGGGCACCGGGACACTTCTTGTTATGCGCCTTGTTGCCTCACGGCGATCCCTAGCCAACTTATCGGCCGAGCAAAACAAGACGTTGCGGATCATCGGTATGAACAGGTTGCTGCGGGTCTCGGCAACGGTTGCCTCAGGGCTGGCCGCAGTGGCCGGCAACTACCTGATCCAGCCGGTCCCCGGCTCTGACATCGACTCGTTTGTAAACTGGCTGGGCCTTGTCAACATGGCTGTTCTGGTCACCATGTTCTTTTGGAAACCACCCGCACTGGAACCAGCGCCAAATGATCCCGATTACCGGGGCATCTTCGGGCTCAGCCGCACTGCTGAATCAGGTCTGGGCAATGTATTGGCCGCATCAAGGTTCAGCGGAACCACGTACGTGCTGTTGGCCCCCACGGCTGTTATCGGTGCGCTCTTGGGATACGCCTTACGTTTTTGGCTCGGCAGTATGGGCCCGTTCCTGACACCTTTTGTGCTGATGCCGTTGGCGTATCTCTGGCTGGAGGTGGTGATGCGGCGCAACTACACCACGGCCGCAACACCACGAACACCACTGCGCCACGCGATCCTCTGGCCCCTGTATGCCGCTTTTGCCATTAGCGCCGTCGGCTTGCTGCTGGCGGTTCTGCACGCACGCCACGTCAGCATCACCGGCGGGCGGAACACTTGGGATGGTCTCGACACCCCGGCAGCCATGTACCTCATCCCGTGCGCCATGGCCCTGGCCATTTTGCTGTCCGGCGCCGCCGCACTGAGGTTTGTGCTCGCCCGCCCACCCCTGACAGACGCACCGCGGGTCCTGGATGAGGCCCTGCGCCGCCGGTCCCTGTTCAGGATTGCCAGAACCATCACCGGTGGCTGGTACGCCACCCTCGGCATGGTGCTGATCATGATGCCGCTGGCACCTCTACCTTCGGCCCCGAGTTTCGAGATGCGCACTTGGGGCACCCTGTGCCTGGTGGTTGGCGTGCTGCTTGCCATCTACCCCATCCGCAAGCTCACCCCTGCGGACTTCGGCCTGGACGCTGCCGAACTTGCCCCCCATGGCGCGAGTCCGGGCCAGCGGTAGCCTCATGGACGCCGGCATAGTCATTGATCTGGAGACGGCAACTCCGCCGTATGAACAAATCCAGCGGCAGATTTCCTCGCTCATTGCTGTAGGCCACTTGGTGCCCGGGACCCGGCTGCCCACTGTCCGCAGCCTCGCCGCAGACCTCGGCGTGGCTGCGGGAACCGTGGCCCGGGCGTATAAGGAACTCGAGGGCACGGGACTCGTCGCCACGAACCGGCGCCAGGGAACAGTGGTGGCGGAGCCTCGGCACGAGGAACCGGACGCGAGCGGCCAAGACCGAAGCCCGCCACAGGAGCAACCACCGCCAGGGGCGCTCGAAGTAATGGCCGCCGTGGACCATCTCATCAACGAGGGCACACGGGCCGGGCTGGAGGGGAAGATGCTCATCACACTGCTCCAGGGTCGCCTCAGCCAGCGATCCAAGTAGACTGGTGCGCGTGACTATTGAGACGCCCTACGAAGACATGCTCCGCGACGTGATGGCCAATGGCACCGTGAAGTCGGACCGCACAGGCACCGGCACCCGTAGTGTTTTTGGCCGCCAGCTGCGGTTCGACCTGAGTGAGAGTTTTCCGCTGATCACTACCAAGCGGGTGCATTTCAAGTCGGTCGCCATGGAGTTGCTGTGGTTCCTGCGCGGCGATTCCAACGTGCGCTGGCTGCAGGAAAACGGTGTGAAGATTTGGAATGAATGGGCGGACGATTCCGGTGAGCTGGGTCCCGTCTATGGCGTCCAGTGGCGCTCATGGCCCACACCAGACGGTGAACACATTGACCAAATTGCCACTGTCATGGAGTCGCTGCGTCAGAACCCAGACTCACGCCGGCACATTGTCTCGGCCTGGAACGTGGGCGAGCTCAAAAACATGGCGCTGCCGCCGTGCCACGCCTTCTTCCAGTTCTATGTTGCCCCCACGGAGGATGGCCGCGGCAAACTCTCCTGCCAGCTCTACCAGCGCTCGGCAGACACATTCTTGGGCGTTCCCTTCAACATTGCCTCGTATGCACTTTTGACCTTAATGGTGGCCCAACAGCTGGACATGGACCCGGGCGAATTCATCTGGACTGGCGGCGACGTGCACGTGTACGACGACCATGTGGAGCAGGTGGCCCAGCAGCTTTCCCGTGAGCCGTTCCCGTACCCAAAACTGCGCCTCACCCGGAAACCTGATTCCATCTTTGACTACGACTTTGCAGACTTTGAACTGGTTGACTACCAGCACCACCCCGCGATTAAGGCACCGATAGCCGTATGAGAGAACTACCCGCCACCTACCGTTTCACCCAGCCCATTGTTGGTATGATCTGGGCCCAAACCAACACCGGTGTGATTGGTGCCGACGGCGGCATGCCGTGGCACTTGCCCGAGGATCTGGCTCACTTCAAGCGGGTCACGTTGGGCCACCCCGTGGTCATGGGCCGCAAAACGTGGGAGTCATTCCCGGATAAGTTCCGCCCTTTGCCGGATCGCACTAACATTGTGGTGACCCGCCGGCAGGGGTGGGCGGGAACACCTGAGGCGAGCGGCGCCGTCGTGCTTGACTCGGTAGAGGAGGCCCTGGTTGAGGCTCAGTTTTCCCCCGGCGGCAATGAGGTGTGGGTCATTGGTGGCGGCCAGATCTTTGAACAGACCTCCGAACATTGCAATGTGGCTGTGGTGACCGTCATCAACACCGACGTCACCGGAGACACGCAGGCGCCCGTATTGGGCAGCGAGTGGGCGTTCCGCGGCGCAACCCCGGCGGAAGGCTGGCACACCTCGAAGAACGGCACTGAATACCGGATCACCCTGTGGGCTAAGGGTGAAACTGAGTTCGAAGCCCCGGAATAGCCTTCAGGAGGCCGCCACAGTGGTATTGCGCACGATCAAGTTCTGGTTTCGCAAAGAAACCCTCGATCAGCAGTTGCGAGACATCGCTGCCATGGATCAGTATGCGAAAGCTCTCGCCGCCGGCGAAAAAAGGATTTTAGCGCAAGGCGCTAATGGCGAGCTCTATAGCTATCTGCCGGAAGAATAAGGCGCTAGCAGGGCCGGCCGCATTCCTCTGACTTCAGTGCTTGGCCACGTACTCTGGACAGGAATGTGAGCCCTAGCATTTACTGCCTTGAGCTGGGCTATGATTGCAGGCTCAGCGCATGCCGGGGTGAAGCCTTCTAGCGGATCTGACTGGATTGGCGTGGTGTTGTTGTTGCTACTGCTGGGGGGCCTAGGCCTCTTCTTTGTTCTTGGCCTGCGGGAGCTGATCAAGGAAGCAAAAGCAGCGCGCCTTCGCAATCAGCGCGGTCTCCCCCGGCCCACTGAGTAATGCGCGGTTCCGGTACTGGCGAGATTTTTCAGTGGGCCTTAGAGATATCCCAATGTGTCAATCGTTGACGTTTTTGCCATTTCCATGATGGCCAGCGCAGCGCCACCCCGGGCACCTGTTGCTGCACCGGGAGGCAAAGCAGCCTGTACCACGGCGACGTGAGAACTTGTCAGCGGGAGTGTATGAGTTTTCAGGGCTGCTATGAGCGGAGCCATGAACGGTTCCCCCGCCTGCGCAAGCTCGCCGCCAATGATCATTAGCTCTGGATCGAGCAAATTGGCAATCCCCGCCAAGAACCGGCCCGCCACGGCGCCAACTTCGTCCAGGACTGCCAGACAGCTGGGATTAGACCTTGTGGTCTCCTCCAGCACGTGCGCCCAGTCCGCATTCTCTCCCAAGACAGGACTCAACAATGACAGCACATGGGCCGTTCCTGTGCGCAGCACCAAGCACCCACGGTTGCCGCAGGGGCAGGTTGCGCCGTTGATGTCTGTGGACATGTGTCCAATTTCCCCGGCCGCGCCAATACTTCCTCGAAAGAGCTGATCTTCCGCGAACAACGCCATGCCCACTCCGCTGGAAAAACTCAAGTACAAGACATTCGCACTGTGCTGGCCGGCACCCCACCGTTTTTCAGCGAAGCCTTCCAAGCGTGAATTGTTTTCCACAAAAATCTGGTAGGGCAGATGGTGGGCCAAAATACTGCGTACATCTAGCTTTGACCATGGCTGTCCCGGGAGGGAAACGCCAACCATATCGGTGCGTCTGTCAATTTGTCCCGGAACACCTACACCGACCCCCACGATCTTGGTGCCGTCAATACCTGCCTCATCCAATAACGTTTCCAGCGCAGAAGCAGCAGCCACAACCCGTGATTCGGCAGTGCTCTGCGCATCCACCGCGAAGATAGTTTCTGACACCGTATTTCCGGAGAGGTCAGAGGCGCTAATGGCGACCTGCTCAAGAGTGAAATCAATGCCAAGACTAAACCCTGCCAACGGGTTGATAGCTACTAGTTCGTGCCCCCCGCGAGTCGCTTTTTGCTCCGGTTTGAGGTTCAGCACCACGTTTCTCTCCAACAACTCATTGGTGATGTTGGTGATGGTTGTTCGCGATGTGCGTATACGCCGAGCCAACTCGGCCCGGTGGAGCGGGCCGTCAATCAATAACAACTCCACCATTTGACGGGTGTTAGTGGCTCGAAGCCCTTTCAGAGAGCCCCCTTCAGTGACCATTATTGCTATCCGTTGAAAGAGTTTCAGGCATGTCAGCCCTTTCGCGCATCAGCTCCGCAAGCTGTCCAAGTTGTTGTGGATCTTCCAATGCGGATCCTACTGCAATAACCCGGGCTCCTGCGAGCAGGAAGCTACGGGCATTGTGGGCGTCCATACCGCCGGTGGAAACAATCTTAATGCCGGGGAAGGGCCCTCCCATGGCTTTTAGCCAGTCCACTCCCAACACACTAGCGGGAAAGGCTTTGACCCATTCCAGGCCCTGACTCATGGCCGCTTGGATCTCGCTGGGGGTAGCCACTCCGGGCAAGTGAGCCAAACCAGCATCGGCGCATGCCTGGATCACATCCACGTTCACGCCAGGACTGACGGTGAATGCCGCACCAGCGTCCTTAGCTTGTTCTACGTGGGTGCGGTTGAGTACCGTTCCTGCGCCCACCACCAGTCCGCGATCTTCAGCGGCCAAGGCCAGCGCTTTCAGCGCTTTGAGGTCTTCAGTAGTTTGGATGGGTATCTCCACCGAGGTCACGCCAACATTCCACGCCATAGTGGCTACTTCCAGGGTTCGCTGTGTTCCTAAGCCTCGCAAAATTGCCATGACGGGGGTGCTGGCGAACATCTGGTCAAAGAACTGATTACTCACTACTTACTGCCTTCTTTACTCGAGGGTTGAAAGTCAAGGGTACTGGCGAGCGCCCGCGCCGCGAATTGATGTCCTCTTTGCAACCGCTCGAGGGCCTGTCCATTTTCGAGTACGGCAGAAAGGTAACCCGCCGCAAACGCATCACCAGCACCCACTGCCTCGACCACCTGAACAAGCGGCGCCGGGACGAAGGTGGAGCCTTGGCTGTTAAACTCAGTAGCTCCTAGGGCTCCATCTTTGATAATCAGCGTCCCCGCATTTGGAATCAGTTCGCGCACATCGTCCGCGGATCCGAGTCCTGGCCACAGTACCTGTGCTTCATCCAATCCAACGAAGGTGTAATCAGCTTGCCGTGCATAGTTCAGTAGAACCGCCTGTGCGTCCTGGACACCCCAAAGCCCCGGCCGGTAATTGACATCGAAGGACACCGGTACGCGCTCTCGCTTGGCCCGGTCAAAGAGCATCTGGACCAAGGCCGCGCACGAGCTTGACAGCGCGGGGGTGATGCCGGTGAGGTGTAGGAGACGAAACGATCCCCACGGCAGAGATTCCACCGTGCCAGCGCCCATGAGTGCAGCAGCAGAATTCTTACGGTAATAGTGCACGGTGGTTGAGTTTATTCCGGGGTCTTTGAACATCACACCGGTGGGTGCCTGCGGATCCACGCTTACATAGGTGGTGTTAACGCCATGATTTTTCAGCGTCCGCACTATTCTCCGACCCAGCGGGTCATTGCCAACCCGGCTGACCCAGGCAGCGCTGTGCCCCCAATCTGCAAGCCACTGGGCAAGGTTCGATTCTGCCCCAGCGGTCTCCACTGAAAAGCCGGAGGCCATTTCCAGTGGCTCAGCCAAGGTCGGGGTAACCACAGCCATGGTTTCGCCCACAGCTACTACATCAATCATCTTTTCTTTTCTTGATCGTTCTGGAGGGAGATTTTCAGGGGGCCACGGTAAGGCCGTGCTGAGGGCCCGGAGACAGCAACGTTGACACCGAACAGCTTCCCGGCATCAGGGCTCTCTTGCTCCCAGCCTTCATCAAGCCAGCCGCTACAACTGGTGATAACCAACAGATTCCCTACAAGCGCTACCGCTGTTGGGCGGGCTGCCGGGACCTGGACTACGTCCAAAAGCTCACCCTTGGGCGAATACCTGTGCACCGCCCACCCATCCCACAGCGCCACCCAAATGCAGCCATCGTTATCCACCACCAGCCCGTCTGGGTCTCCTGTTTCTGGAGCGAACGAAACAAGGGTAGTACTACCTTGGATCCCCGTGCGCGGGTCAATGTCGAAGTGGCGTAGGGTCCGTGCACTGGTGTCGACGTAGTAGGCGCTGCGACCATCCGCGGTGAAGTCCAGCCCGTTGGAGATCCCGATCCCGCCCAGCGCCACTGTGCCATGTCCGCTGGAGTCAAAGCGCCACAGCCTTCCCTGTCCCGCGGCACCGTTTCTGCTCATGGAACCGACCCACAGGTTGCCTTCTGTGTCAGCTACGCCGTCATTGAAGGCTGTTGGGCGGTTGGCTTCCGGCTCGGCGAGTACTGACCTTGTGCCGTCTTGGGCGAGGTGAACGAGTTCGCTCTCACGCGCCATCACCCAGCCGGCACCCTCCCCCGGCAGGGGTGTAACCGGGCCGGCCATGCCTTCCACGGCTAGGGTGCGCTCTAACTCAAAACTGTCTCCGACTACCCCACCCACATGGACAAATCCGCCAGTAATATCCGTCCAGAGGAGTTTACCCGTGCGTGAATCAACCCTAGGCGTTTCACCCAGTTCCGCTCGAGGACCACCTAAGCAGACCGCTGTTAGTTCACGAGGCATGGCTTACCACTCAAGGAAAGAGTTGTCATTTTGGCGCCAGATGGAGTTGCGCCAGCGATGCGGGTTCAACGCGGCATGCCGGACTTTTTCTTCATCAATTCCGATACCCAGCCCGGGGGCTACTGGCCGAGCAATGTAACCGGTTCCCATATTGAAGACCTCTGGCTCCTCTAGGTAGTCAAAAAGGTCCGGGCCTTCCTGATACCCGGAACCCCTGCTCTGCTCTTGAAGCAGGAAATTCGGGCTGGCAATGTCAACCTGCAGGCTCGCGGCAAGCGCAATGGGGCCCAACGGGCAGTGCGGCGCCAATTGAACACCGTATGCTTCCGCCATGGCTGCAATCCTGCGCACTTCAGAGATACCGCCAGCGTGGCTCAAATCTGGCTGGACCACACTGACACCTTTACCCAAAACGGTTTTGAAGTCCCAGCGGGAGTAGAGGCGTTCGCCAACCGCCAACGGTATGGATGTACCTTGAGCAATAAGGGACAAATCACCTGAGAGTTCCGGAACCAGCACTTCCTCGGCGAAAATGGGCAAATATTCTTCCATGAGGGGCAGCACCCGGCGGGACATGGCCGGGCTGAACCTGCCGTGGAAATCCAAAGCGATGTCAAGTTCCTCGCCACCTGCTTCGCGCACAGCGGCCAGTGATTTCACCATTTTGCGAATGCTCGCTGCCGTATCAAGAGGGGCCAGCTTGCCAGCCGGGCAGAATTTCACTGCTGTGAAACCCTCAGCCATGGCTTCACGGGTGGAATTGGCCAGTTCCTCCGGACTGGCACCTTGAATCCAGGTATACATGCGTACCTTCTCTCGCACGGGACCACCCAGCAATTCATAGATAGGGACGTCTAAGGCTTTGCCCTTGATATCCCACAGTGCCTGATCAATCCCCGCCACCGCACTGGAAAGAACAGGCCCACCCCTGTAGAAGCCACCCTTAGTCAGGACCTGCCAATGGTCTTCGATAGTGGAGGCGTCCTCGCCAATGAGGTAGTCAGACATCTCAGCCACTGCCGCCGCAACTGTTTCGGCGCGCCCTTCAACAATGGGTTCACCCCACCCCACCAATCCGCTCTCAGTCTCCATCCTGAGAAACAACCAGCGTGGGGGAACTTGAAAGGTCTCTATCTTAGTAATCTTCACGCATATTCCCTTAGTCAGAAGAGCTTCTGTCCTGCCCGCGCGGACAGTTCGCACGGCCAGTTTGTGCGGCCAGTCCTCACTGGCGGGCACAGAATGTGGCATTCTGGGCTCACCAGATCAAGAATTGTCAAAAGAATTGACACTTACATGGTGATTGTAACCGCCTCGGGAGATGTTATCCATACAAGAGGATTCACTTTTGTAAGTGTGTAATTATATTTGACAACTTACTGTATCTTGTGACTATACTCACAGCACAAGCCGAGCGATGTTGCAGAGGCTGACTCACACAACTACTTTGAAGGACACTCCATGACTCAGATTAAGCCTTGGCTTAAACTCGCCACCGGCGCCCTCTTGGCAACTTCAGTCGCTTTCACGGCTTCCGGATGCACCACCACCGACGCTGTAAGCAGTGGCGACGGCGAGAAGTCAATGACCTACTGGTCCATGTGGACAGAGACCGAGCCTCAGGCTGAGGTCCTGAAGACCTCCCTAGATGCTTTCCAGAAGGACACTGGGATCAAGGTCAACGTTCAGTGGCAAGGGCGCAAGGTTTTGGACAAAGTCACTGCCGGCCTGCTCTCCAACGATGTCCCAGACCTTGTTGACCAGGCTTACGACGGCCTCGGCCCGACCCTGGCAAAGACAAACCAGCTTGAAGATCTTGCCCCGGTACTCAAAGAGTCCGTCCCCGGCGAAGACGGCAAAACCGTTGGCGACGTCATTCCGGCCAAGTACTTCGATGTTCTGCCCACCTATGGTGGCGATGTGAAAACCTACATGGTGCCGTACACCATTTCTAACGTGTCAGTCTTTTACAACAAGGCCAACAAGGTTGCTCCCGACGCGCCCAAGACTTGGGACGAATTGCTGGATAACTGCAAGAAAGCACTAGCCGCTGACATTGCCTGCATCGCTTCAGATGGTGACGCAACCTGGGCCAACAGCTACTGGTTTGATTACCTGATGAACCGCAATGCAGGTGACGGTTCCTTCGCCAAGCTGGTTGAAGACAAGACCGGTGCATCCTTTGATGATCCCGCAGTGCTGAAAACTGCAAAGCAAATCGAAGAACTCATCAAGAGTGGCTACATCATCAAGGGTTACGACGCTTCCAAATACCCTGAACAGCAGAACGCATGGGCTTCCAACAAGGCCCTCTACTACCTGATGGGTAGCTGGGCTCCGGCAGAAACCGGAAAGTACGCCGCAGAAGGCTTTGAGTACGGCGCGTTCAACTTCCCCACCACTACGGCAACGTCCTCTACAGCTAACGACTCCATCGCCTTCGGCTTTGCAGTGCCGAAGAAGGCCAAGAACACCGATGCAGCAAAGCAGTTCATTGCCTACTTCGCTAACAAGGACCGCATGGGCCAGATCTCCTCGGTAGCGAACAACCTCTCTGCTCGCCCCGATGTCGAAGCTCCCGCCACTTTGAAGGACGTTGCCACCATCCTGGCTGAGAACCCCACCAGGCTCCCCAACGATGGAGTCTCCGGTGACATCACTGACAAGGGCTTCAACGCAAGCTTCGAGAAGCTCTTCTTGGGCAAGCTCACAGCAGAGCAGTATGTCAAGGAAGCAAAGTCCGCGATGGTGGCCTACTGGAACGCCAAGGGCTAACTGATGGCTACCCCTGTTCTTCCGCTGGCACGTGGGCGCAACACTGCACGCCCACGTGCCGGCATGTCCGCAATTGAACGCAGCCGGCGACGGCTGTTCTGGCCAATGTTGGCACCAGCACTGATACTCATGATCTTGTTTTACCTCGTTCCTATCATTTTTGCTGGCTGGTTGAGCCTTAATGAATGGGATGGGATTAACGAGCTCAAGTGGGTAGGCCTGGATAACTACATCCGGCTATCTAAGGATCCGGTCTTCATTGGATCCATCATTAACACCTTGAAGATTCTCTTCATTGTTGGAATCGTGACGTTTGTCTTCGCTTTTGGCCTAACCATGATCCTGCGGGACATGATGGGCAAGAAGTTTGTTCGCAGCGTTTTGTTCTTTCCTACGTTGATCAATGCCATGGTCTTCGGTATTTTTGCCGGTTTCCTCTTCAGCCCTTCTGGCCCTGTCAACAAACTCTTGTTGCTGGTAGGCGTTCAGGATCCGCCCAAGTGGCTGGCTCAAGACAATCTATTCAACATGATCATGATCGTGATGATCTGGAGTGCCACCGGCTACTTCACCACCATCATCATGTCCGCTGTGGACCAAATCCCGGCCTATTACTATGAGGCAGCCGGACTGGACGGCGCTGGTCCTTGGACCAAGTTCCGTCACGTGACGCTTCCGCTTGCTTGGGATGTTATTTCTGTGTGTGCCGTCTTGTGGACCATGAGTTCAGTGAAAGTCTTTGAGCTGATTTTGGTCTTCGGCGGTTCCACAGCAAAACCACCGCCCACGAGCACCTGGTCAACAGCCCTGTACGTCTTCCAGGCGGCGTTTGGCAGCGGTGGCGATCGTGAGTTTGGTATTTCTGCCGCATCAGCAATTGTCAGCTTGGTTCTCGTCACTGTTCTCACCATCGGGCTGCGCCGCATGTTGCGTCGCGACGCCGTTGAAATCTAGGAAGCAAGGTTGAATTCGTGAACCAAGTCATAACTCAGCCCCCGCTTCGAACTGAAACGGCGAAGGCCTCCCACACTCCAAAGACACCCACACGGCGCAGGTCCTCACGGAAGGACCGAATTAGCCTCGGCGGCTACGTGGGCAGGGCAGTGGTGTGGCTGCTGGTAGCTTTCAATATCTTCCTTCTGGTCTGGATGGTACTCACTTCCATACGTGACACGCGGGATATTGCTCGGGACCCGCTGGGTATACCAGCGGTCCCGTTCTGGGAAAACTACAGCACTGCATGGAATACCGGGGGGTTTGGCACAGCCGCCATTAACTCGGTCATTGCCACCTTAATTTCTTCGCTCCTGGTGGTTGCCATTGCCGCACCCGCGGCATATGTATTGGCCAAGTCAACCCGTAAACTCTCCTCCACATTCACCCTGCTGTTTGTGCTGGGTCTGGGAGTTCCCGGTCAGGTTCTGCTGGTCCCTGTCTATATCATGATGGCCAAGTTTCAGGACATCTCCCATCTGAAGATGATCAACAGTATTCAAGGGCTAATTCTAGTGATGGTGGGGCTCGGTATTCCTTTTACCGTGTTCCTGCTGGCTGGGTTCTTCCGTTCGTTGCCAGTAGAAATAGAGGAGGCCGCTGCTATTGACGGCTCCTCCGGAATACGCACCTTTATCCAGATCGTGCTTCCTTTGGCTCGTTCTGGTTTGGTCACCGCGTTTATGCTGGCTGTCATCAGCGGCTGGAACGAAACCTTGTTCTCGCTGGTACTACTGACCACGTCAGAAAACCGGACACTGCCGATCGCCCTGTTGGCCTTCCTTGATCAGGCACAATTCAATGGCGCCGATTGGGGCGGGCTCTTCGCTGGCATTGTCATGGTAGTCACCCCCGTTCTGGCCCTGTTCATTTGGTTGGGCCGGCGCATTGTTGAAGGAATGACAGTGGGTATTAGCAAGTAATCGAAAGGAAGCCTTAGCGTTGAAACCTCTTCTTCTCCTCACTGGAGGAAATGGCACGGTGGGACGTCTACTGCTAGAGCAATTGCGCCGTAGCTACCGGATCAGAATCACCACCAGAACCGTTCTCGATCCGTACCCGGCCATTTTTGAGACAGAAGACGAGGTAGTGGTCGGTGATCTCGCCGATCAAAACTTCGCCCGGTCTGCGGTGGAGGGTTGCCACGCAATCCTCCACCTGGCTGCCAACGCCTCCCCTGCCGCCTCGGTGGGGGAGGCGTTTGGCAACGTCTCAATGATGAGCCATCTGTTCAGCGCGGCACGAGAATTTGCTGTACGGAAGCTGGTGATTGCGAGTTCCATTCATGCCACCGGTTTGGACTACCGGGACGGAGTTCACCACATTGATCCGGCCCATGCACCACGTCCCTGTTGCTCCTATGGTGCAAGCAAAATCGCCGTGGAGGCTTTGGCCCGCCTTCATCAAAACGCACAAGGTGACGCAGTTTCCTGCCTCAGACTTGGTTTGACCGGCTGGCCTTTGATAGAGCGGCAGTACGCTCACACGTGGCTCTCCACCGGAGATCTTTTGACACTGATCGACGCAGCACTGAACCGATCCCCGGGCTTTGGTATTTACCACGGCGTCTCTCTTGATTCCACGGAGCGTTGGAACACCAAAAACGCACTTGAAGATCTTGGTTGGGAGGCACGGGATCGCTGGGAAGTAGACACGACCCAACTGCCACTGGCCGCATCCACTGCATGCCAACTTTTCTCCACTACCTAACAGATATCTCCGTTGCGAAAGCGATGCGATTCCCTTAGCTGGTGCTCCAGTGACTCTTGGTTCAATCGGCGTGGTTCACCTGAAATATAACAGATAGGAAGATTATGAAACGTCCCTTTTTGAAGGCGGCTGGAGCACTGACAGCCGTCCTGATATCGTGCTCGTTCATGCAGGCTGCTGTAGCCGTCCCATCGACGCTGGCTGACTCAACAGCTCCCCCCGCTGTTGCCACCATGTCCACCGTTACCCCTGAACGCGATGTGACAAGCGTCCTGCGCAACCCGGGTATGGGCTGGATGGCGTACGCCGAAGAGTTTGACCACGCATTGGCAGACGCCAACGCATTTTGGGGCGAGGTTGGACCAAACTCTGCTGCGTCTTCCGTGGTATATCTGCGCATCCCGTGGTCACGTCTAGAACCCGCGGAAGGGAAATACGCTTGGGATGTAGACGAGAACTTCAAATCCTTCATTAAGCAGGCCAAAGACCACGGCCAACGCCTCGCTTTCCGAGTTTTTGTGGATAGCCAGGATACCCACCAACAGGCAACACCCCAGTTCGTTTTTGATGCGGGAGCCACAGGCTACGGAGCCCCTTCAAATTCATCGTTCAAAACCCCGCATGTGAACAATGCCATTTTCCGGGCCAAGTTTGAGAACTTCATGGCCGCCTTCGGCGCACGCTTTGATAATCCCGAAGAGGTCGATTTTGTCGATACGAACACCATTGGGCATTGGGGAGAAATGCACAACTACCAAGCTGGACCCACGGCTGGCGCCGAACCGGTCCTGCAATGGTTGGGTAACCTCTACCGCAAATCCTTCTCGCATGTTCTACTGGCGCTGAACTTCGCTCCGGCCTTCAGCTACACAGAATTGGATCAGCAGATCGCCAAGGGATCCATCATGCGCCGCGATAGCTTGGGCAGCACCCTGTGGTTCCCTCAGGATCAAAAAAATGCTATTTCTTCACGCTTCCCGAACACCATTTTGGTGGGGGAAAACTGCTACCAGAACTTCACTATCAGGGAGACTTCCTGCGATGATAGCTTCAAGGTCCCCGGAGCCAAGCCCTACCGCCCCATGCTGGAGCGAGTTGTAGCCGACGCCAAGCAACTGCACGCCAACTACTTGGATCTGCGCCACGAGCCTGACGTGAAAACTTGGGTAGTGGACAACCCTGACTTGGTGCAGGACTTCGCCATCAACGGCGGCTACCGACTAGCACCTGGCACCGTAAACATGCCTTCAGTTCTTCCCTTTGGCGCACGCCAGGCCACAGTCTCCTCAAGTTGGACCAATACGGCTTGGGGCCGGATGCCTAACGACAACCCACAGTGGAATAACAAGTACCAGGTTTCCTACGCGCTGCTGAATAAAGTCACTGGCGAACCTGTCTACCAGATACAGTCTGACGTTAATCCTGGCTCTTGGATCAAGGGAACTAGTTACCCAACAAGCACCGTTTTTGCACCCACCGACGTCCCCGCTGGGAGCTATGACTTCGCCATTGCAATTGTGGACAAAACTCGCAACAATGCTCCCGGTATCAAATTAGCGTTGACTGGCGCTCCCAGCACCACCGGCTGGAATAAGCTCGGCACCACAGTGTTAGAAGCCGCCCCGGACACAACTCCCACAGAGACTGCCAGCCCAAGCGCGACTGCTACACCGAGTGCTTCGGCGAGCGCTACTGCTACTGCTACTGCTACTGCTACTGGGAGTGTAACGGCTTCGGTTAGCCCCACCGCTAGCCAGAGTCCGTCTCAGGAACCGGCAACTCCGGGGATTGATCTCAGTGCCGATTCTGTTGCCGCCGGTGGTGGGCTTGTCATTACCGGTGAGAACTTCTTGCCCGGTAGCAGCGCAACGTTCACGCTGCATTCGGAGCCGTTGATATTGGGCACGGCTACTGCTGATGCTCAGGGTGTTGTGCGGCTGAGCGTGCAGTTGCCGGCGAATGTTCCTGTAGGAAGTCACCGGATCATCATTGACGGTAAAGGTTTTGATGGTGAGCTGCAGCAGGTTAGTGCACCGTTGATTATCACAGCGGCCACAGTGACTACTCCTGCAACGGATGTCACCACGGCGGCCAGTACTACGGCGCCCGCCACGGGTGGCGATGATCTGGCTAGCACTGGTGCTAAGAATGTGGGGATCGGTGGCTTGGCAGCTCTGTTGCTGGCAGCCGGTGCCACACTGTTCATGCTCAACCGCCGCAGGAGCTCAAGCCACTAATGTGTAGCTACTCCTAGTCAACAGGGTGCGGGGGCTCAGAACAATTGTTCTGAGCCCCCGCACCCACTGTTTAAAACCCCAGCGCCAAACACCAGCCGTATTTAAGACACATGCTGTTGGCAGGGTGGAACGCAGCCATGAACGTGTTCACGTGGTGACACCGACTTCACCCGATTTGCCCCTCCCGCCTAAACTGGGAGGCATGACCAATAACAACGTTTCTTCTGCCAGCAATCCGTCCGTCGGACTGGTTGGCTGGCGCGGCATGGTCGGTTCCGTTCTGTTGCAGCGCATGCAGGACGAAGGCGACTTCGGCGATATCAACCCTGTCTTCTTCTCCACCTCTAATGCTGGCGGCTCGGCCCCCACCATTACCGGTGCCGGTGATTCCGGCAATCTAGAAGACGCCTTTGATATTGATACGTTGGCCAAACTTCCTATTATTGTCACCGCCCAGGGCGGGGACTACACCTCCCGCGTACACTCCGAACTGCGCAACCGCGGCTGGGACGGGCTCTGGATGGATGCAGCGTCCACCCTGCGCATGAACAACGATTCGATCATTGTGCTGGATCCCATCAACCGTGACGTCATCGATGCGGGGTTGGCCTCTGGAGTGAAGGACTACGTGGGCGGCAACTGCACCGTCTCCTGCATGCTCATGGGGCTCGGCGGGCTCTTCAAGAACAACCTGGTGGAATGGGGCACCTCCATGACCTACCAGGCTGCCTCCGGCGGCGGCGCACGCCACATGCGCGAGCTCTTGAATCAGTTCGGCACGCTCAACTCTGAGGTTGCCAGCGAGTTGGACAACCCGGCCTCGGCCATTTTGGAAATTGACCGTAAGGTTCTGGCTCATCAGCGCGAGGGCGTGGATTCCTCGCAGTTCGGTGTCCCTCTGGCCGGCTCGCTGATTCCCTGGATTGACGCTGATTTGGGCAATGGCCAGTCCAAGGAAGAATGGAAGGCCGGGGTTGAGACCAACAAGATCCTGGGCACCACTGCCGAGAATAAGGTCATCATGGACGGCCTGTGCGTAAGGATCGGCGCCATGCGCTCTCACTCGCAGGCTCTCACTCTGAAGCTTCGCGAGGACCTCTCAGTGGCTGAAATTGAATCCTTGTTAGGCAACGACAACGAGTGGGCCAAGGTGGTTCCGAACACCAAGGACGCTTCCATGGCAGATCTGACGCCTGTTGCCGCCTCCGGCACGCTAGATATTCCGGTAGGCCGCATCCGCAAGATGGAGATGGGCCCCGAGTACATCAGCGCGTTCACCGTGGGAGACCAGCTCCTCTGGGGTGCCGCCGAGCCGCTGCGCCGCATGCTGAAGATCGCCGTGGGCACGCTCTAACTCCTACGCCGTGAGCCTCCCCGCCGTGATTCACGCAGGGGAGGCTCAGGGCTTTAACCACCGGGCATACGCCGCAGCTGACGTCGCCAGCGCCCTGTGCTGGTTTGGTGTCAACTCTCCAAAAAGCTCCGGCAGCACGACGCTGGCCAGTTGCCTTTGTTTCTCGGGGGCACTTTGCGCTTTGCGCCAGGTTCCGGCGACCTGCCCTCCGGCCACCACCGTAGCCTTGAACATCCCGTTGTTGCCCGGCACAGTTAGCGGCGCATGGTGCGGGGCCAGGGCTGCACTGCGGTCCGTGTAACCGAGCAGGTACTCGTCAAAGCCGGGAAGCAGCAGCACTGAGCGCGCCCCCGGAACGCTCCCCCGCAGCCCCTTACCGCCCAGCAGCTCCGCAGTTTCCGGCGCCAGCCAATAGCGTGTGCCGTTGCATTCGATCGTGACCAGCTGATCCTTGAGCTGCTCCAGAGCGGCGTTGATGTCCTTGAGTGTCAGCTTCGCCCACCACTGAAAATCCCTCATAGTTGCCGGGCCATGGCCGCGGAAATATCGCAGGGCCAGCTCCGCAAGTGCCGCCTCGCGTGGCAGTACCCGCGGGTTCCTAATCCATTGCTTTGCGCTGACAAAGTACTGTCCGTTGCCATTGCCGCCCAGGTTGATGGGCCCTTGGACAAGGGTTCCGTCAAGGCAGAGCACGAACAGGAAGTGATAGCCGCGTTGGTCCTTTGTACGTTGCCCTGCCTGTTCAAACGCGGCTAGGAGTTGTTCGCGCGGGGCCTTTCCGCCTGAGCGTTCCAGCAGCGCCAGGGCAAGCTCGCGCACGTGGGCGATGTCCGAGGCAGTAATGTCCAGCTGGCGGTGGCGGGTGGCAAGGCTCTTGTACATGCGTTCTGCCGTCAGGGAGAGGATCCAGCCAAGGTCCTCGGCGGCGCTCACATGCAAGGTGCCGCGCATAGGCCAGGACCTAACAAGTTGGCCGCTGTTGAACGCGGCCTCCACACTGGCGCGGGTACTTGCGGGTGAGCGCAGGCCAATGGACCACAGGGCTCCCGGGAAGTCTTGACCTTGGAGCGCTGTCAGGGAACGCACAACGTCCACCGGCCCCGGGCTGGGACTGGTGGACGTTGTGATAATTCCTTGGGCGGCGAGCCGCAGCCGAGCGATCTGGGTGGGTGTGACGTTCGGGGCCATTCACCCACTCTACGGCTTGGGCCCACAGCCGCGAGGGACCCGCCGTGAGCTTGCGAGGGGTGGGAGCGCTTGGGCCCACAGCCGCGAGGGACCCGCCGTGAGCTTGCGAGGGGTGGGAGCGGCTGGGGACTAGCGGGAGGTGCGCATGTTCGCTGTGATGGGGCATTCGAAGGGGTCACGCTGGCCCAGACCCACACGGTTCAGATAGCGCATCACGATCATGTACGACTGGCTCAAGGTGGTTTCGGTGTACGTGATGTTTCGCTCGGCGCAGTAGGCACGGACCATGGGCTGGACTGCCTTCAAGTTCCTGGAGGACATGGTGGGGAAAAGGTGGTGTTCGATCTGGTAATTCAAACCGCCCATTCCGGCATCAACCCACCAGCCGCCTGAAATGTTGCGGCTCATCAGGGTCTGGCGGCGCATGAAGTCAATCTTCACGTCTTTGGGAACCAGCGGCATGCCCTTGTGATTGGGGGCGAAGGAGGCACCCATGTAGAAGCCCAGAGTCATGACATGCACTGCAACGAAGGCCAAGCCGATTCCCCAACCGAGGAAGGCAATGGTGAGAGCAGGCAGGATGACCAAGCGGATAGCCAGCAAGCCGATCTCCGCCTTGCGCTGCGGGACAATCTCGCTGCGGTCAAGCACGCGCTTGATGGAGGCAACGTGCAGATCCAGGGCAACGAGTGTCAGCAGCGGGAAGAGGAAGTACCCTTGACGGGCGGCAAACCACTTGGCGAAGCCGGTGCGCTTGGCTGCGTTTTCGGGATCAAACACCACAACCCCGGGGTCAATGTCTCCGTCAACACCGATCTTGTTGGGGTTCAAGTGATGCTTGCCGTGCTTGTTCATCCACCAGCCGTAGCTCATGCCCACAAAGAGGTTCCCGGCAATACGGGCCAGCCAGGCATTGCTCTTAGCCGAGGCGAAGACCTGGCGGTGTGCGGCATCGTGAGAGATGAAGGCAGTGTGTGTGCACATGAAGCCCAACAGCACGGCTGTGAGAATCTGCCACCAGCTCTGACCCAATGTCAGGAACAGTGCCAGGACCATCAGGTAGCCAATACCTTGACGGATGAAGCGGGTCACATACCAAGTGACATCGCGGGCCATGAGGCCGGTAGCACGCACCTCTTCAGTGAGCTTGATGAAGTCCGTGGTGTGGCGGTCACGCACAGGCCGCTTTCTGGCAACCTTCACTGTGGAGGGTCCGTCCAGTACTTCCGGGCTATCAAGTGTTGCCGACGTCATGAGGCTCCTTACACTGGCCTACCCGAAGGAACACCGTGTCAATAGAAAAAGCTGAATCTTTCCATTAACACTAGGAAAATATGCCGCAGTCCACATCACACCAGGGAGCCGTCTTAACCCCCTACTGGGGTATGGGGTGGGCGCACGAATGGGCTGGCTCGCCCACGCAGGGCGCTAAAGCGAGCAGCCCACCAGCACCGGTTCGGGAACTAAAGTGATACCAAATTTACGCACGACGCCGTCCCGCACCGTCCGCGCAATCATCAAAATGTCCTCGGCGCGAGCCCCGCCACGGTTCGTAATGGCGAGAGTGTGCTTGCTGGAGAGGGAAGCACGAGGCGGGGTCCCGGCGTCGTACCTCCCGTCAGCGAGGTTCAGCTCACCGGCAAGGCCGTAGCCCTTGGAGAACCCAGCCTGTTCGATCAGCCAGGCCGCGCTGAGCTTTACCAGCTCCCCGGCCGGCCAGCGAGGGGCGTCGGCGGGCAGGGCGGCAGCCAGCTCCGGCGCGACCTGGGGGTTGGTGAAGAAGGAACCGGTGGAGTAGGTATCACGGTCGGCCGCGTCCAGGACCATGCCCTTGGAAGCGCGCAGGGTCAGCACGGTCCGGCGAACCTCGAGGGAGTTGGCGCGCTTGCCAGGCTCCACCTCAAGGCGCTTGGCCAGTTCGGCATACTTGATGGGCGCACTCATCCGGCCCAAAAGCAGCTGAAATTCCACTGTGAGGACCACAAAGCGAGGAGAACCGTTAAGGGTGGCGGACTTCAAGAGCGAGTTCCGGTAGCTGAAGTTGAGTTCATGATTGGTGAAGGTCCGCACGGCGTTGTTCTCCCGGTCCCAGGTGCGCACGGCGGCTATGGTTTGGGCCACCTCACATCCGTAGGCTCCCACATTCTGAACAGGAGTGGCACCAGTGCTACCAGGAATTCCAGAGAGCGCCTCAAGACCGCTCCATGCGTGCAAAACGGTTTGATGCACAAAATCATCCCAGTTGTGCCCGGCCTGAACAACCACCGAGGCGCCGCCGCAGGAATCCTCTGAATCAGCCACATAACCTTCGCTGGCGATCTTCACCACCGTGCCTTCGAACCCCTCATCCGCCACCACCAAGTTGGAACCGCCGCCAATAATGAGCAGCGGCTCACCAGCGTGATCCGCGGCTTGGACGGCGTCAATAATTTGCGCTTCAGTGGTGGCCACAACAAAGGTGCGGGCGGGGCCGCCCACGTCAAGGGTGGTCAGGGAGCTGAGGGTCTTTTGCGCATTCACCATTCCACACTATCTCCCTGCGGGGAGCTTGACCTCGTCCAGGTACTTGGGCCGGCGCACCACGGGGGTGAGGAAGAACGCAACCACCAGCATCACCAGCACGGCCAGCAGCGAATGCAGAACACCCACGTGCTCTGCCAGCAGACCCAACAACGGCGGGCCGCCGAGGAAGGCGCCGTAGCCCACAGTGGAAACCACTGACACCCGGGCTGCGGCGTGGGCTGGATCGTCTGAGGCAGCAGACATCGCTACCGGGAAGCCCAACGCGGAGCCAAGACCCCACAGCACCAGGGCGCCCAGCGCAATCTCGGCGGTTGGCGCAAAGACAAATAACCCCAACCCAATAACAGCCAATGCCGCGCCAACTCGGAGCACAATCACCCGGCCGTACTTGTCCAAAACCACTGTTCCGGCAAAGCGACCAACCGTCATAGCTGACACAAAGATGCCATAACCAACAGCACCAATCGCGGCCGTTGATCCGTAGCCGTCAACCATGGCCAGGGCCACCCAGTCCCCCGCAGCACCTTCGGCCAGGCCAAGGCCCAGCACAAGGGCGCCCAGCATCAAGGTGCGTGGGTCACGCCAGGCCGCGGCGATTTTCGCCTTGCCAGCCATTTTCGCCTCGGCTGCTTTTTTTGCCTGGCCTGCTGTGGCGGCACTGCCTGTTGTGGCAGTTCCAGATGTTCCTGCTCCAGTGGTTCCGGCGGTGATGACGGGAAGGGGCCCGGTGCCGGGAACTGCTCCTGAGCTGTCCAATTCAACCAGCGTGCCGGAGGAGGAATTCAGCCTGTCCGCTTGGTAGTGGCTGGTGCCGATCAAAACTGCAATGCACACGGCAATGGAGATCACTGACAGGTGAAGGCCCACGGGAACGTGCATGGACGCGGCCAGCGCACCCAGCCCTGCTCCCACCACGGTGCCGATGCTGAAGGAGCCGTGCAGCCGCGGCATGATGTGCCGGCCCAGGGCCCGCTCAACAGCTGCACCTTCAATGTTGGAGGACGTGTTCCAGCTGCCCGTTCCCAGGCCCACGAACACCAGCCCAATCCCCACCACGAGTGTTTCTGAAAAAACCGTGGCACCGAGACCCATGACAATGACACCAAAGGTTTGGATAATACTGCCAACACGTGAAGTTAGTTTTGAGCCCAGGCGCAGCACCACCAGGCCAGATACCGCCACTGAGACAAAGGATCCCAGCGACATGCACAGCAGCATCAGCCCGATCTCCCCGGGGGTCAGCCCAAGGTCGTCGCGGATGGCGGGAATGCGTGAAACCCAGCTGGCGAAGACCAACCCGGAACCGGCGTAGGCGGTGATGACACCGTTGCGCCAAGCGGAAACCTGACTCACGCCACCCGAACCACTGCTTGGGCTTTGACGAGAACTTTCTGGCCATCCAAGGTGACAGTGAGATCAATGCGTGCGGTCCCGGCGTCGGAATCCAGAGCGCCCACCACACCAACAATTTCCACCTGAGCTCCTGGCGCACCATCGAGGTCCGCAACGGGAACAGGCTTGGTGAAACGCGTCCCATAAGAGAGAACGGCGCCCGGGTCACCGATCCAGTCGGTCACCAACTGCACGGCCGCACCCATAGTGAACATGCCGTGGGCAATGACACCTGGCAGCTCTACCGCACGGGCAAAGCGTTCGTTCCAGTGAATAGGGTTGAAGTCACCCGAGGCGCCGGCGTACTTGACCAAGTCTGCACGGCTGATCTCAAGGGAGCGTGCGCCGATCTGGGCGCCCACGGCAAGATCTGCAAAGTTTACTGTTGCGCTCATTACTGCTCCTCCCCGCGAACCAGGATTGCTGAAACGGTGGTGGCAACGGATTCGCCGTCCGCCGTCGAAATTTCTGCACGGGTGGTGATCATGGCTCCTCCACCCATAGCACGGACGCCGTCAACATGCAGTTCCGCCAGCAATTCATCTCCTGCCACAATGGGGCGGTGATGCGTGAAACGCTGTTCGGCGTGGACCACGCGGGAGAAATCAATCCCTGAATCGGGATCGTTGATCAACAGCGCATCGGCACGTTGGGCCACAATAATGGCGTAGGTGGGAGGAGCAACCAGATCCGCGTAGCCCAGGGTGTGGGCTTCGGACACGAAAAAATGGGCTGAATTGGTGGCTTTGACGGCCCTGGCGAAGTCCCGAATGGACTCCCTGCCAACGCTGTACGGTTCACCGAGTGAATAGCTGCGGCCCTGCAGCTCTGGGTTGATGGTCATGATCTTAAGGGTATAGCCCGCAGGGCGCTGGACGCACACTAAGACCGGGCATCGGAGCGCATCTTGGCGACGATTGACAACAAGGAATCAAGATCAACGTTTTCCTGCCCATGATCCTGTTTTTGAACACCGGAGGGGAAATTTTTCACACCAGCTGGGAAGCCAAACAACGCTGCGTTGTAGTAGAGGCCATCGCCTAGCAACATGATGGCCCTGGCCACCGCCGGGTCACCAATATCGCGGAGAATCAACTCAAACCAGCGGGCGTGCAGGTCAACAAAGGCCTGCTGGACGCTGTCCTCGTCGCTTTGGATCAATCTTTGGGCCGCAACAATGCACCGGTCAAAAACAGTGCCACCAAAGACGCTGGTGCGAACATAGTAGCTAGCGCATCCTTCGGGATCTATGTCCATGGCCGCAAAGTCCTGCTCGGCGTATTCTCGAAGCTGAGCAAGGAGACCTTCAACGAGCGCTTCTTTGCTTTTGAAGTGGTACAGCAACCCGCCCTTGGAGACACCGGCGGAAGCGGCGACGGCGTCAAGTGTGGCAGCCTGTGGACCGTCACTGATCAGGAGGTCAACATAGGCAGCCAGGACCCGTTCCCGCGCCGAAGTTTGTTTAGTCATGTGACCACCTTACAAGAAGTGACACAAAATACCGTCCAGACGGTACAGTAGACCGTCCAGACGGTATACAATAGGAGGTATGGCTTTGACTTCCACACCACCAAAAACCGGTCCTTCCTCGAGCATTCCACGCGCTGGCATCCGCGCTTGGATAGCTCTAGCTGTGCTCATGCTCCCGGTGCTCTTGGTTTCCGTGGACAACACTGTCCTGAGCTTTGCCATCCCTTCCATCTCCCTTGCCTTGACCCCATCAGCGTCCGAGCTGTTGTGGATCATTGATGTTTACCCCCTGATCCTGGCTGCGCTGCTGGTTCCTATGGGCAGCATGACTGATCGGTTTGGCAGACGGAAGCTTTTGCTGATCGGCAGCACCGGCTTTGCTGTGGTCTCGGCTTTTGCAGCCTTTGCCCCCAGCGCAGGGGCCTTGATTGGCTACCGCGCCTTGTTGGGTCTTTTTGGTGCCATGCTGATGCCAGCAACCCTGTCTCTGATTCGCAATGTGTTCTTACACCCGGCCCAGCGACGCACAGCCATAGCCATTTGGGCAGCCGGCTTCTCCGGCGGTGCGGCGTTGGGGCCGATTGTGGGCGGCTTCATCCTGGAGCATTTCTGGTGGGGTGCGGTGTTCCTCATGAGCGTTCCCGTGCTAATCCCCTTACTGATTCTGGCCCCCATTTTTGTGCCCGAATCCAAGGACCCGAACCCAGGCACCATTGATGTGTGGAGCATTCTGCTCTCCTTCGGCACCATGGTTCCAACAATCTTCGGTATCAAGGAAATTGCCCAATCAGGCCTGTCCGTGATCAACGTGGCACTGATTGTGGTGGGGCTTGGCTTAGGCGTGGTCTTTGTCCGGCGCCAAATGCGCCGCGCGAATCCCATGATGGATGTAAGTCTGTTCAAAAATCCCGTATTTAGCGGCAGTGTGAGCGCCAACTTGCTCAGCATCTTTGCACTGGTGGGCTTCTTGTATTTCATCACCCAGCATCTGCAGCTGGTTTTGGGGCTCTCACCCACCCATGCCGCTTACATGCTGGTTCCTGGCCTTGCCATCACCGTCATCTTCGGCTTGCTCTCAGCGAAACTAGCCAATTACGTCCGCCCTTCATGGCTGGTAGTGACCGGGTTGGCGCTGAACGCCGTAGCGTTTTTGATTGTGTGGTTGAACACCGATGGCTCAGTTCTTGGCATCATGATCGCCTTCGCCGTTCTCGGAGCTGGCGTAGGAACCGCGGAAACTATCTCCAACGATCTCATCCTCTCTGCTGCGCCTCCCGCCAAGGCTGGTGCGGCCTCGGCCATCTCAGAGACTGCTTATGAGGTTGGTTCTGTTTTGGGGACCGCCATTTTGGGCAGCATCCTTGCCGCTTCCTACCGGATGAACGTTCTCATTCCGGACGGCGTTTCCGTTGCCGACTCCAACACTGCTTCGCAGACCCTGGGCGGGGCCATCGATGTTGCTGGCACGTTGCCAGCCCCACAGGGACAAGCCTTACTGGAGTCCGCCAAACATGCCTTCGATTCCGGCTCAGGCACGGTGGCTATGGTGAGCGTGGTGCTCATGGTCTGCGCGGCTGTTATGTGTGCGTGGACTCTGCGCAGTGCTGTGAGCGCCCCGGAGTCTGTGGAACACTAGGCTCTGACTGCCGCCAGCCGTGAGTTGAAATTCATCCGTGAGATAAGGTCGCTTTGGGTGTTCAAAGCGACCTTATCTCACGGATGAATCTACTTGGCTGCCGGATTACTTCTTCTTGTTACGGTTCTGAGCTTCTCTGGCGGCTTCGCGCTTTTCCCCGGCTTTGAGCTCCTTGCGGATGTTGCGTCCTCGCAGTCCCAGCGACGCCATGTGAGCTAGCAGTCCCACGCCAATGAAGGGCAGCGCAATGTAGGTCATAGATGCGGTGGATGTAATGGCACCGAGAATGATGATGACAATGCCGATGAACGTCAGCCCCATGCCAGCAAAAACAGCGTATTTGTAAGCGGGCGGAGCAGTTTCCCAAAAGTCGTTTAGCACAGGGCTAAGTCTACAGTTCAGGAACCCGAGTGGGCCCACGGCTGCGAGGGGCCCGCCACGAGCTTGCGAGCGGTGGGAGCGGCCAGCGATTAGAAGAGCGATTCCTGCAGCGCCGGTAGCGTGCTCTTATACTCACCGAAGCGAATCTTGCGGCCCTTCAGGGCGCCCAGATCCAGCAGGAACTCCCCGTCCACATCATCGACTCCAACTAGGGCCGTGAGACCCAGCATGGAGTCCAGCCTGATGCCGTGTGCGCCGGAATCCAGAGGTTGCGGGTAGGCTGCGCGCCGGCTCGGCCCCGCCACAGCATCCGAAAATACGCTCCGCTCCCACTGCTCGTCAACAGTATGAAAGCCCTCCAGTGCCAGCCCGCCAACGTAATCACGCACCACGCTGGCCATGGCCTTATTGGTCTGTTCCAGGTGCAGGGGTGGCCGGGGGTGCAAGAGCGCCGCGAACTTGGCCGCTCCACGCACAAATTGGGTAGGTGGCAGGTTCGTGGAGACGCTGTCTTCTAGATGCCGCACCACGGACCCGTCCCGGGCCAGCGCCACGTAGCGGGCCACAAGTGCACCTTGTTCGGCCAGCCGGCGCCACTTGCTAGGTTCGGACGCCGTCCCTACTTTGGTGGTGCCGTCCGCGAAGGTGGCAATGTAGAGCCAATGCCTCTGCGCCAGATACGTCTTCAGCCCGGGCGGGGCAATGCCACTGCGGTGAAAGTCATGCATGTACCGCATTTCATCTTTCCCGAAACAGGCACCGCACTGAAAACCTCGCTCTGCAGGCTGGCCTGTGGGGCACGGGACATGATGAGGCTGTCCAGAAACATTCACCAAGGCGAACCCCAAGCAATGCCGGGCCGGGACGCCATCACCACGGAGCACCTCAAACTTTAGCCACTGCCCCGGCACCAAGGGCAGCTGCGCATCGCCGTCGTCCGTGGTGAGGGACAGTGAGGGCCCCTCCGCCGACCAGGACACGCCGCGCACCAAGGCAGCGCCCTGGTGCTGGACAAGCTTGACCAGCAGCGGCGGGGCTTGCTCGCTCACCGGCGGTGTCAGACTGCGGGCTGGACGCCGTATGCGATGGCCAGCTTCATGATCTTCTCGGCGCGGCCCAGGCGGGGGAGGTCGGAGCCGTCACGAATGACGCCGCCGCGGGCCTCGAAATCGTTCATGAAGTCGGTGGCCCAGGCAACATCGGTGGGTGTGGGGCTGATGACTTCGTTGATGATGGTGGTCTGATCGATGGCCAGGCAGAGTTTGCCGGTCATGCCCATGGAGACGGTGATGGCCGACTGCTCGCGCAGGATCGGGTGGCTGGTACCGACGGTGGGGCCGTCAATGGGGCCGGGCAGATTGCCAACACGGCTGGCAACCACGAGCTTGGCGCGCGGGTAAGCCATGGCTTCGCGGTCTGCGGCCATGCCGGTGTCGCGGCGGAAGTCGCCGGAGCCGAATGCCAGCCGGAAGGCGCCTTCGGCGCGGGCAATGTTATTGGCTTCTTCGATGCCCAGGGCGGACTCCACCAGTGCCAGCACGCGGGTCTTGCCGTCGAGGCGGTGGTAGGTTTCCTTGACCTGCTCGGCATGCTCGGTCTTAGCCAGCATGACACCCAGCAGTCCGGGGACGTTGCGCAGGCCTGCGACGTCATCAGCCCAGAATTTGGAGTGGACATCATTGATGCGTACCCATGCCCGGCCGCCGTTACGCAGCCAGTTCACCACATCGTTACGGGCGCCGTCCTTGAGCTTCGGGTCAACGGCATCCTCAATATCCAGTACCACGGCGTCGGCGCGAGAGTTAGCGGACTCGTCAAAGATTTCCGGGCGCGTTGCTGGGACGAGCAACCAGGAACGGGCGATCTCAGCGGGGATGTTGCGGGTGCGGACAGGTGCGGGAGCGGCTTCATTGCCAACGGAGCTAGACATACCTCTAGGGTATCTCGCAAAGCCAAACGATTCTGTGTGCCACCCTACAAATCCTTGCGGAGAACACTGGCGGAATGCACCAGCTGACAGCCGCTCAGCTCTCCGGGGTGATCATGGTGCGCAAATCCAACTGCCGCAGCACCCTGTCCACAACCTCCGGATCGGCGTCGCTTTCGTTGCGGGCGTTGAGCACTTCCGTGCGGGCAGCGTCTAGGGCAATTGTTTGGACGGTGATGGCAAGTTCCCGGCCACGACGGCGGCGCTCCTGCATGCTTTCATCCTTGAGAGAGCCATCAAGAAGTTCCGCGTGCAGCCGTCTCATCTTTTCCTTCACCACAGCCACTTTCTCGGGTGGGAGGGAACGGATTAGCTCGTGGTCACGCAAGGCCGCCACGGCTGCTTCCTGGGCGCGCAGGGCCAGGAGTTTGGCCGCCTCACGTTCCTCGGCGCCGTCATCCGTTGCCTTCAACATGCGCATGAGCCCGGGAAGGGTCAGGCCCGGCAGCACCAGGGTGGTCAGCAGGACGGCACACGCCACGACGATGATCTCGTGCCGGGCCGGGAAATCTGCTCCGCCGGGCAGCGTCACCGGCAGCGCAAGGGCCAGGGCCAGGGTTGCCAGCCCGCGCATGCCGCACCAAGAAAGGATCACGACGTCCTTGAGGCTGGTTGGCGGCAGGTCACCCTCGTTCTTCCTGGAGAGCAGGGCCAGCAGCGCAAACCAAGAGAAGCGAATCAGAATGGTCAAAAGGCTGATCCCGATGGCTAGGGGAAGCATGCCCCAGATGGCCTGGCCTTCAACCTTGATGACTTCGCGTACTTCCAGCCCCACCAGCCCAAACGCCAGACCCGTCACCAGCAGTTCCACCACATCCCAGAACGCTGCCCGGGTGATGCGTTCGGTGGCGTCCTCGGCCCGGGCATGGCGCTTGATTTCCAGGGCAGTGACGACGACGGCTATGACACCTGAGGCGTGTACCTCCTCGGCCAGGATGTAGGCCGCGAAGGGCACCACCAGCGTCACCGCACTGCGGGCCACGGACGAGCTGATGAGCCTACTGATGACACGCGTCAACCAGCCCATGAGCATGCCCACCACAATGGCAATGACAGCGCCTAGCAGGAAGCGGCCCACCACACCCAGCCCAAACGGCTGCCCGTCTGTGGCACTGGCCACTGCCGTCTGAAAGATCACGATGGCGGCGGCATCGTTGAACAGCCCCTCGCTTTGCAGCACCGTGATGAGCCGGCGCGGCATGTGGACCCGCCCGGCAATGGATTCCACGGCCACAGGATCCGGCGGGGCACACATGGCACCAAGTGCAATGGCGGCGGGAATGCCGATGCTGGGGATGAGTAGCCACGCCGCGCCAGCCACCGCGGCAGTGGTGACTACTACCAGTGCCACCGCCAACAAGAAGATGGTCCGCCAACGGATCCGGAACACCGCCCAGGAACTCTTTTGGGCTGTGGCAAATAAGAGCGGTGGAAGGAAAATCGGCAGGATCAACTCCGGCTCAATCCGCAGGTCGGGGAACCCCGGGATGAAAGTCAGCGCTCCGGCCATGATCATCATCAGCACCGGATAAGGCAGTTTGAGCCGGTCCCCCAAGCCCACGGCAACGACTGTGGCAAAAAGGAGCCCGACGATCAGTATTAGCTGTTCCACACCAGCTACTTTACGGGGCTATTGCCTGCGCTATGGGCACTTGGCCGTCACTGAATTCGATGGTGCGCAGGATGGTTTCTGCGTCCTGCAGTGCTGCTGCCACCACCAATGCCGTATTGGCGCGGGAGGTCCCGCTGGAGCCGCCCGGTGCGCGGCGTGCCGCCGGTGTGGGATCGATCAATCCTGTGGGCGCATCCAAGGTGAGGGTTCCGGGCGCGAGGATGGTCCAGCCGAGGGTACTGGCCCGCAGGTGCGCGTCGGCGGCCGCCTTGGCTTGCGCGTACGCGTAGAAGCTGTTCTCCGGCGGCACACCGTGATCCGGCCCAGCACCAAGGTAAGAGACCATCAGGAACCGTGGGACGTTGGCGGCCTCAGCCGCATCTATAGAGGCAATGGCGGCGTCTCGGTCCACCGCGTAGGTACGTTCAGCACTGCCTCCGCCAGCCCCGGCTGCCCAGATCACGGCGTCATATCCGGTGAAGAGCTCACTCAGTTCCTCCACCGAGGAGGTGACGAGGTCGGCTAAGACGGGGGTTGCCCCGCACTGCGCTACCTCATCAATGTGAGCGGGGTTGCGAATCACCGAAGTAACCTCCACGCCAGCTTCCTTCAATAACGGGGCTAGCAATAGCGCCACTTTCCCGTGCCCGCCAATAATTAGAACCTTCACCGTGATTTCTCCTTCACTCGTGCCTGGACTGCTGGTGGCAGCCTACTCCACGCAGCAGAGGATAGTGCCCCACGCAGTTTCGCTGCACTTGGACTGGGTGCAGCAAAAAAACCCGCAGCTTCGGGCTGAACTAGCCTGAAACTACGGGTTTTCTTTGGTAGCGGCACCGAGACTCGATCTCGGGACCTCACGATTATGAGTCGTGCGCTCTAACCAACTGAGCTATGCCGCCCCAAATAAGAATAGCCCGTGCCGCCCCGGACAAAACCGTCTCGACACGAGCTTTCTCATTTGCGAGCCCCCCACCGGAATCGATCCGGTGACCTCGTTCTTACCAAGAACGCGCTCTACCACTGAGCTAGGGGGGCAACGAGAAAATACTTTACCAGTGCTTTCCGGAGATGTGAAATCGGCACTTGCCTCAGGGGGTCCCTACGAGTGAAACAGGGGCTCTTTCGGCCCGCAAAGGCGCTGCCATAGCTGCCAAAAACCCCTAGAATTCAAGGCCAAAGAGGCCAATCGGGGAAGCGAAATGAGTTGCGTCACATGAGTGAACATTCCGGCATCTACAAACCAAAAAGGCCGGCCACCCCTGAGGGTGACCGGCCTTATTTAGTGCCTTAGAGCGTGGTTATTACCACTTGCCCTTGCTGTTGAAGCTCTGTCCACCTTCGTGGCGGGGACGGCGGTCGCCGCCACCGTGGCCCGTGTGGCCCTGGCCGCCACGATCCGAGCTGAATCCGCGGTCGTTGCCACGGTCCGCTCCGCGATCGGCACCACGGAAGCCGCCACGGTCGCCGTCGAACTTCTTCTTGAAACCGCCCTGGCCGCGATCGGTGCGCTCTTCACGAGCCTTGTACGGGGCTCCGGCGCCTCCGCCGGAGGGGCGGCGGCCGTTGTCCAGTTCGAGGTTGATGAGCTCGCCGCTGATGCGGGTGCGGCTCAGTGCCTTCCACTGATCCTTGGACAGGTCTGCAGGCAGTTCAACCAAGGTGTGATCGGAGCGGATGTCAATGCCACCGATCTGTGAGGAGGAGAGGCCACCTTCGTTGGCAATGGCGCCAACAATGGATCCGGGCATGACGCGCTGGCGGCGGCCTACCGAGATGCGGTAGGTGGCGTTGCCCTCGGTCAGGGTGCGGGTGGGGCCACGTGAGCCGAACCCGTCCTTGGAGCGGTCCTTCTTCTGGTATTCCGGGGCTGCCGGCAGATCGTTGACGAGCAACGGCTGGTTTCCCTGAGCCAGGACGGCCAAGGCAGCGGCAATCTCTGAGGCCGGAACGTCATGCTCCTGCTCGTAGGAGGCAATCAAGTCGCGGAACTTGGCAACGTCTTGGCTGGCCAGAGTCTCGGTGATCTTCTCAGCGAACTTGCCCAAACGCAGGGAGTTGATGGTTTCCGCGGACGGCAGGTGCATCTGGTCCACGGGCTGGCGGGTAGCCTTTTCGATGGCGCGCAGCAGGTACTTCTCGCGCGGGGTCATGAACAGAATCGCGTCACCTGAACGGCCTGCACGGCCCGTGCGGCCAATGCGGTGCACGTAGGACTCGGTGTCGTGCGGGATGTCGTAGTTGATGACGTGCGTGATGCGCTCAACGTCAAGGCCGCGGGCCGCAACGTCGGTAGCTACCAGGATGTCGATTTTTCCGCTGCGGAGCGCTTCGATGGTGCGTTCACGCTGCTGCTGGGGGATGTCACCGTTGATGGCGGCAGCCTGGAAGCCGCGTGCCTTGAGCTTGTCAGCCAAGTCTTCGGTGGCCATCTTGGTGCGCACAAACGCGATGACGCCTTCGAACTCTTCAACCTCGAGCACGCGGGTTAGCGCGTCAAGCTTGTGCGGGCCCATGACCTGCAGGTAGCGCTGGCGGGTGTTGGCGCCGGTGGTGGTCTTGGACTTGACCGTGACCTCGGCCGGGTTATTCAGGTACTGCTTGGAGATACGGCGGATCGCACCGGGCATGGTGGCGGAGAAGAGGGCAACCTGCTTCTCCTTCGGGGTCTCGGCCAGGATCTTCTCGACGTCCTCGGCGAAGCCCATACGGAGCATTTCGTCGGCTTCATCCAGAACCAAGTACTGCAGCCTGGACAGGTCCAAGGAGCCCTTGGAGAGGTGGTCGATGACGCGGCCCGGGGTACCAACAACAACCTGTGCACCGCGGCGCAGGCCAGCGAGCTGGGGGCCGTAAGCTGAGCCACCGTAAACGGGGAGAACTGAGAAGTTGTCCATGTGCTTGGCGTAGGAGGTGAAGGCCTCTGCAACCTGCAGGGCCAATTCACGGGTCGGAGCCAGCACCAGAATCTGGGTGTCCTTGGTGGGTCCGTTGAGGTCCATCAGCTCGGCCATGCGGGACAGGGCGGGAACGGCGAATGCTGCCGTCTTACCGGTACCGGTCTGAGCCAGGCCTACAACGTCGCGGCCTTCGAGCAGCAACGGAATGGTTGCTGCCTGGATGGGGGACGGCTTCTCGTAGCCAACATCGCTTAGGGCAGCCAGCACGCGGCCGTCAATGCCCATATCGGCGAAAGTAATTTCATTTTCTTCCTCCACGGCGGGGGAAGTTTCAGTCAAGTTTTCGGGCATAGTCAAGAAGTCCTCATTCATAGGGCCGAGCGGCGAGGAACGCCGCACTAGAAGAAATCCAGCCACTACAGGGCATCCCGGGCAGGATCTCGCGCCAAATGCACGCCGTAGGTACGGCCGCCAATGCTAAAAATCAGCACTGTTTGACGTTTCTTTGCCGGCAATCCCCTATGAACACTACTTGCCCGCTCAAAAACTTGCGGGCCCCATACACTTCAGGCTCCTGCCTCAAAAATTGGGCAGAAAATAAAAGGAGATACCGGAGTGGGGGATGTTTAAATTGTAGGGCATACCCTGGCGCCAGGGTAGCCTAAACGCCCAGAAGCCCCCGTGAGGTTCAGCACACGCAGTTCTCTGGCCCTTACAAACTCTGCGGAAGCGCATACGTTAACGCCCGTCAGCCAACGGCCCCGGCGGCCAGAATCTTAGGGAACCGGGTATAGAAGTGCTGGGAGAGTGTGAGCTCACCAAGTGCTTCCAACTCCTGCAGGGTCCGGACGTCCTGGGCGGTGGGGTTGCTAAAGAACTTGCCCACTGTGATGCCGTGGGAGGGGACATGCTCAAGCACAATCTCATCCCCAGCCTGCGCTTTTCCGTGGTCAAGCACCCGCAGGTATGTGCCAATAAGCCCGGCCTGGGTGAACCTCTTGACCCACTGCGGCTCCCCCATGTGTTCGGCGAACGTTGCGCAAGGAACACGCGGGCTGGTGACCTCCAACAGTGCTGTGCCAATTCGCCACCGCGTGCCAATCACGGCCTGCGTGGTTTCAACTCCCCGGGTGCGCAGATTTTCGCCAAAGAGCCCGGCCGGGATGGGCCTGCCCAGTTCAGCGCACCAATAATCGGCATCTTCTTGCGAATACGCGTAAATAGCCTGGTCAGGCCCACCGTGATGTTCAGTGTCTCCCACAGCATCACCAAAGACGCCAAAACGCTTGAACTTCATTGGCCCCTCTGCGGGACGTTTGTCAATGGCTGTCACACCAAAGCCGGTCTTCGTGCTGATCAGCTGGTGAACGCGGCAAATGGCGAGCAGGGACCCGGTACGGGGAGGCAGTGACGTCATGGATTAACCGTAAGCCCACTGCCTAACAAAGCCGCAGTCCAGGCTCCGCGAGCACCAGGCTCCGCCAGCACCAGCGCAAGCCGGGACCCCGCCTCGTTCACTAGACGTCAACCAGCGTTGATTCTTCCAGAGCATCCGACTCTGAGGCCCACCGCGGCAGGAACGACGCCGCAATGGCGGCAAGAACCATGCCGCCGGCCATGATCCACATGGTAGAGGTGAAGCCGTCAATGAAGACGCCCGACTGGCTGCGGGCCGAGCTGGCATCAAGCGCATCGAAGAAGATGGTGCCGATGATGGCAACACCTAGGGCGCCAGCGAGCTGGCTGGTGGTGTTGAACAGGCCCGAGGCGCTGCCGGCAAACTTGGTGGGGACCTCGGAGAGCACGAAGATGCCCACGGGCGCCACCACCATGCCGAACCCGGCGCCACTGAGAGCAAGGCCGGCAATGAGGTGCCAGGGTGTGACGGTTCCGCCCACGGACTGGACGGTGAAGATGAGCACCACAAAGCCGATGGCCACAACCAGCGGACCCAGCTGCAGCACCACTCGGCCAATCTTCTTGGCGAGAATGGCCGCGGAAATTCCGGCCAACACTGGAACCATGATGGAGAACGGGATCATGGTGAGCCCGGCTTTCAAAATGGGGTATTCAAGACCCAGCTGCAGGAAGAGGGTTTGGATCAGGAAGAAGCCGTTCATGGGGATGAAGAACAAGAACATCATGGCGATGCCAGCGGCGAACGGCCGGCTCTTGAACAGTGAGACGGCCACCAGCGGCTCTCCCCCACGCTTTTCCTCACGGCGCTGCAGCAGCACAAAGCCGGCCAGTACCAGCACGCCAAACACCATCATCAGGAACGTCCACAGCGGCCACCCCTCCTCGCGCCCCATGGTCAGGGGATAGAGAATGGCCAGCATGCCCACCGCCAAAATTACGACGCCGGACAGGTCGAGTTTGTGCCGCACGGGCGCCTTTGACTCGGGGACGAACTTGATTGCACAAATGACAGCGAAGATGCCCACGGGGATGTTCACGAAGAAGATGGTGCGCCAGCCCCAGCCAAAGAGGTTGGCGTCGGTCAGGATGGCTCCGAGGATGGGACCCGAAACGGCGGCTACACCGGCAAGGGCAGAAAATCCTGCCATGGCGCCTGCACGCTCCGAGGGTTTGTACATGACCTGCAGGCTGGAGAGCACCTGAGGAATCATGGCCGCCGAGGCGAATCCCTGCAGCGCCCGGGAGGCGATGAGCATCTCCGGGTTCATGGCGGCCCCGCACAGCACGGAGGCCACAGTGAACGCAACCAGACCAATGATGAAGATCTTCTTGCGCCCGTAAATGTCACCCAAGCGCGAGCCCGTGATCAGGCCGATGGCCAGGGCCAGTGTGTAGGAGGCAACCATCCACTGCAGCTCGGAATTTTGGGCGCCAAGGGCGCGCTCAATGTCCGGCAGTGCAACGTTGACAATGGTGGCGTCAAGGAGTTCCATGAACGATGCCATGAAGAGTGAGACTAGGGCGATGGTACGCGCCTTGCCGATGGGAGGAGCAGCGGATTTCATAAGTGTTTCCTTCTGGTGCGTGGTGCAAAGTGTGACGGCGCCGGGTTGACGGCTGGGTTAACGGCTGGGTGGTTACAGGCTGTGTTCGTTGGCATGCGAGAGTGCGGCCAGGGATTCCCGGCTCCAGCTCATGCTCCCCGAAGCCAGGCTGCTCAGGACGTCCTCAAGGAAGTGAAGTTCCGTGGCGCGGGTGCGGACAATGAGCTCGGCATCCAGCAGGACCACACGGGGCAGGAAGGCTGAGACGGCGCTCAGCTCTGCTTGGAGTTCGGATGCCTCGACGGCGACGGCGTCCCGGCGAGTGCGCAACAGCCCGGCGAGCTCCTCGGGCTCTAGCACCGGTGCATGAGCCAGCGCCGCATGGAATTCCGGAAAGCCGCGCTTAGGCACGGAGAGCATGTCCGTGAGCCAGTTGCGGGCGGTGGCGCGTCCGGCGTCGGATATTTCATAGACGGAGCGTTCGGGGCGGGAGCCATCACGCTCCACCTCGGCGACCCGGATCAGACCGTCGCGGGTGAGACGTTCAATGGTGCTGTAAAGGCTGGCGCGTTGGCTGACGTTAACAACCTTGTCCTTGCCACGCAAGGTGATGAGTTGCTGCATGCGGTAGGGGTGCATGGGCATTTCCATCAACAGGGCAAGCACGGCAAGTGCCAGGGGCGAACGTTTCGTCATAGTCATAATCTTACTAATGCGATTATGACCATGAGCTACCAAACGGCACATATTTTACTGTGAAGCGCCCCACTCGCGCAGGCTTGCCGGAACTTGTCAGGTAGCTACGGCGCGAATCGGTACCCCATGCCGGCCTCCGTCAACAGATGCACAGGATTGGCGGGGTCGCGCTCTAGCTTGCGCCGCAGCTGCGCCATGTAGACACGCAGGTAGTGTGTTTCCTTGGCATACGCCGGCCCCCACACCTCGGTCAGGATTTGCTGTTGGCTGACCAGCCGCCCGGGATTACGCACCAACAGCTCCAGGACACTCCATTCGGTGGGCGTCATCCGCACCGCGGCACCGCCCCTATGCACCTGCTTGTTGGCCAAATCCACCGTGAACTCCGCCGTCTCTACGAGTGGTTCGGCCGCCTGCGGACCTGCCCGGCGGGTGGCCGCGCGCAGCCTCGCCAGCAGTTCATCAAGCCCAAACGGCTTCGTGACGTAATCGTCGGCTCCGGCGTCGAGCGCCTCGACCTTGTCGTGCGAACCGTGCCTGGCAGAGAGCACAATAATGGGCACCTCGGTCCAGCCGCGTAGTCCGGCAATCACATCCAGCCCGTCCATGTCGGGAAGCCCCAAATCAAGGACGACGACGTCAATCGCCTGGGTTTGTGCCGCCGCCAATGCAGCGGTTCCGTTAGAGGCCGGAACCACCGTATACCCGTGGGCATGCAGATTGATCTGGAGGGCGCGCAGGATCTGGGGTTCGTCATCGACGATCAAGACTGTGCTCACGGCTGGGCCCTCACTCTTCCGGTGGACAGTGGCATGCGGATGATCATGGTCAATCCGCCGCCGGGAGTTTGTTCGGCTTCTAAGATGCCACCCATGATCTCGGTGAAACCTTTCGCAACGGCCAGCCCCAGCCCCACACCGGTGCCGCCCTGCGGACCGTAAGAGACGTCATCGAGGCGTTGGAAGGGTTTGAACATGGCCATGACATCGGCTGCCGGGACACCCTTGCCATGGTCCACTATGCGCAATTCGCTGGCGGGGTGGCCGTTGATGGTGGCGCTGCCACTGCCGCCAATGGAGCCAAGGACCGTGATGGAAGAGTCCGGAGCATATTTGATGGCGTTTTCAACGATGTTGGCGATCACGCGTTCCAGTAGGCCCGGATCAGCCTCGATGGGTGGCATATTCGCGGGTAGTTCGCTATGGATTCGTTCTTGCGGGAGTCCGTGCAGCGCCGCTGGAAGCACCTCTGTCCAGGTCACGGGCCCACTCACGGGACTGACCATCTCAGCGCTGAGCCGGGACATATCCAACAAGTTTCCAACGAGGGCGTCCATTTTGTCCGTGTAATGTTCAATGGTTGCCAACAGTTCGGCCTCGTCTGCATCCGAGAACTCCACTTCGGTTTGCCGCAGGCTACTTACGGATAACTTGATGCCGGCCAGCGGGGTGCGCAGATCGTGGGAGACAGCCCGCAGCACGGAGGTGCGGATCTTATTGTCTTGGGATAGTTGGATATTTTCCCGCTGTGTCAGGGTCAACGCTTCCCGTTGCTCCAGCGCCATCAAGTGGGCACCAAAGGCACTGAGCAGCCTGCGGTCACTCGCCGGCAACACCCTCCCGCTGAGCCCCAACAACCACCGCTCCGAAATTTCTTCAACATTCTCGGCCTCGTTCGGGGTGGCCGGCGGGCTCTCCCCTACTGAGGCCTCCGCCCGCCATGTGGATAAGTCGCTGCCGTTGCCACTAAAGAGCACCACAGATGTCATGGCGAAGTGGTCACGGACCTGCTCCAAGAACACCTGAACGGTGTCTTGAGAGGCCAAGATTCCGCGGGCCAATTCACTCAACGTTGCGGCCTCAGCACCGGCTCGCGTGGCTTCCCGCGAACGCCTGGCTGACTGGTCCACGGCGAGCGCCACGGCCACCGCCACCAGCAAGAAGATAACTAGTGCCAGCAGGTTCTCGGGGTCATTGATGGTCAAGGTTCTCACCGGTGGGGCGGAAAAATAGTTCAACAAGAGCGTGCCCCAAACCGCTGCCACAATGGCTGGCCACAGCCCACCCACAAGCGCCACCGCAATGGTGGCTGCCAATTGGATGACCATGGTGGTTTGCAGGCTCAGTGACCCCGTGCCCACTTGCACGGCAATAGGCAGTACAGCGGCCAAAACGAAGCCCAAGACCACCCGTTTTTTGTTAATCTCGCTACGGTTGCGCATGCGCTTGGTGGTGGCGCCCAAGGGGTGCGGGACCATATGGACGTCAATATCGCCGGCGTTACGCACCACCATTGCCCCAATGCCGGGCCGTGCCAAAACGCCCAGCAGTGGCTTGCGCCGGGAGGTTCCAATGACAATTTGGGTTGCGCCCACGTTACGGGCAAATTCCAACAGGGCTTGTCCGGGGTCATCTCCTCCTACGGAGTGGTAGGTTCCGCCAAGATCGGTGACGAGTTGGCGTTGGGCCTCCAAGGCGGCCGGGGCGCTGCCACTCACTCCGTCCGAGCGGGGCACGTGCACAGCCAGAAGTTGCCCTCCACTGACCCGGCTCAAGATCCGGGCCGCACGGCGCAACAGGACTTCCCCTTCAACACCACCGGTCAAGCCAACAACCACCCGCTCCCTGATGGGCCAGCTGGTCTCAATGCCGTGGCTCTGGCGGTATTGTGCAACACCTTCCTCCACACGGTCCGCCAGCCACAGCAGGGCCAGTTCACGCAGCGCCGTCAGGTTTCCCAGCCGGAAATAGTTAGCCAATGCGGCATCAACTTTGTCGCTGGCATAGATTTTTCCCACACTCAGGCGTTGGCGCAGCAGCTCCGGGGCAATATCCACCAGCTCGATCTGATCGGCCCGGCGCACAATGTCATCGGGGACGGTTTCTTGCTGCCGCACACCAGTGATGGTCTCCACCACGTCCCCCAAGGAGGCAAGGTGCTGAACATTCAGGGTGGAGTAGACATCTATCCCGGCTGCCAGTAACTGTTCAACATCCTGCCAGCGTTTGGAGTTGGCAGATCCTGGCACATTGCTGTGCGCATACTCATCCACCAGCGCCAAGGCTGGACGCCGCGCAAGGAGGGCCGCGACGTCGAGCTCTTGGAAGTCTGCTTCCCGGTAGGGGATGCACACGGTGGGCAACACTTCTAGGTTTCCCACCTGAGCACGAGTTTGGGCCCGGCCGTGGTCCAAAATGATGCCCGCCACCACATCTATCCCTGCCGCGGCTTGGGCGCGGCCTTCCTCCAGCATGGTGTACGTTTTGCCCACACCGGGTGCCGCGCCCAAGAAAATCCGTAATATGCCCCGTGCCATAGCGCTTATTCTCGCAGTACCTTAGTGATTAGTCCGCGCTTGAAGAAGTGCGGCGTTCAACGTGGTGGTGTTGACCGAGGGCTGGCCTAAGAAACCAAGCAAGGCATTGTTGGTGTTTGCCCTGATCAGTTCACTTACCGTGGACTCCCCTAGCCCTGTTGCTCTAGCCACCCGTGGGCGCTGCAGCTGCGCATAGGCTACCGAAATCTGCGGATCCAATCCGGATCCGCTGGCCGTCAGTGCATCAAGGGGAATGGTGCCGGGTGCCACTTTTTCCCGGGCAGCCACCTCGGCCCTGTTAGTCTCGATGGCCTCCATCAACGCTGGTTGGTTCGGTCCTAAATTACTGGATGAGGAACTCCCCGCATCCCACGCCACAGCGGAGGGACGGGGGTAGAAGAACTCCTCTCCCGTGACGGGCTGGGCAAGCAGCGAAGACCCGGCAGCTTTCCCATCAACGGAGACGATAGAACCATTGGCTTGGGCCGGGGCAATGAGCTGGCCCAGCCCGAAGACCAGTGCCGGGTAGAGCAAACCCAGGACCACTGTGGTGCATAACAGGAAGCGCAAGGCGGTAAATAGTTGACGTCCGTAGGCGTTCATAGTGCTAACCAATCGTCGAGAAGGCCGAAAGAACAAGGTCAATGAGCTTGATACCGATGAACGGGGCAATCATGCCGCCCAGCCCGTATACCAGTAAGTTCCGAGATAGCGCCTGAGCTGCGGACACCGCCCGGTACTTCACCCCGCGCAGCGCCAGCGGCACCAGCACCACAATGATCAAGGCGTTGAAAATCACGGCGGAGAGAATGGCATTCTGCGGGGAGGACAGTCCCATAATGTTCAGCAGCCCCAGTCCTGGGAACGTGGCCGCGAACAGGGCAGGGACAATGGCGAAGTACTTTGCCACGTCGTTGGCCACCGAGAACGTGGTCAGCGAACCTCGGGTGATAAGCAACGCCTTGCCAATGCCCACAATGTCGATCAGCTTGGTGGGATCGGAATCCAGGTCCACCATGTTGGCCGCTTCCTTGGCCGCACTCGTACCCGAATTCATGGCCACACCCACATCCGCGGCGGCCAAAGCCGGCGCATCATTGGTGCCATCTCCTGTCATCGCCACCAGACGCCCGGACTCCTGCTCCGCTTTGATGACGGCCAGCTTGTCCTCCGGGGTGGCTTCGGCAACAAAGTCATCCACGCCGGCCTCGGCCGCAATGGCCGCTGCCGTGATCTTGTTATCCCCGGTGATCATGATGGTCTTAATGCCCATGGCCCGAAGCTCGGCGAACCGTTCCTTCATACCGGGTTTGACCACATCCGCCAAATGAATAACACCCAAAATTTGGGCGCGCTCGCCGTCATAGCTGGCCACCAGCAGCGGGGTGCCACCGGTTCCGGAAATATTTTCCACCGCCTGGTGGATTTCCGCCGGCAAGGATCCACCGCGCTCACTGATATAGCGTTCGACGGCGGATCCGGCACCTTTGCGGACCTCCCGGACGGTGCTGCCCGGGTTGGCCAAGTGGCCTACAGGCAGGTTGAGCCCGCTCATACGGGTGGTGGCGCTGAACTCTATAACTTCAACATCGGCACTGAGCGCCTGCATGGCGCCGAGTGCACCAGAGTCAAGCCTTTCAGATCCGCCATCAGTTGGGCCGTCGGCCAGTTCCACAATGGAGCGGCCCTCAGGGGTTTCATCGGCCAAAGAAGATAATCTGGCGGTTTCGATCAGCTGGTTGGCGCTGATGCCGTCAGCCGCAATGAATGCCACGGCCCGGCGGTTTCCGTACGTGATGGTACCGGTCTTATCCAGCAACAACGTGGTTACGTCCCCGGCTGTTTCCACAGCCCGTCCGGAAGTAGCCAGCACATTGCGCTGGATAAGCCGGTCCATGCCAGCGATGCCAATGGCCGGCACCAATGCCCCAATAGTGGTGGGAATCAGGCAGACCACCAGGGCTACCAAGACCACAGGACTAGGTAGCGCATCAGCGAAAGCCGCCATGGGCGCCAAGGTCATGATGGCCACAACGAACACGATGGTCAAGGATGCCAACAGCACGTTCAGCGCAATCTCGTTGGGTGTTTTTTGCCGGGTGGCGCCCTCAACGAGGGAGATCATCCGGTCCAGGAACGTTTTGCCACTGGCTGCAGTAATGCGCACCACAATCCGGTCCGAGAGCACCATGGTCCCGCCCGTGACCGAGCTCCTATCCCCGCCAGATTCGCGGATGACAGGTGCCGATTCGCCCGTAATGGCGGATTCATCAACACTGGCCAGGCCCTCGATGACGTCGCCGTCGCTGGGGATCAGTTCCCCAGCGACAACAATCACCACATCCCCCACCACCAGGTCGGTGCCGGGAACCATTTCTTCGCTGTAGCGCTGCTGAGTATCTGCCAACTGGCCAGCGGGCACCAAAGCCGAGCTCCGGCGTCGTGCCATGACTGAGGTCCGAGCCGACCGGAGACTGTCCGCCTGGGCCTTGCCACGGCCTTCGGCGATGGATTCGGCCAGGTTCCCGAACAGCACAGTCAGCCACAACCAGACTGTGACACTGACAGAAAAAACTACTGTGGAGGACCCCAGGATGAGCTGTTGGATGCTCACAACTGTGCACAGGATGGACCCGATCAGCACGGTGAACATGACAGGAGAATGGATCATGAGACGCGGGTTGAGTTTGGACAACGCCAAGGGCAGCGCCGCACGGAGAGTGGTTAGATTCATTTGAGCAGTCCTTCAGCAGCCGGGCCCAAGGCGAGCGCCGGGAAGTAAGTGAGTGCGGTGAGGATCAGCACAACTGCGCCAAGTAGCACCGCAAAGAGCGGACCGTGTGTGGCGAGGGTGCCGGCAGTATTGGGGATCTTGCGTTGCTTGGCAAAGGAACCGGCCAGGGCCAGCACCAGGGCGATCGGCAGGAACCGGCCAAAGAACATGGCTAGTGCCAACATGGTGGCCAGCGCCGGACCGGAGCTGGTGATGCCACCAAAGGCGGAACCGTTGTTATTCGCTGCCGAGGTGAAGGCGTACAGGACTTCGCTGAAGCCATGCGGTCCCTCGGCCGGGGCGGCAGCGGCGAGCGCAGGAATCGAGACGGTGATGGCCGTTCCCAGCAGCACCAGTGTTGGGGTGACCAGGATGTAAATGGCGACCAGTTTCATTTGCGCGGCGCCCACCTTCTTGCCCAGCATTTCCGGGGTTCGTCCCACCATGAGCCCACCGATGAAGACGGCCACTACTGCGAGCACCAGCAGCCCGTAGAGACCCGAGCCCACGCCGCCAGGAGCAATTTCGCCCAGCATCATGTTCACCATGGCCAGTCCACCTGCCAAGGGCGGCAGGGAATCGTGAGCGGCGTTGACGGCTCCGGTTGAGGTCAGCGTGGTGGCGGTGGCGAACAAAGCAGTTCCGTTGGCACCGAACCGTTGCTCAAGGCCTTCGCCCAGACTGGTTCCGGTCCCGGCGAATGCGGCAAGCGCCCAGCCCATCAGTGCCGTTGATATGATCCAGAACGCGGCCATGACACTAAGAAGCGTGTAGCCCTGGCGTTTGTCACCCACCATCCGCCCGTACATGGCAGGTAAGGAGAACGGAATCAGCAAGATCAAGAACACCTCAAAGAGGTTGCTAAGAGCATTGGGGTTTTCAAAGGGGTGGGCGGAGTTGGCGTTAAAGTAGCCGCCACCGTTGGTGCCTAGGAGCTTGATAACTTCCTGGGAGGCAACGGGACCGCCGGGAACGGTTTGCTGAGCGCCCGTGACAAGGGTGTGGATGTCGGTGCCGCCCCAGTTTTGCACAACGCCGGTGATGATTAGTACCAGGGCGCCAATGATGCTGATGGGCAGCAGTACCCTCAGGGCCCCGCGGGTTAGATCAACCCAAAAGTTGCCCAGGTTAGAGGTTTGGGCGCGCACCAGCCCTCGGATCAGTGCAACCACGACAGCCAGACCCACGGCGGCGGAGAGAAAGTTCTGCACGGCCAGGCCCAGCATCTGTACCCCGAAGCCCAGGGTGGTTTCCGGTGCGTACGTCTGCCAGTTGGTGTTGGTCACAAACGAGACTGCCGTGTTCATGGCCACCCAGGGATCAACGGAGCCTAGGCCCTGGTTGAAGGGCAGCACACCTTGGAGCAGTTGGAACAAGAACAACACCACGATCGAGACCACACTAAAGGCCAACAGTGAGCGCAGATATACCTTCCAATGTTGGTCTGCTTGAGGATCTACACCTGAGAGTCTGTACAGACCGCGCTCCACGGCCAGGTGCTTGTGGCTGCTAAACGTTGCCGCCAAATATTTGCCCAGTGGTTGATGCAGGGCACCGAGAGCCACTATGAGCACAGCGATTTGGGTGGCCAGCGCGAAAGCGTTAAGTTCCATGGCCGCGTTCACCACTTCTCGGGCCGGATGAGGGCCGCGAGCAGGTACACCAGCAGCCCCAGTCCCACCAGCCCCAAAATAATCCATGTAACCAATTCCACTTTTCAGTTCCCCTTTTGCAGTGTGCGTTGATGTCTGCATCTATCGCACACCCAAGGAACGCTCCCAGCGCCTGTTTTTACGGGTTCTTAACACCGTCCCGAGGATTCTTGACGGCTTCCTGATCATCCCCGCTTTGCAACTGCACCCCATATGCCTAGCAATGGTGCGCAGCTCCAATAGTGGCGCACCATTGCCAGGCAAACGGCACGCACCAGTGGTGGTGAGCTACGCCGAGAACCCGCCGTCAGCCTTAATCAGCTGCCCACTCACCCAGCGCCCGCCCGGGGAGAGCAGAAATGCCACGGTGGGCGCCACATCGGCGGGAGTCCCGAGCCGGCCACCGGGCTGCATCGCAGTGAGACTGTCCTTGGTGGCCGCATCCATCCAGCCGGTGTCCACGGGGCCGGGGTTGAGCACATTGGCACTGATCCTCTGCCCGCCCAACTCGCTTGCGGCAGCAATGACAATCCGGTCCAGAGCCCCCTTCGAGGCGCCGTATGGCAGGTTGAACGCTGTGTGGTCGCTGGTCAGCGCCACGATGGCACCGCCGTCAGCTGTGGCTTGGCGGGCAAATGCCGCAATGACCTGCCAACCGGCCCTTGCATTGACGGCGAAGTGACGCTCAAAACTCTCCAAACTGGTGTCCAGAATCCCGGAATCCACCGACTCGCAGTGTGAGAGCACCAGACCAGCCAACGTCCCCACGTCTTGCGCAATCTGCGCCATGAGAAGCCCGACGGCGGCCGGCTCCCCGAGGTCCGCCGGCAGGGACCACACAGTGGCTCCCGCGGCTTCGAGCTCGGCGGTTAGCGCGGTCACGTCATCGGTCTGGACACCCCAGGGCATGCGTTCGTCGTAAGGCTGCCAGTAGTTCAAGACCAAGTCCCAGCCGTCCGCCGCGAGCACCCGGGCAATGGCTGCACCAATCCCGGCGGTTCGGCCAACACCGGTAATGAGCGCTGTTTTCCTTTTCATCCCGATAGCCTACGCTGGCTGCGGTGTGCCCCGGCGTGTGCGAAAACAAACGCGATAGCTTGTAAGTAGTCCACTATTGGTATGCGAAAGGCAGTCATGAGCAGCTCACAGCCCACCCCCAACCCCGGTTTCGTCCCTGGCCGTGTGACGCGCAGAGCTGCCGCTCCCGCAGGGAAACCAGGCTCGGTTCCGGTGCGGCCCGCCACAGGAGTTGGGGCCGGGAAAGCTGGGAAGGCTGGACAGAGGCCTGTTCCCGCCGCGGCGAAGAAGCCGGATACGGCGTCCATCAGTGCCGCCATCCGCACGGCCGCTGAAGCTGCGAAGAAACGTGTCCTGGCAATCACCAACGCCCATGTGGTGCCGGTGGAAGGCGAGCCTTTTGATGGCACCTTAATAGTTGAGGGCGGGAAGATTTTGGCCGTGGGCGCCTCCCTCCAGGTGCCGGAAGGCGCCGATGTGGTGGACGCCAAGGGCCAGTGGCTGCTGCCCGGCTTTATCGATGCGCATGTGCATCTGGGCATGGACCCCGAAGGCGAGCTGGGCGCCACAAGTGACGTCAATGAGATGACCAACCCCGTCATGGCAGGAGTCCGCGCCGTTGACGCCGTGGATCCCTTTGACCCAGGCTTTGATGACGCTCTAGCCGGTGGCATCACCACCGTGAACGTGAACCCGGGCTCCGGCAATCCGATTGGCGGACTAGCCGTGGCCCTCCACACGCATGGGCGTTACATTGAGGAAATGGTGCTGCGCTCCCCCAGCGGCCTGAAATCTGCGCTCGGGGAAAATCCCAAGGGCGTGTACGGGGAGAAGAAACAGACTCCCTCCACCCGGTTGGGTACGGCGTTGGTCATCAGGCAGGCGTTTATGGAGGCGCAGAACTGGCTGGCCAAGCCGGAACCGCGCCCCCGCGACGCCCACCTAGAGGCCTTGGCCATGGTGCTGCGCCGCGAGATTCCTTGGCGTCAACATTGCCACCGCGCGGACGACGTTGCCACCGCGATCCGGCTGGCCGATGAGTTCGGCTATGACCTAGTTATTGACCACGGCACCGAGGCGCATATTTTGGCTGACGTGCTGGCCGTCCGCGGCACGCCCGTGTTGATTGGCCCGTTGTTCACCAGCAAGTCCAAGCCGGAATTGCGCGCTCGTTCCCTTGCCAATCCGGGGAAGCTGGCGGAGGCTGGTGTGGAGATTTCCATCATTACCGATCACCCCGTGGTCCCCATCAACTTTTTGGTCCACCAGGCCACCTTTGCGGTGCGTGAGGGCCTGGACCGGGTTACCGCGCTGCGAGCCATCACTATCAACCCGGCGCGCGTGTTGGGCCTGGCGGAGCGGATCGGCTCGCTGAAGGTGGGCAAGGACGCGGACCTGGTGCTGTGGAGCGGTGACCCCTTGGACGTCATGGCGCGTGCCACGGCCGTGTTCATTGCCGGTAAACCCGTCTACACGTACGACGCCGTCACCCGGGTAGCTGCCGTGGCCTCCCGCGGGTAGCCGGAGCTGTAGGGGACGGCAGAGCTGTAGGGGACAGCAAACCTCTTAGGTCAGCAAAAAGCGCTGGCCCACACCCCAGGACGGGTGCGGGCCAGCGCTTTTTTACTGGGCCTGTGCCCGTTCTGGCACTTAGGCCGGCAGGTTCAGGACTGCACCGGTGAAGATCAGGTCGGGGTGGATCACAGTGTCCACATTGGCCTGGTACAGCTCTTCCCAACCGCCGGTGATATTCAACTTCTCGGCGATGATGCTGAGGGTATCGCCGGATTCAATGGTGTAGGTCTCACCGCTGAGCGCCACCTGGGCTACGGGTGCCTGCTCAAGGGGAGCCTGTTCCACCGGGGCCTGCTGAAGTGGAGCCTGTTCCACCGGGGCCTGCTCAAGTGGTGCCTGCTCTACCGGGGCCTGCTGCAGGGGTGCAACATCGGAGGATTGCGCGGCCACCGGAGCAGGGGCTGGCGGCACGGCTGCGGGCGAATACGCCGCTCCGCCGCCTCCGCTCAGACCAAGCTGGGCGGCGCACGCGGGCCATGCGCCCCAGCCTTGGCCGGCCTGTACGTTTTCGGCAACCGCAATCTGCTGCTCCCGGGAAGCACTTTCCGGAGCGCCTGAACCACCAAAGGCGGCCCAAGTACTAGGTGTGAACTGCAGCCCACCGGAGAAACCGTTGCCGGTATTGATGGCCCAGTTGCCACCGCTTTCACACTGTGCCAAGGCATCCCAAGTACTGCCGTCAGCAGCGTTCGCACCTGTTCCAGCTATGGCCAAACCACCGCCGGCAATGGCGCCAACGGCGAGCACACGGGCAATGTTGCGAGTAATTTTAGTATTCTTCATCGATGCGTTCTCCCGAAGGCCACCTGCGCTCCACCCGTCCCCGGACATCTACACGCCACCGTCCAACCTATAAATATGGAGGTTGTTTCCGTAGCCTTCCGCATGACGGTGTGCGGTGTAGGAAGGCCCGGGCAATCGTGGGGGCAAAGCTGCCACCCGCCCCGTAGGGCATAACCCACCATAAAACGATATGCAATCGATACGCAAATCAGGAAACTGTTACCTTTTCGACATACTTTCCCGCAGATAGTTAGTGTATTCAGGGATTCAACTCCTCTTGGCTGCCTGTGCCTGCCTGCCGATCATCCCGCCCACAACGGCAGAAACGCTCCCACACTTTTTAAGTGCGGGAGCGTCCCTGAATTAAGCCCCTAACCTGCGGGACCGTCTGGTGTGGTGGCTAGCGGACGGTGGCTAGCGGCTATCCCAGCGTGTTCAGTGCCTGCTCCAGGTCTGCGAGCAGGTCCTCGATGTCTTCTATTCCCACCGAGAGACGGATCAGGTTCACGGGCACTGCCAGCTCGGTGCCCTTGACGGAGGCGTGCGTCATCTCGGACGGGTAGTTCATCAGCGATTCAATACCGCCTAAGGACTCCGCGAGGGTGAACACGCGGGTAGCTTCGGCCACCTTCCGGGCCGCAGCCTCCCCACCCTTGAACTGCACTGAGATCATGCCGCCAAAACCCCGCATCTGCTGCGCTGCCAGCTCGTGTCCTGGATGTGAGGCCAGGCCCGGGTACAGCACGCGTTCAACCTCAGCCCGGGTGAGCAGCCATTCGGCAATACTCTGGGCGTTGGAGCAGTGCCGGTCCATGCGCACACCGAGCGTCTTGAGTCCGCGCGTGGTCAACCACGCCTCCATCGGCGCGGACACGGCACCTACCGCGAACTGCACAAAGCCGATCTTCTCGGCTGCCTCGGGATCGGAAAGAATGATGGCCCCGCCGGAGGCATCCGAGTGTCCGCCAATGTACTTTGTGGTGGAATGCACCACCACATCGGCGCCCAGTGCCAGCGGGTTTTGCAAGTAGGGGGACGCGAAGGTGTTATCCACCACCAGCAGCGCTCCGGCCTCGTGGGCCACCTGCGCAAGCGCGGCAATATCGGTGATTTTCATCATCGGGTTCGACGGCGTCTCCACCCAGATCATCTTCGTCGCACCTTCGGGGCCGCCGGCGGCAACAGCGCCAGCCAGCGCCCCGGCGTCGGACATGTCAACAGCAGCGTTGCTGATGCCCCACACGGACAGGACCTTGTTGATGAGCCGGTAGGTGCCGCCGTAGACGTCGTTGCCCATGACGATGTGATCCCCCGGTACCAGCAGCGCCCGGATCAGGGCGTCCTCGGCGGCCAATCCCGAGGCGAAGCTGAACGCGAACTCCCCGCCCTCCAGTGCTGCGAGCTGGGCCTGGAGCGCGTCACGGGTGGGGTTGGTGCCGCGGCCGTATTCATAACCATTGCGCAGCTTGCCGATCCCGTCCTGGGCGAACGTGGTGGTTTGGTACAGCGGCGGGATGACGGCGCCCGTGGTGGGATCGGGGGTCTGTCCGGCGTGGACGGCGCGGGTGTTGAAGCCTTCAGTCATGGTCTTGTTCCTTCGTCTGGAAATGGTCAGTCGTTGAGGTAGTTCAGCAAATCGTGGCGGGTCAGCACACCCACGGGCGCACCAACAAAGGTGACCATGAGCGCATCTACGTCCTGCAGTTTGGCCCGGGCAGCGGAGATGGGCTCCAAAGATCCGATGATGGGCAGTTGCGGCTGCATGTGTTCGGTGATTTTATCTGTCAGTTTGGCTTCGTGCCGGAACAATTTGCCGGTCAGTGTGCGTTCATCCACCGCGCCAAGCACTTCCCCCATCACCACGGGAGGTTCGGCCGAGAGCACGGGGATTTGGGAGACACCGTATTCGGCCATCAAGTTGATGACGTCACGGACGGTCTCGTTGGGGTGGATATGGACCAGATCCGGTAATTGGCCCGTTTTGGCTTTGAGCACGTCGCCGATAGCGGGTTCATCGGTGACTTTCAGGAAGCCGTACGACTGCATCCAGGCATCGTCAAAGATCTTCCCCAAGTAGCCGCGGCCACTGTCCGGCAGAAGCACTACGACGACGGACCCGGCTCCCAGCCCCTTCGCCACTTCCAGCGCGGCCACCACTGCCATGCCGGAGGAACCTCCCACCAGCAGGCCTTCTTCTCGGGCCAGGCGTCGGGTCATGGCAAAGGCGTCATTGTCGGAGACCGCGATGATCTTGTGCGGGACGGACGGGTCATAGGAGTCGGGCCAAATGTCCTCGCCCACCCCCTCCACCAGGTAAGGCCGTCCCGTGCCTCCGGAGTAGACGGATCCTTCCGGATCGGCACCGATGATCTGGACCTCACCGCCGTCGGCCTCGGCACGGTGCGCAGAAACTTCGCGGAGAAAGCGGCCCGTTCCGGTGATGGTGCCGCCGGTACCCACGCCGGCCACAAAGTGGGTGAGCTTGCCTTCGGTGTCGCGCCAAACCTCCGGGCCGGTGGTTTCATAGTGACTCAACGGGCCGTTGGGGTTGGAGAACTGGTCAGGTTTGTAGGCTCCCGGGATTTCCGTCACCAAACGGTCGGAGACGCCGTAGTAGGACTGCGGGGAATCGGCCGCCACCGCAGTAGGTGTCACCACCACCTCCGCCCCATAGGCCGCCAAGACTGCGCGTTTGTCCACGCCCACCTTGTCCGGGACTACAAAAACGCACTTGTAGCCGCGCTGCTGCGCCACCATTGCCATGGCCACGCCCGTGTTGCCGCTGGTGGGCTCCACCACGGTACCGCCGGGCTTGATTTTGCCTTCCCGCGCAGCCTCATCCAGCATTTTCACGGCAATGCGATCCTTGGCCGAGCCGCCTGGATTCAGGTATTCCAGCTTGACCAACACTGTGGCCTCCAGCCCCGCTGTCACCTTGTTCAGTTTTACCAGCGGGGTGTTGCCAATCAGGTCAAGGACAGAGTTCGCGTACTTCATAGCTCCAACGTAGACCCCGCGGGAGGAAGCGGCCAAGGAACATTACTCCCGGGGGCATTTTGGATAATAAACTTGGCACTATGCTCTCCACCGCAGGCGCCCCCTCACCACCTGGAGTGAGCCGGGATGAGATCACCACGCTGACACTGCTGCGCCGGGCCCGGGATCTGATTGATAGGGACTACGCCCAGCCGCTGGATGTGCCCACGATCGCGGCGAAGGCGTTCATGTCACCCGCACACTTTTCCCGCAAATTCCGGGCGGCGTACGGCGAGAGCCCCTATTCATATCTCATGACCCGGCGTATTGAGCGGGCTTCGGCGCTGCTCCGTGCGGGCGTTTCGGTCACGGATGCGTGCATGGCCGTGGGTGCCACCTCATTGGGTTCATTCAGTTCCCGATTCACAGAGGTCATGGGCGAGACGCCCAGCAGTTATAAGTCCCGCGACCACAGCGCCATCGAAGCCTTGCCGCCCTGCTTCATGAGGGTGGCCACCCGCCCAGCTCGGAACAGTGGCACGGACGGTGACTCTCACGGCGCACCGCAAAGTGCTGCCCATGCCCTTGCTCAACCTGCTATCCAGTCGAGCAGAAATGAAGAAGCCCGGCCCCCGGCAAACGCCTAACGTAGGTGCCATGACCATTTCACTTCAGTTCACACATTTGACCGTTCACAACCCCGATGCGGCCATCGCCTTCTACCGCGACGCCCTGGGCCTTAAAGTCCAGAACGATGTCAGCAACGGCGATTTCCGTTGGGTCACCATGGGTACCAGTACACAGCCGGGCCTGGGCATTGTGCTCTCCGAACCGCATGCCGGACGGTCCCAGGAAGACGGCGATGCCATGGCTCGCCTGCTCGCCAAGGGTGTGCTGCCCATGCTCAACTTCAGCGCAAGCGATCTGAACGCAACTTTTGAGAAGGCAGCGGCTGCCGGGGCAGAAGTGCTCCAGGAACCCGTCGAACAGCCGTGGGGTCCCCGCGATTGCGCCTTCCGTGACCCCTCCGGCAACACGGTCCGCGTCGCCCAAGCCTGATCCGCCAAGGCTCTTCAACACAATCCGCGCCCGTCTCCCACATATGCGCCCGGTCTACGGGGCGCATATGTGGGAGGCGGGCGCGGAGGTTGCACGGCCGGTCGCCGCGGATCATAGTGCCATCACAGTCAAAGTTATCCACAGGTCAGCGTCTCCCCACTTACATGTGGTGCCCCGCTCTGGAACCCTTGAATGTATGAGCACACCACGCTTGATCCTCCCTTCCGATCTGGAGCTGGCCGGCCAGGATTCCCGCCTTCTCACCAGGCTCTGCAACAACGGCAGGTATTTTCGTGTCCGCCGCAGCGTCTACACCGAAGCAGCCGAGTGGCATGCGCTGGATGAGTTCGCCCAATACGGCTTGCGCGCTGCGGCGTTCACGCTGACCACCAAAGCGCCTCCGGTGTTTTGCTCCTCCACGGCTGCGCTTCTTTGGGGTTTGTGGATCACCGGAACACAGACGAATCTGCACGTTGTGACGGAACAGGCCGGTGGCGGCCGCAGTCGAGGGGACATTACACGGCATTTGGGTCGGCTGGACGAGGCAGTAGTGCGCTGCGGCCCGTTGCTGCTGACGGACAAACTCACCACCACACTGGAGCTGATCACCGCACTGAAATTTGAGCAGGCTGTGGCGGTATGTGATTCAAGCCTGCACCTGCCCAGATACCCCAAACCCGGCAATATTTTTCTGCCTGCTGACGTGCCGGCCGGCGATCATGATCCCGTGTGGAACCTCAACGAACCGCAAGGCCCTCCCCTGCTGAAATCCGACCTTCTGACTGCTGCTGAATCCTTGCCGTCTCGATCGGCGTTCAACAGGGCCGTGGCTGTGATTGAGTTCGCATCCGGGCTTTCCGGTTCTGCCGGCGAGTCTCTTAGCCGGGTGCGGATGGCCCAACTGGGGTTTGTTGCCCCGGAGCTGCAACATCCTTTCACCCTGCGTGATGGCAGGGAAGCATATGTTGATTTCTGGTTCGAGAAGCAGCGAAAAGCCGGGGAATTTGACGGCCGGGCCAAGTACTTGCGGCAAGACTGGGCCGGCGGAAAGTCCCTCGAAGAGCGAATCCTCGATGAAAAGAACCGTGAGGACCAGATCCGGGCTCAGAGTGCCGGCTTCTTCCGATGGACGTGGCGGGAAATGATGGACCTCCGGGGCTTCGAACGGCTGCTTCGTCAAGCTGGCATCCCGCAAAAGTAGCAATCTATCCAGTTCCGCGCCCGCCTCCCACATATGCGCCCCGTAGACGGGGCGCATATGTGGGAGGCGGGCGCGCATTTTCGCCGGTGGCTGCGGGTGTCTAGATCAGCCCGTCCGAGAGGTGGTTTGGTGTGCCGAAGCGGTGTGCCGTTATGCTGACGGCCTGCTCGTGGAGGAACACCAGCATCTCCACGCGCCCGGCCTCAGTCACCGCACCGTGATAAATTGCCAGATCCGGGCGCCCGCCCGTTGCCTCATAAACGGCGCTTGAATCTTCTCTAATGAGGCGGATACGGCCCGCTCCGAAGCGGCGCGCGGTGGTGAGCCAATCGGCGTCGTTCTCCACAGTCACCGGAATCCGCAGGCTGAGCAGCAGTGCCGCCACCTCACTGGGAAGCGCGTCAGCGCAGGAGACTTCCGGAGTTGCCCCGGCCAGGATCCCTGCCGCGAGCACGCGCAGCAGCTTCGAGAGGGACTCCCCCTCGGCGAGGCGGACCAGCGGGTTCAGTGGCAGGTAGCGGAACACGTTGCGCTCGGCGGTCAGCGCCGAGACGTCGCGGGCGGCGCCAAACTCGGCGGCCCAGGCAGCGGCGTCGCTGTGCAGCGAGCGGATCAGGAACGCCTGCTCCTCGGCCGGCAATGAGGACGCGGCGGCGAGGACCTTGCGGGCCGCGTCACTCAGCGGCGCGGTGGCACTCGCTTCGGCAGGAACCCAGGATCCCAGACTCATGAGGTAGCTGGGACCGCCCGCCTTGGTGCCAGCACCCACAGCCGATTTCTTCCAGCCACCGAAGGGCTGACGCTGCACAATAGCACCGGTGATACCGCGGTTCACGTATAGGTTTCCGGCTTGCACGGTATCCAGCCAGAGCTCAATCTCCGCGGGGTCCAGCGAGTGCAGCCCGGAGGTGAGCCCGTAGTCAATCGCGTTGACCATGGCGATGGCCTCCTCCAAGGTCTCGGCCGTCATGACTCCTAGGACCGGGCCGAAGAATTCGGTCAGGTGGAAGTTCGATCCTGCCGCAACGCCGGTGCGCACGCCCGGCGACCAGAGCCGGCCGGTGGAATCGAGCTGGCGCGGCTCCAGGGCCCACGCTTCGCCGGCGTCCAGTGTGGTCAGTGCACCGAGCAATTTACCTGCGGCAGGCTCAATGACCGGCCCCATCTGGGAGGTGGCAACGCCGGGGTAGCCCACATTCAGGCTGGCAGCAGCGTCCAGGAGCTGGTTGCGGAAGCGCGGCGACTTCGCCACGGAACCGACCATGATGACCAAGGATGCGGCGGAGCACTTCTGCCCTGCGTGGCCAAAGGCTGACTGCACCACGTCCTTCGCCGCCAGGTCAAAATCGGCGCTGGGCGTGACGATCAGCGCGTTCTTGCCAGAGGTTTCCGCCAGCAAGGGCAGGTCGGTGCGGAAGCTGCGGAACAGCTCGGCCGTTTCATAACCGCCGGTCAGGATCAGCCGGTCAACGGACGGGTGCGCCACGAGCGCCTTTCCGAGCTCGTTTTCGCCAAGCTGGACCAGCGCCAGGACCTCGCGCGGCACGCCAGCGTCCCACAATGCCTGGACCATGATGGAGCCGCAGCGCTGTGCCTGGGGTGCCGGCTTGATGACAACGGCGGATCCCGCCGCCAATGCCGAGAGTGTGGAGCCTGCCGGGATGGCGACGGGGAAGTTCCATGGCGGGGTCACAACGGTGAGCTTGGCGGGGACGAATGTGGCACCGTCCACCGTTTCCAGATCCTTGGCGCGCTCGGCGTAGTAGTGGGCGAAGTCCACGGCCTCGCTAACCTCCGGATCGCCCTGGTCAAGCGTCTTGCCGGTTTCGGCGGCCATAACCTCAAGGAGCTCGGCGCGGCGGGAGTTGAGCATATCCCCTGCCCGGTGCAAGATGGCGGCACGCCCGGACCCGCCCAGTGCGGCCCATTCGCCGGAATGTTCGACGGCGGTGTCCACGATGGTGTTCAGCTCGTGAAGTTCCGTCACGGTGGTGTCCGCGACGAGCTCGTTGCCAAGCGTGGAGGACGGGATGCGGGCCAGGATCTCCCGTCCCCAGACACGGTTGGGTGCCAGTGCGGGGTCGGTGTCAGGGGTGTTGGCGAAGTGGTCAGTAGCGGCTACGGCTGCGGGCTGGGTGCGGTCCTGCACCCGGTTGGTGGGCGGCACGGAGTCATCCAACTCTGCGAGGGAGGCCAGGAAACGCTCCTGCTCGCGTTGAAGCAGCCCTTCATTTTCGGAGAGTTCAAACACGGCGGACATGAAGTTTTCCTGGCTGGCACCTTCTTCGAGGCGGCGGATCAGGTAGGCGATAGCAACGTCAAACTCGCCGGGATGGACTACGGGCGTGTACAGCAGCAGCGAGCCAACGTCGCGGCGCACGGCCTCAGCCTGGCCTGTAGCCATGCCCAGCAGCATCTCAAATTCGAGCTGACCGGAGGTGGCGCTGATGCCGCGCTGCTGGGCGAGCAGCCAGGCGTGGGCAACATCAAACAAGTTGTGTCCGGCCACGCCAATGTGGACGTTGTTAATGTGTTCGGGGGTGAGCGCGTAGTTCACAATGCGCTTGTAGTTGGTATCGGAATCCAGCTTGCTGCCCCACGTGGCCAGCGGCCAGCCGTTGACGGATGCCTGCACCTGTTCCATGGGCAGGTTTGCCCCCTTGACGATCCGCACCTTCACAGGAGCGCCGCCATCGGCCCTTCGCGCAGCAGCCCACTCCTGCAGGTCGATCATGGCGGCCAAGGTGTCCGGCAGGTAGGCCTGAAGCACAATCCCGGCCTCCAGGTTCTTGAACTCAGGCTTGTTCAGGATGCGTTTGAACACGGCGATGGTCATGCCCAGATCCTTGTATTCCTCCATGTCCAGGTTGATGAACTTAGGCTTGGGGAAGGAGGCGGCCAGCGTGTACAGGGGCGTGAGTTTTTCCACCACATGGTTGACGGCGTCCTCGAACGCCCAGGGCGAATGCGGGGCCACCGTGGAAGATTCCTTGATGGAGACGTACTCCACGTCGTCCCTCGCCAGCAGGTCCAGGGTCCCCGTTAGGCGGCGGCTGGCTTCCTTTTCGCCCAGTACGGCCTCGCCAAGCAAGTTGAGGTTCAGGTCCACCCCGCCATCGCGGATCTTCGCGATGGCCGGGCCCAGCTTGGCGTCGGTGGCGTCCACAATCAGGTGGCCCACCATCTCACGCAACACCCTGCGGGCGATGGGAATGACAAGCTGTGGCAGCACTGGTGCCATGAGCCCGCCCAGACGAACCGCGGCGCGCATGTACCAGGGTAAAAATGCGGGGACCTTGGGGGCCAGCATAGCCAGGTTCCGTCCGGCCACAGCCAGATCTTCGGGGCGGATCACGCCGTCAACGAATCCCACCGTGAAGTCCAGCCCGTTCGGGTCCTTCAGCACACCGGCCAGGCGCTGGGCGGAGACGTCAGCGGGGAACTTGGCGGCCTCGGTGAGCCAGCGGCGGACCAGTGCAACGGTTTCCTGTGCCAGTGCATCACTGGGGACTGGGATTGCGGCGGAATGCGCCCCTATTGCGGAGGCGTAGTTACCTGATGTGGCCTCGTCGGAGCCGGCGGTGGTGGAACGTGTCATGGCTGCTGGTGCGTTCTTTTCTGTTGTTTGGGATGTCCTGAAATAATGGTTCTCACCACCAGTATGGAGCGAATGTTCATTTAGCAAAAGTGGTGATTTATGATGAATATTAATCATTTCTACTAAACTATTTGGAGGCGTCCGTGTTGGACCTCAAACGGCTGCGCATGCTGCGCGAATTGCACCTTCGCGGAACCCTCGCTGACGTTGCCGCGGCGTTGGCGTACAGCCCGTCCGCAGTCTCCCAGCAGTTGGCTCTCTTGGAGAAGGAAGCTGGGGCAAAATTGCTGCGCAAGGTGGGCCGGCGCGTGCAGTTAACCCCGCAGGCAGAGATTCTCGTGGCACACACCGCCGAAATATTGGAGACTCTGGAACGCGCCGAGGCTTTTCTCTCAGCGTCCCTGTCCACCGTGACAGGGACCGTGAGGCTGGCCGTGTTTCAATCTGCAGCCCTGGCGCTGCTGCCGAACATGCTCACCGCCATGGCGCAGGCCTATCCGGAGGTGCGCCTTGAAGTGGTTCAGCGCGAACCCGAGACGGCGCTGTATGAGACGTGGGCGCGGGACTTTGACTTGGTGGTCGCGGAGCAATATCCCGGCCACGCCGCCCCGCTCCACCCCGAGCTGGACCGCGTCACGCTCACCACCGATGCCATCCGCCTTGCCGTGCCGCACGAGGGGGTTGCAGGAGGCATGTCCCGCCTACTCACGGGGCCCATCACAGGCATTGCAGACACGGCCCGCCTGCCCTGGGTCATGGAACCGCACGGCGCCGCATCGCGCCACTGGGCCGAGCAAACCTGCCGGCAGGCCGGATTTGAGCCCGATGTCCGCTTTGAAACCGCCGATCTCCAAGCCCAGATCCGGCTCATCGAATCCGGGAATGCTGTGGGTCTCATGCCAGATCTTATGTGGACCGGACGCCCGCCAGCACTGACTCTGCTGGATCTGCCGGATCTGCCACGGCGCACAGTGTTTACCTCCGCCCGGCTGGCCAGCCGGCTGCGCCCAGCCATTATGGCGTGCCGGGAAATTCTCACCGAGACCGCACTAGCTCTCGGTGAAGAGGAAACTACCCATTATCTTGAGCCAAGGCGTCTGCTGGATTGACCGAGACGGGACAGGCTCCGTATTTTTCAAATTAGCAGGGGCCGCATTACGTCCCAACTCCTGTGCAAGGGTTCGTTCTAATTTGTCGACTCAGCAGTGGATACCCGAGCTCTCCTGCATCAAATGAGCTCTGCAGCGTCTTGTTGAATCTTGCTGAGAAGGCGGAACAGCTCGCTCCGGCAATATCGAGAGGGCGTTGCACCCGCCTCACGTTCAACCCCCGTGCAACCATTAGAGAATGTCCGGCGCAGTCATAAAAAAGCTGGCGAGCGCCATTGTGCCGCCCGCCCTGTTTACCGCTGGGCTAATCCTGATTGCCAATGGGACTCTGAGCCGGGGATCTGCAGGAGAGCTTTTCGAACGCACGGTACCAATCCTGTTATTTGTTGCGGCCATGACTATTGTCACGGAGCTAGCCGATAACGCTGGACTGTTTCGCATCATCACCGCCTGGTTGGCACGCCTTGGTACCTGCCGTGGCCGTGGCCGATCACAAGCGCAGCGCTCACTCTCTGGCCGGGTCATGACACTGTGGCTGCTTGTAGTTGTTTTGGCCGCATTGAGTACGGTATTCCTCTCTCTGGACACAACTGCCGTGCTGGTCACCCCGGTGGTGGTCACGCTGGCCCGGCATGCCCGTATTCACCCGTTGCCGTTCGCACTGACAACAGTGTGGCTGGCCAATACGGCTTCGCTTTTTCTGCCTGTCTCGAACCTGACCAACTTGCTGGCCCGTCAGCAACTTGATATTGGTCCAGCGGGATTTCTGCAGTTGATGTGGGCGCCGGCGCTGGTTGGTATTGTGGCACCGTTGGCGTTCCTACTCGTTTGGTTTCGGAAGGATTTTAAAGGCTCGTATACCGCGCCCGAGATTCCTGCAGAGACAGACAAGCCACTGCTGCTAATCAGCGGGGCAACAGTTGCACTTCTGCTGCCAGCACTAGTCTCAGGCGTTCCCGTTGCTATCCCTGCCAGTATTGCTGCGTGTTTCCTGGTGGCCGTGTTTATTTTTCGACGGCGTTCTGCTTTGCGCTTGCGCATGATTCCGTTCCAGCCTCTGCTGCTGACGATGGGGTTATTTATGCTGGTTGCAGCCCTCCACGACCATGGCTTGGGTGCAGCCTTAGCCCGCATCTCCGGCTCAGGAAATGACTATCTGAGCCTGCTGCAACTCGCCGGGTTGGGAATGGCAAGCGCTAACGGGTTCAACAACCTCCCTGCGTATCTGGCGCTTGAGCCAACGGCCGGCTCCGCCGTGCGGCTGGCTGCCGTATTGATTGGCGTTAACCTAGGCCCGCTTGTCTCGCCCTGGGCCTCATTGGCTACCCTGTTGTGGCACGGCAGGCTCAAATCGATGGGAATCAACATTTCTTGGACTGGGTACGCACTGGCCGGCGCTGTCCTGTTGCTACCGCTGATCCCCGCTGCAGTATTGGCTTTGTGGCTCTCCTCAGGAATGCCCGGCTGACCCTCACTACCAACGCTCCTGCAGAACGAGTTCATTTTTTTAACAAACCCTCCCGCACTGCTGCAGCAGCGTTGTCTTAAAATACCCCGAATCTGCGGGAGCGTTTTTGGGGAAGCACACCCTGCTGTCAGACTCCCGTGCAACCATGGAATCATGAAAACCCCAGCCGACTCCGCACCCCCTGGGGTGTGGGATGTGGCTGGCCCGTACTCCCTGCCGCAGACGCTAGGCATCCTGGCCCGCGGCCCAGGCGACACCACCGTCCGGCTCACACCGCACGCTGCGTGGCTTGCCTTCAATACCCCTGCTGGCGCAGCCACGCTGGGCGTCACCACGCACGGCGCTGAACTGCACGTCCGAGCCTGGGGCCCAGGGGCAGAGGATGCCTTGGCTGGGGCTGCCGCATTGCTGGGACGCCACGATGACTGGTCAGCGTTTGACTCCCCCACGTTTGCTGCCACCCTGCCATCGCGTGTCAAAGAAGCACGACGTCGCAACCCGGCCGTGCGCCTGCCTTCCACCGGGCGGATGATTGATGCCTTGGTACCCGCTATTTTGGAACAAAAAGTCACCGCCCTAGAAGCCCGGCGCGGCTACTCCACGCTACTGCGAAAGTTTGGTTCTGCGGCTCCTGGTGCGGGTATTGACCCAAATGTCCCGGCTGATCTCAGGGTTGCCCCCACCCCGGAGCAATGGGCCGCCATCCCCTCTTGGGAATGGCATCAGGCGGGCGTTGGACCGCAGCGTTCGGCAACTGTGCAGCGGGTGTTACGTTCGGCGTCGGGCGTGGAACGGTTGAGCCAGCTGCCCGCAGACGAGGCGGGGATTAAGTTGCAAAGCATCCCCGGAATTGGCCAGTGGACTGCGGCAGAAGTCACCCAACGAACCCACGGATCTCCTGACCATGTAGCCGTAGGTGATTACCATCTGGCCGCTTATGTTGGCTGGGCGCTGGCGGGAAAACCTGTGGATGACGCCACGATGCTGGAATTGCTTGAACCGTGGCGAGGTCACCGCCAGCGCGTGGTGCGGATGCTGCAACTGAGCGGCTTTCGCAAACCAACCTTAGGGCCACGCATGAGCATCCAGGACCACCGCGGGCACTGAACCGCAGGCACTGAACGGTACCCTGTCAGGTGGCTAAGCGAGGTTCACAGTGCGGAACCGCTTCTCTTCCCTGAGGCAAGATCGCCTAGGCTGTTTTTATGAGCGAGATTATCAACCTAAAAGCCACCTTCATTCCCAATGAGGACGAGTACTTCCGTGTGAAGCTCGCCCTCGAGATCGCCATCGAGCAGGTCGTTGAAGAAGCCGGCTGCATCCAGTACGAAATCACTGAGGACTCCGAGGAAAAGATCGTATTGACAGAGCAGTGGGCTTCAGACGAGGACCTCGTCAAACACAGCAAGGGAATCGCTGTGCAGGATCTCAACGAATCCCTGAGCGCACTGCTGGCTGAGCCCGTGAAACTGGAACGATCCTAAACAAAAAAGAAAAGGGGGCACCACACCAACTTCGGTGAGGTGCCCCCTTTCTCGTTTGAGGTAGTTACTCCGCGGCGCTGGATTCGTCTTGCTTAGCGGCAACAGTTGCATGAACTTCGCTCATGTCAAGGGCCTTAACGGCGTCAATGACAGAATCAAGCTGTGTTCCGTTCAGGGCGCCGGGCTGTGCAAACACCAGCACCTTTTCACGGAACGCCATCAGCGTCGGGATGGAGGTGATATTTGCTTCTGCGGCAAGCTGCTGCTGGGCTTCGGTGTCTACCTTGGCGAACACAACGTCGCTGTGCTTCTCGGAAGCAGCCTCGAAGGTCGGTGCGAAGCGCACGCAGGGCTGGCACCAGCTAGCCCAGAAGTCAACAATCACAATGTCGTTGCCTTCAATGGTGGGACCAAAATTTTCCGTGGTGATTTCAACTGTAGCCATGCCTTAACCGTACGGGATAGCCCACACTCATGCCCAAGGTTTCGCTCACCGCGTGAGGAAGGGCGCCTGCGCCTTTGCTGCGCCCATGGTGCGGACCGCCTGCACAAAGACAGTGGAGACCTCTCCTTATTCTCTGAAATTTAGGAGCAAAGACACACCAAGTTAACAGAGAATTCACCTTGAGCACGCAGGCTGGCGATGTTGAGTTAGCAGACAAGGAAGCAGCGATGACTTTCACACCAGGAGATCCCATGACACGCCCACTTCATCACCGAGCTTTTATTGATCCCGAAAATAACGAGGTGTGGCCGACCCTGACCCACAATGAGCCAATAACTCTTGTCAACAACCGCGGCTGGCGCCTCGCAGGCCGTGTGGAGACGCTTTCCAGCGACCGCCAGTGCCTATGGATCCAACTGGACTCCGGCATGGGCCGCCAGCTGATCCACCATCAGGACGGCTTCGTTTTGGAAAACGACCAACAGTCAAACTGATTCTGCCTGCTCCATCAGTGATTCTGCAGGCAAAACCAGCAAGCACGCAGTCCTAAACTTTGGACTTGCGGTATCCGGCATTCTTGGCAGCAGTCTCGGTGCTGAAGCAGATCTCAGGCGTGGTCTTTGTATAGAACTTCTGATTCTTGAGGTGGTAGATCTTACTGGGTGCGTTGCCCTTGATCGGCGCCCATGATGGGCAGTTCCACTTGCTGGATGGCTTGGATGAGGTGGGTTTGGCGGCAGCCACAACCTTGTTGTTTATTACCCCTGTGGATGACGCCTTGTATTGCCCCTGAGCGGGCACCAGCGCAGTCCACTTGCCTGAAACACTCGCCGCAGCACTCGCCTTGAAGGCACCCGCTGAGTTGGTTTTCAAGGTTCTCACCAAAGTCTTCGGCGCCGAACCATCCGGATCGAAGTAAATCTTGACCGTGATTGCGCCCGTGTTGGCCCAAGAGCTCCCCTTGGCCTGCTGCACTTGGCCGGAATAGCTGAGTGTTTTCCCTTTGGTCACGGTGGCTGGCCCCACCACAAATTTGGTAATGCGAGTGGCAGTAGAGGCGGCAGCCTGAGCAGAGGTAGGAGCCACCAGCAAAGGAAGCAACAAGGCTAAGACCGCAAAAATCACAATCAGAAAATAACGCGGCTTACGCGAGCCGAGGCGCATAGAAAAGTTCAAGCACTCCCCCAAGGGCACTAGCCGGACTCACCATCCGGACACAAAGTTGACTGGCGAAGCATATCGAGACTTTGAGAGGTTTGTAGCACCTGACGAGAATATGACGGCCGTGGCCGCACGGCTCAGGCTGCAGCTGTGTGCTTGAGCCTAGTCTTCCGGACTGATCATAGAGACAAACTCTTGAGCGTCCGTCACCCCGATTTCTGCGTGGTCCCGCAGAAGGTGGGCTGCGCCGTCGTAATTTCCGGAGAGCGCCAACTGGCGAATCTGAGCATAAATCTCCGCGTTGAGCCGGGTACTGGCCACCTCCCGCACCTCATCGCCTTGGGAGACGATGGCCCGGTAGCGGTATTGGCCCTTGGCGGCAGCCGGCTTCATTTGTAAGTCCGCGGCCAGTTCCCCGGAGGGACTGTCAGGTTTAGGCGCCTCCATGGGGTCCTCAGCCGCCGGTCCAGCGTTGATGATGTCCGCCACGGTCAGCGGTCCTCCCGTTGCAGTGGGGCTTGGAGCCTGGTTGATTATTCCTTGGTCTTTGGAAGCTGGTTCAGGAGTAGGCTGTGGGAATTGAGCCAGGGCCGCAACGGCAGCCGCGGCTTCTCCGAGTCCGGTGCGCGTTGCCTTGCGATATTCCTTCACCGCATTGAGTACTTGGTGCTGGGCTATCAACGAGTACACACGCCGGTGAGTCTCCGGAGTCAGCCGCGCACTGGCTTCCTGCGCATCCTCTCGGGTGATATCGCGCCCATGCCTCGTTTTCTTGACGCCGGGATCCTTGGCGGCGGGCCCCTTGGCGCTAGGCTCTGCCGAGGATCCGTTCAGCGTGGAGTCCTGCTCTGGCCGGCTTCGGCTTCCTATGAGCCGGGCACCCACAACCACAACAATGACAACAACTAACAAGATGATCAAGGGCACGACGTATTCCATGACTTAACTGTAGTTCGCCCGCGACGTACAACAGCAAAAAACCCGGAACCTCGCACTCAGTGCGATGTTCCGGGTTTCCCGTTTGGTGGCAGATACTGGATTCGAACCAGTGAAGGCGTTGCCAGCTGATTTACAGTCAGCCCCCTTTGGCCACTCGGGTAATCTGCCAAGGCCAGCCATACCCAAACAACAGGTCTGACTTTCGCTCCCAAGAAGTGGAAGCAGTAAAACAATACAAGGAATTTGCTCAAGAATCGAATCGAGAGTGCCAAATCACCAAAATTGGTCAAAATTTCCTAAAATTACGCGCTTCTGCCTACTCTCAGTGCACTGTCAGGCGTCGCCATGGATCCTCTTGACCAATTGGCTCTCCATGAAGGCGGCCTGTTCGGGGGTCAGCTGTTGCAACTGGACCGCCCTGGCCATGTCTTCGTGAACACCGGCGATCCTCGAGGACGCAGAATTGGGCGGTGAGCCGATAATGCTGCCCGGTTCAAAAGCTGCCATAGATCCACCAACAAGGGCCGGACCACTCAAGACAGTCACTGCAGCTAACGTGACGGCCGCGACGGCGGTCCCCACAGTCTTCTTCCGGCCCGCTGCAGGTTTGGTGCCAGAACGATGCGCCACAGCACCCCTGCCCACGTTTGCATCCACGTTCATACCGGCCTTTGCACTGCCGTCTGCGCCGGCAACCGGAATCGCGTTTCCAACCGTGGCCATGGATCCTCCTGATGCTGGTTCTCTCAACAACTTCCAGTTTGCCTAGAACAAATGTGCACATACCCAACAAACCCTTGAAGGACACTGTGAGCGCCCACCGCCCTCCCAAACCCCACTTCGTACGCTTTGGGCCCCTCGGGCGCTAGCGCCCACCGCCCTCCCAAACCCCACTTCGTACGCTTTGGGCCCCTCGGGCGCTAGCGCCCACCGCCCTCCCAAACCCCACTTCGTACGCTTTGGGCCCCTCGGGCGCTAGGCTTAGATTCAAATCAACCATTCAGCTTTTTAGGTATGCGGAGGAATCATGGCCAGTGAGTCAACGTTCGACGTCGTCAGCAAGGTCGACAAGCAAGAGGTCGCCAACGCCTTGCACCAGTCCCAGAAGGAAGTAGTGCAGCGCTATGACTTCAAGGGCGTCGGTGCCGAAATCGATTTTAGCGGCGAGAAAATTATGATCAAGGCCAACTCCGAAGAGCGCGTCATGGCCGTCATGGATGTCTTCGAGTCCAAGCTGATCAAGCGCGGCATCTCCTTGAAGTCCCTTGACGCCGGCGAGCCCTACGCCTCCGGTAAGGAGTACCGTCTGGAAGCCGAGATCAAGGAAGGCATTGCCCAAGACATTGCCAAGAAGATCAACAAGCTGATCCGCGACGAAGGGCCCAAGGGTGTCAAGTCCACCATTCAGGGCGATGAACTGCGGGTGAGCTCAAAGAGCCGTGATGATCTTCAGGAAGTCATGGCAATGCTGCGCAAGTTCGAGGACGCGGACCTGCAGTTCGTCAACATGCGCTAAGCCGAACTCCCCCTCTGCGGCCACCGCTTAAAGCACGGTTGCACTAAAAAGCGCTCATCGCTAAACTCTCCGCAAATCTGCGGAAAACTTTCAGACGGTGAGCGCTTTTTCCCTTGCCCGCATGACGGGTCAGGCATAGTGTTCGGGTAACCTCACAAGATCAACCGACGTTTGGAGTCGCCATGAACCCTCAAAGGTTCCCCGCAGGAGCGCCGTGCTGGATTGATTTGATGACCTCAGACATCGCCAGGTCGAGAGATTTCTATACCGCTTTGTTCGGCTGGAGCTACGAGGTGGGGGATGAAGAAAAGTACGGCGGCTACGCCACGGCCTTCAAGGATGGCAGGAGCGTTGCCGGCCTCATGCAGAGCCGCGAGGACGGCGAGGGCTACCCCGATATGTGGGCCACCTACCTGCGCGTGGATGACATTGGAGCAACCATGGATGCCGCCAAGAACGCTGGCGCACTGATCTATATGGAAGCCATGGACGTGCCGGAGCAGGGGAAAATGGCTATGCTCGGTGACCCCTCGGGAGCGTCGATCGGGCTGTGGGAGTTTGGCGGGCACACGGGCTTTCAGGCCCACGAAGTTGCTGGCGCTGCGGCTTGGCATGAACTGCACAGCAAGGACTACCCCGCCGCTGTAGCGTTCTACCGCGATATTTTTGGCGTGCAGACCTCCGTCATGAGCGATACCCCCGAATTTCGCTATACCAACATCGTCAGCGGTGAGCAGCCCCTTGCCGGCATTATGGACGCCTCGGGCTTCCTCCCGGATGAGGTCCCGTCAAGCTGGCACGTGTACTTCCAGACGGACAACGCCGATGCCGCCATCGCGCTGGCCCTTTCCTTGGGTGGCACCATAGTTAATCCGGCCGAGGACTCCCCCTTTGGAAGGATTGCCGGGCTCACCGATTGCACCGGTGCCATGTTCAAGCTGGTCCAGCCACTGAGCTGATCCTGTCAAAGCTGATCCGGGTAAAAACAAGATGGCCCACAGTAACCGTTGAGAATTCACTAGAAATCGTAGATTCTCAACGGTTACTGCGGGCCCGTTGCGCGGCGGAAAGTTAGAGCCCCAAGCCGCCCAACACCTTCAAGGATGAGGCATCAAGTAAGGCCAGCGCGGGTACACCGCTTTTGCTCAGGCCCACCCATTTCTGGTTCCCGCCACCATTGTTCTGGTAGAGGATCGGCAGACGGGAGTCCCTGTTCAAATCGAGTGAATTGCCAGGGGACGCCACCGAGTTCAAATGCCCATCAGCCTGATAAACCCACTGTTGCGCCACGCTCGTGGCATCACAGTTGGTGGGCCTGCTGGGGTTTCTGCTGGTCAGGCACAGATCGGGCCGGGCTGCGTTATGTACCGCCCCGCGGGCATCCATGACCCACTTCTCATTGCTCGCCCCGGCACATTCGGTGCTGACCGTGGATGCTGTGGGCACCCGGGCTTCCAGCGAACCGTCAGCGTTGGTGTAAAGCTTTAGGCAGTAGCCAGCAGCGATTCCGCTGTTGCCGGCGTCGACCTTGATCCCTGCACCGGCGGGAATCACCGCAGTGCCCGCCTCCGGGACCAGCCCGGTGCTGTGCAAGAGCTCCTTGAAACGGTTCTGTGTAGCCACCGTACCGAGTGTGTCTGCGTAGTAGCGCAGGAACTTGTCAGCATTTTTTGCCGCCGTGCCACTGGCCAGGATCTTCTCGGCAACGGCCTTTGCTACGGGGCTTAGCTCCGTCAGGTCCGCCTTCCACGTGTTGAGGGTAACGGTGGCTGCGGCACTTAGCCGGGGCAGATCGCTGCCGGCCAATCCTTCCAACTCAGTTTGCAGAGCCGGCAGCTCGGCCTCACGCACCGCTGTGTAACCAGCGTCCTGGCCAATGGTCACGGCAGCAGGCATGGCCGGCAAATCAGTGGCAATCTCTATGTGGTTGCCGTACTGGCGGCTCACGCCGTCGGTCTTGCAGAACAAGTCAGCGCCAGTGGGCTTATCAGCCTGGGCAATGTTGATATTGAATTGCAGTGCCGTTGTGGCCGAAGCCCCTGCCATACCCCCACTGAGTGCAAATGTCTTGGCCGTTCCGTCCTGAAAGTCCACATCCATCCAGCAAACCCGGGTGGTTGCGGGTGCGTTCTGAGCCGGGGCCGGGTAGTCAAAGGTGTTACCCCAGTTGGAGCGGAAAGCCGGGTACAAAACAGCCTTGGCAGGATTGGCCGGCACATAGCCGCCCAGCAATGTCACCACGGGCACACCCGTAGCCTTTGGCCGCAGGTAGTTAAAGGAGGCGTTGGCCGCCTTCGCATCAACATAGCCCTGAGCCCCGGCATCCCAGGCCCGGTAGCCGCTGGGGTAGGACAGGTCAGGAACCACGGAGGTCAAGTATTCCTGAATACGATCGGCACTGTAGCCGGTGTGGAAGGTGTACTTCGAGTAGTTTGATTCAACCCACCCACCGGACATGGCATCCACCAAATAGTTGTAGGAGCCCCCGAAGGTCTGTTTGAATGCCAGACCGTTCAGGTCCACGCCCTCCGGCCGGTACGTTCCCATCTGCAGATTTGTGCGCATGGCATCACGGTAGGCATTCCATCCCCAGCCCGAATCAGCATGGTGTGTGGCGTTGATGGTTGCCGCATCCCCTGGCAGGGACCCATTCTGCCCGGGGTAGTGACCCAACCCGTAGGAATGCCCCAACTCGTGGCTGAGTTCGTTGCCGCTGGAGGAATAGATGGTAGCCATGCCGTTGCCGCCGGACAGCCCATGTTCGGCCCGTCCATTGGCGTACAGTCCCGCCGAGTGGTGGATGATCCGCTGGTTGAACAGGCCCGGCTGGTTCTGGTTCATGAGAGCGGATGTCATGCCAAAGTTCGCTAGGTTAATGCCTGTGGAAACCTGAGCCTTGCCCACACTTTCGCGCATATCCCCCGAATAGACGTCCCCCGTGGTGACAGACGGGCTTTCCGGCGTATATATGTTGCCATTGGCCACGATCACCTTCTCCAACTGCACACTCTCATACTTCGCCATGATCAACTTTGAGACAGGGACGGTCTGGAAATAGTCCGCAGCCGATTGCGCCGGCTGGTTGATAAACGCATGATCCCCATTCATATTGGGGGTTGTCAGCATGCCCAACTCAATATTGTTGATGACCAGTTCCGTGGCCGGTGCCATGGTGATGTTCGACGCCGGCAGGGTCCCGGTTGCGCTGTTGGCGTTGCTGAACGTCAGTTCAAGCCCGGGGCGAACCACATTCCACGGCAGTTCCACGCTCCAGGCACGCTTTGAGTAGACGACTGCGAGGCGATTGGCTGGAAAAGTGGCGTCTGTATCCGGTAGTTCCTCAGGTTTTTTCATCTCAAACTGGCCCGCGGCAACGCCCTTGATCTTCGCCGTGACGCTGACCTTGGTAGTTGCCGCGGAAGGGGTGAACAGCAGCAGGGCCGCACGTTCTGCGACAAGATCAGGCATGTCCACGGCGTCATTGCCGGCAGGGTTGATGGTGTGGGTTTGCGCGAATTCCACCATGCCCGCGAGCTCACCCGCAGAGAGGTCATTGCGGATAGCTCTCGGTGCCCCATTCTTGTCCACATCATGGAAGCCCACCCCCTTGTCGGGGCCGGGACCATCAAGATAGCCGGCGAAGGGGTCCGCCAGTGGTGTTCCCAGTTTGACGGGGTCTGTTGCAATTGTTTCTTGCATTCCACCGGCACTCCAGGTGGTTCGCGGCAGGAAGTAGCCTGCATCGCGTTCTTCCTGCGTCACGGTGTGCTGGGGCGTGGTGCACGTGTAGCCGGCACCGGCAGCAAGGTTGAGCCGACGGCAATTCTCTGCGCCGTCAGATCCGGTGAAGGGGGTGAATGCGCCGGATTCCGGAACGGCGTCTACTGCTGTGGCGCCCGTGTTGGTAACGGTGAAGCTGTAGGAAAGTGCCTCACCTACCTCATACGGATTTGCCGCAGTGTCACGTTGCGGATCGCTGGGAGTGCCAGAAATACTCAGCGCGCCCACCTTTGTTGGCACACCTGCTCTCAGGGCAACGGGCGGGCTGGCCAGTTCCTTGGTTTCAGAACCAACCTGCCATGTTGTTGCCGCGGCAAAGAATCCGGCGGCAAGGTCCGCTTCCGTCACGGTATGTTTGGGGGCTTTACAGGCATACTCTGCCCCTGCGTTCAGGTTCATCCAACGGCAGTTTCCAGCACCATGGGCGGGGATGAATGGGACAAATTTGCCGGAAATGGGCACCACTGTTGCACTCTGGGCCCGGTTGTTTTTGACCTTGAAATGGTAGGGAATCTGCTCCCCCACCGCGTAAGGGTTGCGAAGGACATCACGGGTGACATCACCTAGCTGGCCGGTGACGGTGATGCCACTGATGTTCAGCTCCGCCGTTCCGGCGGCGAGTACAGAAGCGGATGCGTCAAGTGGGATGGACGGCGCCCCCACGGCTGGAACTGTAATGGCTCCTCCCGTTACAACCGCCACAGCCAGGACCGCTCCGGCCACTGCTGAAATTTTTCGCTTAGTGCCATTAGATGGCGAGGTTCTCTTCACTGAGTTCCTAGGTGTCAGGGGTGCTCAATGCCTTCCGGCATTGCACCCGGCGTAGAAAGTTGTGGCCCGAAGGCACACCGTCCAAGGAAGGACATGGCCTCTATCGCGGGCGCAAGGACACCGCCCACAGCTGCTGACTACTCAGCGGCTGTGAAGAAAGTAACACCTTAGAAAGGTCACTGCGAGCAAAATTTCGAATTTAGTTATGCATAACAAAGCTATTGAACCTTTTGGCCTATCTGCAGCGCCAAATTACCCAAAAGGACAGGGCACGCCGGTAGCCTGTTCGGGTTCTACGGTGAGAGCCGCTGCCTCAACTCCCGGGTTGCACCAAGCCAGTGTCATAGGCCAGCACTACCGCTTGCACCCGGTCCCTGAGCTCAAGTTTGGCCAGGATCTTACTGACATGGGTTTTGACTGTTTGTTGTGCAATGAAAAGTTCGGCAGCTATTTCCTGATTGGACCATCCTCGCCCCAACAATGTCATCACCTCGAGTTCCCGTTCGGTGAGCCCGTCAAGACGTTCCCGGGAGAGCTGTGGCCGGGCACGTGAGAGCGCGAATTGCTCAATCAAACGCTTCGTCACTGATGGTGCCAGCAGCGCCTCCCCGGAGGCCACAATGCGCACAGCAGCCACCAACTCCTCCGCGAGCGCATCCTTGAGAAGAAAGCCGCTGGCCCCCAGCCGGAGCGCATCGTAGACGTAGTCATCCACATCAAAGGTTGTCAGCATCAACACATGCGTCACCCCGGCCGGAGCGCTGGAGATATCTGTGCCATCTGGGCCAGGCCCGGCCGGAGCACTGGAGATATCTGTGCCATCTGGGCCAGGCCCGGCCGGAGCACTGGAGATATCTGTGCCATCTGGGCCAGGCCCGGCCGCGGCGGGATCGTGGGCCGCGGTGGGATCACCGAGGGCGGCGGGATCACCGAGCCTAGCCGGGCTGGCATCGGCCAGGATCCTGCGCGCAGCTTCTAAGCCGTCCATGACGGGCATGCGCACGTCCATCAGAACAACATCGGGGCGGTGGATGGCCGCCATCTCCACGGCAATGGCGCCGTTCTCGGCCTGGCCCACCACAGCAATATCATCCTGAGCACCGAGCAGAGCGGCAAATCCTTCTCGGACCATGGCTTGGTCATCTACTACTAACACCCTGATGGTCATGGCTGTGCGTTTCCCTTGCTGCTGTTTGTGCCCTTGGCACCCGCGGCGCTCAAGGGGAGTTTTGCTGTGACGGAGAAGCCGCCGGCGGGTGTTGGTAGGCACGTAACAGAGCCACCCACAATGTCAGCCCGTTCTCGCATTCCAATCAACCCCTGACCCACATGGCCGCCTTTATCCAGCTGCGCCATGACTGCCCCTACATCCGAGCTCGAGTTGACTACGGAAATTAGCAGCGCACCACCCTTCACCACGAAATTTGTTTTTACGCTGGCCCCGGGAGCGTGCCTGATGACGTTGCTCAGCGCTTCCTGCACAATTCTGTAGGCAGTTAAGGCGATGACTTCACCAATGTCATAAGTTTCCACGTCAGAAAGCTCAGGTTCAGCGATCTGAATTCCTGCGGACCTCACCGATGCGAAGAGTTGAGGTAGGTCCGAGAGTGTGGGTTGGGGCCCCAGGACGCGGCCCGCTTCAGAGTTACGCAGTGAACCAAGCATGCTGCGCATTTCGGTCATGGCACGCCGGGAATTCGCCGCGATATCATCAAATTCTTGCTTGAGTTCGTCGCTGAGCCCGGGGTGCCGGTAGCTGGCCGTAGTTGCCTGCACCACCACAACAGACATCCCGTGCGCCACCACATCATGAAGTTCCCGGGCTATGCGTGTACGTTCTTCAGCCAGCCGTCGCCGGGACTGTTCATCAGCACTGACTGTGCGCTCAGCGGCCAGCTCCGTACCCAGATGCTGCCATTGCTGGGCAACTACGGCGGCCACCATAAGTCCACCGGATACCCCAGCGAAGATGACCACATTGTTTTGGGCACCTTCTGACTGGCTAAGGGGCATGGTCAGATAGTTGGAAATGACACCCACGCCCACGCTGGCCAGCCACGCGGCCGAGGCAACCATCCAATGCGTGCGCAACCCGGCAACAACAATCACCAAGACTTGGGTGATCATGGCAACCACGCTAAAAGGCATGGGTGTTGCACCCACCGGGTTGGACACCAAGGGCATAACAATCATGGGCACCAGCGACACAATGACACCAGCCACCGGACGTGCCGCAGTCAATCCCAGCGAAGCCGAATGCAAGATGGCCATGCCCAGCGCGAAGGGCAGCGCCATGTGGTACAAACTTCTGTTCAGCGGCGCTCCAACAGCAAGCAGGGCTATACAGATAACCGCAGTTCCTAGCCACACCCAGCTGATCCCCCGCATCCGCCAAAGGTTCACCGTGTTAAAGGGTGTGAGCGCTTCCGTGCCGGAGCCCGCCTGATGAGCTGTTGCTACTGGCCCAGTTGCGTGCTTGTTCGCGGAAATCTTGGCCGGATCAGAGTTCTTAGTTGTTTTCATGCCCGGCGTCTATATTCTCCGTGGTGAGTTCAGCAGTGGGTCCGTCAGTATCCAAGCCGTTCAGGCCGCCTGCCGGTGCGCCGTGCCAGGACGCAAGCCGCCATCCGCCAGGAGCGGTGCTGCCCGTTGGTTCACCGTCCAGCGTGACTATGCCCGTGTTGGAAAGATCGTAATATTTGGGGTCTGACCAATCCAAGTTCACACCGCGGTGCCCTGCCCAAAAACGAATCATGGCACCGTGGCTGACCATGGCAACGCTCTGGTGAGCTGCTGCCGCTTCCTCAACCACTGCGTCGAAGCGCTCAAGAACATCAAAGCCGGTGTCTGCGCCGGGCATCCGGACGGAGAGATCTCCGCTCAACCAAGACTTCAGAGCACTCAGATACGCTTCAACCGACGCCTTGTCACCCTTCATTTCCAGGTTTCCCGCACTGATTTCCCGCAACCCGTCACGCACCACCGGGGAGAGGCGCCGAACTGCAGCGAGCGGGGCCGCTGTCAGGGCCGTACGGGTCAGATTGGAAATGTAGAGGGCGTCAATATTGTGTTTGGCCACCGCCTCCGGAACGGCTGCCGCCTGCAGCTCCCCCAGCTGTGTCAGGCCAGGCCCAGGAACAGCAGTGTCTAGCAGGCTGCGCACATTGTTGGGAGTTTGTCCGTGCCTAATCAAAATCAGTCGCATGTTCCTATTCTGTCCTAATTGCTGCACTGAGTTCTCCCCCGCGAAGGCGTGCGGCTCTCAGCGGAACTCACTGTGGAACTCTTAGCGCAGCTAGTTCAGGGTTCTGGGTGGCGGGCGTCGTAACGGACAAATCCGGGCTGCCAAATAGCCAGCAACCACACGGTTATGATGCACAGCAGACCACCCATGACTGCCGCCCATCCCTCGCCTAGTGCGGATCCGGTGGCCCCCGAGAATACATCACCCATGCGCGGCCCGCCCGTCACCACCACAACAAAAATTCCTTGCAGCCGGCCTCGCAAGTGATCGGGTGTGGCGGCTTGCAAAATAGTGGATCGAAAAACCGAACTGACGGAGTCAGCTACACCGGCCACCACCAGCGCCGCCACAGCGGCAACAAGCCAAGGCGAGATGACGCCGTCGTGCGTGTGCCCTCCCGCCAAAACAGCACCGCCTAAGCACGCCACCGCCCCGCCCCAGACGGTGATGGACCACACCACCGCTAACCCTTGACGGCGTACGTGCCCTAACGGTCCGGAGAACAGGGCTGCCAAGAAAGAGCCGGCGGCAATGGCCGCCAGCAGCAGGCCCGCGGTCTGGTCTGCGCCGCCTAGCCACACTGCTCCGATAGCCGGTAATAGTGCACGGGGCAGGGCAAAGACCATGGCGCACATGTCCACCAAAAATGTCATGCGCACATTCTTTCGGCTGCCCAGAAAGGAAAACCCTTCTAGGACGGACCGCACTCCGGCTCGCTGCACGGTGCCACCATCCGCCAGGGGCAGCGGAGGCAATGGAGGGAGCCGGAACAGGGCCCACAAGGAGGCGGTGAAAGTCAACACATCCACTGAATAGGTCCAGGCGTACCCCACATTGGCTACCAGCACCCCCGCCAATAAGGGACCCACCGTGGTTCCCAAACCCATCACGATCATGCTCAACGCGTTGGCGGCGGGCAGGAGTTCCAACCGCACCAGGCGCGGGACAATGGCACTGCGGGCAGCCCCATTCATCCCTGCCGCGGCCGATTGGATAGCAATGAACCCGTACAGTAGGCCCACATTGCCCAGCCCCAGCCATGCCTGAGCGGCAATGCCGATCGTCACCAGCCACAACACGGTAGAAGAGGCCAGCGCCACTTTGCGGCGGTCATGGGTATCGGCCACGGCTCCTCCGTAGAGCCCGGCAATCACGAGAGGGACCAATGCCACCAGTCCCAGCATCCCCACAGCGAGAGTGGATCCGGTGAGGTTGTACACCTCGAGGCTGACGGCAACCACTGTCAACTGCGTACCAATTGAGGAGAGGCCGTTGCCGATCCATAGCCGCAGAAACGGGCGGCTTTCACGCAACGGAGTAATGTCCGCAAGGAGTTTTGGCACGGGTTCAGCTTATCCCCGCCGTAGCTGGGCTACGCTTTCTGTACATGCCTATGGTCAGGGAGGCCAGGTGCCAACAGCACGGGAACAATTGCTTGCGTCAACAATTTGGGGCATTCGCCGGCCCAAATTCGCCCTGACACCCGGACACTTTCTGCTGCGTCTAAATGACCCGGCCATACCCTTTGATCACCAATCTGCCACAGATTTACTGCACTGTTATGGGCATTTGCGCCGCGCACTAACCGAACTCACCGGCGCAACTGCCGCCCAACTGCACCTGTCTTTGAATTGGCAGCCGGTGGGCAACGCCATTGGCGAACCACTGGCGGAAACTTCCACCCCTACGCTGCACACCTTCTTCGCGTGGCCGGGAAGCCGGGCTGCCTCTGCCGTACTGGCCCTGCCCGCCCATGAACGGTCCGCTGTCAGCAATAACCGCGAACTTGATGACCAGCTCCGGGACTGGCGCGATGGCCGGCTCCAAGCGCCCCCAGCTGCCCCCGTTGAGTCCCCGAGCGTGCTGACTCATGCCCCCCTTGCCAATGAATCACTATCTGAGGCGGCTCACTCATGGGAGCCGGAAGGCTGGGCGGAGCGACCCTTTCACGTGGAACCGGCCCATCCTGGTCCTGGTCTGCCCTTTCGCGGAGGGCACTGGACGGCGGTACCTCGCTTCAGCGCTGGGCCATTAGACACTTTAGGTCCGGACTCCTTAGTGGTCTTGGCAGAGACCATGACAGGGCTGGGAACCAACTCACAGCCACCTTTTCAAGGCATGACCTTCTGGGCCACGGATGTGTGGAGCTCGCCCGCACCATCAACCATCCACCTCTTTGGCCGCCAGCATGGTGGCGCACCTTCGCTGCTTTCTGAATTCGTCACCCGCGGCGGACTTGAGCTTCCAACAGACATGCCATAACCACCATGTCTTAACCGGCATGTCTTAACAGGGCTACGAGTTCCCCCCGTTGCGTCTTAAAATTGTCGTCTCTTATTGCTGGGGAAGATCAGGGGTTCATCGCATATTGTGGATAAATGACCAACAACCCTTCCTTCAACGAAGAACAGACTGCACAGCTGATATCCATCGCCATGGACCTGGCCCGTGAGGGCAAAAATGCTGAACTGGCCGAATTCCTTGACCATGGACTCTCCATTGATGTCCAAGACCCGGACGGCAACACTTTGTTGATGCTGGCAGCATATAAAGGCGCCAGCGAGACGGTGTCCTTGCTGATTGGCCGCGGTGCCAACGTAGACATCCGCAATAATCGTGATCAATCACCACTGGCAGGCGCCTTGTTCAAGGGCGAGGACGCCGTGGTGGGCCTTTTAGTATCCGCCGGTGCAGACCTCGACGCCGGAACCCCCTCGGCACGCGCCACCGCCGCAATGTTCGGCCGCGAACACCTCCTGGGCTAACCAGCCGCGCCCCGTCCCCACCCCTTCACATAAACCGCGCCCGCCTCCCAAATCTGCGCCCGGTCTACAGGGCGCATTTGTGGGGAACGGGCGCGAAAACCGCCGGAACCCGAAGAGGGACAAGCTCGATCAACGGGGTAGCCCCTCCCGTTAACTAACAACAGCGGCACCTACCTTCCGCTGAATGCGAATGGTAGATGCCGCTGTGGTGCTTTATGCAGGTGTTACTTGGAAGCCTGGTGGGCTTCGATTGCCTTGCGAACACCCTCACCGTAAGCCGGATCGGCCTGGGTGCAGTTGTAGATGTGGCGCTCGATGGTGGCCTGTGAGGCACCGTCGATGGCGCGGGCGGTGTTCTCGAAGAGCACCTGGCGCTGCTCTTCGTTCATCTTCTCGCGGAACAAAATACCGGGCTGCTCGAAGTAGTTGGCATCATCTTCGCGGAAGTTGAAGCGGTCTGCGGTAGCGCCGATAGCCTGTGCGGGATCGGCATATGCGGGCTGTTCCGGCCAGCGGCCGTAGGAGTTCGGCTCGATGCCGGGGGTGCGGCCCTGGTTACCATCTACACGGCCCTGACCGTCACGGTGGTATGTGTTGGCCGTGGCGTTCTTCGGTGCGTTTACGGGGATCTGGTGGTGATTCACACCGAGGCGGTAGCGCTGTGCGTCACCGTAGGAGAACAGACGGCCCTGGAGCATGCGGTCCGGGGAGAAGCTAATGCCGGGGACAACGTTGGCCGGAGCGAAGGCTGCCTGCTCAACATCGGCGTGGTAGTTCTCAGCGTTGCGGTTCAGTTCCCACTCGCCGACCTCGATCAGCGGGTAGTCCTTCTTGGACCAGACCTTGGTGAGGTCAAACGGGTGGTACTTGTAGGTCTCTGCATCGGCTTCAGGCATGATCTGAACCATGAGCTTCCACTTGGGGAAGTCACCGTTCTCGATCGAGTCGAAGAGGTCGCGCTGGCTGGACTCGCGGTCGGCAGCAACCAGCGCACCGGCTTCTTCATCCGTCAGGTTCTTGATGCCCTGCTGGGTGATGTGGTGGAACTTGACCCAGAATCGCTCGCCTTCGGCGTTGATCAGGGAGAAGGTGTGCGAGCCGAAGCCGTGCATGTGGCGGTAGCTAGCCGGGATGCCGCGCTCGGACATGACGATCGTGACCTGGTGCAAGGACTCGGGCAGGTTGGTCCAGAAATCCCAGTTATTCTCGGCGCTGCGCATGTTGGTGCGCGGATCGCGCTTGACGGCGCGGTTCAGGTCAGGGAACTTCAGGGGATCGCGGAAGAAGAACACGGGGGTGTTGTTGCCCACCAGGTCCCAGTTTCCCTCGTCCGTGTAGAACTTCAGCGAGAAGCCGCGGATGTCACGCTCAGCATCGGCAGCGCCACGCTCACCGGCAACGGTGGAGAAGCGAGCGAACATTTCAGTCTGCTTGCCAACCTCGGAGAAGATGCTCGCCTTGGAGTACTTGGAGATGTCATTGGTGACCGTGAAGGTACCGAAGGCGCCTGAACCCTTGGCGTGCATGCGACGCTCCGGGATGACCTCGCGGCTGAAGTGGGCCAGCTTCTCAAGGAACCAAACGTCCTGCAGCAGCAAGGGACCGCGGGGGCCGGCGGTGAGGCTGTCTTGGTTGTTGGCAACCGGCGCGCCTGCGGCAGTTGTCAGTGGCGCGGTATTTTCAATAGTCATTTTTGCTATTCACTCCTAGTACTCGTGAGATCGTTTTCAATGCGAAGTCGTTTACTTGCGCAGTCCGGACAAGTGCCCCAATAGATGACCTCGGCTTCATCAATGCTGAAACCATGGTTATTGGAGGCGTGCAAACAAGGTGCGTGGCCAACAGCGCAGTCGACATCGGCGATGTCCCCACAGGATCGGCACACAACGTGGTGGTGGTTATCCCCCACCCGCGTTTCAAAACGTGCCGGTGACCCTGCTGGTTCAATGCGGTGCACCAGGTTTGTCTCCACCAGAACTGCCAAGACGTCATAGACGGCCTGTTTGGAAACACTGCCCAATTCATTCCGAACTTCACCAATAATGGTGTCGGCATCGGCATGCGGATTGGAGCTGACTGCTTCCAAAACAGCGAGGCGGACTCGAGTCACACGCAGCGACGCTGCCCGTAACATCTCTTCCGACTGCTCTTTGGTGACCATGTGTCAATCATGCTCTCTGTTCTGGACTCAGTCCAGTTAGGCCGACCTAAGGTGTTGGATCTAATCCCTCACAGGTGCCGCTAGGTGGCGAGCTATCCACGCCCTACGGTCCTGCTCTGGCACTGGCACCGCTGCCTCCCTACGCTCAAACCATGGACACTTTCACCGGAATCCCCGAGGCCGCGCTTGGTTTTTATGCCGCGTTGGAAAGTAACAACAACGCTCAGTGGTGGCTTGAGAACAAAGACAAGTACGACGCCGATGTGCTGGCACCGCTGTTGGCGCTTAGCAGGTCTCTGGAACCTAGGTTTGGGCCCGGTAGGATCTTCCGCCCGCATCAGGACATGAGGTTTTCACGCACTAAAGAGCCTTATAAAACCGCCCAAGGCATGTTCCTCTCACACTTTGAAGACGTGGGGTACTACCTCCATCTCAGCTCCTCGGGGCTGACCTTGGCTGGCGGCTACACTTCTGCCTCTGCGGCCCAACTCTCCCGGTACCGGGCAGCCGTGGATGCCTCGGCCAGCGGCACGAGCCTCGTGGGGATCGTTGAGCAGTTAGTGGCAGCCGGTTTCACAATTGGAGGTCAAAAACTGAAAACTGTGCCCCGAGGCTTCCCCAAGGACCATCCCCGTCCTGGACTACTGCAGCACAAGAGCCTCAACGCCACGCTGGATCTTGGTCAGCCCGAATGGCTAGAAAACAACGGAGCAGCAGAACGCATTACCGAGTATTTGGAACAGCTCCGGCCTCTCATTGACTGGGTGGTCCGCCATGCCGCACCTTAGACGATTACCCCGAGCTCCGGCTCTTCGACGCCCACTGTTTCCGGCGCTCCCTAAAAGTTATCCGGGGATCCGCTTGAGGTAGTAACGCATGGGAGCGTGCCGGATCCACTGCGGGGTGAAGGGAATCAGCACGCGCATCAGCCCAAGGCCACTGTTTAACCACCGCTCCCGGGCAACCGACCACGGCAAATCAAACATCTCTCTGACCGTGGCCGGCAACAGCCCTGCCGTAAGAAACCTGGCCAGTGGCATGGCCGCTCGAATCCACAGCGGCGCGCTCCGGGCCGCAAGTAATTGTGCTGCCACATTTTGGGTGGTCTCATCCACGCCCAGACGCGCCAGCTGTTCATCCCAATAGCTCTTGAAGTCTTCTGTGGTGGCGGGCCACGCTTTCGCGGGCATGCCCAGAGCCGTACCGAGCGAACCGTAGTCCCGGTAGATAGCTTGTGCATCCTCTTCAGCCAAAGCCGGGAAGATTTTGTTATAGATCTGCATCCCGGAGTCATACAGGGTTGCCGCAACCCATAACTGAAGTTCGCCGTCCTGGGCATGGTAGTGATGTGGAGAATCACTACCGGCAGAGCTTACGGGGCGGTGGGCTCTATGCACTTGGGACACCATGGAGGCTCGTTGTTGCGGGGTCCCGTTTGTTATGGCGTAAATGTAGGCCAGTGTGCCGTGGAATCGCTTGAGCGGATCGAGGGCAAAGCTGGAATGCCGTGCTACTCCGTAACCAATGGCCGGATTGGCAAGTTGTAAAAGGATGGCCCGGCCCGCACCAGCCAACATAATTGCTTCGGGCGCTATATCTTTGATGCCGCGGCCAAAGACCATTGCAGAACCCTTCTTTAGCCCTGGCCGCGGTCAGCTCTGTGCTCGCAGTGGCAGGTATATTGATCGGCGCAATCCCCAACCATGGCGCCCGTGATGTTACTTCTTGGAAATGTTCACCATGTGTTCACGGTCAACTACCTTGACACGTTCGCGTGACACTTCGAGGCCGGCGGGGTGGGTGTAGCTTTCGCCGAGGTGCTTCTCGTGGGCGTCAAGCTTGTTCCACCCTTCCCACGTTGTGTATTCAACACCGCGGGACTCCAGCAACTTCACTATCTCTTCTTCACCTGGGTGCTCCACAACGGGCAGGTTGAGCCTGTCCTCAAGCAGGCAACCAACGGTTTCCAAGGCATCACCCTTGGTGCTGCCGATCAGCCCTACCGGGCCACGCTTAATCCACCCTGTCGCGTAGAGACCAGGCACGTGACTGCCGTCGGCTGCCAACACACGTCCGCCGTCGTTCGGGATTACGCCGCGGCGGGAATCAAAGTCCACCTCGGGCAGCTCGGAACCGAAGTAGCCCACCGCGCGGTACACGGCCTGGAACGGGTAATCGATGAACTCGCCGGTGCCCCGCACGTTACCCGTACCATCAAGCTCATTGCGCTCAAACCGCATGCCGGTCACGTGCCCCTGCGCTCCAAGGATCTCCACCGGAGTGTGCAGGAAGTGCAAGTGCAGGCGGCGTGAGGCCGGAACGCGGGTTTCGTCGTGTTCCTCAGCTAACCAGTTAGTGAGGGTATTGACCATGATCTTGACCTGATTATTGCTCTTGATAGCGGCATCGGAGGCCGTATCAAAGTCGAAGTCTTCCTCGTAGAGGACAATGTCCACATCGCGGGAGTGGCTGAGTTCACGCAATTCCAGCGGCGTGAACTTCACTTGAGCGGGGCCGCGGCGGCCAAAAATGTGCACATCCGTGACAGGGGAAGCTTTCAGCCCCTCGTAGACGTTGTCCGGGATCTCGGTGACGAGCATGTCATCTGCGTGTTTGGAGAGGACCCGTGCCACGTCCAGGGCCACATTGCCATTGCCAATGACGGCAATTTCCTTGGCATTCAAGGGCCATTCGCGCGGCACATCGGGATGCCCGTCATACCAGGAGACAAAGTCCGCGCCGCCGTAGGAGCCTTCAAAGTCCACCCCGGGGATGTCCAGCATGGCGTCCTTGGTGGCACCTGTTGCGAAGATGACGGCGTCATAGTGGCTTCGCAACTCGGCCAGGGACAGGTCCCGCCCATACATGACGTTGCCAAAGAATCGGATGTCACCCCGGTCCAAAACTTTGTGCAGGGCGTTCATGATGCCCTTGATGCGGGGGTGATCGGGGGCCACGCCGTAACGGATCAGACCGTAAGGGGCCGGCTGCGATTCAAAGAGGTCGATGCTCAGCTGCACGTCGCCGTCAGTAACTTCCTGGGACTTCGTGAGAATATCCGCGGCATAGACGCCCGCAGGACCCGAGCCGACGACAGCAACGCGGAATGGGCGGGTGACACTGAAGTTTGCCAAGAAAGAAGTCCCTCCGAACCGTGAATCGCAACATCCCTAAAGCAACTGTTGCATATGGAAGCGCACATTGCGCGCCGCTTTTTCAGTCTAATTGTGTTCGCATATACCTAACAGGGCAAAGTGAGCAAACCCTCACTAAGGCACGCTCTCTGCCACCTGTGGGCGGGCTGACGTGGCATTTCTGCCGTATCGGTGTTCTTATGGAGTTTGTGACAGTAAGCGAACCCCCACTTGAGAACACATCGCGCACCAACAAAAAGGCAGGCAGGCCCGTACGATCCGAAGCTGCCACGGGAGTGTTGTACGGCGTTGGAGCCTACGGCCTCTGGGGTTTGTTGCCCATTTATTTCATCTTGCTTGTGCCCGCCAACAGCATTGAAATTGTGGCCAACCGTGTTCTTTGGTCAGTTATTTTCTGCGCCCTCATCATTACCGTCAGCCGCGGCTGGGGAAAAATTGCCGCCGCCCTGAAAAACAAGCGCATCATGGGCACCCTCTCCGTGGCTGGGGTCCTGATCCTGATCAACTGGCTCACGTACGTTTATGCGGTGACCAGTGGCAGCGCGGTTCAAGCCTCTCTGGGCTACTTCATCAACCCCCTGGTCTCGGTGTTGATCGGAGTCCTGGTGCTCAAGGAAAAGCTCCGGCCTATGCAATGGTTGGCCGTGGGTGTGGGCTTCGCCGCCGTTGTGGTGCTGACATTTAGTTATGGCAAGCTTCCCTGGATTGCCCTGCTGCTGGCCTTTAGCTTCGGCACCTATGGATTCGTCAAGAACCGGGTTGGCGGAAGGGTCGACGCCGTCACGAGCCTCAGCATTGAAACCGCTGTCTTGGCCCCCTTTGCCATTGCCGCCATGGTCATTCTGACGCTCGTGGGCCAGGCAACCCTGACAGGGATGGGCCCCGGACACTTTTGGCTCATGGCCTCCTCCGGCATCATCACGGCGGTCCCGTTGCTGTTCTTTGGAGCCTCGGCCAGCCGCTTGTCCATGACAGGGATCGGGCTGTTGCAATTCATGACCCCGCTGGTCCAATTCGTCATCGCCATCACCATCCTTGGCGAACCCATGAGTACCGAACGCTGGATTGGTTTTGCCATTGTGTGGATTGCCTTGGCCATCCTGATCACCGACATGCTCATCAGTTACCGCCGCACCGTGCGGCTGCGCTAAATCCCCTGAGATTGGAAGTCCCGCGGGACAACCACCATGGGCACCGGCAGCGAGCGCAGAATCTTGTTCGCGGTAGATCCGAGGAAGATCTTGTGGCTCTCGGCCAGCCTGCTGGAACCAACAATGACCAGCTCACCTGATTTCCAGCCGATGCCGTCAATGGCTTCTTCAATGTTGCGTCCGTGGGCAAGCGTGAGCGTGACCTTGTTGTTGGGCAGTGTGGCGGCAGCCTGGGCGAGGACGGTATTGACATGCTGCTTGGCCGGGCTCAGCGCATTGTCTTGGTCAAAGCTGGACTGCGTGTTCTGGTCGATTTCAACTACGGAAACCAGCCGCAGCGGGACGTGACGGCGCCCTGCGGCGATAGTTCCGACGTCGAGCACGGCTTGCCAACCCGTCCGCATGCCCGTCATGACGGTCAGCCGGGTGAGCGGGTCTCTGCGGTTGTAGCCACGCGGGGCCAGCGCCACGGGGACGGGTGAGGCGTGTAGGAGACCGTTGGCCACCGAGCCCACTGTGAAGCGTTTAAACAACCCGTTACTGGCGGCTCCCACAATGATCAGGGCGGCGTTGTCCTCCTTGGCGGCGTCAATGAGACCGTGGACAAAGGAATCGGCAACACGCAAGGAAAAGCTCGCCTCGACGTCATCCGGCACCAATGCCAGAGCACGCTTCTGAACGTCCTGCCCTGGTGCCTTGGCGCTGTTGACCACGTAGACCAGGTGCAGTTGTGCCCCCTGTGTCCTGGCGATGACCCCGGCAAGCGCAATGGCATCCGCGCCCCGCTCATCAGGCCTGTATCCCACTACATATTTCATGCCACGCCTTTCGAGGGGCCCCGGAGACTTCTTTGTTCCCGCAGAGGTTTGTAGCCTCGACTGTACATTGCAGAGCATCCGGCGAACAGCTTTTGCACCAAGCTGCTGTGCCCTTATTCGAGGGCACCTATTCGCGGGTGCTTATTCGAGGGAGCTTGCAGCTTCCAGCGCATCCTGCTCTAGCGGGCTCCGCAGGGCCAGCAGCAGCACACCCCACAATAAGACACCAGCACCCACCATCACCAGAGAGCCACCTGTCTCCGCAACGGTCATGGGCCAGGGAGTTTGCGAATACTCCTGCCCGCCGATGATCTGGATTTCCTGACCCAACGCAAGTGGGTATAGCTGCGAAGCAAACCAGGACCATACTCCTGCCGCTGTCAAAAACACACCCACCACCACGGCACGTTTGCCGGAGGGAATACCGGGCGTGCCATTGCGTCGGGGAGGCGCCACGGCTGCGCTGGCAAGGATGATGAGTCCAAGGACAATGAAGGCGGCAGTAGCCTGTTGCAGAGCCGCTGGCCATGGGATAGCCCGGGGGTTGTTCCACCGGCTCGGATCATAATATATTTCAGGCATCAAGGTGGCACCAAAGAGGGCAAAAATTCCGATGCTCAAAGCCACTAGCCCCACAATTGCCCCACCGGCCCACAGCGGGATAGCTTGGCGCCGGTGCTGCCTGGAACCGAGAAAAAGCATGCCCGCCAGCAGGGCAAGTGCGGCCGCTAAAAGAGCCGGGGCACCTGGGATGATGGCATACCCCCACGCGATCACCATGATGCCATGAGAGGTGCTCGGATCAACGCTGCTGGCCGATGGAATCAGTACCACTGCCACCAGGCAGAAAGCGGCCGCAGCAAAAGTTATGGCAATGGCGCCAAGCCCAACTGCCCAGGTCCTCGCAGTCCAACGTGACTCCGAGACGGTACCTTCAATGTCCGCACCAAGCCCAGCGTCGCTAGCATCTGTCTCCGGAGCGTCCGTTTCGGCCAGAACCGGGCTGGCGGCTTTAGGTTCGGGAACAGGAACAGGTTCAGTCTCCGGCGAGAAGGCCTTCATGGGCTGTTGCCCTTTGTCACCGGGCACCGGCGCACTTTTCTGTGGCGCTTCCGTGATCCCAAATATGGGGCCATGATCCTCGCCTCCGGGCTGGAACATAGCCAGGTACCGTTCATCAAAGTTGTTACCCGCCATGCCACTGCACTCCACTACGCTGATCCGGACAGAGAATATTCTGCCTCAGCCTACCTACCACCCGCTTCAGCACAGCACCATGACATGGGGACGGAGGCACTCCATGAGCGTAGCGTGGACAGCTTTTACTAGGGCTCCACTTTTGCTAAGGCTCGACGGCGCCGGCCTCCTCCTGCGTTTTGGCCGCGGTCCCGCACCCCTGGCAGCTCTCCTTCAGAACCGGGTACAACAAGGCACCAGCCATGACCAAGCCGGCAGCCGCCACCAAGGCTGGCGCCAGCATGGGAGCCAAGATTGTCCACGCCGGCATGCTGGGGTAGGCGCCCTGGAATCCTTGGGTAGTTGAGACCTGGGGGAACAAGAGTTGGGCATACTGCGCAAAAACTGCGGCAGCCAGTAAAAGCAGGCCAACAGTATAGAGTCGACGACTTGAGAAATTATGGCTAATGGCCAGCGCGGCAAACATCAACAACCCCACCAGCAACGGGCCGAACGCCATGCTTTCCAAGATGATAGCAATGTCCGGTGCCCTCGAATAGCTATGTGTAAACCCAGTGTCGGTACTGGTATCTACGTGAATTACCGGCGGAATCAGGTATACCGAGAACTGGGCATAAGCTCCCCCGCCACCACGGCGGCTGCCGCCAAGGCGAAAACCCGCCGCAACCCGGTGCGGCGGGTTGGGTGTTGCTGGGAGTAGAGAAAGAGCAATGTTGCAAGGACTCCCAGCCCTCCTGCGATCATCGGCGCCGCCAACTGTGCCGTGAGGTAGGTCCACATTTGGTCCGACACGATAGCGGAGTCATCCCCTTCGGCAGCTGTCATCCACACTGGCACCAGTGGAGCAATGACACCCAGCGCCAGCAGCAGCGCACCGGCAACCGCCGGCATCCCCCAAAGCCGCCAGGAACGCTGCGCCGTGGAAGCTCCCTCCGTGGAGCCGGTGGGCGTTTCAACGATTGATGAGCTGGCAACATCGTCTTGCGGCGCTATTTTTCCCACAGGTTCAGGCAACGGATCGTGGCCGGCCTCTGGCCCTTGGACGAGTTTGGCTGGCACGGTGGCTGCAGGCATAGAAGGGACAAGCTTAGAAGGGACAGTGGCGTCTGGCGCGGGCCAGTGCATACTGGCAGGCAAATCCTCGTTACCGGGCTGAAATATGGCCGGATATCGTTCATCAAAGTTCTTAGCTGCCATGCCACTCCACTACGCCGGTACGGAGACGAAAATATTCTCTCCACCCTACCCATCGCCTGCTTCCGCACGCCAACAAGACGCAGTCGTAGTGGTAAGACACAGACATGCTGGCGGGCTTGGACCTGGCTGCGCTCCCCGCTCCCCAACAAAAACGGCACTCGAGGCGAGCCAAAAAGGCTCGGCTTGAGTGCCGCCGTCGTTTGTTCCCTACCCGCTCCCCAGAGTCATTCTCTTAGCCGGGGATCCTTGCGTGTGTGGGCTTATTCTGATTTTTTGCTAGAGCGCCGCGCGGATGGCGTCGCATAGGACGTCGAGACCGTCGTTGAGCAACTCATCGCTGATGACCAGCGGCGGGAGCAGACGGATCACGTTGCCATAAGTGCCGCAGGTCAAGATGATGACACCGGCTGCCAGGCAGGCGCCGGCGATGGCCTTGGCTGCTTCAGCGTTGACTTCCTTGGTTGTTGTGCCTGTGCCGGGCTGAACCAATTCAATGGCCATCATGGCGCCTCGGCCACGGATTTCACCGATGATGTTGTTGGCGCCAAGCTCCTGAACCAGAGCCGTAAACCGGTCAGTGACGATGCGTTCAATGTTGGCGGCACGGCCGTTGAGGTCGTGCTCCTTCATGGTCTTGATCGCTGCCAAAGCGGCGGCGCAGGCAATAGGGTTTCCGCCGTAGGTGCCGCCGAGGCCGCCGGGGTGGACGGCATCCATGAGATCGGCGCGGCCCGTGATGGCGGACAGCGGCAGGCCCCCAGCGATTCCCTTAGCCATGGTGATGATGTCCGGAACAACGCCTTCGTGCACCGTGGCGAACCATTCACCGGTGCGGCAGAAACCGGACTGAACTTCGTCAGCGATGAAGACAACGCCGTTGTCCTTGGCCCAGGCGGCCAGGGTGGGCAGGAAGCCGTCGGCGGGGACAATGAAGCCGCCCTCGCCCTGGATCGGTTCGATCAAGATCGCAGCAACACTGGAGGCGCCGATCTGCTTCTCGATCATGGTGATGGCGCGTCGCGCGGCCTCTTCACCCTTGATGTCGCTCTCTTCGCGGTACGGGTAGCTCATGGGGACGCGGTAGATTTCCGGCGCGAACGGGCCGAAGTTCGTTTTGTACGGCATGGCCTTGGCGGTCAGGGCCATGGTCAGGTTGGTGCGGCCGTGGTAGGCGTGGTCGAAGGCCACAATGGCGTCGCGGCCCGTAGCTAGGCGGGCCACCTTGACGGCGTTTTCCACGGCTTCGGCACCGGAATTGAACAGCACGGTGCGCTTCTCGTGGGTGCCGGGGGTCAGAGCATTGAGTTCTTCGGCAACCTGAATGTAGCTTTCGTAGGGGGTCACCATGAAGCAGGTGTGCGTGAAGTGGCCCACCTGCTCCCGAACCGCTTCAACAACGTTGGCGTCAGAGGCTCCAACGGAGGTTACGGCGATGCCGGAACCCAAGTCAATGAAGGAGTTGCCGTCAACATCGGTGAGAATGCCGCCGTCGGCGTCTGCCACATAAACCGGCACCGTGGAAGCCACTCCGCCAGCAACAACTGACTTGCGGCGTTCGTTAAGTGCCTGTGACTTGGGGCCGGGGAAGGCGCCGAGGATCTCGCGTTTTTGGGCAAGGCGGTACTGAATATCACTCATGGAAAATTCCTTTCAATTTGGTGCTGGCGGGACTGTGGCCGCGCCTAAACATTGTTGGACTACGCGTCCAGGTTGCTCATGACGTGCTTGATGCGCGTGTAATCTTCCACGCCGTAGATCGAGAGATCCTTGCCGTAGCCGGACTGCTTGAAACCGCCGTGCGGCATTTCGGCCGTGAGCATGACGTGGGTGTTAATCCACACCACCCCAAAGTCCAGATCGCGGGAGAGGCGCATGGCCACGCCATGGTTGGAGGTCCAGACGCTGGAGGCCAGGGCAAAGTCGACGTCGTTTGCCATCTCGAGCGCCTCTTCCTCCGTTTTGAAGGTCTGGACGGTGATGACAGGGCCAAAGGTTTCCTGCTGCACAATGTCATCGCTCTGCTTGACGCCGTCCACCACGGTTGGAGCGAAGTAGAAGCCCTTCTCGCCCACCTGCTTGCCACCGGTGACAACAGTGGCGTACTCGGGGATGTTCGCCACTACCTTGACCACGGCGTTGAAGTGGTTGATGTTATTCAGCGGTCCAAAGTAGTTCTTGGAGTCGTCGGCGTTGCCGGTTTCCAAACCCTCGGACGCTGTTGCCAGTGCTGCCACAAATTCCTTGTGAGCTGACTCTTCAACCAGCACGCGGGTGATGGCCGTGCAGTCCTGGCCGGCGTTGAAGAAAGCGTACTCGGCAATTTCCTGCGCCGTCTTACCCAAGTTGGCGTCAGCGAAAACGATGGCCGGGGCCTTTCCACCCAGTTCCAAGTGCGCACGTTTGAGACCTTCCGCGGCTCCCTTGGCTACGGCAATGCCGGCCCGCACTGAACCAGTGATGGAAACCATGGAGGGGATCTTGTGGTCAACCATGGCGGCGCCTGTTGCCCCGTTGCCCAAGATAAAGTTCAGAACGCCGGCGGGGACAATGTCTTTGGCAATGTCGGCGAAGACCAGCGTGCTTTCAGGTGTGGTGTCACTGGGCTTGAGTACCACGGTGTTACCGGCGGCCAGAGCGGGGCCAATCTTCCAAATGAGCATGAGGAACGGGTAGTTCCAAGGAGTTACTTGGGCAATCACGCCAACAGGTTCGCGGCGCACATACGAGGTGAAGTTTTCCATATATTCGCCAGCGGAACGGCCTTCCAGGAGGCGTGTTGCACCAGCAAAGAAGCGCAGCTGATCGGCTCCGGCAGCTACTTCCTCATCTGCGATCATCGTCTTAACCTGACCGGTGTTGCGGTGCTGAGCCTCAACGATTTCCTCACTACGAGCCTCAACGGCGTCGGCGAGCTTGAGCAATACACGCTGGCGCTCACCCGGAGTGGCGCGCTTCCACGTTTTGAACGCTGCCGCTGCTGCTTCCATGGCCGCATCAATATCTGCCTGGCTGGAGATGGGAGCCTTGGCCACAACCTCGCCGTTAGTGGGATTGACAATGTTGAGGGCGTCCGTGCCGGTGACGGGCACAAATTCTCCATTGATGAAGTTCTGCAAGGTCTGGACCACAGTGTTCAACCTCTTTAGCTTGGTGTGGGAGTTTTAGCTCGGAAGGGAAATCGCGGCCTACACACACCGCATATGCGAAATCCTAAGCCCGAAACCACATTCAAGCGAATAGCCAACTGCACCACTGTGGGCATTAGCTGTAGTGCGTTTGTATAGTTATTGCATGGCACTTTCCTTGGCAGACCTTTTGGGCACACCCGGCCTGCACCTAAAAAACTTGGGTTCAGTGCGAACCCCGCTCACCTCTGCGATCGACTGGGTTGCGGTGACAGAGCTGGAAAATCCACAGGGGTTCCTCAGTGGAGGTGAACTGGTCCTCACCACGGGTGCCCGGCAGGGCACTGCCGATGCCCAGCGTTCCTTTGTTCGCCAGATCAAGCAGGCGGGCGCCGTCGGAATTGGTTTTGGCATCGGATTTGAGCATGATTCTGTGCCGGCTGCCCTACTTGCCGAGGCAAACCGTTGGGCGGTTCCGGTAGTTGAGGTTCCCTACAGCACTCCTTTCATCGCCATCGGAAAGCTGGTTGCGGATGCGCGCTCCTCCGATCACTACATAAAATTGGAGCGGCTCCTTCGGGAACACCAGGTGCTGGCACGCGCGCTACTGACGGGCGGTGGGCTCCCGGCCTTGCTCATGAAACTCTCGTCCATGGTGGCAGCCGATTTGGTTATTACTCAGTACGGCGGGGAAGTGGCCGCAACATCTGCCGGCGCCGCCCCTGACGACGACGCCTGGCATGCCGTGGCGCTATCCACTGGAAAGCGCGATTCCAGCACGCTGTGGCTCCGCCGCCCCTTTCACGACGACGGGATTGTTGACTACGCCCGCGGGTTGATCAGTATTGAGCTGAATAACTTGGTGCAGCGGCGCCAAAGTGCGCGGCAGATCGCCGGACAGGTCATTTCCGACATAGTCCGGGGAACCCTTGAAGCGGCAGATTCGGCTGCCCGTCTTGAAAATCTGGGTATCGCCCCCGCCAGTAAGAACTTTGTTCTGCTAGTGAGCACCGAGACGAACAAATTCCCCACTCTTGCAACCATCACGCTGCCAGCAGGTCTGGAAAGTGCTGTTGCAGCAACCATCAGCTCCGAAGGCAAACAGGAATTGCTGCTGGTGGTCCCCACACAGGCCGGTGATCCTGCCGCATTGGGCCGGGCGTTAAGTCACCAAATGCACAACATCAAGATCACGGCTCCGGTGGGAATTGGCGGCGCATACTCCCAAGCGAATGGACTGCGTTGGAGCTATTTTGAAGCACGTGAAGCAGCCACACGCGGCTTAGAGGTCAACGTTCCGGAACGGCTGAGCCTGACCTCCCTCCTGCTTGCCAGCGAAGACGTACCGATGGCAGATATGGCCGCTGAAGCGCTGGGACCGCTCGCCGCGTTCGATGCTGCCCACGGGGCCGAACTTGTAGATACCTTGGAAAGCTATCTAAGACTCAACGGTTCTGTGGCAGCTGTTGCCGATGCTCTTGCCCTGCACCGCAACACCGTACGCTACAGGCTCACGCAAATCACTGAGTTGACTGGATACGACCCCGCGCTGACGCCGGATCGTGTGCAACTGTGGCTTGCATTGGCCGTGCGCAGGCTGTCCCCTCCGGCCTGAACCGGTTGGGGTGGTTCTGCTTGAAAAAGGCTGTGCCCGGACGCTAGCCGGAGTCTTCGGCTCATCGCTGCAAACGAGCCGTGAGATATGGCGGCTTTGAGGCTTCAAAGCCGCCATATCTCACGGGTCAGTTCGCGGATCTAGTCGCGTTTTCCTGGCAACTGCTCGCTAGACCCCGGGGTTCACCCGGCGCATCACCAACAGGAGCAGCCCAACACCGGCCAACAGAATGGCAGTTGCAGGGTAGATGGGCCACAGACCGGTGCCGGTGTAGGCCAGCTGAGCAGGTGCGGCTTCTCCCCATGCCTGAACATTGGAGCTCTCCGGCTGGATGTGACTGGCAATCGTTAGCTGAACGGCGGAGTTAGCCGTCGTTTCGGGAGTTGATGTGGCTGGTGTAACCGGGGTAACCGGCGTAACCGGCGTAACAGGTGTAACAGGGGTAACCGGGGTAACCTGGGTAACCGGGGTAACCGGCGTAACAGGGGTAACAGGCGTAACAGGGGTAACCGGGGTAACCGGCGTAACCGGGAGTTCTGGAGTCACGGTGTTCGTTGCCTCGGAGCCCGAGGAAACCGCATTACCCACAACACCCACCGCGTTCCCGGAAACATTCACCGGAACCGTCACAGGAACAGCCACCTGAACATTGTCAAGAACGTTACCAACAATGCCTCCAAGGAGGCCACCGTTGCCGGCAGAGCCCTGATTGGAACCCTGGTTGGAAGCCTGCTGAACCGCAGGTACCACAGTGGTGTTAGTGGCCTCGGAGCCCGAGGAAACCGCATTACCCACAACACCCACCGCGTTCCCGGAAACATTCACCGGAACCGTCACAGGAGCAGCCACCTGAACATTCTCCAGAACGTTGCCCAACAAACCACCCAAGAGGCCACCGTCACCGGCAGATCCCTGGTTGGAACCATGGTTGGAGGACTGCTGAACCGGAGGTATGACCGTGGTGTTCGTGGCCTCGGAGCCCGAGGAAACCGCATTACCCACAACACCCACCGCGTTCCCGGAAACATTCACCGGAACCGTCACAGGAACAGCCACCTGAACATT